>DASUTJ010000023.1:0-22856 GCA_036374655.1 Solirubrobacterales bacterium | reverse complement strand
GTACTGCTGGATGATCCGCGCCCGCGGGTCGTAGTTTTTGTAGACCCGGTGGCCGAAGCCCATCAGTTTCTCCTCGCGCTGCTTCACCCGCTCGAGGAAGTCGGGGATGTTCTCCGGCGACTCGATCCGCCGCAGCATCCGCAGCACCGCCTCGTTGGCGCCGCCGTGGAGCGGGCCGTAGAGCGCCGCCACCCCGGCCGCGACCGCCGAGTAGGGGTCGACGTCGGAGGACCCGACCCCGCGCACGGCGCTGGTCGAGCAGTTCTGTTCGTGGTCGGCGTGGAGGATGAAGAGCACGTCGAGCGCCTTGGTCAGCGCCTCCTTGGGGATGTGCCGGTCTTCGGTCTTCTTGAAGACCATCGAGAGGAAGTTCTCGGCGTAGTTGAGCTCGTTGTCGGGATAGACGTAGGGGAGCCCCATGTTGTGCCGGTAGGAGAAGGCGGCCAGGGTCGGCACCTTGGCGATCAGCCGCACCGCCGCCATGTAGCGCTCTTCGGGGTCGTCGATCTGCTTCGCGTCGGGGTAGAAGGTCGAGAGGGCGCCGAAGCCGGCCAGCAGCATCCCCATCGGGTGGGCGTCGTAGCGGAAGCCCTCGAAGAAGTGCTTGAGGTCCTCGTGGACGAAGGTGTGGTGGGTGATGTCGTAGACCCAGCGATCGAGCTGCGGCGCGGTCGGCAGCTGGCCGAAGATCAGCAGGTAGGCGACCTCGAGGAAGGTCGACTTCTCACACAGCTGCTCGATCGAGTAGCCGCGATGTTCGAGGATCCCGGCGGCGCCGTCGATGTAGGTGATCGACGAGCGGCAGGAGGCCGTGTTGGTGAAGGCCGGGTCGTAGGCCATCATCCCGAATTCGTCCTCGTCGACTTTGATCTGGCGCAGGTCCATCGCCCGCACCGTGCCGTCGGAGATCGGCACCTCGTAGCTCTTGCCGGTGCGGTTGTCGGTGATCGTCAGCGAGTCAGAAGCCATGGGGCGGCGCCCATTCTGTCACTTCGCCCCCATCGGCTGTTAAGAAGCGTCAAGAGGCGACGGGACCCTGGAACTGGGTCATCGAGCGCAGCTGCTCGAAGCGGGAGTCGATCTCCTCGCGGGTCAGTCGCGCCACCCGCTCGGTGCCGAACTCCTCGACGTTGAAGGAGGCGAGGACGGTGCCGAAACCCATCGCCCGCCGCAGCTCCTCGTCGTCGATCTCGGCGACGCTGTCGAGGTAGCCGAAGAAGCCGCCGGCGAAGCTGTCGCCGGCGCCGGTCGGGTCGCGCACGTCCTCCAGCGGGAACCCGGGCAGGGCGAAGAAACCGGACTCGGTGAAGAGCGCGGCGCCGTACTCGCCCTGCTTGGCGACCACCGCGCGCGGCCCCATGTCCATCACCGTGCGGGCCGCCCGGGCGAGGTTCGACTCGCCGGTCAGCATCCGGATCTCGGCGTCGTTGACGACCAGGACATCGACCTCGGCGATCGCCGCGCTGAGCGAGTCCTTGGCGGTTTCGATCCAGAGGTTCATCGAGTCGAGGCCGCTGAGCCGCGCCGCGCCGCACTGGGCCCGCACCTGGCGTTGCAGGTCCGGCTGGATGTTGGCGAGGAAGAGGGTGTCGGCCGCCTGCGAGGCCGCCGAGAGCTTCGGCTCGAACTCGGCGAAGACGCCGAGCTGGGTGTCCTCGGTGTGGGCGACGTTGAGGTCGTACTCGTAACGGCCGCGCCAGAAGAAGGACTGGCCGCCCTCGACCCGCTCGACGTCCTCGACGATCACCCCGCGCCGTTCGAGAACCTCGAACTGCTCGGCGCCGAAGTCGTCGCCGACCGGCCCGACCGGGCGCACCTCGGTGAAGAAGCTGGCCGCGAGCGAGAAATGGACGGCGGCGCCGCCGAGCATCCGCTCGCGCTCCCCAAAGGGCGTTTTGACTGCATCAAAGGCGATTGAACCGACGACCGTGAGTGCCATGCGGACGGCAGCCTAGCGGCTGGCCTGCGAGACTCACCGCCCGATGAAAGCGATCCAGATCGACGAGTTCGGCGGTCCCGAGGTCCTCGACTACCGCGACGTCCCGGATCCGAGCCCGAAGCTCGCCGAGATCGTCGTCAACGTCAAGCGCAGCGGCATCAACTTCGCCGATACCCACGCCTCCCGCAACGACTACCTGGCCGAGCAGACCCTGCCCCTGATCCCGGGGGCCGAGATCGCCGGCCAGACCAACGACGGCCGCCGCGTCGTCGCCCTGCTCGGCAGCGGCGGCTACGCCGAGAAGGTCGCGGTCCCCCAGGCGCAGCTGATCGAGCTGCCGGAGGGGGTCGACTACGACCAGGCGGCGGGTGGCTTGCTACAGGGCCTCACCGCGATGGCCCTGGTCCACCGCTGCGCCCGGATCGAGCCGGGCGAGACGATCGTCATCGAGGCTGCCGCAGGCGGCACCGGGACGCTGGCCGTGCAGCTGGCCAAACGCGCCGGCGCGAAGGTAATCGGCCTCGCCTCCAGTGAGGAGAAGCGCGAGCTGGTGAAGAGCCTCGGGGCCGACGCGACCGTCGACTCGCGGGCCGAGGACCTTGCCGCCGCGATCCGCGAGGCCAACGAGGGCAAGCGCGTCGACGCCGTCCTCCACATGAGCGGCGGCGACGCCTTCGACGCCGAGATGGGCGTGCTGGCGCCGCTGGGCCGGATGGTCGTCTTCGGCATCGCCTCGCGCGAACAGCGCGAGATCTCCACCGCTTCGCTGCTGCGCGGCTCCAAGGCGGTGATCGGTTTCTGGCTCGCCCACCTGCTGATGCGCCCCGATCTGCTGGTGCCGATGATCGGCGATCTGCTCGGCGCAATCGCCAAAGGCGAGCTGCAGGTTACGATCGGTGAGGTCTACCCGCTGTCGGAGGCGAAACGGGCGCACGAAGACCTGATCGCCCGCCGCACCACCGGCAAGCTCTTGCTGGACCCTTCCAAGTGATCTCCCTCATCAGTACCACCACTAAGTGACCGCATTCAAAGACCTAGGACTCTCGCCTGACATCCAGCAGGCGCTGGACGAGCTCGGCTTCGAGGAGCCGACGCCGATCCAGGAGCAGGCGATCCCGGAGCTGCTCGGCGGCCACGACGTGATCGGCCAGGCCCAGACCGGGACCGGCAAGACCGCCGCCTTCGGGCTGCCGCTACTGCAGTACCTCGACCCCGAGAACCAAGAGGTCCAGGCGATCGTCCTCACCCCGACCCGCGAGCTCTGCATCCAGGTGACGCAGGCGCTTCGCACCTTCGCCGAGCATCTCGACATCGAGATCGTCGCCGTCTTCGGCGGTGCCCCGATCCGCTCGCAGCAGTCGCAGCTGCGCTCCGGCGCCCACGTCGTCGTCGCCACCGTCGGCCGGATGATGGACCTGATGTCGCGCCGCTCGCTGGTCTTGACCGCGGCCCGCTTCGTGGTCCTCGACGAGGCCGACGAGATGCTCGACCTGGGCTTCATCGAAGACGTCGAGAAGATCCTGCGGATGTGCCCGAGCGGGCGCCAGACGGCGCTCTTCTCGGCGACGATGCCGCCGCCGATCAAGAAGCTCGCCGAGGGCTACATGTACGACCCGGTGACGATCAAAATCACCCCGAAACAGCTGACGGTCGACAAGATCTCCCAGGCCTTCGTCGAGGTCCCCGCCAAGGAGAAGGCCGCGCGCCTGGTCGAGCTCCTGAAGACCGAAGAACCCGAGCAGGCGATCATCTTCACCCGGACCAAAATCGGCGCCTCGAAGCTGGAGAGGACGCTGAAGGACAAAGGCCTCGACGTCAAGGCGTTGCACGGCGACCTCAGCCAGGGGGTCCGCGACGGGGTGATGATCTCCTTCAAGGACCACCGCGTGAAGCTGCTGGTGGCGACCGACATCGCCGCCCGCGGGCTCGACGTCGAGCACGTCACCCACGTCATCAACTACGACGTCCCGAACTCCTCGGAGACCTACGTGCACCGGATCGGGCGCACCGGGCGAGTCGGGCGCACCGGCCGCGCGATCACCTTCGTCACGCCCGACCAGCGCGACGAGATCACTCGCATCGAGCGCGACGTGAAGACCACGATCGGCGAGTGGGAGACCCCCGAGGAGCGGCTCGAACACGCGCCGCGGCCGCGGCGGCGCGAGCGCGAGCGGGGCGAGCGGCGGGAGCGGCAGCCGAAGAAGGCGGCGGCCGAGGCCAACGGCGACGCGAGCGGCGACGAGGAGACGAAGGCGGCGACCACCAAGCTCTTCGTCAACCGCGGCGAGAACAGCGGCATCAACGAGGAGGCGCTGCGCTGGGCGCTGCGCGAGGGTGCAGTGCTCCCCGAGGAGGCGATCCACGACGTCCGCGTCCTGCACCGCTTCTCCTTCGTCGAGGTCGATCCCGAGCTCGCCGAGCGCACCGTCGAGTTCCTCGACGGCACCAAGCTCGAGGGCAAGGAGATCCGCCTCGAGATCGCCAAGAGCTAGCGCTCCCGGCGGAGCGCTCGGCTAGGAGGGGCTGGCGGCGGTCAGCTCGGCGATTGTCTCGAGCAGCAGGTCGAAGTCGATCGGCTTGGTGATGTAGGCCTCGATCCCGAGATCGTCGGTGGGCGCGTCGGCGTCGCCCGGGTTCTGGTGAGCGCTGACGATCAGCGCCGGGACCTCCCAGCCGGCGGCGCGCAGCTCGCGCAGGGCGTCGATCCCGGACTTGCGCGGCATCATCGCGTCGAGCAGCAGCATGTCGGGGACGACGCCGTTGGAGACGTGGTCGAGGACCTCCTGGCCGTCGGCGGCGGTCTCGACCGCGTGGCCGGCCATCTCCAGCCGCGTCCGCATCAGCAGCAGGATCGTCTCCGAGTCGTCGGCTACGAGGATCGTCGCCATCAGCTCGCCTCCGCCGGGGTCCGGCCCTGGCCGTCGCCGGCGTCGCCGGGGGCCCGGTCCGGCGCGATCGGCAGTCGCACCCGGAAGGTCGAACCGACACCGACCGTCGACTCCGCCGCGATGCTGCCACCGTGCAGCTCGGCCAGCGACTTCGAGATCGCCAGGCCGAGGCCGGTGCCGCCCACCCGCTGGGTCAGGCCGGCGTCGCCGCGGGTGAAGCGGTCGAAGATGCGGCCCAGCTGGTCCTCGGGGATGCCCTGTCCGTTGTCGCTCACGCTGATCTCCACCTCGGCACCGACGGCCCGCGCCGCGACCGTGATGGACGCCCCTTCGGGCGAGTACTCATGCGCATTCGTAAGCAAGTTCACAAGTATTTGTCTTATCCGGTCGGGCTCGACGTCGATCAGCGGCAGGCCGGGGGGCAGGTCCTCGCGCAGCGACTGGTGCCCCGCCTCGGTCTGGGCGCGCATCGTACGCACGACGTCTTCGACGAGCGGCGCGACCTCGGTCGGCTGCCGCTGGATCGCCAGGCGGCCGACGTCCGAGCGGGCCAGGTCGAGCAGGTCGTTCAGCAGCCGCACCAGGTGGCGGCAGTTGTCGAGGATGATTTCGACCGTCTCGGCCTGCTGCGGGGTGAGCGAGTCGCGGTCGAGCATCAGCAGCTCGGCGAAGCCCTGCACCGAGGTCAGCGGGCTGCGCAGCTCGTGCGAGGCGGTGAGGACGAACTCGTCTTTGAGCCGGTCGAGCTCTTCGCGCCGGCTCTCCTCCTGCTCGAGCTCGGAGGCCATCTCGTTGAAGGCGGCGCCGAGAGTGGCGGTCTCGGCCAGGCCGCCGACCTCGACCCGGGCGCTGCGGTCGCCCGAGGCGAGCCGTCCCGCGGCCGCGACCAGCTCCTCCAGCGGTCTGCGCATCGCCGAGATCAGGCCGCTGAAGAGGAGCAGCGCCCCGGTCAGGCCGGCGATCAGCCCCGCGGCGACGAGCAGGGCGGTGTCGCGGGTGTCGCCGGAGATCTCGTCCTGCAGTTCCTCGCGGCGGTCGATCTGCTGCTGGACGGTCTCCCGGGCCGCTTTGGCGCCTGCGCCCTGGGCGATTTCCACCCGCGCTTCCATCTCCACCTGGTAGGAGCGGGCGATCGCGTCCTCGAAGTCCTGGCGCTGCTCGATGAAGCGGCCGACGCCGATCACCGCCATCGCGGTGAGCACGGCGAAACCGATCGCGAACCCGATCCGCAGCCGGTTGGCGAGCGACGGGCTCAGCCGTCGATTGGATCGTGAATATGCTTGCGCTCCGATGGCTGACGAGGCTACCGAGCAAGACGGAACCGTCGCGCCTCCGGACGGAATCGACCAGGAGCCGCTGGAAGCCTGGTTCGGCGAACACGTCCCCGGAGTTGACCTACCGCTGCGTTTCGAGCGCATCGCCGGCGGCCACTCGAACCTCACCTACCGGGTCACCGACGCGGCAGGTCGGCAGTGGGCGCTGCGGCGGCCGCCGCTCGGCAAGCGGCTCGGCTCGGCCCACGACATGGGACGCGAGTTCAAGGTCGTCTCCGCCCTGGGGAAGACCGAGGTGCCGGTCGCGCCGGTGGTCGGGCTCTGCGAGGACGAGAGCGTCAACGACGCCCCCTTCTACGTGATGGAGTTCGTCGAGGGGCCGGTCCTGCGCGGCCTCGCCGAGGCGGAGATCTTCCCCGACGAGGACGACCGGCGGGCGATCGGCGAGCGCGTCGCCGACACCCTGGTCCAGATCCACGCGGTCGACCCCGATGCCGCCGGGCTCGGCGACCTCGGCCGCAAGGAGGACTACGTCGCCCGCCAGCTGCACCGCTGGAAGGGGCAGTGGGAGAAGTCGAAGACCCGCGAGCTGGAGCCGATCGACCGCGTCCACGCGGCGCTCTCGGCCCGCATTCCCGAGCAGGGGCCGGCGACGATCGTCCACGGCGACTACCGGCTGGACAACATGATCCTCACCGATCGCGGCGAGGTCGCCGCGGTGGTCGACTGGGAGCTCTGCACCCTCGGCGATCCGCTCGCCGACGTCGGCCTGCTGATGGCCTACTGGCCCGAGCGGGGCGACGACGTCGTCGCCCTCGGCATGCCGGCCAACCTCGCGCCCGGCTTCCCGACCCAGAAGGAGATCGCCAGCCGCTACGCCGAGCGCAGCGGCCGCGACCTCTCCGACCTCGGCTTCTACGTCGCCCTCGGCTACTGGAAGCTGGCGATCATCCTCGAGGGCGTCTATGCCCGCTACGTGGCCGGCGGCTACGGCAAGGTCGACGAGGGGATCCACGCCTTCGCCAGGCTGGTCGAGCGCCTCGCCGAAGAGGCCGAGCGCGCCGAGCGGGCGGGCTAGACGGCGTCGGGCTCGCCTGAAAGGGTGGGGTTCAAACCCCAGTCAACAAGGGAGAGCTCGTGAAGCAGATACGTAAGCGGCTCACGTACGCAAACGTGATGTCGTCGATCGCAGTGTTCCTCGTCCTCGGCGGTGGCGCCGCCATCGCGGCCGGTCAGCTGGGCAAAAACAGCGTCGGCTCCAAACAGCTGAAAAAGAACGCGGTCACCACCGCGAAAATCAAAAAAGGCGCGGTTACCGGCGCAAAAGTGAAACCCGGCTCGCTCAAAGCTTCGAACTTCGCCGCGGGCCAGCTGCCCGCCGGGCCTAAAGGCGATAAAGGTGCCACCGGTGCACCTGGCCCCAGCTTCGGCGCGTTCGGCAACGGTGGCTGCGGCGCCCTCGAGGAATCGTTCGAGGTATGTGCGTCGACGGGGTCGGTCAACCTGCCGTCCGCGGGGCACGTACTCCTGATCGCCGCCGGGGAATGGGACAACGACGACCCCGAACCCAGCGACCCCGAACCCACCGAACCTCCGGATGCCGGTGACTGCCGACTGTCCGTAGATGGAGCGCCGCTTTCCCGGCCGGTCACCTTCGGCGAGGACTTGCTTGTCCATGGCATCAACGAGGGTGGCAGCATCTCGATGAACTGGATCACGCAGCCCCTGTCGGCGGGCTCTCATTCCTTTGCATTCGAATGCCGAGAGACCGATGGCGCCACCTACATCGCCGAATCGATGCTCTCGGCGGTCCTGCTGGGCAGCGCCTCACTGAACGTCGAGCCCGAACTGATGATCAAATAGGAGAACGCCAAATCGACTGTCGAGAAGGGCCGGCGACCGCCGGCCCTTCCTTTGTCCCTGTAGCCGCGGGGGCGGGCGACATTCTCCGCCTGGGACTGAAAGGGTTGACGAAAGATCCCTGAGTATCAGTCGAGATTCAGGCAGCTCAGGATGTCTCGCCACTCGTTTATCTAGAAAGGGAGTTCCTCGTGAAGCAGATACGCAAGCGGCTCACGTACGCGAACGTGATGTCGTCCATTGCCGTATTCCTCGTCCTCGGCGGCGCCACCGCGATTGCGGCCGGCCTCGCCAAGAACAGCGTCGGCACCAAGCAGCTGAAGAAGAACGCCGTCACCGCCGCGAAAATCAAGAAGAACGCGGTCACCACGGCGAAGATCAAGAACGAGGCCGTGACCGGGGCGAAGGTCAACGAGGCCACGCTCGGCACCGTCCCCAGCGCCACCCTGGCCAGCACGATTGCGCCTGCAGAACCGACCCACCTCGTTGGCGCGCCGGGTCAGCCCCCGTTTGAAAACGGTGGTCAGAACTTCAACGAAGGGTTCAAAACCAACCCGGTCGGCTTCTACAAAGACCAAGAGGGCATCGTTCACCTTCAAGGCTGGGGGATAACCGGCACCGGCACCGGGCTGTCCTCGCTCTTCACGCTGCCCCCCGGATACCGGCCGGCTGCGGGGACCGTGATGATCATGAGTCCGCTCAGCGGCGTCACTGCCTTGATCGGCGGTTCGGGAGCTTCGCTCGGAGGCTTCAACCTCGACGGCAAGGTTGCCGGTGAAGAAGAAGAAGTCATCGTCCTCGACGGGATCACGTACCGCGCCGAGAGCTGAGGAAACGGACTTCCAGGCCCCTCCGTCACAATGGAGGGGCCTGGTCTCCACCTCAATGACTGGAAGCGTTAAAAACCGCCTGCTCGCTGCCTTTGCCGTGTTTGCAGTGCTGCTGGCTGGTTCCGGATGCGGTCGGTCGGAGGAGTCGACCACCTCGTCAAAGGTCGGTTCATCTGTGCGCGAGCAGACGATGGAGAGCGACGCGGCCCCGAAGCAGAAGGACCAAACGGGAGCCCGGCATCGGGATCGGGGCCAGAGTGATGCCGATCGATACGGCAACAAGGCCAAAGCCGATGACGGCGAGGGTAAGACCGCGGCGACCAACACCGGCCGTAATGACGATTCGGAGCAGCCTGCCGACGTCCCGAAACGGGTCAGGGAGCTAATCGAAGGCGACAGCGGGACTCAGGTAGTCGATTCTGGCCGCGAGCTGAAGAAGGTATTACGGGAAATCAAACGCTCGAAGCAGCGTGAGGGCGTCCCGCCCGTGGTCGAGGAAATTCTCGAAGAAGCTCGGGGCGGTTAGTCAGAGGAGGAACCATGAAGCAGCTACGCGAGCGCCTCACCTACGCGAACGTGATGTCGTCGATCGCAGTCTTCCTCGTCCTCGGCGGCGGGGCCGCGTTCGCCGCCAGTCAGCTCGGAAAGAACAGCGTCGGCTCCAAGCAGCTGAAGAAGAACGCGGTCACCGCCGCGAAGATCAAGAGGAACGCGGTGACCACGGCGAAGATCCGCAACCGCGCCGTGACCGGCGCCAAGATCGACCTCGCCACCCTCGGGACGGTCCCCAGCGCGACGCACGCCGGGGTCGCCGACAGCGCCGGCAACGCCGGCACGGTGGGCGGTCAATCCGTGGTGAAGGTCTTCAAGACCATGAGCGCCGGGCAGACCGGCGTTTCGATCGCCACCCTCGGCGGGTTCAGCTTCGTCGCCAGCTGCGAGGCGACCGACGTCGACATCGAAGTGGAGGGACCGAGCGGTCCCGGCTTCGCGATGGAGGCGGGCGGCACCTCAGGCGACGGCGCCCTGACCGGGGCCTACGAAAGCAGCAAGCCGGGCGAAGGGGGGAGCATCCTGGTCGACGATCTCTTCGCCGGGAGCGACGCCGGATTCGGCGTCTCCAGCTTCTATGGCGCCACCACGCCTGGGACGGTGGTCAGTGGCATCCTCGGCTACGACTTCGAAACGTTCTTCAAAACGCCGCCGAACACCTGCGTCGTCAGCGGTCACCTGACCGTCGGCTAGACCATCCGCGCCGCGTGCCGGGGCTCGAGGTTGCCTTCCGCCTCGGCCTCGGCGCGCTTCGCCCAGCGGTTCAGCTCGCGGCGGGCGAGGACCATCTTGTGGACCTCGTCGGGGCCGTCGGCGAGGCGCAGCATGCGGCTGAAGCGCCACATGATCGCCAGCGGGGTGTCGTCGGTCATGCCCAGTGAGCCGTGGATCTGGATCGCCCGGTCGAGCACGTCCATGACCATGTTGGCGGCGACGATCTTGATCGCCGAGATCGCCTGGCGGGCGGCGCGCTTGCCCTCGGTGTCCATCTTCCAGGCGGCGTAGAGGGTCAGCAGCCGGGCCTGGTCGATCTCCATCCGCGAGGCGGCGATCGACTCCTGGACGAACTGCTTCTCGCCCAGCGGCCCGCCGAAGGCGGTGCGTTCGTTGGCCCGGCGGCACATCATCTCGTGCGCCCGCTCGGCGGTCCCGATCGCCCGCATGCAGTGGTGGATGCGCCCCGGGCCGAGCCGGTCCTGGGCGACGGCGAAGCCGGCGCCGCGCTCGCCGAGCAGGTTCTCCTTCGGCACCCGGCACTCTTCGTAGCGGATCTCGCAGTGGCCGGGCCCGCCGTCGTGGCCCATTACCGAGATTGGCCGCACCAGGTTGAAGCCGGGGGTGTCGGTGGGGACGCAGATCATCGAGGCGCGCGCGTAGGGGTGGGCGTCGGGGTCGGTGACGACCATCGCGATCGCCAGGTCGGCGCCGACCGCGCCGGAGGTGAACCACTTGTGGCCCTCGACGACCCACTCGTCGCCGTCGAGGGTGGCCTTGGCCTGCAGCAGCGTCGGGTCGGAGCCTGAGACCTCGGGCTCGGTCATCGAGAAGCAGGAGCGGATCTTCCCCTCCAGCAGCGGCTCCAGCCAGCGCTCGCGCTGCTCGGGCGTCCCGTGCTCGGCGAGGATCTCCATGTTGCCGGTGTCCGGGGCCGAGCAGTTGAAGGCCATCGGCGCCGCCATCGGGCTGCGGCCCATCTCCTCGCAGAGCAGGCCGTACTCCCAGTTCCTCAGCCCCGGCCCGAAGCGTTCGTCGGGCATGAACAGGTTCCAGAGGCCGTCGGCCTTGGCCTTCTCGCGGACCGCGGTGAGGTTGGCGGGATAGGGGACCCCGGGCCCGACCTCCGCGTCGAGCGCCTCCATCAGCTCGCGCTCCTGCGGGTAGATCTCGGCGTCCATGAAGTCGAGCACGCGCTCGCGCAGCTGGGCGACCTCGGGGCTGGGGGTGAAGTCCATCGGGTTCCTCTCCTCGTCCTCTTTGGAGAGAGAACGCTAATCGATGGGGCGCGTCAGGACCGGCGGTAGCGGGCGAAGAGCTCGCCGTCCTCCTCCAGCAGCCAGACCAGCTCCATCGCGATCACCTCCGGCAGCGCTCCCTCGACGATCCGCGGTGCGCCGCCGCCGCTCAGCTTCGGCGCGGTCGTCAGGAACAGCTCGTCGACCAGGCCGGCGGCCTGCAGCGAGCCGTGCAGGGTCGGGCCACCCTCGCAGATCACCGCCCGCACGCCCTCCTCCTTGAGGGCGCCGAGCAGGTCGGCGGGGTCGGTCCACTCGCCGCCGCGGCTCTCGACCACGACCAGCCGCTTCTCGAGGCCGGCGTAGCGCTCTGCCCGCATCGTCCCGGCGCCGATCATCACCGCGTCGAAGCGCTTGCGCAGGCCGGCCAGCATCGAGGTGTCGGTCTTCGAGCCGATCGGGCCCGAGACCCCGCCGATCGTCGCCCGCCCGTCGACCGTTGCAGCGAAGTTCATCGCGACGAACGGCCGTCCCTCGCGCTCCTCCTCCCAGGGTCGGTAGGTCTCGAGCTGCTCGGAGACCGTGGTCGGGCCGGGATCGGGAAGGAGCCGCCGCATCGACGGCAGGCTACCCGCGGGCGTTCAGCTGTAGTCGTGCCAGCCGGCGAACTCGCGGCCGGCGAACTTCTGCAGCTCGGCGACGTCCTCGGTGAAGCGGCCGCGGACAGTCTCGAAGAGGTCGTCGGGGAGCTTCGGCTTTGGCGCCGGCGGCTTGTCGGGGTCGTGGACGACCTTCTCGACGATCCAGCGCATCGACTCCGGCAGGCGGTCGAAGTTGCGGTCGAAGGAGCGCAGCCCGGGCAGTTTCACCAGCTTCTCCATCAGCTGGTATTTGTCGCCCTCCTTGGCGCTCGACTTCTCCCACTCGCGGTCGAACTGCTCCGAGGTGAAGGTCTCGTCGACGCCGGCGAAGGCGAAGGCCTTGCGCATCGTCTCTTCTCGTTCGGTCTGCAGCTCCTCCTGGGTGATGATCGCGATCTGCGAGCGGTCGAAGCGCTCCAGGTAGGGCTGCAGCTGCATCCAGTACTTGGAGCGGTTCATGTAGGAGGTGTCGGGCCGGGAGAGGACCTCGACCAGGTCGCCGGTCTCGTAGCCGGCGCCGGTGGCGTGGACCCAGTGGGAGAGGATCCGCTTGATCGGGTCCCGCACCATGTAGAGCAGGCGCGCGTCCGGGGTGTGCTGCTTGATCCGCTCTGCGACCCCCTCGAAGCGGGGCAGGTTGGTGTAGTGGGGCGAGGACTCGCCGCGGACCTTGAAGCGGTCGTCGAAGCGGCTCGCGTACCAGTCGAGGCCGAGGTCCCAGTTCAGCTCCTCGACGAAGAAGTTCAGCTCCTTCGGCTTCGACATCTGGATTTCCGGATGCAGGCCGAGGTAGTGGTGGATGCTCGTCGTCCCGCACTTGAGCCCGCCGATGATGATCAGGTTCGGCAGCTGTGCGTGGCGTTTGCGCCGGCGCCGCCAGCGGCTCTTGCGGTCCCCCGCGTAGCGTTCGCGGGCACGGTCGCACATCGCCACGTCGGCGGGGTCATGGGCAGCGGCGCTGGGGAGGGTGTGCGTGTCGGTATCCGGCACGAGCGTGGCTAGTCTAGCTGCGATGGTCTTCGCTGATCTCCAAGGCAACTTCGAGGCGTTCTTCCGCCGCGCCGCCGAGTTCTTCCGCCACCTGTCGGAAATCGAGTGGACGGCGTTCGGCATCGCCCTGCTCTGCCTGCTGGCGATGCAGCTGGCGCGGGCCTGGGCCTGGCGCAACGTGCTGCAGGCGGCCTATCCGGAGCAGCGGATCCCCTACCTGGGCGTCGCCGCCTCCTACCTGGCCGGCGCCGGGATCAACGCGATCGTCCCCGCCCGCGCGGGCGACGTGACCAAAGTCTTCCTGGTCAAACGCCAGATCCCCGACTCCTCCTACCCGGCGGTCACCTCGTCCTTCCTGGTCCAGACCGTCTTCGACACCTCGGTCGGGGTCCTCGTCCTCCTCTACGCGATCACCCAGGGCCTGCTGCCGCCGCTGCCGCAGATCCCCAAGCTGCCGGCCTTCGAGATCTCCTTCTGGGCCGAAAACCCGAAGTGGTTCTTCATCGCCCTCGGCGTGACCCTGCTGGCGATCGCGATCGGCATCTACTACCTGGCCCACCACGTGCGCCGCTTCTGGGCGCGGGTGCGGCAGGGCCTGGTGATCCTCACCGAGCCGCGGCGCTACATGCGCGAGGTCTTCGCCTGGCAGGGGGTCGGCTGGCTGTTTCGCTTCGCCGCCTTCTGGTTCTTCCTCGAGGCGTTCGGGATCGGGGGCTCGGTCGGCAGCGTGATGCTGGTGATGAGCTGCCAGGCGATCGCCAACGTCGTCCCCTTCACGCCCGGTGGCGCCGGCGCCCAGCAGGCGCTGCTGGTCGCGACCCTGGAGGGACCGACCCGGACCGCGGTCCTCTCCTTCTCGGTCGGCACCCAGATCGCGATGGCGGCCTGGTCGGCGGTCCTCGGCTTCCTGGCGGTGCTGCTCTTCTTCCGGACTACCGACTGGCGCGGCCTCATAAAACAGGCCGAGCAGGAAGCCGAGAGCGAAAAGGCGGCGCAGGCGGCGAGTCCTTAGCTGGACCAGCCGGGGTAGCGGCCGGCGACGCCCCACTGCCATGGCGGCTGCTCGCCGGGCGGGAACGCGTAGTGGTTGCGCCCGGGCAGGGTCTCCAGCGGGACCAGGGCCGGATCGCCCTCGGCGCGGACCTCGACCCCGGACGCCGCTTCGACGTCGGCTTGGGTTGCGCGGCGGCCGAACCGTTCCCAGCCCAGGGCGGGGCGGTAGAGCCAGTAGACGAGTTCGACCCAGCCGTCGTCGCGGCGGCGGTCGACCAGCTCGGTGAAAGCCGTGGTGCGGCGGTTGGAGGCGGTCAGGTGGGGGCCGGCGGCGACGGCGCAGCTCTCCCGCCGGCAGCGGCGGAAGTCGACCGGCGCCAGCGGAAGTCCAGAGGGACCTGGGATGGCGATCGGTGCCGGCGCGAGCGCTCGGGCCAGCCGAGCCAGCGGCCAGCCGTAGGCGGGCACGAGGGCGTGGTGTCGGCAATCGCCGGGCAGGCGCGGCGCGCAGCCGATCTTCCTGGCGATCGCGCCGGCCAGCCCGCGGCCGGCGTCGACCTCTCCGCCGGCCGCCACCGCCGCGATCCCGGCGATCAGGAGCAGGGCGACGAGGGCCGCCAGTGCCGCCTGCTCGACCGTCGCCGAGCCCCGCTCCCGGTCCCCGTGTCTGCCCATGGCGGCGACGCTAGGCGGCCCGGGCGCACGCGTGGCGCGCAGAAGGTGCCGATTCTCCCTCGGCGGCGTCGCGGTTCTGCTTACATGGGGGGCGATGGAGGGCTTCAACCTGTTCGGCGACCCCGAGGAGTTCCGCGCTCGCATGGAGGAGCTCTCGGAGCAGATGCAGTCCTCGCAGCGGGTCGCCTGGGCCGACAACGCGATCAAGCTGGCGGTCGAGATGACCGTCGCCTCGATCGGCCGCCTCGAGCTGACCGGCAATGCCGATGAGCAGGCGATGCAGGTCCGCGACGCGATCCGCGTCCTCTTCCCCGAGGCCGTCACCCTGGTCCGCGAGGCCAGGGAAGGCCTGAGCTAGCGCGCTAGAAGAGCTCCACCCGGATCCTGATCACCGCGCCGCGGCCGCTGAGGCCTCCGGCCAGCTCGACCGGGATCGCGACCAGCAATGCCGGGATCGCGAGGACGACGCTGGCGAGGGCGTCGATCCGGCGCTGCCAGGGCTCCGCGGCCGGAACCGCCGGCATTCCGCGCAGGGCGCCGAGGGCGACGTTGCGGCCGAAGGTGACGCTGTTCAGCAGGGTTTGCCAGGTCGCGGCGAGGCCGGCGCCGGGGACCCAGCGGCGCTTCTTCACGATCTGGTCGCGGCGGGCGACGAGGCGGCGCACCGACTCGACCGTGAACAGGTGCCGGGCCTGCGGCTGCAGGCCCGACCAGCCGGCGCCGCCCAGCGAGCAGGCGAAGCCGGCGCGGTTCTCGATCCGGATCGCGCCGTCCTCGCGCAGGCGGTCGAGCTCGTGCAGCGCCTCCTCGGGCCCGGCCGGGTCGCCGACGACGCCCAGGCCGCAGCTCTCGCAGCGGCGGACCGGACCGGCGAGGCCGGGCTTGGCGCCGACCCAGCCGAACAGCGGCTCGCCGCAGGCGGGGCACGGCGGGTTCTCGGGACCGGCGCCGGCCTCGAGCGGGACGACCGGGGTGGGCTCGACGTGGCTCATGCTCGGGTAGCGTACGCGCCGTGAAAAAAGAGGCAGTTCTCGAAGGGGAGTCCCGCTGGGCGATTCCGGTGGCGCTGGCGAGCTTCGCGGCGGTGGCGCTGTTCATCGCCACCCGCTTCGTCGATTCGGTCACTGGCGACGGCACGGCCGAAGTCCTGCGCTCGGTCGACGAAAACGGAGACTCGGTGATCGTCACCGGGCTGATGCAGGCAGCTGCTTTCGTGCTGCTCGCGTTCCCCCTCACCTATCTGTTCCGCGCGGCCGCGGCTCGCAGCGATCGGGTCCGCTATCAGCTGATCGGGCTCGTCGTCGCCGCGCCGCTCTTCCTCGCCCTTTCCACCGGGCTGGCGGCGGTCGCCCAGGGGGAAGCCGCGGACGAGTTCGTCGCCGGCGAAGCGAAGTCGACGCTGACGCAGGCGGAAGCCAAGGAGGAATGCGTCGAAGAGCGGCAGGACGACGGCAACGACTTCCTCGTCGACGAATACGAGCCGGGCGCGGGCGAGAGCCCGCTGAAGGCCTGCGAAACCCGCAAGGTCGAAGACGACGAAGCTTCGAACGCGCGCACCGAAGCCGGGGCCGCCCCCTTCGCGACCGGGTTCGGGATCGCCGGCGGCCTGGGCTTCGTGATCGCCCTCGTCTACAGCTGCCTGTGGGGGATGCGCACGGGCCTGCTGCCCCGTTTCTGGGGCGCCCTGGGGATGGCGCTCGGGGTGGGAACCCTGCTCGGCCTGCTTCCCTTCCTGCTGATCTGGTTCGTCTACTTCGGCTTCCTCGTCCTCGGCCTGGTCCCGGGCGGGCGCCCGCCGGCATGGGCGGCGGGGGAGGCGATCCCCTGGCCCACCCCGGGCGAGAAGGCCGCGGGGGAACTGGAGCCGCAGGACGAGCGGGAGGAAGCGGCTTCTCCGGCCTTGACGGACGAAAGCGACGAGGGCGAGAGCGGACCGAAACGCAAGCGCAAGCAGCGCGAGTAGGGTCGGCGGGTTCCTCCCGCTTGACGCATTCCTATATCGGTATATATTGACGGCATGAGTCGGATGCCGACCACCGCCGATGCATTCAATGCCGTGGCCGAGCCGCGCCGCCGGGAGATCCTCGATCTCCTCGCTACGGGGGAACGGCCGGTCAACGACCTGGTCGAGCAGACCGGGATGGGACAGCCGCAGGTCTCCAAGCACCTACGGGTCCTGCGCGAGGTGGGGGCGGTGCGGTCGAGAGACCAGGGTCGCCGGCGGCTCTACCGGCTCGAGCCCGAGGCACTGCGCCCGATCTTCGAGTGGGTTAGTCCCTACCAGCGGCTCTGGGAGGAGCGGTTCGAACGGCTGGACGACGTTCTGGCGGAGATGAAAGAAGGAGATGGCAATGACGGATGAGGGCAAGGCCGCGCTGACGCTGCCGGCCGACGATCAGATCCTGGTCACCAGGGAGTTCGACGCTCCCCGGCACCTGGTCTATAGGGCCTGGACGACGCCGGAGCTGGTCGCACGCTGGTGGACCGCCAAGCGCGGGACCGCCAGGGAGATGGAGATCGATTTGCGGGTCGGCGGTCGCTGGCGCTACGCGATGGAGACCTTCGACGGGGAGGAGGTCGCCTTCCACGGGGTCTACCGGGAGATCGCCCCGGACGAGAGGCTCGTCACCACCGAGGTCTACGAGGGGGCGCCGCTGCCTCCGGAGCAGCGGGAGGCGAACGCGACGCTCAACACCGTCACCTTCGCCGAGCAGGACGGTCGCACCCTGGTGACGATGCTGATCGAGTGCCCCAGCCACGAGCTGCGGGAGATGATCGTCACCTCCGGGATGGAAGCTGGGCTGCAGGACGCGCTCGACCTGCTCGAGGGCGTCGCCCGGGAGCTCGACGGCTGAGCGCTACTCCGCATGGCCGGCGCCGACCTGCTTGCGGTGGGTGCGGATCTCGCTCATGATCCGCTCCAGCCGCGGCTCGACGGAGGTGTCGACGTGCGACATCGCGGCGGCGACGCCGGGGTGGACGGCGGCGATCCGCTCGTGCATCGCCTGCGCCACGGCGCGGTAGGTGGGGTGGCCCTCGCGGCCTGAGCGCAGCTCGATCAGGTGCATCGCCTCGCGGGCATTGAGGTCGAGCGTGTAGCGGATCCGGTAGGCGAGGCTGAGTGCGTAGGGGGCCTGCTCGGCGAGGCCGGTGTCGGTCAGCCGCTCATACTCCCCGCGGGAGATCTCCAGCGCCCGCTCGAACTCGTCGCCGACCCCGGCTTCGCGCACCTCCTCGGGGATCCCGGCACCGAGGTCCGGGGTCAGCCGCTGCCACTGGCAGGTCAGCATCCGGTGGCGCTGCAGGTCGCGGAAGGCGCCGTAGTCGGAGACGATCTCGAAGCGGTAGCGCAGCGCCTCGAAGCCGCGGCCCGGGCGGTAGCGGCGGTTGGCGCGCTCGCCGACCAGAGCGGCCAGCAGCTCGGCCCGCTCGGAGCGGTCGAGGACGTCGATCCGGGCGAGGACCTCGGTCTCCGGCGCGTTCGACGACTCGAACAGCGAGGAGGCGAGCAGGTCCTCTTCGGAGCCGTCGACGTGGAGCAGCTCGACCGAGGGAGCGTCGTCGCCGTCGCCGCGGCGGTCGAGCCCAAGCCGGGCGACCCAGCTCTCGGTTTGCTCGCGCCGGCGCTCCAGATACTCGATCCACTCGCCGCCGCGGTCGGGCCGGTCGACCCGGGAGACGAAGCTCGGCATCACCTGCTTCAGCTCGGTGAGGATCATCCCGCCATACTCGCGCGCCTCCGGCAGCGGCGAGGCCAGCAGCCGCATGATCAGCTGCTCGTAGGCCTGGCCGGTGGCGTAGATGCCGACGTGGCTGAGGGTCGCGGCCGGCAGCAGCCCGCGCAGCAGGTCGAGCGCCTTGGCGCGGATCGAGCGCCGCCAGGGGCCCTCGGGTTCGTCGTCGCTGCGCGGCCAGCGCGCCGCCGCCCACTCCTCGACCTCGGTCAGCGAGCGCGAGTAGATCGCGAAGATCTCGTCCATTGCCGTGGCGAACTCGGGACCGAGCTCGTCGTCGCGGTAGAAGCGGTAGCCGCCTTCGGGCAGCGGCTTGTCGTAGGGGATGTAGCGGGTCGACTGCTCCAGGTAGGCGGCGAGGCGGCCGCGCTGCAGGACCTTGGTGAGGATGTTGGAGACCCACTCGCAGGCGACGTGGGCACCGCCGAGCTGGGCGATCGAGTCGTCGCCGTAGCCGGCGAAGACGCGCTCGTAGAGCCCCGCGGCGCGGGCGCCCTCCTCCTCGTCGAAGGGGCGGCCGCCGGCCGGCGCGTCGGCGGCGAACTCCTCCAGGTAGAGGCGGCGGACGGTCCCGGAATACCGCGAATAGCGGGCAAAAAGCGCCCCCTTGACGGTCTCCGGCAGGTTGACGAGGGCGAAGACGGGGCGGTCGAGGTTGGTGAAATGAGGGGCGAGCAGGGCTCGCTCCTCGGCGGTGAACTCTTCGACCGGGTAGCGCACCGGGGCATCGTAGTCAGCGGGGGGGACGAGGGCAGGGATGCGGCGAGAGCGCTAATTGCGGGGAGCGGGCGGCGCGGCCATCAGCTCGACCCGGTGGCCGCCGGGAGCTATCGCCACCACCCGCGGCTGGCCCCAGTGTTCGCCTTTGGGTTCGACCGCGAAGCCGGCCTCGCGCAGGCGGGTGACGGTGGCGTCGAAGTCTGGAGCGACGAGAGCGATATGGCCCGGCGAGGGGACGGTCGGATCGTCTTCCGGCATCAGGTGGACCTGCGTGCCCTCGCGCTCGAGCCAGGTGTACTTGCGCAGCGCCTCCGGCGGCTCGACCCGCACGAAACCGATCAGCTCGAAGAAGCCGGCGGCCGCCTCGATATCGGCCGGCGCGACCTCGATCCCGACGTGATGGAGCACACCAGAGAATTTACAGAGATGCATCTGTTATGTCTGTTTTTGTCTGCTACGGTCAAGCCATGGAGGCTGCGGTCGCAGAGAGGGAGGCAGGGATGACGGAATGGAACGACGCACGGCTCGACGAACTCGGCAAACGGGTTGGTGACGGTTTCGCCGAGATGCGGGAGGAATTTCGCCAAGTCGATCGCAGGTTCGACGCCATGCACCAACTGCTGATTCGGATGGCCTGGACCTACGGCATCGGGATGCTGGCTTTCGCCGGGGCTCTTCTCGGTTTGATCGCCGCGAAGTTCTAACTAGAGCAGCAGCGACCCAAGCGCCGCCAGCACCACGATCGCGGTCGACCAGGTCACGGCCTCGGCGGTTATCTCCATGTCGAGGCCGTAAGCGTGGGCGATGACCAGGGAGTTGAGCCCGGAGGGCATCGCCGATAAGAGGCGGTAGGCGGGGGGCAGGTCGATCAGGGGCCAGGCCAGCAGCATCAGCAGCGCGGGGACGATCGCCAGGCGGGTGGCGATGACCAGGGCGACCGGGCGGGTCAGCGGTGGCGGCATCGGCAGCTCGCCGTGTTCGGCGTTCTCGGCAAGGGTGGCGCCGACGGCGAAGAAGCCGATCGGGAGGATGGCGACGATCAGGATCTGCGAGAGGTCGACGAGGACGTCGGGGGCCAGCGCCTCCGGCGCCAGCAGGCCGGCGATCGCCGCGTAGAGCGGCGGGTTGCGGGTGAAGAAGGCGACGACGCGCTGGCGTGGCGTTTCACCCGCCTTGGTCCCGAAGGCGGCGCCGACCGCGAAGGCGCCGAGCAGCAGGCAGGGGCCGGTGACGAGGACGTCGTAGAGGACGGCGGTCGGGAGTTCGCCCCGACCCAGCAGCGCCACCGCCAGGGGATAGCCGAGGTAACCGGTGTTGACGCTGAGCACGGTGCAGACCACCGCCCCGACCTGGGGGCGGGTGAGGTCGAGGAAGCGGCTTGCGATCGAGAAGGCGAACAGTGCTCCCAGCGACGAGGCGACGATCCCCAGCACCAGGCCGACGCCGTGGCCGACGTCGATCTCGCTGGCGGCGATGTTGAAGAAGATCACCGGCGGCAGCAGCACGTAGAGCAGCAGCGAGAGCGCGGTGCGGGAAGCTCGCGCGGCGCCGGCCGGCCAGCGGCCCTCGGACCAGACGCCGACGGCGACGGCCGCGACGATCGCGCCGGTGGTGAGGAGAACTCCGATCCGGCGTTTCTACCCGAAGAGGGAGGCGCCCGCGTGGCTGGCGAACTCGACCAGCGGCTGCGGGATGACGCCGAAGAAGACCGTCGCCGCGGCGGCGAGGATCGCCGGCCCGACGATGTACCAGCGGCGGCCGGCTTCGGGATCGACCGGATCGGCCTCGGGCGAGGCGCCGGCGATCGCCGGGGTGGCCCCGGGCGCGGCCTCGCCCTCGGGGCGCATCCACATCGCCGCCACCACCCGCAGGTAGTAGGCGAGCGAGATCATCGTCCCGATCGCGATCATCACCGCGAGCCAGGTGTAGTCGCCCTCGACCAGCGCCTCGATCAGGTAGAGCTTGCCGATGAAGCCCGCCGTCGCCGGCAGCCCGGCCAGGGCCAGCATCGAGATCGTCAGCGGCCAGGCGAGCAGCGGCCGCTCCGCCCCGAGCCCGCGGACGGCGCGGATGTGGTCGCCGAAGATCGTCTCCCGCTCGCGGGCGACGATCACCGCGAAGGCGGCGAGGTTCATGAAGGCGTAGGCGGCGAGGTAGAAGACCAGCGAGCTCGTCCCCTGGCTGGAGAAGACGACGACCCCGCCGAGCATGTAGCCGGCCTGGGCGACGCCCGAGTAGCCGAGCAGCCGCTTCAGCGAGTCCTGGCCGAGGGCGCCGACGTTGCCGACCACGATCGAGATCGCCGCCAGAGCGGCCAGCGCCGGTTGCCACTCGTCGACCTGGGAGCCGAGGGCGACGTCGAAGAAGCGGAGGAAGACGGCGAAGGCCGCGGCCTTGGTCGCCACTGCCATGAAGGAGGTGATCGGGGTGGGGGCGCCCTGGTAGACGTCCGGCGTCCACTGGTGGAAGGGGGCGATCGAGGTCTTGAAGGCGAGTCCGACCGCCGTCATCGCGATCCCGATCAGGATCAGGGGGTCGGCGTCGAGCCCGTTCTGGGCGATCCCGTCGGCGATCCCGGCGAAGCTGGTCGAGCCGCTGCCGCCGTAGAGGAAGGCCATCCCGTAGAGCAACGTCGCCGAGCCGACCGAGCCGACGATCAGGTACTTCAGCCCCGACTCGAGCGAGCCCTCGCGGCGCAGGTTGGCGGCGCAGAGGATGTAGAGCGGGATCGAGAGCATCTCCAGGGCGACGAAGAAGGTGACGAGGTTGGTCGCCTGGGCCAGCATCACCATGCCCAGGACCGAGCCGAGCAGCAGCGCGTGGTACTCGCCCGAGCCGGCTTCCTCGGTTGCCCGCTCGCGGATCGAGAGCAGGACGCAGAAGCCGGCGCAGAGGATCGCGATCAGCGAGATCGAGATCGCCAGGTCGTCGAGCCGCAGGGCGCCGGTGATCAGCGTCTTCGGGTCGTCCCAGTTCCAGATCAGGAGTCCGGCGGCGGTGGCGAGGGTGATCATGGTCAACAGCGGCGCGCTCCGCCGCAGCGGCTTGAAGACGGCGCTGAGGAGGACGACGCAGAGGCCGACCGTGAGGGCGATCAGCGGCGAGATGCCGGCGTAGTCGATGGACGGCTCGTGGAAGTTCATGGCTTGACCTCCGCCAGCCGCGCCTCGGGCGCATCGCCGCCGGTCACCTTGGCCACGGTCTGCTCGACGGTCGGCGCGGTGCGCTTGAGGACCAGCTGCGGGTAGAGCGCCAGGCCGAGGATGCAGAGCACCAGGGGCACCAGGACGAGGCCGTCGCGGACGCCGATCTCGCGCGAGATCGCCCCATCCGGCGCCCGGTTGTGCATCGTCTGCTGGTAGAGGCGCAGGGCGTAGTAAGCCGACATCGCGACGCCGGCGATGGCGATGAAGGCGAAGACGATCTTCTCCTGGAAGAGGCCGTTGAGGATGTAGAACTCGCCGACGAAGTTGGCCGAGCCGGGCATCGCCAGGGTCGCCAGGGCGACGATCAGGAACAGTGCCGCCAGCACCGGCGCCCGCAGCGCCATCCCGCCCATCTCGCGGATGTCTTCGGTCCCGGTCCGCTCGAGCAGGACGGCGACGATGACGAAGGTCGGGGCCACCACCAGGCCGTGGTTGACCATCTGCAGGATCGCCCCGTCGGAGCCGTCGGCGCGCAGGGCGAAGATCCCGGCGGTGATGAAGCCGAGCTGGGCGACCGAGGAGTAGCCGGCGATCAGCCGCACGTTGGTCTGGGTGAAGGCCATCACCGAGCCGTAGAGGATCGAGGCCAGGGCGATGACCAG
>DASUTJ010000022.1:0-2139 GCA_036374655.1 Solirubrobacterales bacterium | reverse complement strand
GACCGGGACGTCGTCGGAGACGCGGACCCAGTCGGCGCCTTCGTAGCCCTCGAGGTTGTTGAAGACCTCCTGGTCGGGGGCGGCGGAGTCGTCGACGATGACGACGACCTCGGTCTGGGGGTTGAAGTAGGTGCCCGGCTGGTTGAGCATCTCCTCGACCTCGTAGAGGTTCTCCTGGGGGGCCATCAACCCGATCCTATGAAATTGGCCAACTGCTTTTCCGTCTCCACCTCGACGTCGAGCGGCTGGCGGCCTTCGCGCATCAGGCGTTCGTTGCGGGCGACGACCAGCTGTCTCACCTCGGCCCGCAGCTCGGCGTCGATCGCGTCCTGCCCGCGGGGGCGCTCGGCGCTCGCCAGCAGGCGTTCCGCCTCGACCTCGACGTCGAGCGGCTGCTCCCCGCGCTGTCGCTGCCGCTCGGCCTTGGCGGCCAGCATCTGGCGAACCTCGGCGGCCTGCATGGCGGGGTCGATCGGCGCCGGCGCGCCGCGCGGGGAGGGCAGCACTTCGGAGTCGATCGCGAACGGTCCCTGGCCGAAGGAGCGCCAGGCGGCCGCCGAGCGGTGGAAGAGGTAGCCGGCGATCGGGGCCGCGATGCCGGAGATCGCGAGCAGCACGGCCCCTTTCTGGGTAGCCGTCAGTGCCAGCGCCAACTCCATTGAGCAAGGGTAAAGCGCGGGCCCGCACCCGTTCGGGGACCTAATTGTCCGCTAACCTTGTGGGCCGATTGACTGATCAGTCAATCGGTGGAACGCCAGCCGTCCCGGCGGCGCTCCCGCAGACTTCAGAGAAAGCGAAAAAAGGAGCCCCGACCGGTGGTCGACTTCACCCTTACCGATGAGCAGAAGGACCTGCGCGAGCTGGCTCACAGCTTCGCCGAGAAAGACATGCGCAACGTCGCCTGGGAGTACGACGTTGACGGCACCTGGCCCCAGGACGTGATCGAGAAGGCCTGGGAGGTCGGGTTGATGAATACCCACATCCCCGAGGCCTACGGCGGACCCGGCCTCGACTACCTCTCCGGCTGCCTGATCGAGGAGGAGTTCGGCTGGGGCTGTTCGGGCATCGGCACCTCGCTGGCGGCCAACGGCCTCGCCTCGGCGCCGATCACCCTTGGCGGCTCCGAGGAGACGAAGAAGAAGTACCTGGGGATGCTGACCGAAGCCCCCAAGCTCTGTTCCTTCGGCCTCACCGAGCCCGACGCCGGCTCCGACGTCAGCGGGATGAAGACCAAGGCCGTGAAGAAGGGCGACAAGTACGTCATCAGCGGCTCCAAGTGCTTCATCACCAACGGCACCTACGCCGACTACTTCACGGTGTTCGCCAAGACCGACCCTGAGGCCGGTCATCGCGGCATCAGCGCCTTCGTCGTCGACGCCGACCTCCCCGGGGTCTCCGTCGACAAGAAGGAGGACAAGATGGGCCAGCGGGCCTCCAACACCGCGACCATCTCCTTCGACGAAGTCGAGATCCCGGCCGAGAACCTGCTGGGCGAAGAAAACAAGGGCTTCAAACTGGCGATGATGACCCTCGACCGGACCCGCCCGGGCGTCTCGGCGATGGCCGTCGGCATCGCCCGCGCCGCCCTCGAGTACGCCACGGACTACTCGAAAGAACGGGTTCAGTTCGGCGTCCCGATCGCGATGCACCAGGCGATCCAGTTCATGATCGCCGACATGGCGACCAAGGTCGAGGCCGGCCGCCTACTGGTCTGGAACTCGGCGTTCCTGCTCGACCAGGGCGTCCGCAACTCGAAGATCTCCTCGATGGCCAAGCGCTTCGCCGCCGACTCCGCCATGGAGGTCACCACCGACGCCGTCCAGGTCTACGGCGGATACGGCTTCATCAAGGAGTACCCGGTGGAGAAACTGATGCGCGACGCGAAGATCATGCAGCTCTACGAGGGGACCAGCCAAATCCAGCGCCTGGTCATCGCCAAAGAAGTGCTGCTGCCGCGCCCGGTCGAAGACGTTCCGGCTCCCGACGCCAAGGCCCAAGCCTCCGAGCAGAGCCAGTCCGACCAGGCAGCCGCTACGGTCTGACGCATGGACGCTTCCGAACGTGCCGCTGCGGGTAAGGCGGCACGTTCGGGGGCGCCTCGCTCCTCCCACGCGGCTTGGGAGGAGCCGCCCGGACGCG
>DASUTJ010000021.1:0-25164 GCA_036374655.1 Solirubrobacterales bacterium | reverse complement strand
GTAGACGTCGATCGCGCCCTGGCCGGCGACGGCGCCGCCGAGCAGCATCGTCGTCTCCCCCGGCACGACCAGGCCGATGCCGGCGCCGGTCTCGGCGAAGGCGAAGACGCCGACCAGCAGGTAGGTCCAGGCGCCGAGCGTTTCCGAGACCTCTTCCAGCAGGTTCTGCAGGTCGAGGTGGCCGAGCTGACGGCTGATGAAGTAGTAGACGAGGCCGACGACCACGACCGCGGCGCCGATCAGCAGGCGTTTGCGGGTGCTCGTCCCCTCTCCCTCCCCGGGCAGCTTCATGGCGTCAGTCTCGCGCGCCCGGCGGCGCAGACGATCGCTTCATCGGCGGGGAGGCGCTCCGCCGCGGCCTCGGCGGCGGCCAGGTCCGGGAAGAGCCCGACGGCGGTCGGGCCCGAGCCGCTGAGGATCGCCAGCGGGGCGCCGGCGTCGCGCAGCGCGTCGAGCGCGTCGCCGATGTCGGGCCGCAGCGAGCGGGCCGCCGGCTCGAGGTCGTTGACCAGCAGGTCGGGATAGTCGAGCGGCGAAGCGCCCGCCCCGGCGGCCTGGCGCAGCTGTCCGGCCAGCTCCTCCAGCTCCGCCGCCGGGCGGCCGAGGCCGAGCCGGTCGCACTCGGCGAAGACGGCGGCAGTGCTGAGCCCGCCCCCGCCGGGCAGCAGCACCGCGGCGTGCTCGGCCGGCTGGGGCAGCGGAGAAACGCGCTCGCCCGCCCCGCGGACGAGCGCCAACGAGGGACGCAACTGGGACGGGACGTCGGCGCCGAGCTCGGCCGCCAGCTGCGGCAGGTCGGCGACCTCGCCGGCGGCGAGGCGGAGGATCGCGGCGGCGTCGCCGCTGCCGCCGCCGAGCCCGGCCGCGACCGGCACCTTCTTCTCGATCTCGACCCGCAGCGGCTCGCGCTCCCAACCGCGCTCGCGCAGGCCCGCTAATGCCTTGGCCGCCAAGTTCTCTCCCTCCACCCCCGGGCAGAGGACCTCGTCCTTCGACGCGGGCGAGACCTCGATCAGGTCGGCCAGCTCCAGCGGCTCGAACAGCGAGCACAGCTCGTGCAGCCCGTCATCGCGGGTCGGCCCCAGGTACAGGCAGAGGTTGAGCTTGGCCGGGGCGCGGAGCAGCATCAGTCGCGCAGCTTGGCGGAGAGGGCCGCGAATTGCTCCGGTGCCAGCGCCTCGGCGCGGGCGTCCTCGGGGAGGCCCAGCTCGGCCAGCGCCGCCCGGGTCGCGGCGAGGCCACCAGGCGCGGCGTGCTCGAGGGAGCGGGCCAGCGACTTGCGCCGGTGGGCGAAGGCGGCGCGGATCAGCTGCCGGGTCTCCTCGTCGGCGCCGGGACCGGTCCGCCGCAGGCGCAGGATCGCCGAGTCGACCCGCGGCCGCGGCTTGAACACGGCCGGGTCGACGGCGCGCAGCAGCTCGACCTCGCAGGCCAGCTGGACGACCGCGCTCGGCGACCCGTAGGTGCGGTTGCCGGGAGCCGCGCGCAGCCTGTCGGCGATCTCGCGCTGGACCATCACCGTCCAGCGACTCAGCGATGGCAGCTGCTCGATCGTGCGCAGGAGCAGCGGCGTCGCCACCGAGTAGGGCAGGTTGGCAACCATCGCCGTCGGCGCCGGGTCGAGCGCGGCGAGGTCGAACTTCATCGCGTCCCCCCAGTGCAGCTCGACGTTGGGCAGCGCCGCGATCGGCGCCAGCGCCTCCTCCAGCCCGCGGTCGATCTCGACCGTGTGCAGGTGCGCCGCGGCGGCCGCCAGCCGCTCGCTCAGAACGCCTTCCCCCGCCCCGACCTCCAGGACCACATCCCCGGGACCCAGCTCGGCGTCGCGGACGATCGCGTCGAGCAGGTTGGGGTCGGCGAGGAAGTTCTGCCCGAGCCGGACCACCGTTACCAGCCGAACAGCGCCTGCGCGTTGGCCTCCACCGTGCGCTCCAGCTCCTCGTAGGAGACCTCGCGCACGGCGGCGATCTCGCGCGCGGTCTGTACCACGAAGGCGGGCTGGTTGCGCTTGCCGCGCATCGGCTGAGGCGCCAGGTAGGGGGCGTCGGTCTCGACCAGAATCCTGTCGGCGGGCACCTTGGCCGCCGCGAACAGCAGCTCCTTGGCGCTCGGGTAGGTGGCGTTGCCGGCGAACGAGCAGTACCAGCCGCGCTCGGCCGCGTCGCCGACCCGGTGCGGGGCCGAGAAGCAGTGGAGGATCACCGGCGCGTCGCCGGCCCGGGCGTCGAGCGTGTCGAAGATCTCGTCGGTGGCGGTGGTTTCCCCCTCCGGATCGCGGGCGTGGATCACGATCGGCAGATCCAGCTCGCGGGCGATCTCGATCTGCGCCGCGAAGGCGCGCCGCTGGTCCTCCGGCGCGGCGCTGTCGCGGTAGAAGTCGAGCCCGGTCTCGCCGATCGCCCGCACCTTCTGATGAGCGCCGAGACGCCGGATTTCCGCTTCGGCCTCGGCGTCGAAGCCGTTGGCGTCGTTGGGGTGCCGCCCGACCGCGGCGAAGACCGCCTCGTGGCGCTCCGCGCTCGCCACCGCGACCGGGTTCGACTCCGGTCCCATCCCGATCGTCAGCATCCGCTTCACCCCCGCCGCGGCGGCCGCGGCGACCAGCTCCTCCTCGCTCCCGTCGCAGAGCATCAGGTGAGTGTGGGAGTCGATCATCGGAGCGGTCAGCCTATCCTTCGCCCGATGCCGGACCCCGCCGACTACTACCGCGAGATCTACGTCCGTGGCCTCGGCGGCGAGACGCCCGCGATCCCGGTCCCGGTCAGCGACCTCGAGGCGAAGGCGATGGCGGCGATGGACCCGAAAGCCGCCAACTACGTCTGGGCCGGCGCCGGGACCGAGGACACGCTCGACGCCAACGTCGAGGCCTTCAAGCGCCACCGGATCGTGCCGCGGATGCTGCGCGACGTCTCCCAGCGGGACCTCTCCACCAACGTGCTCGGCACGGCGATGCCGGCGCCGCTGCTGCTGGCTCCGATCGGGGTGCAGGCGGTCGTCCACCCCGACGGCGAGCTGGCCACCGCCCGCGCCGCCGCCGCGGTCGGGGCGCCGATGATCGTCAGCACCGCCTCCCACTTCAGCCTCGAGGAGGTCGCCGAGGCGGGCGGCGACGCGCCGCGCTGGTTCCAGCTCTACTGGCCCAACGACCCCGAGCTGGCGCGCAGCTTCGTCGAGCGGGCCGAGCGGGCCGGCTACGGCGCCATCGTCCTCACCGTCGACACCTTCATCCCCGGCTGGAAGCCACGCGACCTGCAGCAGGCCTGGCTGCCGTTCCTCAACGGCATGGGGGTCGCCAACTACTTCCAGGACCCGGTCTTCCGCGCCGCGCTCGAGAAGCCACCGGAGGAGGACGTCGGCGCCGCCACCGGCCACTTCCTCGGCGTGCAGGCGAACCCGGCGCTGAGCTGGGACGACCTGGCGCAGCTGCGCGAGATGACCTCGCTGCCGATCGTGGTCAAGGGCATCCAGCACGTCGACGACGCTCGCGAGGCGGCCAGCCGCGGGGTCGACGGGATCGTCGTCTCCAACCACGGCGGCCGCCAGGTCGACGGCGCGATCGCCTCGCTGGATGCCCTGCCGGCGATCGCCGCGGCGGCCGGCGACGACCTCGCGGTCCTCTTCGACAGCGGCATCCGGGGCGGGGCCGACGCCCTGAAGGCGCTCGCCCTCGGCGCCGACGCCGTCTGCCTCGGCCGCCCCTACGTCTGGGGCCTGGCGCTCGACGGCCAGGCCGGGGTCGAAGCGGTGCTGAAGATGGTCCTCGCCGAGCTCGACCTGACGATGGCGCTCTGCGGCCTGACCCGGCCCGAGGAGATCGGGCCGGGCCTGCTCGCGCCGCCCCCTAGTTCGGGCAGCTGAAGCTCGGCAGCGCGGTCGGGACCGAGACCGGGCTGAAGCCGATCAGCAGCGGACTCAGGACGGTGTTCAGCGATCCGAGCGTCGAGCCCAAGGCGGTCGTCTGATCGGTCAGGTCTTCGGCCTGTTCGCAGAGGGCGCCGACCGCGGGGACCGCTTCGATCGCGCCGAGCAGATCGGTGTTCGTCACCCCTTTGAGGACCGCTTCCAGGCTTTCGACTTTCGTCAGCAGTTCGCTGACTTTGTCTTCGAGACTTTCGACGACGACGTTGCCGGCGGTGCCCTTTTCGCCCTGCGGGCCGGTGTCGCCCTTCGGACCGGCGGGGCCGGCAGGACCATGCAGAGCCGGGCCGGGACCGAACGTCTTTGGGCTCGCGTACCAGGACACCTTCCTCCACTTGCGGGGGCACCGGGCCTTGCCGCTGCGGACCAGTCGCAGAGTTCCCTTGCCCTTGCCCTTCGCCTTGTAACAGGCGTAGATCTTGCCGTTCTTGGCTATCGGCGGAGCCGCGGAAGCGGTTGAGGCGAAGGTCAAAAGACCCAGCAAAACACCGATCAGCAGAGACATTGGGAACCGCGCGCGTATCGTCATGCCGCGAACCTACCCAGCAAATCTGTCCATAGCGCCGATCTGGACATTTGGACCGAATCTTTTGCAGGTATTCAGTATGCAGAGATCGGTGTAAAGGTCGCCGATCTGGCTCCACGACTCACAGATCGCGCCGCGAGAAGAGGAAAGCGGCGAGGGCGAGGACGCCGAGCAGGTAGAGGAAGGCCCAGGCGATCAGGCCCGTCCCGGCGGCTTCGGAGCCGCCGAAGGGGCCCAGTTGCAGGACCACCCCGGTCAAGCCGGAGGTGTTGGAGATCAGCGCGTGCAGGCTTGCCGCGTAGAGACCCTCGAAGGGGAGCGACCAGCTCGCGACCCGGCCGATCTGGTGCAGAGAGTCTGAGTCGATCGCGGTGCCGATCTGGGCCATCAGCCCGGCCGTCAATCCGGCGCCGAAGACCATGAAGACGACGATGCCCTGGGCGGTCACCGAGAGGATCGTCGAGGCGAGTAGCGAGAGCGCGGCGATGATCGCCACCGCCAGGGCCAGGCCGAGCGCAGGGCCGAGCAGGTGGTCCGGCGACCAGTCGCCGGTCACCTCGGTGATCGCGCAGGCGGCGAGGTAGACGAGCACCACGTAGGCGGCCGAGAGCAGGGCGGCACCGGCGAAACGGGCGACGAGCATCGTCGTGCGGCCGATCGGGCGGACGACGATCGGCTGCAGAAGCCCCGACTCGGCGTCGCCGCGGACCACGCCGAGGGTGAGGAAGACCGCCAGCACCGCGCCGAGGAAGAGCGTCGCGAACATCGCCAGGCCGAAGATCGTCGCCCCGGTGAAGGCGTGGGCGTCGAGTACGCCGGGCACCCCGGCGGCGAATTCGTCGACGTCCCGGAAGGCGAAGTGGGCGCCGAGGGCGAAGAGCGCGAGGAAGCCGGCGGTCAGCACCAGCACCGCGAGGAAGACCCGCTTGCGGATTCCCTCCTGGATCGAGAGGCCGACCACCGCCAGCGCCGAGCGCAACTGGCCGCCGTTCATCCGGTCTGCCCGCCGACCGCGTCGAGGTAGACGTCTTCGAGCGAGCTGTGGCGGACCTCGACCCGATAGACCCGCTCGCCCGCCGCGACCAGCTCGGCGACGATCCGCGGCGCGTCCTCGCGGGTCGCGCCCTCGAAGGTCTTCACTCCGCCCGCGGTCTCGACCTCGACCGCCGCCGGCCCCGCCAGCTCCGCCGGCGTCCCGGCCATGACCAGCCGCCCGCCCGCGATGATCGCGACGTGGTCGCAGATCAGCTCCACCTCGCTGAGCAGGTGGGAGTTGAGCAGGACGGCGACATCGCGGCGGCGCAGCTCCTCGAGCAGCTCGCGGACGATCCGCCGGCCGACGGGATCCAGGGCGCTGGTCGGCTCGTCGAGCAGCAGCAGCCGCGGCGAGCCGACCAGCGCCTGCGCCACCCCCAGCCGCTGCTGCATCCCCTTCGACATCGCCTCGACCCGCTTGCCGGCCGCGTCGCTCAGCTCGACCAGGTCGAGCAGCTCGCGCCGCTCCGCCTCGCCGCCAACGGAGCCGACCAGGCGCTGGTGCAGGCGCAGCAGCTCGTCTGCCGTGCACCAGCCGGGGAAGCGGAAGAGCTCCGCCAGGTAGCCGAGCGCGGCGCGCGCCTCGGGCGAGCCGGCCGGCCGGCCCAGCACCTCCACCCCGCCGCCGCTCGGCCGCACCAGGCCGCAGGCGATCTTCGTCAGCGTCGACTTGCCGGCGCCGTTGGGGCCGAGCAGACCGACCAACTGGCCGGCCTCCACCTCGAGGTCGACGCCGGCGAGCGCCTCCTGCTTCCCGTAGCGCTTGCTCAGCTCCCGGACGGCGAGGACCGGCCCGGCCATCAGGCCGGCGGCTCGATCTTCGGGAAGAGCGCCGGGGTGCGTTCGACCGGCTGGCCTCCGGGTCGGGAGCCGAGCTCGGCCAGCGCCCGCCCCTCTTCACCCAGCGCCGCCAGCAGCGTCTCGCTGGTCTGCGGCAGGTAGGGGACGAGCAGGAGCGTCGTCACCCGCAGCCCCTCGACCAGGTTGTAGAGGACTTCGTCGAGGCGCTCGGGGTCGGCCTCGTCCTTGGCCAGCACCCACGGCTGGGTTTCCTCGACGTAGCGGTTGAGGCGCCGGACCAGGACCCAGGCGACGTCGAGCGCCTGGCTCAGCTCGGCCCGGTCGAGCAGGTCGCTGAAGCGCGCGGTCGCGCCTTCGAAGTCCTCGGCGAGGGTGGCGTCGACCTTGGCCGCCGGGACGGTGCCGTCGCGGTAGCGGTCGACCATCGCCAGCACCCGGCTGGCGAGGTTGCCGTAATCGTTGGCGAGCTCGGTCTCGTAGCGCTGCTCGAACCCGGCGGTCGAGATCGAGCCGTCCTGGCCGAAGCTGACCTCGCGGAAGAGGTAGAAGCGCAGCGCGTCGGCGCCGAAGCGCTCGATCACCTCGAAGGGGTCGAGCACGTTGCCGAGGCTCTTCGACATCTTTTTCTCGCCCATCAGCAGGAAGCCGTGGATCACCATCCGCTTCGGCGGCTCCAGGTCGGCGGCCCAGAGCAGCGCCGGCCAGATCACCGCGTGGAACTTGAGGATGTCCTTCGCCATCACGTGGAGGTCGGCGGGCCAGTAGCGGTCGGTCAGGTCCTCCCCCTCGCGGGCAAAGGTCAGGGCGGTGACGTAGTTGAGGAGGGCGTCGAACCAGACGTACATCCGCTGCTCGGGGTCCCAAGGCAGGCGGAGCCCCCACTTCAGGTTGGGACGCGAGAGCGAGACGTCTTCGAGACCCTGCTTGATAAACGAGAGCGCCTCGTTGCGGCGGAAGTCGGGGACGACGAAGTCCGGCCGCTCCTCATAAAGGCCTTCCAGCTGCGCCTGAAAAGCAGACAACCTGAAGAACCAGTTGTCCTCCTTTTCGCGCTCCAGCGGAATCTCATGAATCGGGCACGTGTTGCCAGGCCCCAGCTCCCGCTCCGTTTTGAAGTCGGCGCAGCGAGGGCAGTACCAGCCCTCATAAGTCCCTTTCGTCACCCAGCCGTTGTCATAGACCCGCTGGATGATCTCCGCGACCTGCGCCTCATGCCGCGGATCGCTGGTGCGGATGAAGAAGTCATTGGTAGCGCCGATGATCGGCATCAACCCCTCGAACTTCGCCGCATTCGTATCGGCAAGCTTCTGCGGCGTCACCCCAGCCTTCTTGGCCGCATTCTCAACCGGCTCCCCATGCTCATCGGTGCCAGTGAGAAAGAAGACGTCCTCCCCCCGCTGCCGATGGTGTCGAGCCAGCACGTCCGCGGCCATAGTCGAGTAAGCGTGCCCCAGATGAGGCTCGGCGTTGACGTAATAGATCGGCGTGGTGACGTAGAAGTTTTTTGAACTCATTCCGAATGCGGACGCTAACGGTTCCGTGCGACTGGTCATCCCGCCGATCTGCGAGCCTGCCGCGGTGACGCTGCTGGCGGCGAAGATCCTCCTCGCTCCCCTCTGCGTGATCGCCGTCTCCCTCGCCGGTCGCCGCTGGGGAGTGGCCGTCGCCGGCGTGCTTGGCGGGCTGCCCGTCGTGGCCGGACCGATTCTCCTGGTCGAGACTCTTCTCCACGGCCGCAGCTTCGGTGCCGACGCCGCTGCCGGCACCCTGATCGGACTCGCTGCCCTAACCGCCTTCGTGGTCGTCTACGGCAGGCGAGCGACTACGGCCGGGCCGATCGCGAGCGTGCTGCTCGGCTGGGCAGCGTTCCTGATCGGAGTCGCCCTACTGAACCTGATTCAGCCGCCGGTGGCGCTGTCGCTGATCCTCGTCGCCGCCGGTTTCGCCCTTGGCCTGCGGCTATTGCCTCCCACGCCTTCTTCACGGTCCGCTCCTGTCGCGCCACCCTGGTGGGACCTTCCCGCCCGCGCCTTGGCCGCACTCGGTCTTGTCCTCGCCCTGACCGCCGTCTCCGGCGCTCTCGGTCCCCACCTCAGCGGTCTGCTGGCGCCATTCCCGATCATCACCAGCGTCCTCGCCGTCTTCACCCACGCCCACGGCGGCGCCACCCAAGTGGACCTTCTGCTGCGCAACTTCCTCGTCGGCTTCTACGGCTTCGCCGCCTTCTGCTTCGTGCTCGCGATCGCCCTACCGGGGCTGACTACCGCCGCTGCCTTCGGTCTCGCCACGGCCACGGCGCTGGCCGTGCAGGCGACGATCTTCTACCTGCGTGCCTCGCGCCCCGTCAGCGCCTTGTAGAGATCGTTCGCTCGCGTCCCCGTCAGCGCCGCGACGACGCTCGCGGCCGCTCGTGGCCGCGCTCCCGACTGGACCAGGTGCCGCAGGGCGTCGACCGCGAAGCCGACGTCTTTGTCGTGCTCGCTGGAGGCGGCGGGACCGATGACCAGGACGATCTCGCCTTTGGTGTCGCTGCGGAAGCGGCGGGCTAGTTCGGCTAGGGAGCCGCGGGCCACCTCCTCGTGGACCTTGGTCAGCTCGCGGCAGACGGCGGCCTCGCGGTCGGGGGCGAGGGACGCCAGGGCGGCGAGGGACTCGCCGACGCGCCGCGGCGACTCGAAGGCGACGACGGTCTCGGCCGAGCGCAGGACGCGCTCCATCTCCCCCGCCCGCCTGGGCATGAAGCCCTCGAAGCGCCATTTATCGGTTGGCAGGCCCGAGGCAACGAGGGCGACCGGAACGACCGAGGGCCCCGGCAGCACCGTCACCTCCAGCGCCCGGTCGATGCAGCGGCGGATCAGCTTGTAGCCGGGGTCGGAGATCGCCGGCATCCCCGCGTCGGAGACGAGGGCGACGATGTCGCCGCGTTCGATCCGCTGCGAGAGCTCCACCGCGCGCGCCGCTTCGTTGCCCTCGTGGAAGGAGACGAGGCGGGGATGGGGTCTGATCCGCAGCTTGTCGAGCAGCGAGCCGGTGCGGCGGGTGTCCTCGCAGGCGATGAAGTCGGCGCTGACCAGCGCCTCGCGCACGCGCGGCGTGACGTCGTCGAGGTTGCCGATCGGGGTGGGGCAGACGAAGAGGGCGCCGGGCATCAGCTCGCGACCTTGGCGAGTTCGGCGCGCGCCATCGCCGCGGCGCCGATCATCCCGGCGTCGTTGCCGAGCGTCGCCTCGAGGATCGGCGTCTGGTTCATCGGCCGCAGCGCCCGTTCGCGGACTTCGCGCCGGGCCGGCTCCAGCAGCAGGTCGCCGGCAGCGATCACGCCGCCGCCGACGACGATCGCGTTGGGCTGGAAGATGTTGGCGAGGCTGGAGCAGGCGACCCCGAGCCGGCCGCCGATCAGGCCGAAGATTTCGATCGCGAGTTCGTCGCCCGCGAGCGCGGCCTCGGTGACCGCCTTGCCGTCGACCTCGCCGCCTTCGGCGAGCACCCTGCCGAGCGCCGAGTCGGGCGAGCTTTCCGCCGCCGCCCGTCCCTCGCGGCCGAGCGCGGTCCCCGAGGCGAGCGCCTCGACGCAGCCGTGGTTGGGGCAGTTGCCCTGGCAGGGCGGCCCGTCGGCCTGGATCACGACGTGGCCGAGCTCGGCCCCCGCCCCGGTCGAGCCGCGGTAGATCTCCCCGTTCAGGACGAGGCCGCCGCCGATCCCGGTCCCGACCGTCAGCATCACCATGTGCGGCATGCCCCGGGCGGCGCCGTAGACGTACTCGGCGTAGGCAGCGACGTTGCCGTCGTTGTCGACGAAGACCGGCAGGCCGACCCGCTCGCTGACGATGTCGCGGATCGCCAGGTCGGCGAGCGGCAGGTTGACCGCCGAGACCGCGATGCCGTCGTCGTGGTCGATCGTCGCCGGGATCCCCAGCCCGACCGCCTCGACGTCGGGGCGCGCGTCGCGCGCCTCCTTCACCTCGCGGACGAGCAGCTCGACCAGCTCGTCCTCGGTCTGGCCGGTGGAAGCCTCGCGCTGCTCGTAGAGGGGATCGGTGCCGGCCTCGGAAAGAACCCCGATGAGCATCTTCGTGCCCCCGAGATCGACCCCGATCGTCTCGCCGCCGCTCACGAGCGGCAGGAGGCTGGGAGGCGGATGACCGAGTACATCGCCATGATTTCTAGCCTTTCATGACCCCTGACGGCGAGCAGCGGCCCCCCGAGCCGCCCAAATCCGAGCCCGAGTACAAGGTCTACCGCTCCCGCAAGGGCCTGTTTTCGCGCCTGAAAGGCGCGGATCTGTCGTCGCTGCGCGACCGTGCAAGGTTGCCTTCACGCAAGCCGCGCAGGGACCGCGAGCCGCGCCGGCCGGGCTCGCCGCGGGCCCCTTTCAACGTCAAGCGGTTGTTCAAATGGATCGGGCTGGCCGCCCTCGGCTGGATCCTGATCAGCCTCGTCGCCTTCGGCATCTCCGCCCAGCTGCAGTCCTTCAAGCTCTCCGGCGAAGCTCGAGACGCCCTGCACGGCAACCCGTTCCTGCTCTTCCAGCCGCAGACGATCCTCGTCCTCGGCACCGATGCCCGCCCGCCCGGCAGCGGCGACGGCAACACCTCCGAGGAGTGCTTCGAACAGCAGTCGAAGGGCGAGAAGCCGCACGATCCCTGCTTCGAGGGCGAATTCCGCGCCGACACGCTGATGCTGATCCACGCCGGCGCCGGCAAGTTCCGCAAACTCTCGATCCCCCGCGACGCCTTCGCCGAGATCCCCGGCCAGGCGCCGCAGAAGATCAACGGCGCCTTCGCCTTCGGCGGCGCCGCCCTGCAGATCAAGACGATCGAGCAGTTCCTCGGGATCGAGATCGACCACGTCGCGATCGTCGACTTCACCGGCTTCGAAGACCTGATCGACGCCGTCGGCGGGGTCAAGGTCGACGTCCCGGTCAAGCTCTGCGCCGACATCTCCGGCGGCGCCGGCGGCGGCCAGGGCGGATCGTCGATCCGCCTGCACAAGGGCGAGAACACCCTCAGCGGCGAAAAGGCCCTCGCCTACTCGCGGGTCCGCCACGTCAGCGAATGCCCCGGGCCCGGCAAGAGCGTCTACTCGCTCGGCGGCTACGACGACCTCGACCGCGAGCGCGCCCAGCAGGAAGTGATCAACGGGATCAAGGAGCGCCTCACCGACCCGCTGCGCATCCCCTACAACTTCATCCACGGCCCGATCATCGGCTGGGACGCGCCGAAAGCGTTCGTCAGCGACATGGGCTTCTTCACGATGCCGCAGCTGGTCCTCGCCGCCGGGATCGGCGGCAGCGCCCCGGCCGAAGTCCTCTGCGGGACCGAACCGACCGAATGCGGCCCCGGCCCCGAAGGCTCGATCGAAGTCCCCGAGTCGGTCCGCCAGAAGGCCGTCAACAAGCTGCTGAACGGCTAGCGCCGCCCGGTCGAATTCAGCGTCCGCTGAAAATGAGCCGCTATAGGGGCGCGAATTCAGCGTCCGCTGAATTCGACCAGGCGGCTACTCGCTGGTCTGTTTCGTCCCGACCAGGGCGCTGACGATCAGGGCGGTGAAGCCCGCCGCGAGCGAGCCGGCGGTGTTCTTCAGGTCGGCGGTCGAGGACTCGCCGGTGGCCAGGACTTCGACCGCGATCCACTCGCCGAAGCCGAGCAGGAAGAGGACGACGAGGGCGTAGATCCGCGCCGCCAGCGTGTACCAGCGGGCCATCGCCTGGTCGTCTAGGCGGCGCCCGGCCAGCTCCAGCTGCAGCGGCGACTCCGGCGCCCGTTCGCGGCCCGCCCGGTCGAAGTAGCGCTGCTCGATCGCCAGCGCCAGCAGCAGCACCGGCAGGATCTGGGAGACCGCGTCGAAGTAGCTCTCCTGCGCGTGCCCGTCGACCAGCAGCGCCGCCAGCGCGTAGGCGACGAGGGGAGCGACGATCGCGCCGATCCCGAAGGCGAACTTCCAGACCCGGCCGATCCGGACCTGACTCGACATCGGCCTCAGTCGGCGGTCGAGGCAGCCGGCTTGGAGTCCGACTTCGGCTTCGACTCGCTCTTGCCCGAATCCGACTTCGCGGGACTCGAATCCGAACCACCCTCCGAGGACCCCCCGTTGCCGCCGCTCTTGCGCGTCCCGTAGTCGGTGTTGTGGAAGCCGGAGCCCTTGAAGTGGATCGCCGGGGCGCTCAGGACCCGCGCCGCGGGGGCGCCGCACTCCTGGCACTCGTGCAGCGGCTCGTCGGTCATCTTCTGGATCACATCGAAGACGTGACCGTTGTCGCACTTGTACTCGTAAATGGGCATGGGGCTGCGGGATTATCGCAGCCGCTACCGTTCCCGCCATGGCGACCGAGCAGGGAACCCGCCCGACCGAGGTGACGATGGAGGAGATCGTCGCGCTGTGCAAACGGCGCGGCTTCGTCTTCCCCTCCTCGGAGATCTACGGCGGCCTCGGCTCGACCTACGACTACGGCCACTACGGCGTGCTGCTGAAGAACAACGTCAAGGCCGAGTGGTGGAAGGCGATGCTGCAGGAGCGCGACGACATCGTCGCCCTAGACTCGGCGATCCTCCAGCACCCGCGGGTCTGGGAGGCCTCGGGCCACCTCGCCGGCTTCACCGACCCGCTGGTCCAGTGCCTCGGCAAGTGCAAGAAGCGCTGGCGTGAGGACCACCTGCGCGAGGCGGTCGAAGCCGAAGGCGGCGATCCCAACGCCGAGCTGCGCTGCCCCGAGTGCGGCGGCGAGCTCTCCGAGCCGCGCCAGTTCAACCTGATGTTCGAAACCCACGTCGGCCCGGTCGCTGAGGAGGGCTCGACCGTCTACCTGCGGCCAGAGACGGCGCAGGGCATCTTCATCAACTTCAAGAACGTGCTCGGCTTCGCCCGCAAGAAGCCGCCGTTCGGGATCGCCCAGGTCGGCAAGTCCTTCCGCAACGAGATCACCCCCGGCAACTTCATCTTCCGCACCCGCGAGTTCGAGCAGATGGAGATGGAGTACTTCGTGCCGCCGGCCGAAGCGCAGAAGTGGCACCAGCACTGGATGCAGGAGCGCGAGCGCTGGTACACCGAGCTCGGCATCCGCCCCGACCATCTGCGGGTCCGCGCCCACGGCGAGGACGAGCTCTCCCATTACTCCTCGGCGACCAGCGACATCGAGTACCTCTTCCCGATCGGCTGGTCGGAGCTGGAGGGGATCGCCGACCGCGGCGACTTCGACCTCACCCAGCACGCCAAGTTCAGCGGCGAGAAGCTCGAGTACTTCGACCAGCAGACCAAAGAGCGCTACGTCCCCCACGTGATCGAGCCGGCCGCCGGCGCCGACCGCGCCACCCTCGCTTTCCTCGTCGACTCCTACGAGGTCGAGGAGGTGGAGGGCCGCCAGCGCACCGTCCTGCGCCTGCACCCGCGCCTGGCCCCGGTCAAGGTCGCCGTCCTCCCGCTCGTCTCCAAGGAGGGGATGCCGGAGAAGGCCCGCGAGCTCTTCCAGGACCTGCGCCGCCGCCTCCCCGCCGAGTTCGACGAGGGCGGCTCGATCGGCAAGCGCTACCGCCGCCAGGACGAGATCGGCACCCCCTGGGGCATCACCGTCGACCACCAGACGATGGACGACGACACCGTCACCCTCCGCGACCGCGACTCCCTGGAGCAGGTCCGCGTCCCGATCGAGGGCCTCGGCGACGAGCTGGTCAAGCGCCTCGAAGCACCCTGGCGCAGCCCGAAGCTGGGTTAGCCCGCTTGCAGCCATCCGCCTAAAGCGGGAGGCTGCGGCAACCGAAACGGCCTGAGTAACCCCAGTCCACTCATCTGAACGGAGAGCAATGGCCTACGAAATGAAGATTCGCGGCACCGAGCATGAGGTGAAGGTGCGCAACCCATGGGCCGTGGCCCTGCTGCCGATCATCACCCTCGGCATCTACCACCTGGTCTGGTGGTACAAGATCAACAAGGAGCTGAAAGAGTACGGCGAGGCCAAGGGCTTCGACCTCGGCCAGAACCCGACCAACTCGGTGCTGGCCCTGTTCCCCGGCGGGATCATCGTCATCCCCGCGCTGGTCAGCTACTGGCGCGGGACCAAGCGCGTCATGGGAGCAGCCAAAATCACCGGCCAGGAGCCGGTCAGCGGCTGGATCTCGATCATCCTCTACCTGCTCCTCGCGCCGGCCTTCTGGGCCTACCTGCAGGTCTCCCTCAACCACGTCTGGGAGCAGGAGGCAGAGCCGCTGCCGGGCCAGGAAGCGCCGCCGGTGAGCGGCGACGAGCTGCCGCCGCGCCTCTGAGCTAAAGCCCCCGGCGCCAGCCGCCGAAGTTCCCTGAGACCCCTCGACCGCTCAGGAACGGAGACATGGCGAGAGATCGCCAAGAGCGCGGCTGGCGCTTGACCAAAGCCTCATGGCGCCTGGTGCGCCGCGACCCGACGCTGGTCCCCCTCGGGCTGCTGGCGGCCGGCTGCACCGCGATCACCATGGCGGCGATGATCGGCTTCGTCACCGGTGTCGATGGTCACGGCGCCGGCCATGGTTCGCGCGTCCTCCTCGTCAGCCTGCTAGGCGCCTTCTCCACGACCTTCGTCCTCGCCTTCTTCTGTGCCGCGCTCGCGCACGCCGCGAGCGCCAGCTTCGACGGCGAGCCGCTGACGATCCGCGAGGCGATCGGCGAAGCCCGTCTCGACCTGGGCACCGTCGCCACCTGGTCGCTGATCGCGGTCGGGATCACCTTTCTCGTCGAGCTGCTCAACTTCAGCGGCGGGGGGACCAAACCCCTCGCCACCCTCCTCGCCCTGCTCTGGGCCTTCTTCGTCACCTACGCGATCGCGCTCATCGCGATCGCCGGAGCGGGGACCGGGGAGGCGATCGCCGAGTCGGCGGCGATCGCCCGGCGGCGCTGGGTCGAGCAGCTGAGCGGCGCAATCGCCATTTCCCTCTTCACCCTGCTGGCCGCCATCGTCGGCGTCATCCTCTGCGCGGTCGGCGCCAGCGCGGTCGACTCCGGGAACGACGCACTCGGTGCATTGCTGCTGTTCAACGGGATCGTCGAGCTCGCTTTCCTGATCGTCCTCAGCTTCGCGACGAGCCAGACCTTCATCGTCGCCCTGCTCCGCCTCGACGGCGAGGAGCTCTCGCTGTCGGAAATCGAGTCACCGCCGCCGGCGACGCCGATCGGCGGCAGCCCGGTGCTGCGGGTCAGCGGCATCATCGCCGGACTGCTCGTGACGGCGGCACTGGTCGGCGCGATGCTGCCCCACAACGACAGGCGCGACAACGACCTCGGCAGGTACACCCCGGAGCACGGCTACTACTACACGACCTTCGCCCCCGGATCCGAGGTGCCGCTGCCGGCCGGCGCGCCGGTCCTGATGGAAGGTCGACAGATCGGGGAAGTGCTCGGCTCCCGGATCGAAACCTCGCGGGTGACCGTCTGGTTCCGCGCCGACCCCGAGCTGGAGGAGACGATCGAAGACAACCCCAAGCAGATCTCCAGCATCGGCGGTTACTACTACCTGCGGGTCGGCCCGCCAGGCGGGAACGAACTCGTCGGACCCGCCGTCTAGCCGGGCTCGGGCCCGGCCATGAAGGCCAGCACCCGCTCGGCATCCCGCTCGAGCGCGGCGGCGTCCTTCTTCTTGACCTGGGACAGGTGCTCGATCGTCAGCTTGCCGCCGGCCAGCTTCCAGGTCGCGACCGCGCGCCCGTCGACCAGGGCGAAGGGACGGAAGATGCCGTTGTTCGTGACCAGCATCTTGTGCGGGCCGACGACTTCCTCGCGCGAGGTCCAGCCGAGCAGCAGCGGGTCGAAGGCGCCGAGCAGGCGCGGCGCCGGCATCGGTCGGGTTTCCGGCCGCTTCTTCAGCTCGACCAGTCCGTCCTCGCGCTGCTCCAGCTCACCGGCGATCGCCTCCAGCCCGGCGCGGGCGTCGCGCAGCGGCAGCCCGGCCCAGCGGGCGAGGTCGCGGTCGTCGGCAGGTCCGTGGCCGACCAGGTAACGCCGCGCCAGCTCGACCACCGCCTGGGTCCGCTCCACCGGCTTCTGATCGCCGAGCCAGTCGCGGACGAGGACGTAGGCGTGCTGCTTGCCGACCATCGGCCCACGGACCAGGATCCCGCGGGCGGCCGCGAGGAACATCAGGTGGATGAAGATCTGGCCCTCGGTCTTGACCCCAGCCGCCTCGAGCCGCGCCCGCAGGTCCTTGCCGCCCAGCGGCCCCTCGTCGCCGAGGGTCTTCTCTATGACCTCCAGCGCTCGCTCACCGTTGCCCTCCGATAGCCCCTCCTGCTGCAGCCGGCGCTTGCAGCTGGCGAAATGCGTCGGCGCGGTCAGCAGGTGCAGCCACGGGTAGTCCTCGCTGCGGACCAGGTGCAGCGTGCCGCGGTTGAGCCAGGTGATCAGCAGCGAGCGGTCGCTCAGCGCCCGGTCGACGTCGGCCGCGGTGAGCCCGTCGGTCCGCGCCCGCACCGCCAGCCGTGCCCCGCGCGGGTCCTGCCCCTGCACCGCCAGCAACCGCTCGGCGACCGCCACGGGTGAGCGCAGCGGCTCGCCCGCGAGCGCCTGGGCGGTGAGTCGTTCGGCGAGCGGCGCGCGCATCGCCCGATGATTGCGGCTATTCGATCGCTTCGAGATCGAGGACGAAGACCAGCGTTTCGTTGGGCGGGATCGTCGGCGGCGAGCCGGCGGCGCCGTAACCGAGGTCGGGCGGGATGATCAGTTCGCGCCGACCCCCGACCTTCATCCCTAGGAGGCCTTTTTCCCATCCCTGGATGACCACGTTTTCCCCGACCGGGAAGGCGATCGGTTCGCCGCGGCTCCAGGAGGAGTCGAACTCCTTGCCGGTCTTGAAGTTGACGCCGACGTAATTGACCTGGACCACGTCGCCGTTTTTCACGGCGGCTCCGGTGCCCTCTTCGAGGTCTTTGACGACCAGCTGCTTCGGCGGCGCCCCATTCGGCACCGTCACCTTCGGCTTGGTCTTCTTCGCGGTCGATTCGGTTTCTTCCGGAGCCGAGGCTTCTTCGGTCGATTCCGGCGTCGAGGACGAGGTGGTCGAGTCGTCGCTGCCGCAACCGGCGACGACGAGCAGGGCGAGACAGGCACCAATGATCAAGAGAAGTTTGCGCATCCGCGGCATCCTACGGGAAACTCGGCGAGGGGAAAGGCTTCAGCGGCGCGGCTTGGGCAAAGACGCGGCGGTGGCGGCGTCGATCGCGAGGACAACGCCCCGCTCGTATATCCCGCTGACCTCGGGGGCGTCGACGAAGCGCCGGCCGCCCGGCCCCCAGCTGGTGTCGAAGACGATGCCGTCGAACATGTTGGCCTCGGGTGCCGCCTGCACCTTGACCACCCGGCCCAGCTTCTGGCCGTCGCTGGAGAAGACGGGGATTCCCCGTTTGGCCACCAGATAGGCGACGGGGTGGCCGAGGTCCTCCATCGCGCCGAGCCTAGCGAACGGCCACTTCGGCTCTACACTGGCCGCGGGGAAGCAAATCTTGACTGGAGGAATGATGGGCTTGAATCTCGCTTCGACCGTGGTCGAGAGCACCGCGCGGCAGCCTGATGCCGTGGCCGTGCGCCTTGGGCCGCTGGAGCTGACCTACGCCGACCTCGACGACCGCAGCGCCCGCCTCGCGACGCTGCTGCGGGAGAAGGGGCTGGAGCCGGGCGACCGGGTCGGGGTGATGCTGCCGAACGTGCTCGAGTTCCCGATCTCCTACTACGGCGTGCTCCGCGCCGGCGGCGTCGTGGTGCCGATGAACGTGCTGCTGAAGCGGCGCGAGATCGCCTTCTACCTCGAAGACTCCGGCGCCAAGCTGCTGCTTGCCTGGCACGGCTTCGGCGAGGAGGCCCGGGGCGGGGCGGAAGACGCCGGCACCGAGCTGATCGAGGTCGAGCCCGAATCCTTCGCCGAGCTGCTCGGCGACCGCGAGCCGGACACCGACTTCGCCGAGAGCGACGAGGACGACACCGCGGTGATCCTCTACACCTCGGGCACCACCGGCAAGCCGAAGGGCGCCGAGCTGACCCACTTCAACCTCTCGCGCAACGCCGAGATCGCCTCGCAGACCACCTGCGAAGTGAAAGAGGGCGACGTCGTGCTGGGCTCGCTGCCGCTCTTCCACTCCTTCGGCCAGACGGTCAGCATGAACGCCTCGCTGCGGGTCGGCGCCACCCTCACCCTGCTGCCCAAATTCGACCCCGGCGAGGCGCTGGAGATCATGCAGCGCGACGGCGTCACCCATTTCTACGGGGTGCCGACGATGTACGGGGCGCTGCTCCACCACCCCGGCCGCGAGCAGTTCGACACCTCGCCGCTGCGGATCTGCATCACCGGCGGGGCCTCGATGCCGGTCGAGGTGCTGCATGGCTTCGAGGAGGCGTTCGGCTGCGAACTGCTCGAGGGATACGGCCTCTCGGAGACCTCACCCGTCGCCTGCAGCACCCACCCCGGCCGGGAGCGCAAGCCCGGCTCGATCGGGACCCCCTTGCGGGAAGTCGAGATGAAGGTCGTCGACGAGAACGACGTGGAGGTGCCGCAGGGCGAGGTCGGCGAGATCGTGATCCGCGGCCACAACGTGATGAAGGGCTACTGGCAGCGGCCGGAGGCAACCGAGGAGACGATGCGCGGCGGCTGGTTCCACAGCGGCGACATCGGCAAAATCGACGAGGACGGCTACTTCTACATCGTCGACCGCAAGAAGGACCTGATCATCCGCGGCGGCTACAACGTCTACCCGCGCGAGGTCGAGGAGGTCCTCTACGAGCACCCGAAGATCCGCGAAGCGGCCGTCCTCGGCGTCCCGCACGACGAGTGGGGCGAGGAGATCGGCGCCGCAATCGTGCTGCACGAGGGCGAGGAGCTGGCCCCGGAGACGGTCAGCGAATACGTCAAGGAGCGGATCGCGGCCTACAAGTACCCGCGGATCGTCTGGTTCATGGACGACCTGCCGAAGGGCCCGACCGGAAAGATCCTCAAGCGGGAGATCGATGCCCCAGCCGCGGCCGAGCCCGGCTCCGGCGGCTGACTTGCGCAGCGGCGCCTTCCTCTGATTTACTCAGCTCACTCCGAATACTTAACCAGTCTGTTCGGGCCAATCACAGCAGTGCGCTAGGGAGGCGCCCTGCGTTCTACAAGGAGTGACAATGGTCAGCAGACGTCTGACTGCGATCGTCGCCGCGATCGCTCTATGCATTACCGGTACCGCTCTCGCGCCCGCCGCGATGGCGAAAGATCCGATCCTCTTCGTCCACGGCTGGTCGGAAAGCGCATCGGCCTGGAACACGATGGTCGCCAACTTCGAAAAAGACGGCTACGCGAAATCGGAACTGGTCGCCTACAGCTACAACACCTCCAATTCGAACAAAGTCAGCGCCGAAAAAGAGGTGAAAGTGCGCGTCGAAAACCTGCTGAAAAGCACCGGCGCCGCGAAGGTGGACATCATCGCCCACTCGATGGGCAGCCTCAACAGCCGCTGGTACATCAGGTTCCTCGGCGGCGAAGCAACCGTCGACGACTGGGTCTCGCTCGGCGGACCGAACCACGGCACCGACTTCGCCAACTTCTGCTTCAGCACCGCCTGCACGGAGATGCGAATCGGGTCGAAATTCCTGGCTGAACTGAACGCCGGCGACGAGACGCCCGGGGCCGTCAACTACGGCACCTGGTGGTCGCCCTGCGACGAAATCATCAACCCGGACTCGAGCGTCGCCCTCAGCGGGGCGACCAACACGAAAACGGCATGCATCTCGCACGCCGCTCTGAGGACCGACAAAACGGTCTACGAACAGGTCCGCGAATTCGTCAAATAGCGGTCTTGCGCGATCCAGGCCGGCCCGCCAGGATCGCGCTACTCTCCCCGGTGCCCCTAACGCGACACCAAAAGGAGACAAGATGAGCGTCGCCTCTCAGCGCTTGATGGACAACATCACCTACGAGGACCTGTACCACCGCTGGGAGCAGGGCAACTGGAGTGCCTACGACATCGACTTCTCCAAGGACCGCGACGGCTGGGCGGCGCTGAGCGACATCCAGCGGCGCTCGGCGATGTGGATCTACTCGATGTTCTATTACGGCGAGGACCGGGTCGCCGACACCCTCGCCCCCTACGTCACCGCCGCCCCGACCGAGGAGATGTCCTACTTCCTCGCCACCCAGCAGGTCGACGAGGTCCGGCACTCGATCTTCTTCCACCGCTTCTTCAAGGAGGTGATCGGGGTCGGCGGCGAGTCCGTCCAGCAGACCCTCGCCTCCACCCTGCCGCAGCTGAACTGGGGCTACCGCGGCATCTTCGACCGGCTCGACGTGATGGCCGAGGAACTGCGCAAGGACCGCTCGGTGGCGAAGTTCTGCCAGGCGATCACCCTCTACCACCTGATCGTCGAGGGCAGCCTCGCCCAGCCCGGCCAGCACTTCATCGAGGACTTCTTCGCCTCCGAGGAGACGATGCCGGGGTTCACCGCGGGGATGGAGAACGTCTCCCGCGACGAGCAGCGCCACATCGGCTTCGGCGTCAAGGTCCTCTCCGAGCTGCTCAACGACCCGACTCCCGGCTGGCAGGAAAACCGCGACGCGGTGGTCGAGCTGCTGCGCGAAACCCTGCCCTACGGGCCCGCCGTCTTCTCGCCGCCGAACATGGACCGCTCCTACACCGAGTGCTACGGCTTCTCGCTCGAGGACATCTACGCCTTCGGGATGAAACTGATCCGCCAGCGCTGGCGGACGATCGGCTTCCCGACCGAGGAGTTCCCGCCCGGCGTCTTCCCCTTCCCGCCCGAGGACGACGAGAAGGGTCTCGCGGAGCGCCAGGTGAAGATGATGATGGCCGGGGTGATCGGCTCGCCGGAAGGTCCGCCCCCGAGCAAGGACCCGGAGATCCAGCGCCTCTACTTCGACCTGATCAGCCGCGTCGCCGACCCGGCCGCCGCCAACGGCTCGCCCTTCGTCGTCCAGTGGCGCTTCACCGACGCCGACCCGTGGCACCTGGTCCTCGACAACGGCTCGACCCGGGCCGAGGCGGGGGAAGCGCCGAAGGCCAACGTCACGATCGAGACCAGCTGGGAAGACTGGATCGCCGCCGGCAAACCCGACGCCAACCAGCTGAAGATGATGCTCCAGCGGCGGATCCGCCCGCGCGGCAAGCTCAGTGACCTGGCGCGGTTCCGCAAGGTCTTCAACTAGCCCGTCATGACGCGCAGGCGGTGGGCGCTCGTCGCCTGCGCAGCGGTGGCGGTGGTCGCGCTCGTCCTGGGCGCCGCCTCCGCCTGGCATTACTCCTCCGCGGTCCTGGTTCCGGAACACGAGCCGTGGCCGCAGGAGACCGAGGTCGAGGCGATGGCGGCCGGACGCATCGTGCTGGAGAGCACCGAGGAGAGCCGGCGCCCGGGTGTCCACGGCCTCGAGTGGCAGGGCGGCCGGGCGATCGTCGGGCCGATCCTCGGCGAAGACGACGGCGAGGTGACGCGGCCGCTGCGGGAGGTCGACGGCTACCTGGCACCGGGAATGGACGTCGCCTTCAACCCGACGGTCTGGGCCGGCGACCCGACGGCGGCGCTCGGCGTCCCGTCCAAAACGGTGCGGGTCGAGAGTGAGCTCGGACCGACGCCGGCCTGGTTCGTCCCGGGCCGCGAGCGAACCTGGGCGATCGTCGTCCACGGCATCAACGCGACGCCGCAGACCGGGCTGCGGATCGTGCCCGCCCTGCGCCGCGCCGGCCTCCCGGGCCTGCTGGTCACCTACCGCGAGGACCTCGGCGCGCCCGAGAGCCCCGACGGCTTCCACCACATGGGCCTGACCGAGTGGCGCGACCTCGGCGCCGCGGCGCGCTACGCGTTCGCGCACGGGGCCGAGCGCCTCGTCCTCGTCGGCTACTCGATGGGCGGCGCGATCGTCACCCAGTTCATGCAGCGCTCGCCGCTGGCGCCGAGGGTCGCCGGCCTCGTCCTCGACGCCCCGGTCCTCGACTGGCAGGCGGTCCTCTCCTTCAACGCCACCCGGATGGGCTTCCCCTCGTTCCTCTCCAAGCCGGTGGAATGGGCGATCGGCGCCCGCATCGACGCCGACTGGCAGAGCCTCGACGCGATCGACCATCCCGAGGACTTCCAGCTCCCGATCCTGCTCTTCCACGGCGAGGAGGACGACGTCGTGCCGATCTCGACCAGCGACGACTTCGCCGCCGAGCTGCCGCGTGAGGTCACCTACTTCCGCGTCCCCGAGGCCGGCCACACCGAAGAGTGGAACGTCGACCCCCGCCTCTACGAACGGCGGCTCGGCGCGTTCCTGCGGCGCGTGGGGTAGCCGCAACCCGGCGCTCGCCGTCGGGTTATCCCAGCAAATGAATCTCGTCCGACTACTGAAGATCGCCCTGACGGGCGGCAGCTTCCTCTTGGCTCTCGCCCTGCCCACCGTCGCCTTGGCCGCGACCGTCAGCGTCGAGGAAACCAAGGGGATCTACAAGTCCGAAGAAGCGAATTTCGTCAACCTCCGGTTCACTGCCAACGCGGGCGAGGACAACGCCGTCGCGGTCCGCACCGTAACCGCGGAACACGGAACCCACCTGACCCTGTCGGTGACCGACGGCGGCGCCCCGCTCACCGCGGGGCCCGGCTGCTCTCCCTATGGGACCTCCGTCTGGTGCAGCCTCTCCCTTCCCCGCGGTCCCGAAGGCACCCCCGGCCCCTTCAAAGGGATCACTCCCGTCCCGGGAACCCGCTGGGTGGGCTCGATGACGATCGACCTCGGAGACGGCCGCAACAGCTTCGACGGAGAATCCTTCAGCGCCGAGCTCGACAGCTCCTTCGCGATGACCGCGACCGCAGGCGCCGGCGACGACTTCATCGCCACCGGCGGGGGCGACGACCTGATCGACCCGGGCGGCGGCTCCGACGTCGTCCACACGAATGACGGCCGCGACCGGGTCCTGACGACCGCCGCGCCGGACGGGCCCGACGTCTACGACCTCGGCAGCGACTACTACAACCCCGCCAAATTCGGCGCCGACGAAGTCGACTACAGCGGCCGTTCCTTGCCGGTCGAATGGGACGCGCGGAGCGGCACGGTGGCGGGCGAGGGCGACACGCTCACCGGAGTGGAAAACGTCTACGGCGGCAGCGGCGACGACGTCCTCCGCGGCAACGAGTTCGAAAACTTCCTCGTCGGCGGCCCCGGGAACGACGTCCTGGTCGGCGGTTCCAACTGGGACGTGCTGATGGGCGGCGACGGTCAGGACGAACTGCGCGGCGGCCAGGACCCCGACGTCCTGATCGGCGAGGCCGGCGACGACACGGCCTACGGAGGGCGAGGCCACGACGTGATCAAATGCGGCGACGGCTGGGATCAGGCTCTCAGGATCGACCGCGACCGGCAGTACCGGTGCGAGGTGCAGCGCTTCCCTAACGGGACCGGCCTCGACAGCCTGCTGCCCGGTTAGGAGATCGGCGGGCGGCTGCCCGCCCAGGGCCGCTCGGCCTCGATCTGGGCGGCGAGCGAGAGCAGCGTCGCCTCCTCGCCGCGGCGGCCGATGACCTGGAAGGAGAGCGGCATGCCGTCGGCGTCGAAGCCGGCCGGAATCGCCATCGCCGGGTTGCCGAGGTGGTTCCAGGGGACGCAGTAAGGATAGAAGCGGCTCATCCCCAGCACGGTCTGCAGGGCGCCCTTGCCCTCCCAGCGGCGGATCGGCAGCGCCGTGCCGCCCATCACCGGCATCACCAGCACGTCGTGGTCGTCGAAGATCGCGTTGACGCGGGCGGAATCGCCCGCCCGGCCGTCGGTGCGGGCGCGCTCGTAGAGGCTGCGGGGCAGGATCGAGCCGAGCCGGCCGAAGCCGCGGGTGCGGCTTTCGAGCCGCTCGGGATGCGGCACTTCCCTGACCGTCTGGGCGACCCCGCCGAGAAAGCGGGCGGTGATGTTGTTGCCGATGTTGCCCCAGTCGGGATCGCGCTGGGTGACGTCATGCCCGAGACCGCGAAGCAGCCCGGCGGCGTCGGCGGTCGCCCGCTTGGCGTCCTCGGAGACGGTCGGCGGCGCGACAGCGCGGGGAGCCAGCGTCGACCAGGCGACCCGCAGCTTGCCGGGAGGCGTGGCGGCCGCCTCGACGAAGGGCCGCTCTGGCGGCGGCGGAGCCTCGGGCTCGCGCGAGCCGCCCGAGACGACGTCGAGCCAGAGGGCGGTGTCGCGGACGGAGCGGCTGAGACAGCCTTCGACCGCCAGCCCGCCCCAACCTTCGAGATTCGGGGCCAGCGAGACGCGACCGCGGGAAACCTTGAGACCGAACAGCCCGCAGGAGGCGGCGGGGATCCGGATCGAGCCGGCGCCGTCGCCAGCCGAGGCGATCGGCACCAGGCCGGCGGCCACCGCCGAGCCCGAGCCGCCGCTCGAACCACCGGGGGTCCGCTGCGGGTTCCAGGGATTGCGAGTGACCCCGTAGGTGGCCGACTCGCTGAACCCGCAGATCGCCATCTCGGGCAGCAGGGTCAGGCCGACGACGATCGCCCCCGCCTCGCGCAACCGCCGCACCACCTCGGAGTCGGCCTTCGCCGGCTCGGTAAAGCCATCGGTGCCGTGAGTGTTGATCTCGCCGGCGACGTCGATTTCATCCTTGATCGCGATCGGCACCCCCAGCAAAGGCCGGTCCTCCCCAGCCTTGACCCGTGCCTCGGCCTGCTCGGCTTCCAGCAGAGCCTTCTCGGCAAAGACCTTCCGAAAAGAGTTCAGCTCCGGATCGAGCCGAGCGATCCGATCCAGCGAAAGCTGCACCAGCTCCTTAGGAGAGACCTCCCCACTGCGAACCATCTCCGCCTGCTTCGCAGCCCCGACAAAAGCCAGCTCATCTCCAGTCATGCGGCAATCCTATTGGCTGTCTAGCCAGGGTCGGTGGCGGAGGGTGCCGGTGGGGGTGTCCCGGGCGCACCTCCGCCGGCAGAAG
>DASUTJ010000020.1:0-72427 GCA_036374655.1 Solirubrobacterales bacterium | reverse complement strand
GCGTCCCAGTCCCGCTCCTCGGCGCGGAGCCGGTCGATGGCCGCTTGGCTATGGGCGGTGTCGTTGGCGTCTGTCATCACGGTTGTCCGATGGAAGTCAGCAGTTCGGCCGCCAGTTCGTAGGGCCCGGCCTCGCGGATGTGGTAACCGGAGATCGAGACCGGGTGCCAGCGCGGCATCTGCTCCGTGCACCACTCGATCATGTCGGTGACCAGCCGCATCGCCGGCTCGATCGGGAAGCACCACTCCTTCTGGGCGATGTACTCCTTGAGGATGTCGGTCTGGATGGTGCCGGCGAGGCGCTCCGGCGGGACGCCCTGCTCCTCGCCGACGAGGACGTAGAAGGCGAGCAGGATCGCGGCCGGGGCGTTGATCGTCATCGAGGTGGTGACGCCGCCGAGCGGGATCCCCTCGAAGAGGCGCTCCATGTCGGCCAGGGTGTCGACGGCGACGCCCTCGCGCCCGACCTCGCCGAGGCTGCGGGCGTGGTCGGAGTCGTAGCCCATCAGGGTCGGCATGTCGAAGGCGGTCGAGAGGCCGGTCTGGCCATGGTCGAGCAGGTAATGGAAGCGCTCGTTGGTCTCCTCGACGGTGCCGAAGCCGGCGAACTGGCGCATCGTCCACAGCCGCCCCCGGTACATCGACGGATACGGACCGCGGGTGAAGGGATAGGAGCCGGGCTCGCCGATCGCCTCGGCCGCGTCGGGGCCGAGGTCCTCCTCGGTGTAGAGCGGCTTGATCTCCTTGCCGGAGATCGTCGAGAACTCGGCGTCCCGTTCGAGCCGCTTGTCGTCAGATATCTGACTCACGAGCTTGAAAGTCTGACAGCGGCCTCTACCGCTAGGCGCTGTTGCCCGCCACGGCGCGCAGCTTCGGTGCCCAGACCTCGTCGAGGAAGTCCGCCAGCTCGTCGTTCAGCCGCTCGGGGTTGAGCCGCCACTCGAGGATCGAGTTGGCTTCGACCAGCTGCGAGTTGGGCAGCTCTTCGAGCAGCATCCCCGAGTCGCTGAAGGGGTGCAGCGGGTCGCGCGGGTGGCCGACGATCAGCGTCTGGTGGTCGATCTTCACCCGCTCCTCGCGGTGGGGCGCGGTCTCCCCCAGCAGCAGGCCCTCCAGCACCGCCTGCGAGGGGCCGGGGCGCTGGCGGATCCAATCGAGGCCGATGTCCAGCAGGTAGTTGGTGCGGGGGATCAGCGAGGTGGCGATCGAAACGCCCTCGAAGACCGGGCGGCCAAGTTTCAGGCCGAGCAGCACCGGGGTGAAGAAGGCGGCGACGAAGGAGAGCGCGTTGTCCAGGACCGGCATCTCGATGAACAGCGCCTGCACCCGTTTCGGTTGGCGGACCGCCATCTCCAGGGCGATGTTGGCGCCGAGCGAGGTGCCGCCGATCGCCGCCTGGTCGATCTCCAGGTGGTCGAGCAACGCCACCAGCTGGCGGGAGAAGAGCGGCATCGAGTAAAGCCGCAGGTCCTCGGGCCGGTCCGAGCGCCCGTGGCCGAGCATGTCGACGGTGATCACCCGGTTGCCGCGCTCGGCCAGCTCCGGGCCCAGGCGGTCGAACATGCGGCGGTTCATCAGCAGGCCGTGGACGAGCACGATCGGCCGCTCCCCCTCTCCGTAGTCGTCGAAGGAGATGCGGTGCCCCTCGTAGCGGAACTCGCCCATGGACCGGATGGTACGTCCTGGCTGGGCGGCTAGCCAGTCGCCCTAACCGGGGCCGCTGCCGGCGGAGTGACCGTCGAGCGCCGCCTCGGGCAGGTCGCGCAGTTGCGGCATCGGCGAGGGGAACAGCCACAGGACCCCGAGGAGGGCGCCGATCGCGGTCACCCACATCGTCGTCTGCAGCCCGATCGCCGCCGCCAGCAGGCCGCCGCCGAGGGCGCCGATCGGCCGCACGCCGTAGTTGACCAGCAGGAAGGCGCCCGAGACGCGGGCCCGCAGCGGGTCGGGGACGGCGGCGGCGTAGAGGGCGCCGAGACCGACGTCGAGCACCATCAGGCCGACCCCGTTGAAGTACTCGGCGACCGCGAGCAGCGGCATCGCCAGACCGGGCACCCCGGCGGCGGCCGGGACCAGCAGCAGCGGCGCGGGCGTGACGACGAAGCCGACGATCAGCGCCTTGCCGAGGCCGAGCCGCCGGTTGAGCCGGCCGGTGATCAGGATCCCGGTCAGGCAGCCGAGGCCGCCGATCGCCATCACCAGCCCCAGCTCCCCCGCGGAGAGGCCGAGGTGGCGGGTCGCATAGAGGGCGAACAGCCCGTAGAAGCCGAGGTTGAAGAGGTTGAGCGTGGCCGAGGCGAGCAGCGTCGCCCGGACCAGCGGGGTGCGGGCGATGTAGCGGCCCCCCGCCGCCAGATCGAGCTCGCGGTCGCGGTCCGGCTCGGGCTCGTCCCCGTCCGCCCGCCGGACGAAGAACGCCGAGGCGAGGTAGGAGCAGGCGTCGGCGAAGAGCGCGAACGGCGCGGTCAGCACCTGCACGAGAAGGCCGCCGAGCGCGCTGCCGCTGGTGATCGCGACGGCGCGGCTGCCGTTGAGGAGCGCGCTCGCGTCGACGTAGTCCTCGCGCTCGACCAGGGAGACGAAGACGACGTTGTAGGCGACAGCGAAGAGGACGCTAAGCGAACCGGCGGCGAAGGCGACGACGTAGAGCTGGGCGAAGGTGAGGACGCCGAGCAGCGCCGCCAGCGGAATCGTCAGCAGCAGCGCCGCGCGGCCGAGGTCGGCGGCGACCATCAGCGCCCGCCGGCGATGGCGGCGGTCGGCCCAGGCGCCGAGGTGGATCGAGAACAGGAGGTTCGGCGCCAGCGCCGTGGCGCTCAGCAGGCCGACCTGGGCGGGCCCGGCGTCGAGCTCGAAGATCGCCAGCAGGGGCAGCGCCAGGAGGGTGATCTCGTCGCCGAAGAGCGAGATCGTCTGGCCGGTCCAGAAGTCGCGAAAGGAGCGGTTGGAGCGAAGCAGCGGCGGGGTCGGTGGCCGCTGCACCGTCAGTCCCTGCGCTCCGGCTCGGCCAGCGGGAAGGCGAGGGCGATGATGCTGACCGGGCGAGAGCCCGGCACCGCGGGCGAACGGTCCTCCAGGCGCTTCAGGTAGGGCTCGAGCAGCTCGCGCATCCTTGCCTCGACCTCGTGCATCTCCTCGACCGTCATCTCGACCTGGGTGTCGCCGATGAGCGCGGCCTCGGCCCACTCCGGCGGTTCGCCCGGCTGACGCTCGAGCCACTCGACCGCGTTCTCGAAGTAACGCTCGACGACCACCCGCGAGAGCATCTCCCCCGCCGCCCGGGTCTCCTCGCTCTCGGCGAGGACCGGCCATTCGGTGGAGATCGCGGTCGCCCGCCAGGGGCGCTCGCGACCGCGACCGCCGCCGGCTTCCTCGACCAGCCCGTACTTGGCCAGCTGCCGCAGGTGGAAGGAGCAGCTGGCCGGGCTTTCGCCGATCCGCTCCGCCGCCTGGGTCGCGGTCAGCGGCCCGCCGCGGCGCAGCAGCCCGATCAGCTCGAGCCGGGTCGGGTGCGCCATCGCCCGCAGCGCCCGCGGGTCGGTCAGCGTGACGGTCCGCTGCTTCGCCATTTTCGAAAGATAACTTTCGAAAGGGTTCTTTTCAATCGAGGTCAGCGAGGCGTCATCAGCGCCACCGGCAGCGAGAGGCCGGCGCTGCGGCGCAGGGTGGCGATCCGCCGCCCGGGCTGGACGGCGTCCCTCGGCTCGCTCGCCCGGTCGCCGAGGAAGGCGACGTCGCGTCGAGGTCGGGGGCGACGAAGGCGAGACCCCAGAAGAAGGCGGGGCGGTCTCCCCCAGCCCGCTCGGTCGCCTCGGCCGGCTCCTGGACGGCCTCGAGTATCGCCTGCCCGAGCCGGAAGAAGGCCTGTCGCGGCGCCCCAGCGGGGGTCGGCTCCTCGCGGATCCGGCGCAGGTCCAGGCCGGCGGCCTCGAGCGCGCCGACGGTGCGGTCGAGGTCGGAGGAGATCGCGACCACGTGGTCGAGCGCGGCGATGCCGTTGGGATGCGCCGGCGCCGACTCGGGCAACGGCCGCTCGGAGCGCGTCGTCGCCAGGCCGTCGAGCTCGGTCGACTCGACCCCGCGCAGCGACCAGCCGCTCAGCCCACGCCTCTCCTGCTCCGGCGCAAACCGGATCCGCACCTCGCCGACGACGCAGACGTCGTCGTCGACCGCGAAGCCGCAGGCGCGCCAGGCATCCGGCGTGTCCGCCACCACCAGCTCGTCGAGGGTCACCGCCACGGCTAGAACCGTAGCGGCGAGGGCTCAGCGCGCTGCTGCCGCGGACTCGCGCTCCAGAGCCGGGACGACTTTCTCGGCGAAGCACTTGACCAGCTCGGGATCGAACTGGGTCCCGCTGCCGCGCTGCAGCTCCTCGATCGCCTCCGCGCTGCTCATCGGTGGCCGGTAGGGGCGACCTTCGGTCATCGCGTTGTAGGCGTCGCAGATGAGGATCGCGCGGGCGCCGCGGGGGATGTCGCGGCCGGCGAGCCTGTCGGGGTAGCCCTCACCGTCCCAGCGCTCGTGGGTCGAGCGCACCAGGCTGGCGACCGGCCCGAGCGCCGGCGCCGCGTCGAGCACCCGCTCGCCGATCTTCGGGTGCTTGCGCATCAGCGCCCACTCCTCCTCGGTCAGCTCGCCCTCCTTGTGGAGGATCTCGTCGGGGATCGCGATCTTGCCGATGTCGTGCAGCTCGGCGGCGCGGACGAGGACGTCGATCTCCTCGGCGTCGAGGTTGAGCTGGCGGCCGAAGACCGCGGCGAGGTGGGCGACCCCGTCGAGGTGGCGCTCCAGGCCCGGCTCGCGCTCGCGCAGGACGCTGAGCAGCACGCCTCGGGTCTGGCTGCGGGCGGAATCGGCGCGGCGGCCCTTTTTCGCGTACATGCGGCGGTCGGCGAGGCGCAGCGCGTCGGTCGGGGAGACGACCTCGACCGGGATCAGGACTTTGCCCCAGGAGGCGCTGATCGAGAAGCCGGTGCCGCGATCCGAGAGCGCCTCTTCGGCCCCCTCGCAGATCGCGTCGGCCGAGTGGCCGCGGGTCGAGGCGAGGATGCAGAACTCGTCGCCGCCGAGCCGGTAGGCGTGGCCGAAGGGCCGCATCGAGGCGGCCAGCTGCTTGCCGAGCCGGCGCAGCAGGTCGTCCCCGGCGGGGTGGCCGAAGGTGTCGTTGTAGGACTTGAAGCCGTCGAGGTCGTACAGCGCCAGAACCGTCGGTTCGGGCGGCGTGGCGGCGGCGGCGCGCTCGAGGTCGGCCATCAGCGCCCGGCGGTTGGCGAGCCCGGTGAGGTCGTCGGTCAGCGCCTCCTCTTCGCTCGCCTCGAGCATCCCGGTGTTCTGGTTGAAAGTGATCAGCAGCCGCACCAGCACCGCGACCAGGCAAGCGGCGGAGAGGGCGACCGCGGTGGTGTCGACGTCGAGGAAGCTGGCGCCGACGAGCAGGCCGATGACGACGATCGCCATCGCCAGCGGCACGGCGATGCGGCGGCGCCCGGCGCCGACCGTCGCCTCGTCCTCGGTCGCGGGCAGCCAGGAGGCGAGAGCGAGGAGGAGGAAGGCGAGAGGCCAGCCGACGCTGGCCGCGTTGAGGGCGGCGGTCGACTGCCCGCCGGCCGAGAGGTAGACCACGTCGCAGACGCCGAACAGCAGCAGGGCGGCGGCGATCAGCAGCCAGGTGCCGCTGGTCCACCATTTGGAGAGGACGAAGGCGCCGCTCAGCAGCCCCAGCAGGACCAGGTCCATGCAGGGGTAGGCGAGGCTGACGGCGACGCCGAGCGGGCTGCCGCCGAGCGCTTCGAGGACCGGCGGGAAGATCAGCGCCGCGGCGACCGCGGCGACGGCCAGGGCCCCGATCAGGGCGTCGACCCAGGCCAGCGGGTCGAGGTGGGCGACCCGGGCCCGCAGCAGCAGCACCAGGGCGACGAAGCTGGCCGGGTAGAAGGCGAGGAAGAGCGCGTCCGAGGGCGAGGGGAACGGGGCCGGTTCGGCGTAATAGAGGACGACCGAGTAGTAGGTCTGGCCGAGCGCCCAGAGGAGCAGGCCGACGCCGAGGGCGAGCCAGGCCCGCCGCTCCGCCGGCATCCGCAGCGCGCGCCAGAGGACGATCGCCGCGGCGCCGAGGACGATGACGTCGTAGACCCAGCGCCCGACGGCCGTCTGCAGCCCTTCGCCGGGGAGTTCGCCGACTACGACGACGGCGTAGAAGGCCAGCAGCGCAGCAAGCAGGCCGAGCCCGGCAAACGCAACCAGGCGTGAGCGGTCGAATGCACTAGACGATCTGTCCACCGGTGGTACATCGGTCGCTTTTTCTAATCACTTGAGCCGCGCGAACTCGTCCTTCCGCTTGATCAGCAGCCACTGCGGCTTCTCGCCCCCGCGCGTCCGCTGCAGGGCGAAGCCGCCCTCGAGCTTCTCGCCGTGGAGGACGAAGACCGCGTGGCCGCGCTCCAGCGCCTCCGGCCAGGGCACCCGCCCGCCCTGCTCGTAGGTGCCGCGGTCCCAGATCTTCACCTTGCCGCCGTCGATCTCCCCCTCGAAGCTCCCGTACTCCAGCGAGTGGTCCTCGACCTCGATCGCCAGCCGCTTGTCGGCCGGATCCATCGACGGTTCCTTCGGCACCGCCCAGGAGCGCATCACCCCGTCGACCTCGAGCCGCAGGTCGAAGTGATGGGCGGTCGCCCAGTGCTCCTGGACGACGAAGGCGCCGGCGCTGACACCGCGGACGGCGAACTGCTCGTGGCCCTCGACCTTCGCCGGCTCGACCTCGACCGCCTCGACGCGGGCGGCGGGCGGCCCGGCTTCGAGGAAGGCGACGAACTCGTCGACCGCCGGCGTCGGCCCCTCCGCGTGGGCCTGAAGGGTGTCGTCGTCGGCGTTGCGGACCCAGCCGAGGACGCCCAGCTCGTGCGCCCGCGAAACGGCGGAGTCGCGGAAGAAAACGCCCTGCACCTTGCCGGTTACGACCGCGCGCACGCCCTTCTTCTCTTCGCTCACAACGAGAAGAATCGCACCGTTCCCCGACCGCGCCGGTTTACCCACCCGCCCAGCAGGTAAGAAGAAGAACGTTAACCAGTCGCGGGAGGCCCGATGAAGGTCCTGATCGCCACCGACACGGTCGGCGACGTCTTCGCTTATACCGCCGAGCTTTCCGCGGCGCTGGAGGGTGCGGGCATCGAGGTCGTGGTCGCGACGATGGGGCCGCGGATGCGGCGCGAGCAGCGCGCCCTGCTTCCCGCCCGCGTGCACGAAAGCGGCTACCGGCTGGAGTGGATGGAGGACTCCTGGGTTGACGTCGCCGCCGCCGGACGCTGGCTGCAGATCCTCGAGGAAGAGGAGCAGCCCGACGTCGTCCACCTCTGCTCCTACGCCCACGGGGCGCTGCCGCTGGCGGCGCCCAAGGTGGTCGTCGCCCACTCCTCGGTGCTCTCCTGGTGGCGGGCGGTGCACGGCTCCGACGCGCCGCCGGAATGGGGTCACTACCGCGAACAGATGGCGGCCGGGCTGGACGGCGCCGACGCCGTCGTCGCGCCGACCAGGGCGATGCTGGACGAGCTCGAGAGCGACCACCGGCTGCGCCCCGGCGTCGCCACCGTCATCCACCACGGCTCGGCGCCCCCCGTCGCCGCCTCGGACGTCGGCAAGAGCGCGCTGGTGCTGGGGGCCGAGCGGGTCTGGGACGCGGCCAAGAACCTGGCGACCCTCGACGCCGCCGCCGCGCGCCTCGCCTGGCCGGTGACCGTCGCCGGCGACCTCGGCCCGATGGGCAGGGTCCGCTTCGCCGAGAGCACCGGCGCGCTCGGCGTCTCGGCCCTGGCCGAGCTGCGCCGCAGCGCCTCGATCTTCGCCGCCCCGACCGCCTACGACCCCGCCGGCCTCGGGATCCTCGCCGCGGCCCGCGAGCGCTGCGCGCTGGTGCTCGGCTACATCCCCTCGCTGCGCGAGCTCTGGGGTGACGCGGCGGTCTTCGTCCAGCCCGACGACGACCGCGCCCTGCACGAGGTGCTGGAAACCCTGATCGACGACAGCGAGCTGCGCGGCGAGCTCGCCGAGCGAGCCCAGCAGCGCGCCGGGGAACTCTCGATCCAGCGCACCGCGAAGGCCTACACAGAGCTCTACAAGCGGCTGGTGGCGGAGCGCGCGACAGCATAGATTGGCGACGTGAGCGCCGAACCGGTCGAAACGCTGTCGGGCGACCCGACGCTGGAGCTGCCCGAGTTCGACTCGCCGCCGGAGGACCCGCTGCCGCTGCTGGAGCGCTGGCTACGCATCGCAGACGAACGGGGGGTGCGCGAGCCGCGGGCTCTGGCGCTGGCGACCGCAGACAGTGAGGGCAGGCCGTCGGTCCGGACCCTGCTCGTCAAGCAGCTGTCCCCCACTCTCGTCTTTGCCGGCAGCTACGAGAGCCGCAAGGGACGCGACCTCGACGCCAACCCAAGGGCGGCGGGAATCCTCTACTGGCGCGAGACCCTGCAGCAGATCACGATCGAGGGCCCGGTCGAGCGATTGAGCGAGGAGGAGTCCGACGCGCTGTTCGCCGAACGTCCGGCGGCGGGGCGGGCGACGACCGTCGCATCGGACCAGGGCGCCGCGCTCGCGGATCCCGAGGCCCTGCGGCAAAGGGCCGACGAGCTAGACGGCGAGGAGCTGCGCCGCCCGCCGAATTGGGGCGGCTTCCGCCTCGATCCCTACCTGGTCGAGTTCTGGCACGGCAGCCCCACGCGCCTCCACCGCCGCCTGCTCTACATAAAAGGCGAGGGCGGCTGGAGCCACCGGCGCCTCCAGCCCTAGTGTCGCCTTTGTGGCCCTATAGGCCACAAAAGCGACACGCCTACCCCCGCGTCCCGCCCTCGGTCCCGTCCGGCGACCATCCCGGCCCGCGGAAGAGATAGCCGCAGCGCTCGCGCCAGCTCGTCGCCTGGCGCACGTCGCGGGCGATCGCGACGAACTCGTGGAAGGCGACGTGGGTCGGCTTGAAGCTCCTGATGTTCTGGGTCAGCCCGTAGCGGACCCGCTCGGTCTCGCCCTGGAAAGTGCCGAAGAGGCGGTCCCAGACGATCAGGATGCCGCCGTAGTTGCGGTCGAGGTAGACCTCGTTGGAGCCGTGGTGGACGCGGTGGTGCGAGGGCGTATTGAAGAAAAACTCGAACCAGGCGGGCATCTTCTTCACCCGCTCGGTGTGGATCCAGAACTGGTAGATGAGGCTGATCGCCTGCTGGGTGAGGATCATCCAGGGCGGGAAGCCGAGCAGCGCCAGCGGCGCCCAGAAGGGCAGCGCGGTCATCGGCGTCCAGGTCTGCCGCAGCGCGGTCGAGAGGTTGTAGTGCTCGGAGGAGTGATGGACGACGTGGCTGGCCCAGAAGATCCGCATCTCGTGGTGGATGCGGTGGAACCAGTAGTAGGCGAAGTCGTCGGCGAGGAAGAGCAGCGCGTAGGTCCACCACATGTCGGCCGGCATCCGCAGCGGGGTCAGCTCGTAGAGGCCGGCGTAGATCGCGACCACAACCAGCTTCCAGACGGCGTTGATCGCGACGTTGCCGCCGCCCATCGTCAGGCTGGTGCGGGTGTCGCGCGCCTCGTAGCCGACCAGGTCCTCGTCACGCGCGTACTTGAAGGAGAGCAGCTCGACGACGAGCAGCAGCACGAACGCGGGAATCGCGTAGAGGATCAGCTCCGCCACGCCGTGAAGCGTAGAGGTCTAGCTAGAGGTAGCCGAGCGGGTCCGTCGCGGCGCCGTTGATCCGCACCTCGAAGTGGAGGTGGGCGCCGTAGCTGTGGCCGGTGTTGCCGACGTAGCCGATCAGGTCGCCCTGGCTGACGCTGGCGCCGGTCGAGGTGGCGAAGCTGGACTGGTGGGCGTAGCAGGTGGAGAGCCCGCCGCCGTGGTCGATGCAGGTGTAGTTGCCGTAACCGCCACTTTCGTACTCGGACTGCATCAGGATCACGGTGCCGCTGGCCGCGGCGCGGATCGGCGTGCCTTCCGCGGCGGCGATGTCGATCCCCTCGTGCATCCGCCCCCAGCGGTAGCCGAAACCGGAGGTGAAGGTTCCTTCGACCGGCCAGATGAAACCGGCAGCGCTCGGTGAGGGCATCGGCCCGGCCGGCAGCGTCACGCCGCCGGTCGCTTCGGCGATTTCCTGGGCGATCTCGGCCCGGATCCCGCTCGCCACTTCCTCGTGCTCGTGGCGCTCGCCTTCGATGCCCTTCAGCGTCCGGCGGCGCTCCGCCCGGGCGGAGAGGAGCGCGCCCTCGCGCGACTCGAGCGTCGCGCGGGTCGCTTCCAGCCGCTGCTCCTTGGCGGCGATCTGGTCGCGCGCCTTTTCGATCGTCAGTTTCGAGACCTTGCGGATCCGGACCAGCTTCTTCGCTTCGTCGCGCAGTTCGCGCACCCGCTCGGCCAGCTTCGCGTCGCTTTCGTTGATCGCGTCGAAGTACTCGGTGCGGGCGACCATGTCGCCGTAGTCCTCGGCGCTCAGCACCACCGAGGTGATGTCGGTCGAGCCGTAGGTGTAGATCGCGACGAGCCGCTCGCGGAGGACGACCAGCGCCCGCTTGAGGCGACCGCGCAGGGTCTGCAGACGGCTCAGTGCCTTTTTCAGTTCCGCTTCGGCCCGGTCCAGTTCGGCCTGCTTGGCGACGAGCTCTTCTTCGGCCGCGGCCTCCTGGTTGCGCAGCGCCGACACCTGCCCTTCGAGGGCGGAGATTTCGTTCCCCATCGCTTCGATGTCGGAGGTGAGGACGCCTTCGCGCTCTTCGACCGCGCCGATCTTCTCTTCGACCGCTTCCAACTTCTCGGAGTTGCTCTTGGCGGGCGCGGTGGCTACCGCGAAGAGGCAGCTGGCGAGCAGGGCAAGGGTCATCGCCAGAAGCGATGAGAGCCAGCGCCGGCGCGGTTTTGCGGTCGGATTCGGCATGAAGGAAGAGGAAAGCCGGCGTACGCGCCGGCCCTACATAAACCGTAGGCGGGGAGAAAGGCTCGCGCCCGCCGCCCGGGCTGCCTGCAACCTCAGTTGCGCAACGGTTTCGAGTCGCTGAGGCCTGGGTGGACGCCTTTGCCGATCGCCTGCTCGTCGACCATCTTCTGCAGCAGCTTCAGCAAGCGCTTGCGGTCCGCCGGGGCGAGGCCGCGGGTTAGGGCCTGCTCGTGCTCCCGCGCGATCTTCCGGCCCCGGGCGAGAGTCTGCCGGCCCTTGCGGGTGAGGTAGAGGGCTCGGACCCGCCGGTCGGTGGGGTCCGGGCGGCGCTCGACCAGACCGCGGTGCTCCAGCTCGTCGACCAGGGCGACCATGCGGCTGGCGGGAACGTCGATCGCGGCCCCGATCGCCTGCTGCGACTCGCCCTCGGCGGCATCGACGAGGTTGAGGATGCGGAAGAGGGGCGGGTTGAGATCGACGGCGGCGATCAGCTCCGCAAAGCGCCGCGAGGCGTGGATTCCCACCTGGGATAGGAGGAAGGCCAGCGTCGAGGGGGCGCGATCGCCGTTGATCCGGTCCTGGGTCATACGAGAGGAAGCTTACCCATTAGTTTGTGCTATGAATCGTTCCGTCCTTGAACCATTCCAGTCGTTAACGATCTTTACAGGAGGGACTCATGACCCGCCGCCTCTCCCGCCTCGCCGATATCGCCTACCGCCGCCGCGGCAGCATGGTCCTTGCCTGGATCGTGGCCACCGTCGTCCTGATCGGGCTCGGCTCCTCCTTCGCCGGCGAGTACGAAGCCGACTACAACACGCCCGGATCGGAGTCGAAGGCGGCAAGCGAGCTGACCGAAAGCGCGTTCGACGGCTACTCGGGGCAGGAAGTCTACGTCGTCTGGAAGGACCCCTCGGGAGCGATGAGCCCGGCCGCCAAGCAGAACGTGAATGCCTTCTTCCGCGAGGCGGAAGGGGTCGAGAACATCGAGAAACGGGAAGCGATCCGGGTCTCCGACGACGGCCAGATCGCGACCACCACGCTGCCGCTGACGGTTCCCGGCTGGGAGGTGCCCAAAGAGGACGGCGAAACGCTGGTCGCGGCTGCCGAAGAAAACAGCGGCGACGGCCTGCAGATCGAGCTCGGCGGCGATCCCATCGTCCGCGCCCAGGAAGGCGGCAACGAAGAGGGGATCGCCTTCCTCGCGGCGGCGATCGTGCTGGTGATCGCCTTCGGCTCGCTGGTCGCCGCCGGCCTGCCACTCGTCGTCGCCCTGATCGGGATCGGGATCTCCGGGGGCGGATTGATCGCCCTCCTCGCCAACGTGATCGACGTTCCCGACTGGACCCTCGCCGTCGCCGGCCTGATCGGGATCGGCGTCGGGATCGACTACGCGCTGCTGGTCCTGACCCGCTTCCGCTCGGCGATGAAGGCCGGCAAGGACCGCCACGACGCCGTCGTCGAGGCGGTCAGCACCGCCGGGCGCAGCGTGATCATCGCCGGCGGCACCGTCGTCATCGCCGTGCTGGGACTCTTCCTCACCGGCCTCCCCTACATGTACGGGGTCGCGATCTCGGCCTCGCTGGCGGTGCTGGTCGTGATGCTCGCCTCGATCACCCTGCTGCCGGCGCTGCTCTCCTACCTCGGGCCGAACGTCGACCGGCTGCGGATCCCGTTCCTCGGCCGGCGTCTCGACAAGGTCGAAGAAGACGGCAACTCCCCCGCCGCCCGCTGGAGCCACTGGGTGCAGCGGCGGCCGTGGCCGGCGGCGATCGTCGCCACCGCGATCCTGCTGGCGCTCGCCGCGCCGGCGCTCGGCATGCGGCTCGGCTTCCCCGACGCCGGCAACGATCCCAAGGACACGATGACCCGCCAGGCCTACGACCTGATCAGCGAGGGCTTCGGGCCCGGCGCCAACGGCCCGCTGGTGATCGCCGCCGAACTCCCCGACGCCGGCGCCAAGGGGACGATCGATGCCCTGGCCGCAGACTTGCGCCAGGACGACGGCGTCGCCTACGTGCCGCCCGTGCGCTTCAACTCGGACGACACGGCGGCGATCGTCACCGTGATCCCCACCACCTCCCCCCAGGACGAGGCGACCACCGAACTGGTCGAACACCTGCGCGACACGGTGATCCCGGCCGCGGTCGGCGACTCGGGCGTCACCGCGCTGGTCGGCGGCGTCAACGCCGCGCTCGAGGACCAGAGCACCTACATCACCGGCCGCATCCCGCTGTTCATCATCGCCGTGGTCGGGCTCTCGTTCCTGCTGCTGCTGCTCGCCTTCCACTCGCCGCTGATCTCGCTCAAGGCGGGGATCATGAACCTGCTCTCGGTCTGCGCCGCCTACGGGGTGATGACCCTGGTCGCCCAGGGCGGGGCGGTCGGGGAACTGATCGGGATCGACCACGAAGTGCCGATCGCTCCGTTCATGCCGGTGATGATGTTCGCGATCCTCTTCGGCCTCTCGATGGACTACGAGGTGTTCCTCGTCTCACGGATCCGCGAGGAGTACCTGAAGGACGGCGACACGCGGAGGGCCGTCGCCGACGGTCTGGCGAAGACGGCGCGGGTGATCACCGCGGCGGCGGCGATCATGGTCGTCGTCTTCCTCGCCTTCGTCGCCTCCCCCGAAGTCTTCCTCAAGCTCTTCGGGATCGGCCTGGCGGCGGCGATCTTCCTCGACGCCACCCTGGTCCGGATGGTCCTGGTACCGGCGGTGATGCAGTTGCTCGACAGCCGCAACTGGTGGATCCCGGACTGGCTCGAGCGGATCCTCCCCCGCATCGAGGTCGAGCGCGGCGGCCCGGAGGTCGCGACGGAGGGCAGGCCCTAGGCCTGCCGCCGTCGCGGCCCTAGTTACGCAGGTACTCGCAGCCGCGCCCGCGGTCGGCGCCACGGCCGCCGATGCAGCGGTCCCGGCCGCCGCGCCCGTCGAGTTCGTCGGCACCGCCGCGACCGAGCAGGACGTCATCCCGGGTGGCCCCGATCAGGACGTCAGGACCGGGGGATCCCTCGATCTTCTCGGTCCCGCGGGCGATGCGCCCGGGCGCGCAAGTCGCCAGGCCGGGGTCGACCACCTCGCCGCCGATCTGGGCTCGGACGAAGACACCCTCGTTGCGGACGCGGGCGAAGGAGGCGCTGTCGTTGGCGCCGGGGCCGCCGACGAACCGGTCGCCCTCGCACGGCTGGCCGCCGATCAGCAGGTCGTCGCCGCTGCCGCCGAGCATCCTCGCCGGGCCGGAGCTTCGCCGCGGATGGAGGATGTTGACGCCGAAGAGGGCATCGTCGCCGGCGCCGCCCTGCAGCAGGTCGGGGTCGGCGTCGTCGCCCGCGTAGAGCGTGTCGCCCGCCGGTCCGCCCCGCAGCCAGTCGCTCCCCGCGCCGCCGTCGACCGTGACCGAGATCCCCGGCCGCAGCGAGCGCTGGATCGCGATGCTGTCGTTACCGGGGCCGAGGGAGACGAGGATCAGGTTGGCGCGACCGGCGCAGACGACGGCGGCGCCGCGGAGACCGCAGCCGTCGGCGTAGCGCCGGTCGCCGAGGCGCACGGCGTTGCCCGCCGCGGAGCGGATGACGAAGCGGCCGTTCCGTTCGCCGACGGCGATCGCGTCGGTCCCGGCGTCGCCGGCGATCGCCAGGCTGGGGGCGCCGGTCAGGCTCTCGTACAGCTCCACCCGGGTGCCGGCGCCGCTGGCCGACCCGCACGACTCGGCGACGGAGAAGGAGCCGAAGCACTCGTCGCTGCCGGGACCGCCGAAGGCCTGGTCCCGCTGCAGGTTGCCGAGCAGCCGGTCGTCCCCCGGCCCGCCCTCGAGCCGGTTCGCCGTCACTTCGGAGGTCGCCATCAGGTCGTCGCCGGTGCCGCCGATCACATCCTCGATGCCCGTCAGCCGCTCCTGCTCGGCGCCGCCGACCCTGCCGCTCGCGAGGTCCACCTCGATCGGGCCGCCCGCGCTGCGGTAGGAGGCGATGTCGTGGGCGCCGGCGCCGCCGTCGATCCGGTCCCGGCCGATGCCGCCGGCGACGGTGTCGAAGCCTCCGCCCCCGCCTTCGACGCTGTCGTCGCCGCGACCGCCGCCGACGTCGTCGCGGCCGGGCCCGCCGCGGACCGCGTCGTTGCCGCTGCCGCCGCGGACGTTGTCGCGGCCGGAGCCGCCGTCGACCTCGTCGGAGCCGCGGCCGCCGTGGACCAGGTCGGCGTCTTTCTTGCCGTCGATCGTGTCCTTGCCCCGCCCGCCCTCGATCCGGTCGCGGCCGTGGCCGCCGCAGATCACGTCGTTGCCGCGAGCGCCGAAGATCCGGTTCGGACCGGGACCGGCGACGATCACGTCGGGGCCGCGGCTGCCGTGGATGACGCGATCGTTGGAGGAGATCGTCGCCCGCTTGCCCCCGCACAGCGGTCGCTGGGCATCGGGCGAGGAGACGGCGAAGACGAGGCCGAAGCCGCAGAGGACGAGGACCACGAGGATCAAGAGGCGTCGACCGTCCGCAACTTGCACGCTTCGCACCTCCCCTTCAGCCCGTAGAAGCCCCCTTACCTGCCTACCTAAGGGCTACCCGCCGGGCGACGATCCCGAACGAAGGTGCGGCCGGATTCAGGCGGGTTGCTGCCGCGCCGCCAGCTCGGCGGCGGGGTCGGGATAGGCGAAGGTGCTGAACCCGAGCCAGTCGGGCAGGCTCCGCACCAGGTGCTCGGGGCCGGTCACACGGACCTTCTTCGAGCGCATCGCCGTCCCCAGCTCCTGCTTGCCGACCCAGACCTCGGCCATCGCCCGCGTCTCGGCGTCGACCTGGAGGTCGATCCCGAAGCCGGGATCGGTGAAGCAGAGGTCGGCGTTCGCCTGCTCGGCCACCAGCCACCAGGCGCGCTTGCCCTCTTCGGCGTCGCGGAAGCGGAAGAAGACCCCGACCCGCTCCTGCGGCAGCCGGTCGAGGCGGACGCTGCGCCGCAGGTCCCACATCAGCAGCGCCGGGTCGGCCTCCTCGGCGCTGATCTCGCGCTTCAGCCAGTCCCGGCTCCAGGTCCCGAGCGAGACGACCAGCGGCCCCAGCGCCTCGCCGGCCGGGGTCAGCCGGTAGGCGTAGCCTCGCTCCCCCTGTAGCGGCTCCCGGGTGAGCAGGTCCGAGCGCTCCAGCTCGCGCAGTCGTTTGCTCAGCAGCGAGGAGGACATCCGCGGCACCCCGCGCTGGATCTCGTTGAAGCGGGTGCTGCCCATCAGCAGCTCGCGCAGGACCAGCAGGGTCCAGCGCTCGGTCAAGACCTCGGCCGCCTGGGCGACCGGGCAGAACTGTCCGTAGCTCTCCGGCATCTGGCTCTACGGGCAGTGTAGGCGCCTAACTGCAGATTTTGAAGTTGAACGGTGATGGGGGTGGGCGTAGAAAGGGACCATCAACCGATCCAAAGGAGACCTGACGAAGTGAGCGCGACCACCGACACCCAGGGCCCCAGCCCAGAGCTGAGGCAGAAACACCGCAAGATGTGGGCCTCGGGGGATTACCCCTCGATGGTCGAGACCTTCCTCACCCCGCTCGGGCCGCGGCTGGTCGAGTTCGCCGGCATCGGCGCCGGCCAGCGCGTCCTCGACGTCGCCGCCGGCACCGGCAATGCCTCGATCCCGGCCGCCCAGGCCGGCGCCGAGGTGATCGCCAGCGACCTCACCCCGGAGCTGTTCGAGGCCGGCCGCGCCCGCGCCGCCGCCGCCGGGGTCGAGCTGGAGTGGGCCGAGGCCGACGCCCAGGGCCTGCCCTTCGAGGACGACAGCTTCGATGCCGTCATCTCCGCGATCGGCGTGATGTTCGCGCCGTTCCACCAGGCCGCCGCCGACGAGTTGATCCGCGTCGCCAAGTCGGGCGGCACGATCGGCCTGCTGAGCTGGACCCCGGAGGGGATGATCGGCGGTCTGTTCAAGACCATGGGCCAGTTCATGCCCCCTCCCCCGGCCGGCGCCTCGCCGCCGCCGTTGTGGGGCGGCGAGGACCACCTGCGGGAGCTGTTCGGCGACCGGGTCGAGCTGGAGAAGGTCGAGCGCGACGTGCTCGAGGTGACCGCCTTCCAGGCCCCCGACGAGTTCGCCGAGCACTTCAAGGGGTTCTACGGGCCGACGCTCGCCGCCCGCGCCAACGCCGAGAAAGAGGGCCGCACGGAGGAGCTGAACGAGGCGCTGAGCGAGTTCTTCGCCGAGCGGAACCTCGGTGGCGAGGACGACGCGCGGTTCGAGATGGAGTACCTGCTGACCGTCGGGCGGGTGCGCTGATGAGCGGCGGCGCGAGCTATGACGCGGTCGTCGTCGGCGCCCGCGCCGCCGGCTCGCCGCTGGCGACGCGGCTGGCGCAGCAGGGCTGGAAGGTCCTGCTCGTCGACCGCGAACCGCCACCGGCGAACGTGCTCTCGACCCACTGCCTCTTCCCCAACACGCTGGCGCGGCTGGCCGAGCTGGGGGCGATGGAGCGGATCGAGGCCGAGCACCGGGTCAACTTCATCGATTACGGGGTCCGCACCCTCGGGCGCGAGGTCTCGGGGTCGTTCACCCCGATCGGCGGCTTCGACCGCGCCGCGACGATCACCCGGCCGGTGCTGGACAAGGCGCTGCTGGAGGTCGCGGAAGCGGCCGGCGCGGAGACCCGCTTCGGCGAGAAGGTGACCGGGCTGATCGGCGCCGGGACCCCGGATCATCCAGTGCGCGGTGTGGTGCTGGAGAGCGGTGAGGAGATCGAGGCCCGCTGGGTGTTCGGCGCCGACGGCCGCGCCTCGACCGTGGCCAAACTGCTCCACCTGGAGAAGGAACGGCCGCTGGCCGGCGAGATGGCTTTCATGTTCGGCTACTGGCGCGGCCTGCCGAAGAGCGACCGCTTCTTCATCGACGTGGTCGAGAGCGGCTCGCTGGCCTGGTCGCCGTGCGAGGACGACCTCGGCCTGCTGATCCTCGGCATCGACCCCGAGCTGACCCGCGGCGACCAGACCAAGCGACAGCTGACCTTCCTCGAAGGCGTGGGCAAATTCGACGACTGGTTCGACAGCGGCTGGCTGGCCGACGCCGAGCAGGTCGGCCCGATCCATCTCGCTCCGGAGACGATGCTGCGCGGCTTCTTCCGCCAGGCCAACGGCCCGGGCTGGGCGCTGGTCGGCGACGCCGGTCACTTCAAGAACCCCTCGACGGCGCAGGGCATCTCCGACGCGATCGAGCAGGCCCTGCATGTCGCCGGCGAACTGAGCGGCCCCGAGGAGAGCCTCGCCGGCTATGAAGCCTGGCGCGACGAACGGGCCCGCGAGCACTACGAGTGGTCCTTCGACTTCGCCCGCTTCCCGAACCCGGCCGCGGCCGGCCCGATCTTCGACGGCCTCGTCGCCGACCCGGAGGCAGGCCAGAACCTGCGCGACGCGCTCAGCCGCCAGCTGCGCCCGCGCAGCGGCGTGTTCACGGATGAGAGGTTGGGGAAGTGGTTTTCAGCCGTGCCCACCGCGCCGTAGCGGCGGCTTAGACGATTAAACGTCTAAACGATTAGACGTTTAATCGTCTAATCGTCTGAGCTCAGCGCTGCGGGGAGAACCTCCGCAGCCGCAGTGAGTTGGTCACCACGAAGACGCTGGAGAAGGCCATTGCGGCGCCGGCGATCAGGGGGTTGAGGAAGCCGGCGGCTGCGAGGGGGACCGCGGCGACGTTGTAGGCGAAGGCCCAGAAGAGGTTGCCCTTGATCGTCTTCAGGGTGCGGCGGGAGAGGCGGATGGCGTCGGCTATGGCGCGGGGGTCGCCCGAGATCAGGGTGATGTCGGAGGCCTCTATGGCCACGTCGGTGCCGGTGCCGATCGCCAGGCCGAGGTCGGCCTGGGCGAGGGCGGGCGCGTCGTTGACGCCGTCGCCGACCATCGCCACGGTGCGGCCCTCGGCCTGCAGGCGCTCGACGACCGCCGCCTTCTCGTCCGGCAGCACTTCGGCGATCACCTCGTCGATTCCGACCTCGCCAGCTACCGCTTTGGCGGTCGCCTCGTTGTCGCCGGTCAGCAGCACCGGGCGCAGGCCGAGCTCGCGCAGCTCGGCGATCGCCTCTCGGCTGGAGGGCTTGACGGTGTCGGCGACGACCAGCAGGCCCCGCGCCGCGCCGTCCCAGCCGACCGCGATAGCGGTCTGGCCGCGGGCTTCGGCCTCGCGGCGGGCGCCCTCCAGCTCGGCGGGCAGGTGCATCGCCCAGTCCGCGAGGAAGGAGGCGCGGCCGACGACGACCGCGTGGTCGCCGACCACGCCCTGGACGCCCAGCCCGGCGGAGCTGGCGAACTCGTGGACCGCCGGCAGCAACGTGAACTCCTGCTTGGCGCGGGCCGCGATCGCCGTGGCGATCGGGTGCTCGGAGGCATCCTCGACGGCGCCTGCGTTCCGCAGGACCTCGGCCTCGTCGACCCCCGGGGCCGGGTGGACGGCAACCACGGACATCTCACCGCTGGTCACCGTGCCGGTCTTGTCGAGGACGACGGTGTCGATCTGCTGCGTCGACTCGAGCACTTCCGGTCCCTTGATCAGCAGGCCCAGCTGGGCGCCGCGGCCGGTGCCGACCAGCAGCGCGGTCGGCGTCGCCAGGCCCAGCGCGCAGGGGCAGGCGATGATCAGGACCGCGACCGCAGCGGTGAAGGCGAAGCTCGCCCCCGCCCCGTTGCCGAGCCAGAAGCCGAGGGTGCCGACGGCGAGGGCGATCACGATCGGGACGAAGACGCCGCTGACCTGGTCGGCCAGGCGCTGGACCGGCGCCTTGCCCGACTGCGCCTCGGTGACGAGACGGGCGATCTGCGCCAGCGCGGTTTCCTCGCCGATCCGGGTCGCCCGCACCACGAGGCGACCGCCGGCGTTGATCGTCGCGCCGATCACCTCGTCGCCCGGGCCGACCTCGACCGGCACCGACTCGCCGGTGACCAGCGACTGGTCGACCGCCGAGGCGCCGCTCTCGACAACGCCATCGGTCGCGATCTTCTCGCCCGGCCGGACGACGAAGCGGTCGCCGGCGGCGAGCTGCTCGACCGGGACCTGGCGCTCGTTGCCGTCGGCGTCGAGCAGCGCGACCTCCTTGGCGCCGAGATCGAGCAGCGCCTCCAGCGCCGCCCCGGCCCGGCGCTTGGCGCGGGCCTCGAAGTAGCGACCGGCGAGGATGAAGGTGGTGACGACGGCGGCAACCTCGAGGTAGATCTCGTCGCCGCCGGCGCCCCGCTCGGTGACCAGCTCGAAAGGCATCTTCATCCCCGGCATGCCGGCGTCGCCGAAGAAGAGCGCGTAGAGCGACCAGCCCAGCGCGGCGAGAGTGCCGAGCGAGATCAGCGTGTCCATCGTCGCCGCGCCGTGCTTGAGGTTCTGCCAGGCGGCCTTGTGGAAGGGCCAGCCGGCCCAGAGGACGACCGGGGTCGCCAGCTGCAGCGACAGCCACTGCCAGTTCTCGAACTGCAGCGGCTCGATCATCGCCATCAGCAGGACCGGCAGCGAGAGGACGGCGGAGAAGAGCAGCCGCCGGCGCAGTTCCTCGGTCGGGTCGGCGTCGGGCGCCTCGTCCTCCCCGCCGTCGGCCTTCGGCAGCGAGGCCGCGTAGCCGATGTCCTCGACCGCCCCGACCAGGTCCTCGGGCGCGACCCGGGCCGGGTCGAAGCTGACCGTCGCCCGCTCGGTGGCGAAGTTGACCGTCGCCTCGACCCCGGCAAGCTCGTTCAGCCGCTTCTCGACCCGCCCCGCGCAGGAGGAGCAGGTCATGCCCTCGATCGGCAGATCGAGCCGCTCCTCCGGGGTGTTCTTCACGGCCTGGCTCATCGCGACACCACCACGGTGAATTCAACCGTCTCGACGACGCCGTCGTGCCTGAACTGCAGGTAGAGGCGGTAGCGGCCGGCGGTCGGGAAGGTCGCGTCGAAGACGATCTCGTCCGCCGCGTCCTCGGTCTCCTCCGGGTGGGCGTGGAGGAAGGCGAGGTCGCCTTCGCGCAGCGCCACCAGGTGCCCCTTGGCGCCGAGGTAGGGCTGCAGGTCCTCGACCGGGCGGCCGCCGCGGCTGACCGAGAAGCTCAGCTCGGAGTGCTCGCCGGCGACCAGGTCTCCCGTCGCCAGGTGGACCTCGTAGCCGTCGGTGGAGTCGACCTCCTGCGGCGCCGGGAAGGGCCGCGACTCGAACTCGCCGCCGGAGACGAAGAGGTCGCCGGCCAGGGTGTGCTGCTCGCCGTCAGCCGAGAAGTCGGCGAAGGCGCGATAGACGCCGGCCTCGTCGAACCGAACCGGGACGCTCCAGGTCCCGGCCGCATCCATCTCGGGATGCAGGTGGCGGAACCGGGTGCCGTCACGGCGGACGACGATCAGGTGCATGCGGCGCTCGTGCAGCTCGTCGAACTCGGTCACCGGCGCGCCACCGGCGGTCTCGACCGTGAAGTGCAGCTCGCGGGCCTCCCCGCGCTGGAACTGGGTCGGGGCGAAGCGCACGGCGTAGCCGTCCGCGGCGACGCCGAGCCCGGCCGGTTCGTTACTCGTCTCCTCGCTTGCGGGCGCGCCGTGCGTATCGGTCTCTGCAGTGTGGGTAGCCATCGTCTCCTCCATCCCGCTCTCCTCCGTCTCGGCCGGCTCGACCATCGAGCCGAGTGCCGCCGCGGCGCCGAACACAACCGCCAGTGCAGCGACGAAGAGAACGATCTTTTTATACGGCCGGGGGGTATCCATGCGAGGACTGTAGCACATACCCAGAGGGGGTATCGCTATAATCGCTGACAGCCCACCGAGAAAGGACCCAGAGATGGCGGAGACCCACGCGGACCCCGGCTACATCGACAACAAAGAGCAGGTGAAAAACCGACTGCGCCGCATCGCCGGCCAGATCGGCGGCATCGAGCGGATGGTCGACGAGGAGCGCTACTGCATCGACATCCTCACCCAGATCTCTGCCGCCCAGGCGGCGATCGACAAAGTCGCCCTCGCCCTGCTCGACGAACACACCCGCCACTGCGTCGTCGGCGCCGAGAGCCCCGAGGCGCGCGAGGAGAAGACCGAGGAGATGATGGCCGCGGTCGGCCGCCTGCTGAAGAGCCGCTGAGTTCTGCCAGGCTCCCGGCGATGGAAGGCAGACCGAGCCGGCGCTGGGCCGCCGCGGTGCGGCGCTTCAACCGCAACGCCAGGCTGGTCGGCTTCGCACGGCAGGCACGGGAGCGGACACTCGGTGACGACGACCACATCGATCACCTCTCCACCGCCCGCGGGCGGCCTTCGGACCTTGCTGCCCGGCAGCTGGTCGAGCTGCGCGGCGACGAGCCCGGCTTTGTCGGCGAGCTGGGCCTGACCGCGCTGCAGGCCTGGCAGCGGCTGGCCGAGTCGCAGGACCGAGGGCGCGGCAAGGTCGACGTGGCGATCCTCTTCACCGACCTGGTCGGCTTCTCCAGCTGGGCGCTGGAGGCCGGCGACCAGGCTGCCCTGCGGCTGCTGCGTGCGGTCGGCGAGGCGATCGAGCCGCCGGTGCTCGAGCGCCAAGGTGAGATCGTGAAGCGGCTTGGCGACGGATTGATGGCGGCCTTCTGGGACGCGCCCCGCGCGGTCGAGGCCGCCTTCGCCGCCACCGAGCGAGCCGCCGCGATCGAGGTCGACGGTTACCGGCCGGTGCTGCGCACCGGTATCCACCTCGGCCGCCCGCGTAAGCTCGGCGGCGACTACTTCGGCGTCGACGTCAACGTCGCCGCTCGCCTCTCCGACGCCGCCAAGCCCGGCGAGATCCTCGTCTCCGACCGGGTCTTGGAGCAGCTCGAGCCTGGCACCGCAGCAGCCAGGAAGCGCCGCTTCAACGCTAAGGGCGCGCCGCCGGGGACGGCCGCCTACGCCCTCAGCCGGGCTTGATCGAGTAGATCGTCACTCCCACCCCGAGCAACTCGTCCTCACGCAAGGGAGCGAAGCCCAGCCGCTCGGCCACCGCGATCGACGGGGTGTTGTCCGGGCGGATCATCGCCGTGATGTAGGGGAAGTCGAAGTTGGCGGCCCCCCAGCGCAGGGCCGCGCTGGCGGCCTCGGTGCCGACTCCGCGGCCGCGCGCCTCGGGCTGCAGCACCCACCCCAGCTCGGTCTCGTCGAACTGGGGCCAGTATTTGAGACCGGTGCGGCCGAGGAATGCACCGTCGGTGCGATCGACAATGGCCAGCAGGCCGTGCCCTCGCTCGGCCCATTCCTCGCGGCTCCTGCCGATTCGTTCCGCCAGCCAGTCGCGGCTCGGCGTACCGATGAAGCGCGCGACCGCGGGGTCCTCGTGCAGCTTGACCAGTTCGTCGAGATCGCCTGGCTCCACCGGCCGCAGCGTGAGGCGCTCGGTCTCAAGCAAGACGGTCGATGACATCGAGCAGCTCCAGATGGCTGTCGAGGACGAACTCGGCTTCGGGGCCCGGGTCGGCGTCGCCCTCGTCGTTCATGCCCTTGTAGCGGACGGTGCGCATCCCCAGCGCGGTGGCGCCGGCGACGTCGGTGCGGCGCAGGTCGCCGACGTGGAGTGCCGCCGACGGCTCGGCGTCAAGCGCGCCGAGCGCCGCCTCGAAGATCCGTGGCGAAGGCTTGTAGTGGCCGACCTCGTCGGAAAAGGCCCAGCCCGAGAAATGCGACAGCAGCCCCTCCCCCGCGAGCAGCTCCCGCAGCAACTCGCCGCCGCTGAAGCCGACGTCGCAGACGATCCCGAGCCGGGTACTGCGCGCGCCGAGCGCCTGCAAACAGGCGCCGATCTCCGGCGCCAGCTCCAACTCGACTTCCCGCCCCGCACCGAGGAACGCCTCCGCGACCATCTCCCGCGCCGCCCCCTCGACCCCGAGCGCCCGGACCAGCGTCTCGGCCGCCTCGCGCGGCGGCAGATGTCGCCCCGCCGCCCACGAGCGCTCCCAGTGCAGCCCGACCTCCTCCAGGCTCGCGACCAGCAGCTCCGCCTCGACCTCCACGTCATGGCTCTCGCAGGCCCGCGCCACGGCCCGCTGCCGCGCCTCGCTCATCGCCCCGGTCGGCACCCGGGCGATCGTGTTCCAGAAGTCGAAGGTGACGGCTTCGATCATCGACGGCTAAAAGCGTTGCACCTGTCGCTCGAACAGCTCGTCGACCAACCTGGAAGTTCGCAGCGGCAGGCCGCGCTCGTCGAGATAGGTGCGTTCGAGGTCGCCTTCGTATCCCAGCCAGTTGAAGCGGGTGAGAATCGCCCACTCGGAATCTACCGCCAGGAGCGCCGGTCCCGGCCGTGGGAAGCGGCGAAGCTGGAAGTTGTTGAAGCGCCGGTAGAGCTCTTCGAGCGGGCGCATCGCCTGCTGGTCGAGCTCGGCCGCCTTAGGGTTGCCACGCGCCGGCCCGACTCCGATGAAGACCTGGGCGCCTTCGACGAGGCGGCGCCGGAGCGAATCGCGGAAGTCAGGGGCGACGATCTCCGGCGTAACCCGCGGCGAGACGATCAGCACCCGGCCGCGGGGCTCGCCGAGGGCGGAATCGAGCTGGGCCGGGAGATCGAAGCAAGCGAGACGATCGGGCTCCGGCCCGTCGTACCCGCGCTCGAAGATCTGAGTGAACAGCTCGATCGGATCCTCCATAGCGGAGGCCCGCACCCCCATCTTGGTCGTCAGGCGCGCGTCGGAGAAGGCGATCCCGTGCTCGGCCGAGATCTCTTCGTCAACCACGAAGGCGACCTGGGCCTCTTTGCGCTCCTCGCCGCGGTAGACGAGGATCGTCGCCGGCCGGAAGACCCGATTGCGGCGGTCGATCCGCTTCAGCGCCAGGAGATCGGCGGTGGCGCCCCCGGGCCCTGGGTATCGCATCGAGATCCTCTGCACCGCCTCGGGATCGAGATCAGCCAGCTCCGGAGGACGCGGGCGGGCGGGCGGAACCTCGCGCAACCCGATCGAGTCCATCCGGCGGGCATCGACCAGCCCCGCCACCGACGGCACCGCCTTCCGCGTGAGGGCATCGAAGTGGACTTCCAGGCCAAGGTCGGTGGGGCGAATCTCCCGCGAGTCCTCAAACACTTTCGCGCCCAGCTCGGTCAGCGCCAAATCGTTCTCGCTGGAAGGTCCGAGGACGATGTACTCCTTGCGCAGCAGCTCGGCGAGCACTCCCTCGAAGAGCGGTGGATCGAGGCCGAGAAGGTTGCGGATGACCTCCCGCTGACTCAGCTCCCGCTCGATCGCGAGCAGCACGATCTCCTCCATCGGCGGTACCGGTTTGCGCTCGAGCACCTGCGCCCGTAAGCGGACCCGGTAGTAGGGCAGCCCAACTTCGGCGAAGCTGACGACGACGAAGCCCGGGCGTTTCTCGGCGAAGCGGCGGGCGATCTCCTCGCTGCTCGTCATCGCGGCGCCTCCACGACGGCGCAGACGTCATCCTCGGTCCGCTCGATGTAGGCGAGGACCTGCCGGAAGGGGTTCTCGCCGTGGGCACCGGCGATGAACTCCTGGTCGCCGATGATCATCAGCGCTTCGCGGGCTCGCGAGAGGGCGACATTGAGGCGCGGACGCTCGCGCAGGAAGCCGATCTTTCCCTTTGGATTGGAGCGGGTGACGAGGTAGACCACGACGTCGCTCTCCCGCCCCTGGTAGGCGTCGATCGTGCTGCACTCGACTTCGAGGTGCTTCCACGACTGGCCGCTGAGCGCCCGCTGGACGCTCGCGACCTGAGGGGCGTAGCCGGTCAGGACTGCGACCTCGAGCGGCTTCTCGGCGGCCAGGTCGAGCAGGCTCAGCAAGGAGCGCGCCGCCCGCGACTCGTGCTCGTTTACCCAGCTCGTCCCGTCGGCCCGCTCGTGCCGGTTCCTTGCCCCGCTCGTCGAGTACCAGGTAACCGGCGCGGGAAGAGCGGGGGCGATGTCAGCGCGCATCTTGCCGAAGGCGCTTTCGAGCTTTCCTTCGTAGAAGCAGTGGCTGATCAACTCCGATATCTCGGGGACCATCCGGTGCTGCAGGGTCAGCTCGGCCCTGTTTGCAGCGGGGAGCCCGGTGGCCCAGCGCGAGAACAGCGTGTCCGAGGCGTCCTCGGCGCGAAGATTATGTTCGGCGAGGACCTCGGGGTCGCGCAGGGCTTCGTCGACGAAGGGCGGCAACTGCTTGCTGTCGCCGACCAGGATCCAGGAGGAGGCTCGGGTCATCGGGATCAGAACCTCGGGCGGGGTCGCCTGCGAGGACTCGTCGACGATGCAGAGGTCGAACTCGATCGCGTCGGCACCGTCGATCCCCTCGAAACCGACGCAGGTCGACGCGACCACCTGGGCGCGACTGAGGGCGGCGCCGCTGAAGCCGGGTCCCCGGCCGAACCGAGCGCGCCACTCCGCCATCAGCTTGACCATCCGCGAGCATTCCTCAAAGTCTGGAGAGCGACTGGGGACGATCTTCATGGCTCGATCCCGCAGCTCGACGGGATCGGCATTGCGCAGTTCGGTTTTGCGCTGGGCGGCGCGCAGAGCGACAAGGCGGTCAACGGCCTCGTCGCGCTCGTGGAGCAGATCCTGCCTGCTCGCTTTCAGCTCGTCGATCTGTTCTGCGAGGGTGTCGAGCTCCTCGACCGAGGCGCTCGTCCCACCGCGCGTGGTCCGCCCCGCCTCCCGTCGCTCTTGCTCGAGCGGCGCCAGTTCTGCCTCCAGGCGAGCCAGCGATTCGATCAGCGACGCCATCTCGTCGAAGCGGGTGGCGATCTCCACGTCGCGCTCGGAGAGGTTGCGTTCCTTCGCCCACTTGGCAAGGAACCGGCGTCCGCGCCGTTCGGCGTTTTTGCGCCATTTTTTTATCTGTCGCTCGACCAGGTACTCCTGCGCGCCCGGGGCAACCCGATCGTCTTCGGCCCGCCCGGCCCGGATCAGGCGCAGCTCGGGGTCGAGCGCCGCCAGGCGCTCAAGGACGTTGTCGAGGGCGGCGTGGGTCTTAGCGGAGACGAGGATGCGCCCCTCGGGGTTGACGCGTAGGTGCTGCAGGACCAGCTCCGTGATCAGGGTCGTCTTGCCGGTTCCCGGCGGGCCCTCGATGTGCATTACGTCGCTGCTGCCGAGCGCGCGGGAGATGATCTCGCGCTTGGCCTCGTCCACCTGCTGGAACCAATCGCCAATCTCGACCGGGATCGGCGACGCGGCCCCCGTGGGGCGGACTATCAGCGACTTGAGGTCGGAGCGAACGGAGCGGTCCTCCTCGATCGCGTCCAGCGCCCGGTGCTGGCGCTTGATCGCCACCGTAGTGCCGCCGGTGTCGGTCCGCACCTCTCCCTTGGCGGGAATGTCGCGCGGGTCCCCGTCCTTGATCCGCATCAGCGCTTTCTTGCCGTCCACGACGATGACGACCCCTCGGACATAGCCCGAGTCCTCCGATTCGACCACCGCCGGGCCGAGCAGCTCGACCGGCACGTCCTCGTGACACTTGAACAGGACGGTGCGCCCGTCGATCGAACGCTCGCGGAAGACCTGCTTCACCGTCCGGTCCATCTCGACCGTGCGCAGCGCGGTGAGCAGACGGCGCCAGCGGGCGATCAGGCCCTCGGCTGAGTCCCGCTCGCGATGGCGGGAGGGGTCGGCGTTGTGTTCCTCAAGACGCCGTTCGAGCTCGGCGACGCCGGCCGTGCCCACGCCCTCGTCCGGTCCGAACCGCCACTCGGCCGCCACCGAGCAGTGACGTTCGCGCTCGCGTTCGAGGAAGGACGGCCGCATCGCCATGCAGCCCACGACGTGGAATCGGTCACGGGCCTGCGAGAGGATGCCGTGAAGGCGAACCGACCCGCCATAGAACAGGTAATGGCCCTCGGTGGAACTCCCATCGTCGAACGTGTCCCCGTCCAGCTCGGAGATCCCCGCACCCTCGGTCAGCTCGTCCAGCACGAACCTCTCCTGACTCACCGGAGTGCCGAGTTCGAATTCCTCGTCGAGGAATCGCCGCACCTTCTGGCTCAGCGAGAGGTAGATGACCGGCAGGGCTTGTCCCGCCTGCTTGGACCGCTCTTCGGTGATGCGCTCCAAAGCGGCCAGGGCGACGACAGCGTCCTCGGGGCGCTCCGCCGGCTCGCTCGAGGCGCAGCGCGCGAGGAGGTCCGCCAGATCCTCCGGGGCATCGAGACAGCCGAGCGCGTGCTCGACCGCTTCGTAGGGGTCCTCGAACTCCTCGGACCCGGGATCGACCCCGGTCAGGATCAGCAGAGACATCACCCCGAAGGCGTAAACGTCCCGCCCGTGGGAGTGGGTCGCATCTTCGCCCTCGGGGGGCGAGTAGGGCGGCGACCGCCAGTCGCTCAGGGTTAGCCCGGGCTGAAAGGCGGAGAGCCGCTTGGCAATGCCGAAGTCGGAGATGCGGGGACGCTGCGCCTCGTCCACCATCACGTTGGCGGGCTTGAGGTCACGGTGGACGACGTTCGCTTCGTGGGCGTGGGCCAGTCCGCGCAGAATCGGCATACCCCAGCGCCGCAGGTACTCGCCCCAGGCCGGGGCGTAGTCGAGGACCGAGCCCAGGTCCTTCTCCATCCACTCGAAGACCAGGTAGCGGTCATTCGTCTCCGGGTCGCGACCGGCGTCGAGCATCTCGACGATGTTCGGGTGGCTGAGGTTAAGCAGAGCCTGCGTCTCACGCTCGAACGCCAGCGCGGCGACGCGGTCGTCGAGTTTCTTCTTGAGAATCTTGACCGCGACGATGCGGCTGCCCTCCTGCAGGTCCGCGGCCTTGTACACGCGCGCCATGCCGCCGTTGCGGAAGTCGTCGGGGAGCGCGTAGCGGCCGTCGAGGATGCGACCACCGCTCAATGTTCACCCCGCCCCGCAGATGGCGCTCCGAGCTCGATAGCGCTAATCAAAACACACACATTGGTCTATTCGGCGAGTCCTCGCGCGTTCTTGAGGTGGGATCCGAAGCATGCGCGCGGCGTCGGGAATGGCCTTGGATCACCTTGCATCCGGGTGTAACTTCGATACATGTCGCACAAGGCTGCTGATCGGATTCGCAACGTCGCTCTGATCGGCCATCGCGGCTGCGGCAAGACGAGCCTGCATGAGGCGATGCTTTTCGAGGCCGGGGCGATCAACCGGCTCGGCACGGTCGCGGACGGCTCGACCGTCTCCGACCACGAACCGGACGAGCAGGCGCGGAAGCTCTCGATCAACGCCTGCGTCTCCTGCTTCCAGCACGGCGACCGGGAGATCAATCTGATTGACACCCCCGGCGACCCGAGCTTCGTCGCCGACGCCGCCGCCGCGCTGCGCGCCGCCGACTCGGCGGTGGTCGTCGTCAACGCCGTCGCCGGGGTAGAGGTGCAGACCGAACGGCTCTGGCAGCGAGCCGACGCCGAGGGCCTCTCGCGCCTCGTCTTCGTCAACATGCTCGACCGCGAGCGCGCCGACTTCTTCGCCGCGCTGGAGTCGCTGAAGGCGGCCTTCGGCCCCCATGTCGTCGCCACCGAGATCCCGATCGGCGCCGAGCACGAGGTCCGCGGGGTCGTCGACCTGATCGACATGGAGGCCTTCGTCTACGACGGCGCCGGCCGCGGCAACGCCGAGCAGGTGCCGATCCCCGACGAGCTCCTCCCCCAGGCCGAGGAGTACCGCGAGAAGCTGATGGACGAGGTCGCCGAGAACTCCGACGCGCTGATGGAGCGCTACCTCGAGGGCGAGGAGATCGACCACGAGGAGATCGTCACGGCGCTGAAGCGCGGCGTCACCGAGGGCCACCTCTTCCCCGTCACCTGCGGCGTCGCGACCGCCAATCTGGGGACCAACCGGCTGCTCGACGCGCTGGTCGAGGACCTGCCCTCGCCACGGATGCGCGGCGCGCTGGCGGCACTCGACGGCGACGGCGAGGCGGTCGAGGTCGCCCCTGACGAGGACGGGCCGCTGGTCGCCTACGTGTTCAAGACCACCGCCGACCCCTACGCCGGCCGGATCAACATCTTCCGCCTCTACAGCGGCACCCTGAACTCCGACTCGCAGGTGGTGAACGTGGGCCGCCAGCAGAAGGAGCGAATCGGGCAGATCGGGCAGCCGCTGGGAAAAGATCTGAAGCCGGTCCCCGAGCTGGGGGCCGGCGACATCGGCGCGGTCGCGAAGCTGAAGGAGACGCGGGCCGGCGACGTCCTCTGCGACGCGCAGCGTGACCTCGCGGTGCGGCCGCTCGACCTGCCGGCGCCGGTGATGGCCTTCTCCTACGAGCCGAAGTCGAAGGGAGACGAGGATCGAGCAGCGACCGCGGTGCGGCGGCTGAGCGAGGAGGACCCGACCCTCGACGTCCACCGCGACCCGCAGACCGGCGACCAGATCATCGCCGGCCTCACCCAGGTCCACGTCGAGGTTCTGGTCGAGCGGATGAAGAGCCGCTTCGGCGCCGAGATCGAGCTGCACCCGCCGCGGGTCCCCTACCAGGAGACGATCCGCCAGCCGGCCGAGGCCCGCGCCCGTCACAAGAAGCAGACCGGCGGCAAAGGCCAGTTCGCCGATTGCGCGATCGAGATCGAGCCGGCCGAGGACGGCGTCGCGCTCGACTTCGTCAACCAGATCAAGGGGGCGGCGATCCCCGGAAGCTTCATCCCCGCGGTCGAGAAGGGCGTCGGCGAAGCGATGCAGCACGGCACCGTCGCCGGCTTCCCGGTCAAGGGCGTCCGCGTCCGCCTCGTCGACGGCAAACACCACGACACCGACTCCTCAGAACTGGCCTTCAAACTGGCCGGGGCGATGGCCTTCAAGGAGGCGATGGCGGCCGCCGACCCGGTCCTGCTCGAGCCGATCGTCAAGCTCACCATCTCATGCCCCGACGACGTCGTCGGCGACGTGATCGGCGACCTCAACGCACGTCGCGGCCACCCGCTGGGAATCGAGGCGAAGGGCCAGTCGACCGAGGTCAAGGCCGAGGTGCCGATGGCCGAGGTGCTCGACTACGCCCCCGACCTGCGCTCGATCAGCGGCGGCCGGGCCGAGTTCACGATGGAGTTCGAGCGCTACGAGGAAGTCCCGGCCCACCTGGCCGAGAAGGTGGTCAGCGCTGCCGGGAACGCGCCTTCGGCTGTTTCTTCTTGACGCAGCGGGCCTTCTTCAGCTTCTTGCCTTTGGGGCATTTCTTCGCGACGCACTTGCCTTTTCTCAGCTTCTTGCCTTTGGGGCATTTCTTCGCGACGCACTTGCCTTTTCTCAGCTGCTTGCCCTTCGGGCAGGTCTTCCTTACGGGCGGCGTGGCTGGAGGGGCCAGTACCGGCGGGGGCTGCGTGACCGAGCCGCCACCTCCTGCGCTTCCGCCTCCCCCGCCATCGCCACCGCAGCTGGCGCCGTCGCCGACGACCGCCTTCAGCGCTTTGGCGCCGGTGTCGCTGCTGACGCTCAGCTGCTTCGGGCAGGGCAGCGAAGGATTGACGGAGGTCGTGGCGAAGCCGCCGGTCAGGCTGCCGCCGTAGGTGAGGAAAGCGACGCTGTCGCCCACCGCCGCGGCGTCCTGGTAGCCGTCGACCGGAATCAGCGCCACGGTCCCGTTCAGGTTCGGGCCGCCGCCGACCGCGAGGGCGTCGAACTCCTCGGTGGCGGTGCCGGCGATCTCAATCTCGAGACGACCGCCCGCCCCCTGGGTGTAGTTGCCGGTCAAGGTCAGCTTGCCGGGGCTGGCCCCGGGGGAGACGGTCCCGCTGGTGTTTTCAACAGAGCCGGCCACCGTACCGGTGCCCTTCAGGGTCCCGGTGTTCACCACCAGCGAGCTGTTCAGGGTCCCGGTCGGGTCGAGGACGATCGTGCCGGCGCTGGCGAAGGCGCCGCTGTTCACCTGGCCGGCGATCCGCAGCGTCTGGCCGGCGGCGAGGTTGCCGGTCATGCTGGCGTTGGCCAGCACGGTACTGGCCCCGGTGCCCGTGTATTTGAGGCTGCCGCAAGGAATCTGCACCGGCAGCGTGCCGCTGGTGGTGCCGTTGCCCTGCTCGTAGTTGATGACGCTGAGGAAACCGGTGCCGGTGGCGTTGATCGAGCCGCCGGTGTCGTTGACGACCTTCGGTCCGGTGTTGCCGCAGGATTCCGACGGCGAGGTGGCGGTCTTCCCGTCGGCGATGTTGATTTTGCCTTTGTTGACGGTGACCCCGCGCAGGAACCCGCTCTGCTGGAAGTCCATCGTCCCGGTGTTGGTGACCGTCCCGCCGCTGCCGCTGTCGAGACCCGCGCCGGTCCCCGAGTTGGAGGCGATGATGAACGAGCCGGCGTTGACGAACTGTTTGCCGTTGACGTTGAACCCGGCGCCGCCGCTCGAGCCGCCGTTGCATTCAGCCGGCGAGGGGCAGGTCAGGGTGATCGAGCCTTTGTTGGTGAAGTTGCTCTGCAGGACGGCGTTGGTGTTGTTGCTCTCGGCGCTGATCGTCAGCGCCTGGCCCGCCTGCATTTCCCCGGTCAGGTTGAATCCGCCGGTGGCGCGGATTTCGCTCGGCCCGCTGCCGGTGTAGTCGAGCGTGCCGCCACAGGGGAGCGTCACGTCTTTGGTGGTACCGGCGCCCTGCTCGAAGTTCCTGACGCTGAGGAGACCGGTCGCATTCCCGTCGATCACGCCGCCCGTATCGTTTTTCACCAGGGCGCCGGTGTCGCCGCAGGAGCTGCCCGAGTTGGTGACCGTGGCGCCGTCGGAGACGAGAATCGAGCCTTTGTTCGTCACTTTGCCGCCCAGCGAGGCGGTTTTCGCAAAGCTCAGCGTGCCGGTGTTGGTGATCTGGCCCCCCACACCCGCCCCGCCGCCGGTGTTCGCATCGACCGTGATCGTCCCCGCGTTGGCGAAGGGGCTGGGGCCGCTGTAGATGTCGGGGCCCCCACCCGGGCAGCCACCCGGCTGGCAGGTGAGCGTCACCGAGGCGCCGGCGGCGATCGTGATCCCGGCCGGCTGCGCGTCGAGGTTCGTGTTCGGGCTCTGGTCGGAGATGACGAGCTGCGGCGTCGAGCCGACCCCGCCGAGGGTGAGCGACCTCATGTTCGCGCCGCCGGTCATGGTTATGACGTCGCTGCCAGGAGAGGCGATCGTGACGTCGCAGGATCCGGTCGGCGTGCCGTTGGTCCAGTTTTCGGAGCCCAGGTTGCCACTGCCGCCGATCCAGGCGGTGGCGAAGACGCCGGGGGTGACAGGGCAGGACGCCGCCGAGGCGCTCGCGGGCAGCACTACCGCCGCCGCCATCGCGACCAGCGCGGCCACGATGGCCAGGCGTCCGCGATACCGGCGGCCGTCGGGTTGACTGGTGGACGGCCTCATCTGCGGCGCGACCGTACCCAGTCACTCACAGCATTTGAATACGTCACCTGCCGTAACTTTTCCGGCATACACTGGGGGTCCGATGCCCCAGCTGCCCGCGCGGGATCTGCACGCGGCCCTCGCCTTCGTCGACGAGGCGCACTCGTTCGCGGACCTGGAGTCGTTCCGCACTGGCATCCTCCCTGGTCTCGAAAAGCTCGTCCCCTGCGACCTCGTCGGCTACAACGAGGTGCCGAGCGGCGAGGACGCGCTGGTCATCACCTACCCCGACCCGCCCCTCGAGGTCGCCGGCGAGGCCCTGGGGCGCCTCGCCCACCAGCACCCGCTGATCATGGTCCAGGCCAACGGCGACGACCGCACCTACAAGATCTCCGACTTCCTCAGCCGGCGCGAGTTCCATTCGCTGGAGCTGTACGACGAGCTCTACCGCCTGCTCGGCGCCGAGGATCAGATCGCCTTCGGCCTCCCTGGGCCGCTGGTAATCGGGATCGCGATGAACCGCGGCCGCCGCAGCTTCAGCGAGCGCGACCGCACCCTGCTCGACCTGCTCCGCCCCCACCTCGCCCGCGCCCACGCGCGCGCCCGCGAACGCACCGAGACCGTGGCCTTGCTCGCGGTTCTCGAGCGCGGCCTGCAGGAGAGCGACACGGCGGTGGTCGCCCTGGCTGCCGACGGCGCGATCGCCGCCGCCAGCGGCATGGCCCTCGAGCTGCTGCACGCCTACTTCCCGGAGACCGGCGGCGGCTCGCTGCCGGCGCCGATCGCCGAGTGGCTCGCCGCTGCTCCCACATACGGCCCCCGCCCTCTCGTGATCGAGGGTCCGCGCGGTCGGCTGCAGGTTCGGGAAGCAGGGGCGGCGCGCCCTGCCTCGCTGCTGGTTCTGGAGGAGCAACGTGCGCCGTCGGTCGAGGACCTGCGCTCGCTCGGGCTGACCCGCCGCCAGAGCGAGGTCCTCCACCTGCTCGCCAGAGGACGAAGCACGGAAGAGATCGCCGCCGACCTCTTCATCAGCCAGCAAACCGTCCGCAAGCACCTCGAGCACATCTACCACCGCCTCGGAGTTCACACTCGCGAGGCGGCGGTATCGATGGCCCGGGAAGCCCCCGGAATCAGCCCGTAACTCCTTTCACCACGGGGTAGTAGCCACTGGCGTGACCGGTGACCTTCGGGTGGTAGCTTTCGCCGACCGGGTTGGAGAGGCCGTTGATCCACTCCGTCGAGGAACCACCGCCCCCGTCGCAGACGGCGTGACCGACGAACGGCGGGATCACATCGCGGAAGACGAAGTTCGCCCCCGCTCTCGTCGCCGCGGCGCTGATCACGTTCTTCAGCATGTCCGCCGTCTGGTTGAGCCGCGTCATCTCACTGCCGCTGAACCAGGTGAGCGCGTTGCAGTCGGTGCCGTTGAACAGGCGCGGGTAGTCGAGCACGACCACTTTCGCGCTCGGCGCCCGCGACTTGATCGCGTTGTTGACCAGGTCGAGCCGGCCCGGCAGCGTGTTCGTGATGTACGACTGCGCGGTGTTGATCGCCCCGTCGCAGTTCGACGCCCACGACGGCTGCGCGCAGGTGGTGATCACGCTGGAGAAGCCGGCGTCGTTGCCGCCGATCGTGTAGGTGACCCAGTTGGTGTCAGAGGTGACGCTGTTGACCTGGGTGTTGATCACGTCACCCGTCTTCGCCCCCGAACAGGTCGCGTTGACGAAGGTCCATTCGGGATGGGCGTTGTGCAGCAGGTACGGGTACGCGTACACCGAGCGCTGACAGGTTGATTCGTAGAACGTCCTGGTCCCCGTCCCCGAGGAGTACGAATCGCCCAGCGCTACGTACTTGACCGCCGAGGCCGTCGCCGTGAACACGGCGAACAGGGCCACCACGCAGAGAATCGCGGAAATGCGCCTCCACTTCATCTTCATTCCTCCCAAAACTCGACCGCCTGCCCCCGCCCGCGCCAGCCCTTGTCAGCACCCATGCGGCAGTTGATCAGTCGATATTGAGCATACTGCGCCAGCGGCGGGCCGACGGCAGCGTGGCCGTGATCCGGGTCTCCTCCCTGCCGGTGGCGCGGATCTCGATCTCCACCTCTTCGCGCGCGTCCACCTCGGCGACCGCGACCAGCACCCTGGTCGCGCCCGGGCACTTGACGACGCCGGCGAGCCCGTCCTGAACGATGCGGTAGACGAGGGTCTCGACTTCGCCATGGAGCCGGTCCCCGGTCCGCCCGCTCTCGAAGGCGAGGTCGAGCCGGGTGCGGATTTCCAGCTGCGGCGATTCGGCCAGGTCGGCGAGCAGCTCGATCGCGCCCGCCAGCCCGACGTGATCGAGAACCACCGGTCGCTGCTCCCGGCCGATCTCCCGCGCGGCCACCGCACCGACGGCCAGGGCGGCGAGGGCCTCGAGCATCTCCTCGTCCTCGACGCTGAACCGCGGCCGGTCAGCCCGGCGGCCGACCGCGACCAGGGCGCCGTAGGCCCGGCCGCGGAGGACGAGCGGGACCGTCAGCACGGCGTCGCCGGCGCTCGCCCGCGCCGCCTCGAGCCCCTCGGGGAGCTCTCCGGCCGTCGCCGCAAGGACCATCTGGCCCTTCTTCTGGATCTCGACCGCCACCGCCCGGGCGGAGGTCAGCGCCAGCCCGCGCTTCGCGACCAGATCGAGAACTGTCTTCAGATCGGCGCCCCCCGCCACCGCGCGCGAGACGCTGACGACCGCGTCGAGCCCGGCCGCGTCCCTGCCGCTCAACTTCCTTCCAAATCGCTCGTCACGAAACGGCAACCCCCTCCCAAAGGCGAGAACCGGACGAGCCGCGGGCGGCCGCGCGTGCCGTCCAGGCGATCGTCGAATCGAGGGCAGCTCCGGCGCGAACCGGGGGAAACGCCTGAGCCGGCCGCCCAGGATACTGGCCATTCCCATTTCAAACCGGCGAGTACTTATAGGATGGCGGGCGACACTGGGGCGGTCCGTGGGGCCGGCGCCGGGGTTGATCGATGGACGATGGGTGCGGTTGGGCTTTTGCGGCGCGGCTCGACTCGTCGGAACGCTGTCATCAGCGCAAACCAGGGAACCCTGTCCATGCTCGATTCCAAACCGCTAAGCGGCGGCGAGCTCAACGCCGCGGTCACCCGCGAGGTAATTCGCGTCCAGAACGAAAGCCACGGTCGCGGGCCGCGGAAGGCGTTCTCCTTCCACAACGGCAACGTCCTCACCACCGTGATGGAAGAGGTCCTCACCCCCGCCGAGCGCCGGCTCGCCGGCAACGGCGAGAGCGAGGCCGTCCTGAGGATGCGCGGCCTCTACCAGAGGAGCATGGAGCCCGAGCTGAAGAAGTGCGTCGAGGAGATCACCGGCTGCAAGGTCCTCGCCCTGCTGAGCGACAACCACCTCGAGCCGGACATGGCGGTCGAGGTCTTCATCCTCGACCGGCCCCTGGCCTAGCCGGGATTCGCCGGAGGCGGCGCGGTCAGCCGCGGTTCAGCGGCTTCAGGCGCGACTTTTCGACCGCGGCCAGCTTCCGTTTCAGCCGCTGGAACTGCGCCTCCTCGCGCTCGGAGCGTTCGTACCCCTCGAAGGCGAGGTTCTTCTGCTCCAGCGGATCGGTCTTCAGGTCGTACATCTCCCACTGCGGGGGCGCCGGGCTTTTCTTTTTCACGTCGTAGTAGCGGGCCAGCTTCCAGCGCCCTTCGCGGATCGCGACGATGTGGTTCGGCGGTTTCGGATAGGGCGGTTTCGCCTGCCCGGACTGGAAGTCGTCGTAGGTGAAGACGACGTAGTCCTGCACCGGCTGGGCGCTCTTCGGCCGCAGGACCAGCTGCGAGTAGTCCTTCCCCTGCCAGTCGGCCCGCGCCGACTTCGGCGCCTTCGCGAGGCTGGCCAGGGTCGGCAGGAAGTCGACGTGGGAGACCAGCGCGTCGCTGCTCACCGGCTTCGGGAACAGCTTCGGGTTGGAGTAGACGAGCGGGACCCGCGTCGCCTCCTCGTAGAAGTTGAAGTTCTTCTGCCTCATTCCGCCGTGCGTCAGACCCATCTCGCCATGGTCGGCGGTGCGGATGATCAGGGTGTCGTCGTAGAGCCCGGTCTCTTCGAGTTTGTTGAGGACGTTGACGATGTAGTTGTCCGAGGAGCGCATCAGGTTGCCGTAGTAGTTCAGGTAGGCGCGCTTTTCCGCTTTGGTCTTCGGTTTGCCGGTGAGGTTGAAGATCCGCAGGAACTGTTCCTGCACCGAGGGCTTGGTCGAAAGGTCTTCGCCGTTGGTCTCGGGCACGTCGATATCGCCCTGGATCCAGGAGTCGTCGTAGCCGGCTTCTTCGAAGGTCTTGCTCGGGTAGAAGAGGACGTCGTGCGGGTTGACCAGCGAGATCACCAGGAAGAACGGCTGCTGTTTGCCGGCCGCCGAGCTGAGGTACTGCATCACGCCCTCGGAGCCGGCCTCCGGTGAGCCGACCGATTCCATGAACCGCCCGTCGTTGTCGACGAAGCCGCCGCCCGCCTCGGGGACGCTCTGGTTGGCGCCGGCGTCGGGCGGGTTCCAGCGGGTCCAGCCGTATCGCTCGAGGTCGGACGGCTGGGCGTTTTCTTTCTGCGCCGGCTTCGAGCAATGCCACTTGCCCTTGTAGACGACGTTGTAGCCGGCCGCCCGCATCACCGTCGCCAGGTTCGGCAGCGCCGGCGGGCGCGGCAGTTCCACCTGGTGCGGGTATTCGGGGAAGGGCATGTCTTCCTCGAGCGTGTATTTGACCCCGTGCTGGGCCGGGAAGTAGCCGCTCATCAGGGTCGAGCGAGCCGGCGAGCACATGCAGGCGTTGGTGAAGGCGCGTTCGAAGCTGACCCCGTGCTGGCGCAGCCGCCGCATCCCCGGCAGGTTCTGCCGCAGCCAGTTGGGCGGGAAGTGCTGGATCGCCCGCTCCTGGTCGGTGAGGATGAGGACGACGTTCATCCCGGCGACGTCGCGGCCGCCGCCTTTCCCCGCGCCGAGCGCCCGCTCGACCCCGGCGCCCTGGGCGATCAGCGCCGCGGCCGCGGCGCTGGCGCCGGTGCCGAGCAGCTGTTTGCGGGTCAGCCCGTCGCGCTGCTCGTCGTCGCGCCGCTCGTCCGAATCGCTCATCTATTCCTCCTGAAGACGTCGACCGCGTCGCTTTCGAACGAGGTCGAGTAGAGATAACGGCCGTCGGGGCTGAGCGCGATCGAGCTGACGCCCTTCAGCGCCCGTCCCCGGGCGCAGTCCGGCGAGCCGGCCGCGACGCAACCTGCGGTCCCCGGCTTCTGCGCGACCGAGCCCGCCTCGCCGCGATTGAGAATGGCGATCGCCCCGCTCTTGAAGGCGGCGACGTAGGCGTTCTTGCCGTCCGGCGAGAGCGCCAGGCCCTCGGGCGCGATCAGGGCGCGACCGAAGGAGCAGCCCGCCGAGCGCAGGAAGATCAGGCAGCCGCCGGTCCCTTCCCGCTGGGTCAGGGCCCCGGTCGAGCCGTTGCGGGTGAAGGAGGTGACGCTGTTGCTGAACAGCGAGGTGACGTAGACCCCGTTGCCGGCGGGGCTGACCGCGACCGCGTTGGCGCCGCCCAGCTCGCGGCCCAGGGTGCAGCCGGTGAGGGCGCTGTCGACGATGCAACCGAGGCCGTCGCTGGCCTGGGCGAGGGCGCCGGTGGTGGGGTTGCGCGCCAGCGTCACCACCGCGTTGGAGAGCGCCGTGGCGGCGTAGACGCTGGCACCGTCGCCGCTGATCGCCAGGCCCTCGACGGCTTGCAGAGCGGTCCCGGGCGTGCAGCCCGCGGTTGCCTCGGCGATGCAGCCCGCGGTGCCGGCCAGCTGGGTCAACGCCCCGGTCGACGGGTTGCGGGCGAAGGCGGCGACGGCGTTGCCGAAGAAGGAGCCGACGTAGACATTGTTGCCGTCGGGGCTGACGACGACCACGTCGGGGGTGACGAGGGCCAGGCCGGCGGCGCAGCCGGGGATCGGCAGGCCCGAGATGCAGCCGGCCAGCGGCGGCGGCAGCTGGCGCAACTCCCCGGTCTTCGGATTCCGGACGAAAGCCGTGATCGAGTTGCCGAGGCGCGAGGTTGCGTAGAGGCTGCGGCCGTTAGGACTGATCGCGACCGAGTTCGGTTCGTCGAGGCCGAGCGCCGGGGCGCAGCCGAAGGCGCCTTTGGCGGCGACACAGCCGCCCGTGCCCTTCGCCTGGGCGAGGGCGCCGCTCTGGCGGTTGCGGACGAAGATCGCGATCGCGTCGCTCTGCGAGGAGGCGACGTAGACGTGCTTGCCGTCGGGGCTGACCGCGATCGCCCGCGATCCCATGAACGGCCCGGGCCCGTTCAGCGCCCGCGCCCTGCCGCAGCTGCCGGCTTTCGAGGCGCGGTCGACCAGGCAGCCGCGCTTGCCGGCCAGCTGGGTCAGCGTTCCCGGCTGCGGCTTCCTCGGCGCCGCCGAGACGCTCGAGGAGAGCACTAGTGCGGCGAGCAGAACAGAGACGACCGCGAATGCTCTCCCCCCGGCCGTCTTCATGGCGGTCAACCTATGCCGCCCGGCGGACGCGTCCCCCGGGCGGCATAGGCAAGAGCTCAGCGCTTCCCCGGCTTCAGGTCACCGACCACGCCAATCCGCAACCCCAGCCACGGATAGGTCGCGGTGAAGAAGGTGTTTTCCTGCGGCTGCAGTCCGACCGCCGAGAGCCACAACTGGTAGACGGGCGCGTTGGCGATTCCGCCGTGCAGCCGTCGCCAGATCCGCTTGCCCCGCTTCACCCCGAACGGAGGCGCGGTGATCGTGTCGGTCCACTCGACCGCGTTGCCGCCCTGGTCGAGCGTGCCCCAGGGCGAGAGGGTGCCCGCCTGGCCGACGGTACCGAGGCTGCCGGCGAAGGCCTTGGCGTACTTTTCGGCCGAGAAGCCGAACGGGTTGACGGTTTCGCAGTCGGAGATCGTCTGGTTCGAGGGACACCAGGTCGGCGCCGGGGTTTCCGGCGTGTGGAAGATCGACAGCGGCTGTTCGGCGCCGTTGGTGACGTCGCCGGTCCGCGGGTCGAGGGTCGCCTGGTTGGGCAGCCCGACGCCCGCCTGGCCGAAGGCGCCCGGGTTGGTCGGGTACTGCCAGTAGGAGTAGGTGCCGCCGCCGTTCGGGTCGTAGTAGGCGGCCTTGATCCACTCGTCCTGGCTGGGGACGACGAAGCCCGTCTTGTTCGAGCGGGTCGCTTCCCGGTTGCGCATGTTGTACATCCCGGTCTCGGTGTCGCGGGAGAGCCGCACCCGGTAGCTGGTGAACCGGTAGGGGCCTTCGCTGCCGCTCCGCTTCGACAGCACCGTGCCGTTGTAGAGCGAGTTGACGAAGCGCGCCGAGCGGAGGAAGTTGGCGAACCCGTAGGGCTTGTCGGCCCATTCCGGCGCCGCCGGCGAGTAGTGGCGGCCGCGCCGCGCGCCGGCCGAGTAGTCGATCTGGCCGAACCGGGGCCAGGCCGCCCCGCTCTCGGTTTCGCTGTAGAGGCGACGCTTGTTGCGACCCGCCGGGTCGGCGGTGTTGAGGAACTTGACCCACTGGCCGACCGTCACCTCGAGCCTGCCGATCCCGTACTCGTAGCCGACGCCGCCGACCGTCATGCACTTGGGCGAGCGCCGGGTTTTCGGTTTCGGCGCTTCGCTGCAGTTGCCGTAGATCGCGTCCGTGAAGGGGACGATGCCGGCGGCCGGGTTGCCCGGGGCGCCCACCTCCATCACCTTGAAGTTGAGGACGGAGGGCGCCGGCTTGGCCAGCGCGCCGGCCGGAGCGGCAAGGGCGGCGATGGCGAAGACGATCAGCGCCGGCGCCAGGCGCCCGCGGAAGGCGCGAAGCGCCGGGTGAGTTCTCATGTCCCTCTATTCGTCCCCATGTCCGGATTCCCTTAGCGACCCCGAAAGACGCTCCGGCCCCGAAACAAGAAAGGATGTGGGAATGCGCCGCCCGGCCAAACGCCAGCCCCCCGAGGACTTCGGCTGGGTGATCTCCTTCGGCTGCAAGAACACCGGCAGCCTCCGCCGCCTCAAAGTCGACACCGACCCCTCCTCCGACACCAGCCCGATCGAGGTCCCCTGTCCCTGCGGCGAAACCCACCGCGTCACCGTCTCCCCCTACCGGCGGCGGCGCAAAGCCGACGAACCCTTCGACCTCGAGGTCAAATCGCTCGACGAGCTGCGCTGAGGCTAGCTCGACTCGCGCTCCCGAACCCGCTCGGCGGCACGCCTTTTGGCCCGGCGGGGAACGAAGCGCGAGATCCCGATGCGATGGGTCGCCACCCAGCGGTAGCCCGCGCCGCTGAGACGCGGGGAGCGTTCGAGGACGGCAGCGGGCAGCCGCCCTCCGCGTAGCAGCCTGAGCAGGGACGGGAGGGCGTCGCCACCCGAGGCGCGCCTACCCGCGGGCGAGACGACGTGCATCGACGCCATCCGCTCGGCCGGATCGAGGTCGGCGAGGAGAGTCTCCGCCTCTGGTCGCTGCAATGCGACCGGCCGCAGGCGTCCCGTCCGGTCGAGGCGCAGCAGCCCGGCGAGGAGCCATTTGCACAGGCCGCACTCGCCGTCGTAGAGGACGAGCCAGGTTTGGGGCGAGGGCGGGACCACTCCGGGACAGGCTAGTTCGACTCCAGCCTCAGCTGGGGAACTCGATCACGCTGCGGATCCCGTCCTGGGCCTCCATCAGCTCGAAGCCGCGGTTGACTTCGTCGAGCCCGAGCCGGTGCGAGACGAAGGGCTCGAGGTCGATCTCTCCCGCCAGGTAGCGATCGACCAGGGCCGGGACCTGGTCGCGGCCCTTGACGCCGCCGAAGGAGGAGCCGGCGATGCGGCGACCGGTGATCAGCAGGCGGGGGACGACGTCGAGGGTCTCGCCCCGGCCGGCGACGCCGGCGACGGTGCAGAGGCCCCAGGCCATCCGCGCCGCCTCGACCGCCTGGCGCATCACCGCGACGTTGCCGGTCGCCTCGAAGGTGTAGTCAGCGCCGAAGCCGCCGGTCAGCTCGAGGATCCGCTCGACCGCACCCTCCCCACCCTCGATCAGGTCGGTCGCGCCCTGGCCGCGGGCCAGCTCCAGCCGCTCGGGCGAGAGGTCGACGCAGATGATCCGCTCGGCCCCCTGCAGCCTGCAGCCGGCGACTGCCCCGAGTCCGACCATCCCGGCGCCGAACACGGCGCAGCTGCTGCCGGGGCGCACCGCGGCGGTGTTGATCGCGGCGCCGAGCCCGGTCGAGAGCCCGCAGGCAAACAGGCAGGCGTGGTCGAACGGAGCCTCCGGGCTCACCTTCGCCAGCGCGATCTCCGGCATCACCGTGTACTCGGCGAAGGTCGAGCAGCCCATGAAGTGGCGGACCTCCTCCCCGTCCCGAGAGATCCGCGTCGTCCCGTCCGGCAGGTGCCCCCGGTTCTGCTCCTCGCGAATCGCCAGGCAGAGGTTGGTGCGGTCGTCGAGGCAGTGATGCACTCGCGGCACTGGGGCGAGAAGAGCGTGACCACGTGGTCGCCCACCGCCAGCGAGCCGACGTCCGGCCCGACCGCCTCCACCACCCCGGCGCCCTCATGCCCTAGTACGGCGGGCGCATAGCCAGACGGGTCGGCACCCGAGGCCGTGTACAGATCCGTGTGACAGACCCCGCAGGCGTGCAGCCGAACCAGCACCTCGCCGGCCCGCGGCTCAGCCAGCTCGACCTCCTGCACCGCAAGCGGCTCCCCGAACTCCTCCAGCACCGCCGCCCGCATCTTCATCGGGCCAGCACCTATTTCAGCTTCACCGTGAGGTTGGGCGAGTTGCCGAGCGTCGCGTGGTTCGCGGCGTTGATCAGGACGGCGCGGAAGACGCCCTTCTTGGTCAACGTGACGAGCTTGGAGGCGGTGCAGGCCTTGCCGGGCCTCAGCGCTTTGCCGAGGTTCTGCCAGGACCGCGGCTCCTTTTCCTGAAAGAGGACGAGGCGCTGCTGGCAGGTGCCTGGCGGATTGACGATCGCGGTCAGTTTCGACTTCTTCCCTTTCACGACCTGCAGCGGGCTCGCTTTGATCCGGACTTTGTCTTTTTCGGGCGGCACGACCCCCGGGCCGGCCGGCGCCGCGCCGGAGGAGCCGCCGCCGGAGCCTCCCGAGTCGCCGGACGACCCGCCGCCGTCGGTTCCGGGACCCTCTCCCACGCCGAAAACCTGGATCTGGCCGAGCAGCGGCATGTAGGCGTAGAGGTCGCCGTTGGGCGCGAAGTCGAGCCGGCTGAAGTACGAGCGCGAATCCGACTGGTAGGGCACGCCCGCCTGACACGGGCCGAGTTCGATCCCGCAGACCTGCATCTCGTCGGCTCCGTTCAGAACGCCGTAGCCGAAGGCGGCGATGAAGCCGCCGCCCGAGTTGAAGACCGAGATCCGCCGGTTGCCGCCCTCGCTGACGTAGAGGTTGCCGGTGCTCGGCTGCCGCACGATCGACTGCGGTTCGTTCAGCTGGCCGGCGCCGCTGCCGAACCCGCCGAAGCGAAGGTCGAGAGTGGCGCCCGGGTTGGCCGTCGTGTTGTAGTGGCTGATCTGGTGGCCGAGCCTCTCGGAGATGTAGAGACCGCCGAGACCGGGCGCGATGTCGTTGGGGTAGTTGACGCCGTCGGTTGCTTCGGTGCCGGCGCGGCCGTTGTGCGTCCCGCACGGGGTCGGTTCACCACCGGCCGGCGGCCCCGTCCCGACCACGCAGCTTTCGAGAGCGAACGGCGGTTTTTTGGTGAAGTCCTGGTTGATCCCCGCCCCGTGGAAGGCCTGCGGGTAAAAGGGGTTGTCTTTCACCAGGCTGGCGGCGTTGAACGTCCCGACTTTGTTTTCCTGGCCGAGCGCCAGCGCGCCGCCGCCACCGGAGAAGATCCGCAGCATCGCCTGGTTGCCGCCCATCCGCCGGCCCGTTCCTTCGTCGGAGGCGACCAGTTCGTGGCCCGCTTCTTCGCTGTCGATCCGGTAGCTGAGGATGCGCTGCGAGTAGCCGCTGCTGCTCGCCGTCACGTAGACCCGGCCACCGTAGGCGCCGATGCCGAGCGGGAAGTAGTTGTTGCGGGCGACCGAGAACCCGTCGCCCAGATTGTTGCCTTCGTCGTCGAAATGGGAAAAGCTCGCCGTGTTGCTGGTGAACCCTGACGGCGTCGTCCAGAAGGTGCCGTCGGGAGCCTGCGCGTAGAGCGAGCCCATCGGGAAGGTCCGGGTCGGCGTCACCGACAGTGCAGCCGAGGCGGAGCCGGCGAGGATGGACAGAGCAGCGAGGGCGACCGCGAGGATCGCAGCAAGGCGACTGGTGACTGGGTTCATAGGCGCGTGAGCCTGTCAAGTCCGCGCCGTGCCGTCAAGACATCCCAGGCCATTACACCCCGACGATGGCTCCCTATCGTTTGCGGCATGGAGCTGAGCAAGCAACACGCGGCGGCAGTGGAGGCCAGCGCCGGCCTGACGCCGGAACCGCTCGTCGCACCCGAGCCGCCGACGGCCGAGGATCTGGACGAGGAGCGCAACCGGTCGCGGCTGAAGAAGCTCGGCGCCCTCCTGGTCCCGCTCGTCCTACTGGCCAGCAAGGCCAAGGTCCTTTTCCTGGCAGTGATCAAGATCAAGGCGGTGACGACGCTGGGGACGATGTTCGTCTCGATCGTCGCCTATGCCCTGGCCTTCGGCTGGCCCTTCGCTGTGGGCTTCGTCCTCCTGCTCTTCGTCCACGAGATGGGGCACGTGATCCAGCTGCGCCGCGAGGGAGTCGAGGCCTCAGCGCCGATCTTCATTCCCTTCCTCGGCGCCGTTATTGCGGCCAAGTCCCTGGGCGACGACGCCGCAGCGGAGGCCCGCGTCGGACTGGCCGGCCCGATCCTCGGCACCGTCGGAACCCTGATCCCCCTCGCCATCTGGCTGGCGACCGGCAGCGACCTCTGGCAAGCCCTCGCCTACGTCGGCTTCTTCATCAACCTCATCAACCTCCTGCCGGTCCTCCCTCTCGACGGTGGAAGGGCGATGGCCGTCCTCGGTCCAAAGGTCTGGATCGTCGGGATCCTCATAGCCGTCGCCGCCACCGTCATCTTCCTTGGCCCCTTCATGCTCGTGTTCGTCGTCCTACTCGGCGGCCCAGAGCTCTACCACCGCTTCAAAAATCGGCACTCGGAGGAGAGCCGCAAGTTCCACTCGGTACCGACCGGGACCAAAGTCGCCGTCGCCGCGATCTACCTGAGCCTCACTGCCCTGCTTATCTTCGGCGTCGCCGAAACCTACGTCCCTCGCACGCTCTAGGAGCGGACCAGAAAGTGGACCGCGTCGGCTAGGGCTTCATGCTCCGCGCGGCGACCGCGATGGCTTCGGCCAGATCGCTCGGCCTACGGCCGAGCCCTGCGTCCAGCAGGGCTCTATCCAAGGTCACCAGCTCAGCTGAGTGACTCTGAGCGACCGCTGCATAGGCGGCGTCGTAGAGGGTCAGGTCGTGGCGCTCGGCCAGCTCGCTCGCGAGCCGCATCTCCTCGGGGCTCGGGCGCAGCGCCGGACAGACCTCGGCCAGAGCTTCGATCACCGTTGCCGCCTGCTCGGCGCTGGCGCCGGCGCGGCCTCGCATCAGGGCGTTGCCGACCTCATAGACAGTCAGGTCGAGAACCGAGAGCGCCACCGTCCGTTCCTTGTGGGCGTCGAGCAGCGCCCGGGCGGACTCGACTTCCTCCTCGCCTTCGGCGTGAAACCACTTGAGGACGATGTTGGCGTCGCTAACGACGGTGATCGCGCGCATCGCGCGCCTCCCGCTGCGAGCGAATCACCTCGGCGGACTCGAAGCTCCCCAACCCGGCCAGGGCGGCGCGACCGCGCAGGAGCGCGGCGTCAACCGCGAGGGGGTCGGGCCAACCGAGGCGCCGCCGCGCTGCCTCTTGGAGGAAGTCACTCCGGGTCTGACCGAGACTCTCGGTCTCACGATCGATCCGCTCCAGCAGATCGTCGGGAATCGTCACCAGGACCTTCGTCGCCTTCGCCATGCGGGCAGTATAGTGGATGGATATCCCATAGATATCCCCGAACGAGGCGACCGGACAACCAGCCTCCCTTCGGCGGGGGCAGTACAGCCCGGCTCACACCTCGACCAGGGACCCCATGATCACCGTGCGCTCCCGCGGCAGAGCGAAGTAGTCGGCGGCGTCGGCGCTGACGTGGCTGCTGGCGAGGAACAGGCGCTTGCGCCAGCGGGTCATCCCGGGGGCGTCGCCGGCGCGCAGCTCGATCGTCGAGAGGAAGTAGGAGGCCTCCGCGACGTCGACCGCGAGCGCCGGCGCGGCATCGGCGGCCTGGCGAAGCGCGGCCGGCACGTCGGGCTGCTCCATGTAGCCGAAGCGGGCGGTGAGGTGGCTGATGCCGTCGTCGCTGTAGCCGAGGTCGTCGACGGTGAAGCGCTCGTCCACGGCGACGCTGGGTACTGGCAGCGTCTCGATCGAGAGGATCACCACCTGCTCGTGGAGGATCTGGTTGTGCTCGACGTTGGCGCGCATCGCCAGCGGCGTCGTCTCCTTGCCGCGGTTGAGGAAGACGGCGGTCCCGGGGGTGCGCCGCAGCGGCGGCCGGCGCCGGTAAAGCTCCTCGACGAAGGTCCGCAGGCAGCCTTCCTGGCGCTCGCGCCGCGCCGACACCAGCTGCCGCCCCCGCCGCCAGGTGGTCAGCACCGCGAACAGCATCACCCCAACCAAGAGCGGGAACCAGGCGCCGTGGACGAACTTGGTCAGGTTCGCGGCGAGGAAGAGCAGGTCGACCGCGAGGAAGGCGGCCGCCCCGCCGACCACCAGCCAGAGTGGCTTCCCCCAGCGGTGGCGGACGATGTAGAAGAACAGCAGGGTGGTGATCGTGATCGTCCCCGTCACCGCCATCCCGTAGGCGAAGGCGAGCGCCCCCGAGGTGCGGAAGGCGAAGACCAGCGCCAGGACCGCTGCCATCAGCAGCCAGTTGATCCAGGGCACGTAGATCTGCCCCATCGTCTTCGCCGAGGTGTAGACGACCCGCAGGCGCGGCAGGTAGCCGAGCTGCACCGCCTGGTGGGCCACCGAGTAGGCGCCGGTGATGACCGCCTGCGAGGCGATCACCGTGGCCACGGTCGCGAAGAAAATCATCGGCACCCGGCCCCATTCCGGGACCAGCAGGAAGAACGTGCCGCTGGAGTTGGCGCCCGGCTGGTCGAGGAGGATCGCCCCCTGTCCCATGTAGTTGAGGATCAGCGCCGGGAAGACCAGCAGCAGCCAGGCGGCGGCGATCGGCAGCCGGCCGAAGTGACCCATGTCGGCGTAGACGGCCTCGGACCCGGTGATCACCAGCACGACCGCGGCGAGCGCGAAGAAGGCGGTGCCGAAGTTGCCGAAGAGGAACTCGAGCGCGTAGGTGGGCGAGAGCGCGGCGAGGATCTCCGGGTGCGCGGCGATGCCCGACAGCCCGCAGGCGGCGAGGACCAGGAACCAGAGGACCATCACCGGGCCGAAGAGGCGCCCGACCGCCGCCGTCCCGTAGCGCTGGGAGGCGAAGAGGACGACGACGATCGCCGCCGTCAGCGGCACCACCAGGCTCGCCAGCGAGGGCTCGACCACCTTTAGCCCTTCGACCGCGGAGAGGACCGAGATCGCCGGGGTGATCATGCTGTCGCCGAAGAAGAGCGCGGCGCCGAAGACGCCGAGCCCCGCGAGCACAACCTTGGTCCGCCGCCCGCCCGGCAGCCCGTCGCGCTGGATCAGCGTGATCAGGGCCATGATCCCGCCCTCGCCCTCGTTGTCGGCGCGCATCACCAGCAGCACGTACTTGAGCGTGACGACGATCGTCACCGCCCAGAAGATCAGCGAGATGACGCCGTAGACGCTGGCCCGCGTCTCCGCCACCGGGTGCGGATCGGCGGGGTTGAAGACCGTCTGCACCGCGTACAGCGGGCTGGTGCCGATGTCGCCGAAGACGACCCCGGCGGCACCGATCGCCAGAGCCGCCTGCGCTTTGGTGCGGCTGGGGGCGCGCCGCCGCGCCGAGCGCCTGCTCAGCAGGCCTTCGAGGCTGGGGCGCTCCTTGACGGTGGGGACGGACACGCCCCGATCATGCGCCCGCCCCCGTCAAGCCCGCGTGAAGAAGAGCGGCCCGCGCATACAGATGTTGTGAAGGCGCCTTTGCGTCCTCTTGGGACGGAAACGCGCCTTGGCTACGCCGCGAACCTGTATCCCACGCCGGGATCGGTGCGCACGTAGCGCGGCCCGTCCTCCGGCTCGATCTTGCGGCGCAGGTTGGCGACGTGGGCGCGGAGCACCTGCAGATCGTCTTCGTACTCGACCCCCCACACCTCGACCAGCAGCGCACGGTGGGTCATCAGGCGGCCCCGGTTGCGGACGAGGACGCGGAGCAGCTCGAACTCCGTCGGCGTCAGGTGGACCTCCTCGCCGTCGCGGCGCACATGGCGGGCGGCGAGGTCGATCTCCAGCCCATCGACCGTGATCGCCGGCTCCTCCGCCTCCGGCCGGGCGCGCCGCAGCGCCGCTTCCAGCCGCGCGACCAGCTCCCGCGGGCCGAACGGCTTGGTCACGTAGTCGTCGGCGCCAGCGGCCAGCGCCTCCACCTTCTTGTCCTCGTCGCCGATCGCCGAGAGGACGACGATCGGCATCTCGCTCCACTCGCGAATCCGCCGCGTCACCTCGACCCCGTCGAGGTCGGGGAGCATCAGGTCGAGGACGGCCGCCTGCGGCGGGCGCACCGCGACCAGGTCGAGCGCCTCCTCGCCGCTGCTCGCCGGCACCGCCTCGAAGCCCGCGTCGCGGAGGATCACCCGCAGCGCCCTGACGATCTGCGGCTCGTCGTCGCAGACGAGGATGCGGCGCCGCTCGTTCATCCCGCCCCCTCGAGCGGGAACGAGACGACGAAGGTGCTGCCCTGGCCGGGCACGCTCTCGACCGCGAGCTCACCGCCGTTGGCCTCGACGAAGCCCCGCGCGATCGAGAGGCCGAGGCCGGAGCCCGCGCCGCCGTCGCCCCGGTAGAAGGGTTCGAAGATCCGCTCCCGCTCCGGCTCCGGGATCCCCGGGCCGCGGTCGACGACCCGCACGACCAGGCGACCGCCGACCTCGCGCGAGCGCACCAGGACCGGCTGCGCGCCGCCGTGGCGGACCGCGTTGGCGAAGAGATTGGCGAAGGCGCGCTCCAGCTGGGCCGCATCCGCGGTCAGTGCCGGCATCTCGGCGTCGATCCCCAGCCTGACGGCGGCCGCGTCACCGCCAAGCGACTCCCGAGCCGCCTCCAGCACCCCGGCCAGGTCGACGGGCTCCAGCCGCGGCGGCGCCGAGCCGGACTCCAGGCGAGAGACGTCAAGCAGGTTCTCGACCAGCCGGGAGAGCCTCTCCCCTTCCTCGACCACCCCGACACTCAGCTCATGCCGCTCCTCCTCGGTCAGCGTGGGCGAGTCCAGCGCCGTGCCAGCGGCGATGATCGAGGTAAGGGGCGTCCGCAGATCATGCGAGACCGACCGCAGCAGCGCCGTCTTCAGCTCATCGCTGCGCCGCAAAGCGCCGGCCTCGATCGCCTCCCCCTCCATCCGATCCCGCTCAGCGGTCAGGTCCCGCAACCGAGCCAAAACCTGCTCCCCCTCCTCCCGCCGCCGCTCCGCCTCCGCGGCCCGAGCCCGAGCCATCTCGGCAAGCGAGCCACAAGCAAGAGCGACGATCACAAACACGACCAAAGCCACCGCGTCCCGATCGGCCCCGATCTCAAACTCCCCAACAGGAGGCAGATGGAACCAGTTAAAGGCCAGCGCGCTCCCCACAGCCGCCACCAACCCAAGCCGCCACCCCCACCAAGTCGAAACCAAAAGAACCCCAGGGATATAGACGACGCCGAGCGAAACCGCAGGAGCCACCGACTTAAGCGGATAGACCACAAGCGTCGCCGCAGCCACAACCCCAACCACCGCCACCCACCCCCAGCCAGCAGCCGGGGACTCGGCACCTATCTCGAGCTGCGGGCGAACGCGCACCGCGTCAGCGTAATCCGCGGGGCTTCAGGTTGAGAAATCCCGGTTGAGCCGGCGGCGCCTGACCAGGAAAAGAGGTCCTTCACGCGGCCCCAAGCTCCTTCTTCACTGTCTTCTTAGGCACCTTCACCCCAGCTTCCGCAAGCTGAACCGCCGCACACTCAGCCAATTGATTTCCATGTTCATGAGCTGCGCCCTGGATGCGCGGGTTGCTTCTGTGCCCATTCGCCACCCAGCACCCTGGTTAATCGCTTAGTTCAGCCATCTCCACTGCGACCTCACCGTTCTGTCGCGCGGCCAAACTGATGGTCAGCTCTTTCGCTTGGACAAGAGCTGCGACTAGGCGGTCGGTCATCTCCTCGGCGAGGACCGCCGGCGGTGGCAGCTGCGATGGGTCGTCGATGCTTTCGTCTACCACGTTGGCCCAGAGGTCGAGGTTGAAACCGGAGCGCTCCCTGATCTCGTCGTAGGTCCAGCGCTTGAAGCGATCGGACTCCTCGCGTTCTGACCGATGACCCCCAGGCTTGTAGGCGGCGACGAAGTCGTCCAGATGCCTCCGGTGCATCTTTTTCGTCTTCAACGTGAAGTGTTCGTTGGTCCTGAAGTCGTAGACCCAGAGCTCCTGGGTCGCCGGCTCCTCAGAGGCGGCGTGGCGCTGAAAGAAGAGAACATTTGCCTTGACACCCTGGGCGTAGAAGATGCCCTTCGGCAGACGCAGAATCGTGTGAACGTCGCACTCGTGAAGCAACCGTTCGCGGATCTTTGCGCCCGCGGCATTCTCGCTCGAGCCCTCAAAGAGGACATTGTCCGGGACGACAATCGCCGCCATGCCGCCGATCTTCAGCATCGAGCGAATGTGCTGAACGAAGTTGAGCTGCTTATTGGAAGTCGTCGCCCAGAAGTCCGGCCGCGAGATCGTCAAGTCGCCCTTGGCCTGCTTCGCACGCGGCACCCCATCGTCGTCGACGACGACTTCGGCATCGACCGTGATCGCCGACTGAGTCCCGAACGGCGGATTCGCCAAAACTAGATCGACCTTACGTGACGGCTCCGATATCAGCGCATCAGAAACGGTCACAGGCGGCTCGCTCTCCTCTTCTTCGATCTGACCGATGCCATGGAGGAAGAGGTTCATTGCACAGAGCCGCGCGGTGTTGTCCACGAGCTCGTTGCCTTGGATGTCGCGTTCGATTAGCTGCCGCATTTCCTCGCGGTCGAGCTTGTGGTTGTCGATCACGTACTCGTAGAAGGCCAGAAGGAAGCCGCCGGTCCCGCAGGCGGGGTCGCTCATCGACAGTCCCGGTTTCGGCTGGATGCAATCGACCATCGCTCGAATCACCGGACGGGGCGTGAAGTACTGGCCAGCACCGGCCTTGCCCTCAGCCGCCGTTCGCTCGAGCAGATCCTCGTAGAAGTCGCCGGCGAGATCCGCATCGAGCCCGGACCAAGTCTCCTGGTCGATCAAATTGACGATCAGATGCCGCAGCTTCGCTGGATCCTGAATGCGGTTCTGCGCCTTGCGGAAAATAAGACCCAGGAGGGCGGGTTGTTTGCCTAGCTCGCCGAGCAGAACCGTGTAGTGGGCCTCGAGCTCGGGGCCGCTCTTCTCGACCAATGAGGGCCAGTCGTAACCCTCGGGCAAGGCCGAGGGTTCGTTGAGTGGCAGCTCCGTCCGCTCATGAGCCATCTTCAGGAACAGCAGATAGGTCAGCTGCTCGAGGTAATCGCCATAGGTCAGGCCATCGTCCCGAAGAACCTTGCAGTAGCCCCAAAGCTTTTGGGTAAGCGCCCGGGACTCGGCCGACACCCCCTTCATCGCTCGCTCCGCGAAATCAACATTCCGGTGCAGGCGGAGTAAGAGATGGCGCGCCTCAGGCTTTCGAGGGCTTCGCCACTGGTCGCCAGCTCGGCCCGAAACGCCCGAGCGAACTCGATCGCATCTTCGAGCAGATCGACGATCTCCTGTTGCCGCTTCAAGCTCGGTAGCGGTATCTGGAGAGCTCGAAGCTGGGTCTTGTTGATCGATGCGATGCCGGTCGTCTGCTTGGCGTCCGCCAGAAAGGCTCGGCGGGCTTGCGGGGCATTGACGAAATGGGCCAGATAGCGAGGTAGCAGCCGGTCTGCCTTGGGGCGGACTGCAAAGAGGTGATTTTGGTGGAGACAGCCGGGGATCTCGTCGTCCCAGATCCACCCCCGACCCACCTTGTCCGGATCACCGCCCTCGAGCACAAGGACGTCGCCGCGCTGGAGCCGATGCTTCTGCTGCCGCTCGAAGCTTGCTGGCACACGCTTCACGTTGCCGAGGTCCAACCAGCCGGCTTGAACGTTTGCCGTCGAGAGGTACGGAACCTCGGGTTGCCCGGCGTCCCGGCTCGTGTTTTTGGTGATGCCCGACTGAACCTCCGCCACCTCTCCAAGGGCGACGGGCTCGCACTTCGACGCAAAGACCTCCGCCCGAGACGCGGCGATGAACTGTCTCTGTAGTTGCGTCAGCTCCTCGATCTCCTCTTCGATCAGATCCACCCGCGATTGCTCAGTCTCGACCGCATCCACGATCGTTCGTTGGAGATCGGCCGGTGGCACTGCAACGGGAATCTCGTTGAACTTTGCGCGGGTAACGTGAACCATGCCCGATCCATGGCTTCGGGCATAGAGCGTCGAGATCGCGTTTCGGACGAGTAGCAGGTGAAAGTCTGGATCGATCTTGCTGACCACCTTGAAGATGTGCTGGTTCAGGACTGCTTCGTCGCCTTCCCATCGATAAGCGCCGAGGGTCGCCGCCCATGAGACGAGGATGTCGCCCCTCCGCACGACATGCCTTTGCTCCGCATCGCCGTCGAAGTAGTTGAAGGATTTCGTTGGGTCGGTGAGATTTTGAATGCGGATGATCGGTCGCCCCTCGGCAGCCCACTCTTCCTTCTTGAAGGCGCGCCCATTGTGATAGTCCCCGATCTCGCCGAGAGTCTTCCACTCCCATTCCTCTGGCAAGTCGGGGCTTCCGTTGCTCGTTCTGGCCTCGCTCATCCGACCGCGAGACTGTCATTGAGATCGGCGAGAAGCTGCGCGAGCTCCTCGCCGAAGATCTCCGAGGCCCTGAAGATGCCCCCCTCGTGGCGGAACGGATCGAGCGTGAAGTCCTCGCGCTCGATCGAGAGCGAGCTGGCGATCTGTTCGGCGATCATGTCGAGCCAGCGTCTCTGCTCCGGCGTGAACCTGCGCCCATCCTGCTCCTGCTCCATCAACCACATCTCGTAGCGCAGCCTCACGACCTCGCTGTGAGGTGCGAGCTCGTCATCCTTCTGCATCGCGAAGCGGATCAGGCTGACGAGATCGACCAGTTGCCGGCCGCCGGCGCTCTTAACTCGTGATTTGTCGATCTTCTCGTAGGCCTGCCACAGCAGCTCCGGCGTCAGGTTGTACGGCGGCAGGCTGATCGCCTGGGCCAGCTCCTTGATGTCTCTGAGTGAGGGACGCCGACTATGGGGCTCCCTGTAGTAGGCGGCCAGCGCTAGGTATTCGTCGTGATGCTCGTCGATGAATTTCTGCCAGCCGTTGATGGTCTGCCGGGCTCGAGCGTCGTCGACGACACCAGCGCTCACCACCTGGTCCTGGCTCTGGTGGTCAATGACCTGGCTGACCTGGCGCTGGAGACCGAGGATCGCCTCGCGGGCCTCTGGGCTGGTCAGCCCCTCAAGCGCCTCGGTAATGATCTCCTGGCGGGCCACCTCGACTCCATCGCTAACCGCATCCGCGCCAGCTTTCTCGATCCAGGTCTTCTCTTCGGTGGCCTCAACGAGATTCTCGGCGATCTCTCGCAGCGACCGACCGCCGGTGACCCGTTCCAGTGCTTCCTGCTGTTCTTCGCTGATCACCTTGTTCAAGCGGTTCAGGCGGGCTGAGACCGTCTTCAAGAGATCCACGCTCGTGGCGCCCATGGCGATGCTCTGCAACAGCTTGCTCAGCGGGACCGTCGGCTTTCGGTCCATGGGCGGCGAGACCTTCCAGACGACATCGTCATCGGTGATGCCAACCGCGTCGACGAGAACGAAGTGGGTCTTCGCCTCAGCATCCGGAGTCACGGCCTTCAGGTCGTGGGGGTCGATCGTGCGGACTCCGCGCCCACGCATCTGCTCGAAGAGCAGCGCGCTCTTCACGCGGCGCAGGAAGAGCAGGCACTCAATCGGCTTGATGTCGGTCCCGGTCGAGATCTGATCGACCGTGACCGCTATGCGAAAACGGGGGTCCGTCCTGAAGTCCTGGATCGCCTGCTGGCTCGAGCCCTGGGTCTTGTAGGTGATCTTGCGGGCGAAGTCCGAACCTTTCCCGAACCCCTGCCGGATGATCTCGAGGACATCCTCAGCGTGACTGTCGTCCTTGCAGAAGACCACCGTCTTCGGGACCGTCTGCCGGCCCGGGAGCAGCACAGGGATGGCTTCCCGGAAGGCGCGAACAACCGTCCGAATCTGATCCGGGACGACGACTGCGCTGTCCAGCTTGTTCTCGTCGTATCCGAGGTCTTCGACGAGTTCCTCCCGACTACGGGCTCGGGTCTGCTTGTCTCGAACCTCGACCCATTCGCCTGCCTCGACTTTGCCGCCCCGGTCGGTGATCTTGGTCTTGATCCGGTAAACGACGTAATCGACGTTGATTCCATCAACGACGGAGCGGTCGTAGGAGTACTCGGAGACGACGTTCGGCCGCTTGCCCTCGCCGACAATGTTTACCGAGAAAAAGCCGTAGGTCTCGGGAGCGGCGGTCGCGGTCAGGCCGATGAGGTGGGAGTCGAAATAGTCGAGAACCTGGCCCCAGCGACCATAGATTGAGCGATGGCACTCGTCGATGACGATGTAGTCGAACTCCTCGATCGGAACCTTCGGCTCGTAGCTCACCTGGACTGACTCCTGCAGCACGTCGGCTGCCTCCCAAGCTGAGATGTCCTCTCGTTCGGCGTCAAACTTTTCCTCGCCTTTTAGCATCGAGTAGAGGCGCTGGATAGTCGTGATGACGACCTTGGAGGAAGGGTCGATCGTGTTCGAGGTCAGTAGTTGAACCGGGTAGAGCTCGCCGAACTTGCGTCCGTCGTCAGGCGTCTGCCAAGCAACGAACTCATCGCGCGCCTGTATCCCCAGGTTGCGCCGATCGACGAGGAACAGGACGCGCTCGCAGTTGCCAAAGCGCAGGAGTCGGTAAGCGTGCGCGACGGCAGCGATGGTCTTTCCCCCACCCACCGTCATCTCGACAAGTGCCCGAGGTCGGTCGTCGCGCAACGATTCCTCGAGCCCGGTGATCGCCTCTATCTGCGACTGGCGCAGGTTCCGGTCGCTTAGAGGCGGCAGGTCGCAAACGCCCTGCCTGAGGGACCCCTGCTGGAGCCAATGGACGAGTCGATCCGGCTGGTGGAAATGGAAGACCTCGCGTGGGCGGACGATCGGGTCACGCCGGCTCGTGAAGAGGGTCTCGGTGCCCGTAGTGATGTAGTGGAACGGCAGCGGGTCCCCCCAAAAGGGCAACCCCTGCTCCTCAGCCGTTTGCGAAAAGCCTTTCGCGTAGCGATCGGCTTGCGTCTCCACACCGCGCAGCGTGTCGCCCTCCCTCTTCGCCTCGACAGTCCCGATCGCTTTCCGATCGACATAGAGGAGGTAGTCGGTAGTCCCGGTCGCCGTCGGGAACTCCCGGACAGCGATCGCCCGACCGGCTCCCAGGTTCATCTCCCGATAGTTCTGAATGATCCACCCCGCCTGACGAAGCTTGTGATCGATAACGCGACGAGCCCGTTGCTCGGGCTGCAGGTCATCGGTGATGTGAAGCTCGGGAGACTCCATGACGATCTCAGGCATGCGCACATAGGGCGATAGCGCGACACCCAGATTTTTCGGATGCCCAGCCTTGCTGCCTATTGAGTGCAATATGAGTTTCGCACGAAGTGCCAAACGACCCAAGTGCTTCTATGGCGACTGATTGAGCACATTCTCCAACAGGAAGAGTGCTTACCAGTCCAGAGATCGACTCGGCCCCACCAGGTACGATCATGTCATCGCGCGCTAGATGTGGCCGCCGTATCCGACGCCCTGTCGCACATGCCACCTATCCGTGCCCACCAGGCAGTTTCTGCCCGGTCAGGAGCGGAAATTTGGGTCCCGGTTAACCACACCGCGACCCTAACCCGCCCATTTGCAGCCCCGTCAAGAGGGGTGGCTGACGGGAGTCGAACCCGCGACCGCCGCGACCACAACGCGGAGCTCTACCAGCTGAGCTACAGCCACCTCGCTGGTCTCAATTTACCGGGCCGCCCGCTGGGGCGGGCGGCGGGCGCTCGTCTGGTTCAGACGCGGGAGCGGATGACCACGCGCGCGCCGTACCGCGGGATCATCGTCACGTTGCGGTGCAGCGCCCGCTCGGGCTCGGGGTCGGCGGCGACCAGGTCCAGGCGGCGGGCCATCGCCTCGAGGACCACTCGCTGCTCGGCCATGGCCAGGGCCGCCCCGAGGCAGCGGCGGATGCCGCCGCCGAAGGGGAGCCACTCGTAGGTTCCCGGCTTGCGGTCCTGCCAGCGCTCGGGCCGGAAGGCGTAGGGCTCCGGGTAGAGGTCCTCGCGGTGGTGCAGGAGGAGGATGCTGATCAGGACCGGGGTGTCGGCCGGCACGGCGTAGTCGCCCAGCTGCCAGGGCAGCTTGACCCGCCGGCCGACGATCGGCACCACCGGGCGCGAGCGCATCGTCTCGGTGATCGTCATCTCGATCTCCTCCGCCCCGTCGCCGGAACGGACCGCCTCGACCAGGCGCTCGTGCGCGTCCGGGGTGCGGACCAGGCGCTCCCAGGCCCACGCCAGCGAGTTGGCGGTCGTCTCGTGGCCGGCCAGCACCAGGGTCAGAAGCTCGTCGCGGATTTCGGCGTCGGTCAGGGGCTCGCCCTCCTCCCCACGCGCCTGCAGCAGCAGCGAGAGGATGTCGTGGCGCTCGCCCAGGTCCTCCCCGCGCCGCGTCGCGATCACCGCGTCCATGCGCCGGTCCATCAGCGCCCGGCCGAGGCGGGTGATCCCGACCGGCTCCTCGCGCCGCACGTTCATCAGCTCGGCGACCTGGGCGATCGGCTTGGTCGAGAGGTTGACCAGGTTCTTGATCACCGAGCGCAGCCGTCCCTCGTTGCTGCGCGGCGCCGGCTGGCCGTCGATCCCGAAGATCCCCGACATGATCACGTCGAGCGTGATCGCCTGCATCCGCGGCGCCAGCGCGAAGGGCCGGCCCACGGGCCAGCTGTCGATCTCCCGCTCGGCGGCCTCGGCGATCGCCGCCGTGTAGTGCTGGATCGCCTCGCCGTGGAAGGGCGGCAGCAGCAATTTGCGCTGGCGCATGTGGCGCTCGCCGAGCGAGGTGAGGACCGAGTCCGGCCCGACGATCGGCCGCAGCGGCGACTCGGCCGCCAGCGAAGGCGCCTCCTCGGGCTTGGCGGTGAAGAGGGAGCGCACGTCGTCGGGCAGGCTGGTGATCACCAGCGGCAAGGGCTCGTCGGTGCGCATGGCGAAGACGTCGCCCAGCCGCCGGCGGGCGCCGAAGACGAACTCGATCTGGCGCTGGTTGAAGCGCAGCAGCTGGGCAACGGCGCCCATCTGCACCAGCGGCGGCGCCGGCAGGCTCGCGGCGACCTCGGGGTCGAGCGGGCCGCTGCGGCGGCCGGCGCTCTCCTGCGGCGTCGCGGTCTCCGTTACTCCCATCGTCCCGCTCCCTAGGCGACGGCGGCGACGCCGTCGCTCTGCTCGTCCGCGGCCGCCGCCGGCACCGGCCCCCGGGAGAACTCCATCTCCTCGTCCATCGGCCCGTGGTTGAAGAGGCGGATGTCTTTGGCGTAGTTCTGGTGCAGGCGCCAGGGATGGCGGTCGCCCTGCTGGGGCAGCTGGTCGAGCGAGCGCGTCACGTAGCCGGATTTGAGGTCGATGAAGGACTCGCGCGCCAGCGCCGGGCCCGGCTCGCGCGGCGTCGCCACCCGGTAGCCGTTCGCGTCCATGTAGTTGAGCAGGCGGCACATGTATTGGGAGACGAGGTCGCACTTGAGGGTGAAGGAGGCGTTGGTGTAGCCGAGCGCGATCGCCAGGTTCGGCACGCCGCCGAACATCGCCCCCTTGTAGCCGACCAGGTCCTTGAACTCCTTGCGCTCGCCGTCGACCTTGACCTCGATCCCGCCGATCACCAGCAGGTTCAGCCCGGTCGCGGTGACGATGATGTCGGCCTCCAGCTCGCGCCCGGAGGTCAGCTTCAGCCCCTTCTCGGTGAAGGTCTCGATCCGGTCGGTCACCACGTCGGCCTTGCCCGAGCTCAGCGCCTTGAACAGGTCCCCGCCCGGCACCAGGCAGACGCGCTCGTCCCAGGGGTTGTACTTCGGTTCGAAGTCGCGGTCGACCGGATAGCCGGCCGGCAGCTGCCGCTCCACCCCGCGCCGGATCAGCTTGCGGGTGAAGCCCGGCGCCCGGCGCGAGAGCTGGTAGAAGGCCATCTGCGTCAGCACGTTCTTCCAGCGGACGACGCCGTAGCGGAGCTTGTCGGGCAGCACCCGGCGCAGCGCCTTGGCGACCGGGTCCTGGGCCGGCAGGGTGACGACGTACCCGGGCGAGCGCTGCAGCATCGTGATGTGCTCGGTCTCCGGCGCCATCGCCGGGATCAGCGTCACCGCGGTCGCGCCGCTGCCGATCACCACGACCCGCTTGCCGCGGTAGTCGAGGTCCTCGGGCCAGTGCTGGGGGTGGACGATCTGCCCCTGGAACCGCTCGCGGCCCTCGAACTCGGGCGTGTAGCCCTCGTCGTAGCGGTAGTAGCCGGTGCAGCCGTAGAAGAAGTCGCAGGTCAGCTCGACGACCTCGCCGCCGCGTTCGGCCCGCACCGTCCACAGCGCCTCGTCGCTCGACCACTCGGCGGAGAGGACCTTGTGGCCGAAGCGGATCTTCTCTTCCACCCCGTACTCGCGCGCGGTCTCGTTGATGTAGTTGCGGATTTTCTCGCCGGCCGCGATCGAGTCCTGGTCGGTCCAGGGCTTGAACGAGTAGCCGAGCGTGTACATGTCCGAGTCGGAGCGGATGCCGGGATAGCGGAAGAGGTCCCAGGTGCCGCCGATCGCCTCGCGGGACTCGAGGATCGCGTAGCTCTTGCCCGGGCAGTTGCGCTGCAGGTGGGCGCCGGCGCCGATGCCGGAGAGGCCGGCGCCGATGATCAGGACGTTGAAGTGCTCGCGCTCTTGGGAGGGATGGGTGGTCATCAGGAGGTCTCCTAGCGGTTGAGGCGAGCGAGAAGGTCGCTCGTCATCGAGGTCTGCTTGAAGGCGCCGCGTTTGGCGCCGGCGCGCATCTGGCGCCGGATGCCGCGCTCGACCAGGCCTTTGGGGAGCAGGCCGAGGATGCGGTAGGACATCGCGCCGCGCCGGGTGGTGGCGAGGTCGCGGGCGGGCCGGCCGTAGATGGCGCGGACGATCGTGCCGACCGCGGCGCCGATCGGCTCCGGCGGCACCATCCCCTCGAGCCCGGCGCCGGCGGACTGGCTGGCGTCGTGGATCGGGGTGCGGATGTAGCCGGGGTAGACGGTCGTGACTGTGATCTCGTCGCCGACCTCGGAGCGCAGCTGCTCCGAGTAGCCGACGACGCCGCGCTTGCTGGCGCCGTAGGCAGTGGCGAAGGGGACGGCGAGGTGGGCGAGCCCGGAGGAGACGTTGACGACGCGGCCGCGGCTGGCGCGCAGCGCCGGCAGCGCGGCGGAGGTCGCCCGCCAGGTGCCGAGCAGGTTGACGTCGAGGACGCGCAGGGCGTCGGGGCCGGGCGGGTCGATGGCGCTCTGCGGGAGGCCGATGCCGGCGCAGTTGACGAGCGCGTCGGCGCCGCCCCCGAGCCGCTCGATCGCCTCCTTCATCGCCCGTTCGACCGACTTCTGGTCGGTGACGTCGCAGGCGATCGTGTCCTCGCCGGGGTTGAGGTCGAGGCCGACGACCTGGGCACCGCGCTGGCGCAGGGCCTGGGCGGTGGCGGCGCCGATACCGCTGGCGGCACCGGTGATGATCACACGCTTCGCAAGGCTCATGGCGGGAACTGTATCAACACTGTGTCGAGAAGTTCAACAACTTGTCGATTCTCTCGACGCGCTGTATGGTGAGAGACGATGGCAGCGCTCCCGGAAGCCAAATCCCCGCCCACCGACGCGCCCAAGGGGCGTGGCCGCCGCGGCACCCGCGCCAGCGGCGACGACCGTGAGCGGGCGATCCTGGAGACGGCGGAGCGACTGCTGGAAGAGCGCCCGCTGGCCGAGATCTCGGTCGATGACCTGGCCAAAGGCGCCGGCATCTCCCGCCCCACCTTCTACTTCTACTTCCCGTCCAAGGACGCGGTGGTGCTGACGATCATCGACCGCCTCGTCGCCGACGCGGCCGAGGGCCGCGAGCAGATCCTCACCGCGCTGGCCGAGCACGGGCCGCGGGCGGGCCTCCGCGCCAGCCTCGAAAACCTCTACTCCGCCTTCCGCTCCCGCCCCGGCGTGGTGCGGGCCGGCTCGGACCTGCGCCCCACCAACGGGGAAGCGCGCGACCTCTGGTCGGCGGTGATGGAGGGCTGGGTCGCCGACGTCACCGCGGTGATCGAGTTCGAGCGCTCCCGCGGCACCGCCCCAGACGGCCCGCCGGCCCGCGAGATGGCGATCGCCCTGGTGCAGATGAACGAGCGCGCGCAGTACGCGACCCTGCTGGGCGAGGAGCCCTCGCTCGACCGCGACCACGTCCTCGACGTCCTGATCGAGATCTGGCTGCGGGCGATCTACGGCGAAGTCGTCTCCGACTGACCGCCGCGTTTCCGCGCCGACGCCCAGGGGTATCTACCACCTGCAGCGCCGGCCCGGAGCCAAGCGGCTTTCTACCGGAACCCTGAGGCCGGTTCCCGCTTGGTTTGACGACCAACCGCTTCGGCGGAGAGGCGTCCGGGTCGGCGCTTCGCACCCTGCCGCGCGGCTTCTCAGCCGGCGAGCGCCGGGGCGATCTCCCGCCCCATCAGCGCCACCGCGTCGAGGTCGCGGTGCAGCAGGTGCTGGCCCATGATCCGGGTCAGCCCCGCCGCCTCCAGCTCGCGCAGCTGCGCGATCGCCTCCTCGGCGGTGCCGAGGATCGTGCTCTCGCGCAGCTCGGCGATCAAGGCCTCGCCGTCGCCGTCGCCGCCTTTCCATTCGGAGAGGCGCCCGGCGCGCTCCAGCAGTTCGCCCCGGTCGGCGCCCACCAGCCAGCCGGTCATCATCGAGAGCGGCAGGGTCGCCGGGTCGCGGCCCTCCTTCTCACAGGCCTCGTCGAGACGCTTGCGCAGGTCGGCGATCTCCTCGGCGGTCGACATCACCGTGTTGTACTCGTCGGCGTAGCGGGCGCCGAAGCGCAGGCTGCGCGGCCCGCCTTTGGCGCCGAGGATCAGCGGCAGCGGTTGCTGCACCGGCTTCGGTCGCGCGTCGAGATCGCTGACCGAGTAGTGCTCGCCGGCGAAGGTGAACGGCCCCTCGCCCCAGTGGCCGCGGACGATCTGCATCTGCTCCTCGAGCGCCTCCATCCGCGGGCCGACCGGCGGCAGGTCGAACCCGTACAGCTCGTGCTCGCGGTCCCACCAGCCGGCGCCGATCCCGACTTCGACCCGGCCGCCGGAGACATGGTCGGCGGTCACCGCCAGCTTCGCCAGCACCGAGGGATGGCGGAAGGTCGCCGGCGAGACCATCGTCCCCAGCCGCAGCGTCTCGGTGACGGCGCCGAGAGCGCAGATCGTCCCCCAGGCGTCGAGCGAGCCGCGCTCGCGGCGGTCGTCGACCGAGAGGTAGTGGTCGGAGCGGAACATCGTCCCCACCCCGTGCTCCTCGCAGGCGACTGCGAGCGCCCGCCAGTCCTCCCAGGTCACGTCCTCCTGGCCCTCGATCATCAGGCAGACCTCCATCGCGCCTCCCCTACCCGCTGGCGACGATTTCAGCGAAGGCGGCGAAGCCCGGCGCGGTGCGCTCCGTCAGCCCCGCCTCCAGCTCGGCGGCGCGCTCCGGCAGGGCGTGCTCGCCCGCGTCGCCGAGCGCCGCCACCGCCTCGTCGATCATCGTCGGCACCTCGAGCCAGGCCTCGACCAGGGCGAAGTCGGCCTCGGGATGGAAGAGGACACCCCAGGCGTTGCCGGCGCGGAAGGCCTGGCACTCGGTGCGCTCCGAGGAGGCGAGGTGCTCGGCGCCGTCGGGCAGGTCGAAGACGTCGCCGTGCCAGTGGAGGACCTCGGCGCTCGGAGCGAGCCCGCCGAGAATCGGGTCGTCGGGGGCGGAGATCTCGACCGGGGCGAAGCCGATCTCCGGCGCGCCGCCGGGCCGCACCTCCGTCCCCAGCGCCCGCGCCAGCAGCTGCGCGCCGAGGCAGATGCCGAGCACCGGCTTCCCCCGCTCGACCGCCTCGGCCAGCCACTCGTGCTCGGCGGCCAGCGCCGGGAAGCGCTCGACTTCGTCGACGTTCATCGGCCCGCCCATGAAGACGGCCCCGGCGACCTCGTCGTGATCGGGCAGCGGCTGGCCGGCGAGCGGTTTCACCGTCTTCACCTGCAGATCGCGGCACGCATCGAGGATCCGGTGCGGCCCCTCCCAGGGCACGTGCTGAACCGCCAGCAGGGTCGGACGCTCGTCCAGGGTCATCGCCGCGCAGGCTAGCCTCACCCGGCGTGAAGAGCGCCAAGGCAAACACAGCGGTGTGCCTTACACGCCCTATAGCGGGGAAAAGGAACACCGCTGCGGGATTCGCGCTCGTGTTCGCCGCGCTTTGCGTCGCGCTTGCCGCTTCGTCTGCCTCCGCGGTCGGTCCCTACCCCGACCTAGGCGCCTGCCAGGTCTTCCCCGACCCGCCCGCTTCGCTCTCCCCGCGCGCCCCGTCCCTCCCCACCGAGGCTGCCTGGAACCAGGACGTCTCGAAGGCGCCGCGCGATCCGCGCTCGAACGCCTACATCGCCTACATCAACTCCCACGGCGGCACCGCCCTCCACCCCGACTTCGGCTCGCCCCGTGCCTACGGCTTCCCCTACTCGGTCGTCGGCACCGGCCAGCCCAAGCTGCCGATCCACTACACCGCCTACGGCGACGAGAGCGACCCCGGGCCCTTCCCGCTCCCCGCCCGCGCCCCGGTCGAGGGCGGCAACGGCAGCGACGGCGACCGCCACGTGATTGTCATCGACCGCTCGGCCTGCAAGCTCTACGAGCTCTACCGCGCCTTCCCGGTCGCCAAGCCTCGTCCTCACTGGAACGCCGATTCGGGCACCGAATGGGACCTGCGCTCTGCCGCCCGCCGCCCCGACGGCTGGACCTCGGCCGACGCCGCCGGCCTGCCGATCTTCCCCGGCCTGGTCCGCTACGACGAGGCCGCCAGCGGGAAGATCGACCACGCGATCCGCGTCACCTTCGAGAGCACCCGGGACGCCTGGGTCCACCCCGCCTCCCACTGCGCCGGCGACACCGCCAACCCCGCCGCCCCGCCGATGGGCCTGCGCCTCCGCCTCAAGGCCGGCTATGGCCTCGGCAGCTTCAGCGGTCCCGCCCGAACGATCGCCGAAGCGATGAAGCGCTACGGCCTGATCGTCGCCGACAACGGCTCCAATTGGTTCTTCTCCGGAACCAGCGACCGCCGCTGGGACGACGAGAACCTCAACCAGCTGAAGCGGATACCCGGCAGCGCCTTCGAGGTCGTGAAAAGCGCTGCAGCTATCCGTCCATGCTGATTTCCCTGCAATGGATCGGGTACCCGATCCATTGAGACCAGTCGCGGATCCACAAGGGAACAAGCTCCGAGGAGAGAGGAACGATGGCCACGACTAAAACCAAACCGAAAAAACGATCGACGCCGAAATCGAAATCGACGTCGAAATCGTCGAAACCGAAAGCATCCAAAGCCAAACCGAAATCGGCCGCCAGCAAATCGCGCAGCTCGAGCAACGGCGCGAGCGCCAAATCGCGTTCGAACGGCTCGTCGAGCAAACACTCGAACGTCGATGCCGTGAAACACGCGGTCGAGGGCGCCGGCGACAAAGCCAAGAGCGCCGGCAAGACCGTCGGCAAAGCCGCGAGCAAAGCGAAAGTGCCGCTGGTCGCCGGAGGCGCGGCGCTTGCCGGTGCCGCCGGCGGGATGGCCCTCGCCGCTTCGAAGAAAGGCCGCAAGAGCGGCCTCGGCAAGGCGGTGGCACGCCGGCCGAAGATCAAGGTGGACTCCAAGGACGTCGCCAAGGCGGCCAGGGGTGTGGGTAGCGTCAGCGCCCAGGTGAGCGAGATCGCCGGCGGTCTCGAGACCGCCGCCTCGGGCAGGAACGGCAAGCACCGCTCCCCGATCGAGGTCGTCCTGCAGGGACTCACCGCACGGCGCTGACGCCGCGGCTACCCCCAGGACCTCCGGAGAGTTAGCTGGCGACCGCGCACGGGACGCGGTCGCCATAGCCACCTACTGACGCCGGCTCGAGCCGCTCGGGCCGGCGTCAGTGGCCGCGGCCGCGGCCGCCCGAGACCAGCCGCCAGGCGCCGGTGAACACGTAGAGGATCGCGAAGGAGATCGCGAGGCCGATCGCGCCGAGGACCAGGAGGAAGAGGACGAAGGCGATGATCGCCAGCGGGACCAAGAGGAGTTTCACGCCTGCGTAGTCTTGCAACGCATGGGGCACACGGCAGCACTCCTGCAGGTGATGGTGGCGCTGGCCGCCACCAGCGGCGGCGACCACGCGGTCCGCACCGTCGGCGAGGGCCTGGCGATGGCCGAAGCGCGACGCCAGGTCGAAGCCAGCCCGGCGGAACCGCGGCCCGCTCGCCCCAAGCCCGACATGCCGACCGCGGCGGAAATCGCCGCCGACCCGTCGCTGCTGCCACCCGCCTCCGCCGGCAGCAACGGCACCCACGTGCCGCACAAGTCCTCCCTCGGTCGCGGTGAGATCTTCGCCCACCGCCGGGGCGGCGACCCGGCCTCGACCGCGATCCTCCTCACGGGGGTCGCCCTAGCGCCGCCGACGGCGCCAGAAGTGGTGCAGGGCGCGATCAACGCCGCCAACACGATCGTCGGCCGCCCCTACGTCTGGGGCGGCGGCCACGCCTCCTTCTACGACAACTCCTACGACTGCTCGGGCGCGGTCAGCTTCGCCCTCTTCGGCGGCGGCCTGATCCCGCGACCGCTGACCTCCGGCGAGCTGATGCATTGGGGCGCGCCGGGACGCGGCCAATGGATCACGGTTTACGCCAACGCCGGCCACACCTTCGTCGAGATCGCCGGCCTGCGCTTCGACACGGTCGGAGCCGAACAGGGCACCGGGCCGCGATGGCACCTGGCGACGGCGTCGACCGACGGCTTCGTCGCCCGTCACCCGCCCGGATTTTGAGAGTAGGGCCGGCCCCCAGGGAGGGCCGGCCCGAAGTGCAGTTGATGGTGGCTAGTTGCCCTTTGCGATCGACTCGAGGGGCATCACGCGCTCGGTGCGGAGATCCATCCGTCTTCACCCCCTTCCCCGGCTAAATGACTCTGCGCTGGAGACCTCATTATTGGTGAGATTCGTTCCACCAATAGGACCCATTCCAGCATTTCGCGGAGAAATCTGAACACAATGTCCACTCAGCGGTTACGATCAAGTCCTCGCCAGTAATCAGCCACCGATAAGGGAGAGGGGACGCGAGAGCGATGTCGACGAAAACGCAGCGCCGCAAAGCAACCGAGAACCGGATCAAGGCGATGAGCCATCCGCTGCGTGCTTCGATCCTGCGCACGCTCACCGAGCGCACCGCGAGCCCGGCCGAAATGGCCCGCGAGCTCGACGAGGAGCTATCGAACGTCAGCTACCACACCAAACAGCTGGTCGGCTTCGAATGCGCCGAGCTGGTCAGCACCCGCCCCGTGCGCGGCGCCCTCGAGCACTTCTACCGCGCGACCGAGCGGCATCTGATCGACACCGAGGAGTGGGATGAGCTCGACCCGGTGATGGCGGAGGAGTTGCTCTGCGAAATCGTGCAGAAGATCCTCGATGACTTCGTCGCTTCCAGTCGCGCAGGCGTCATCGGTGCCGACGAGCACTTCCATCTCACCCGGACCCTGATGGTGCTGGATGACGAGGGGATGCAGGAAGCGCTCGAGGCCCATGAACGTGCGCGCCTGGAGATTGCCGAGATCCAAGCCCGCAGCGCGGCACGGATGGTCGACTCAGGCGAGAAGGGCAACAACGTCTCGACTTCTCAGGGCTGCTTCAAGATGCCCGAGAGGCAGCGCCGCTAAGCGCTACCCGGGCAGCGGGAAGCGCATCCGGACCTCGGTCCCGTCGCCTTCCTGCACGATCGTCAGCTCCGAGCAGAGCCTGGCGATGATCGAGAGACCGAGGCCTAGGCCGTCGGTCGAGCCCTGACCGAACCCCTCGCCGCGGTCGCGCACCGTCAGCTCGAGCCACCTGCCCCGCTGGGCGCCGGCGAGCTCGACCACCCCGCCGGCGTCGGCCGCCCGGGCGTACTTGACCGCGTTGGTGACCGCCTCTGAGACCGCCAGGGCGACGTCGTCGACCACCGCCGGCTCGACCCCCTTGTCGGCCGCGAACTGAGCGGCGCGGTGACGCAGCTCCGGCACCGAGGCGGGCTCCGCCGGCAGGGTCATCTCCATGCCGGCATTTTCCCTACTTGAACTGGAAGCTGGTCAGGTCCTGGTTGAAGGTCGGGTTGTAGACGACCTTGTCCAGGTCGATCGCCGAGGAGACGAAGGTCGGGAAGGTGCTCGTGCCGTAGGGAGCCCACGGCGCCAGTTCCATGAATTCCCTGTCCAGCTCCGCGTATTCGGCTTCGACCTGTGCGTCGAGCGGCTTTTCGGCCAGCTCGTCGATCTTCTTGCTCAACCGCGGCACCGCGATCCGGGCCAGGTTCGAGGTGTTGGTCGGGAAGATGCTTTCTTCGGAGAGCATCGGCTGGAAGAAGTCGTTGGGGTGCGGGTAGTCCTGGAACCAGCTGGCCCAGCCGGTGTCGAGGTCCTGGGTCGAGGCGTTGCCGATCACCGAGAAGTAGTTGTCGGCGTTCAGCACCTGCAGCTTGGCGTCGAAGCCGATTTCCTTCAGCACCTCGGCGTAGTAGGCGCCGGCTTCTTCCTGGGTGCCTTCGTCGTCGGTCCAGACGGTGATCTCGCGGTCGGCCGGGTCGGCTTCCTCGATCATCTGCTTCGCCTTCGCAACGTCGTAGGGGTAGAGCTCGTACTTCTCGTAGCCAGGCATCCCCGGCGGCAGGATCTGCTGGGTGGCGACCAGGGTGCCGGCGTAGATCCGTTCCAGCGCCTCCGGGTTGACCGCGTAGTTGACCGCCTGGCGGACGCGGACGTCGTCGAACGGCGCCTCGGTCGTGTTCATCCAGAAGAAGTAGGTGCTCTCGGTCGGCTCCTCGCGGAACTGGGTGCCTTCGTACTTTTCCTTCACCTGGGCGTAGAGGTCGGGCGGCGGCATGTTCTCCATCCACTCGAAGCGGCCGGCTTCGACGTCCTCGACCTGGGTGGCGGCGTTGCGCAGCACCGTGACCTCGATCTTGTCGACGTGGCCGCCGGGCAGGTCCGGCATCGCCTTGCCGTTCGCCTTCGCCCAGTAGGGGTTGCGGGCGTACGACCAGCCGCGGCCGGGGTTGGCGGAGACGATCTCGTAGGGACCGGTGGCCGGCGGCGGGTCGGCCGATAGGTCTTCGGCGGGGGTGCCGGCCGGCAGCGGCGCGGTGAAGGGCAGCGCCAGCTCCTGCAGGAAGGTGCCGCGCGGGCGAACCAGGTGGATGGCGATCTCGCCGCTCTTGTCGTCGACGACGATGCCGGAGATCCCGCCCTTTTTCGTCTTCGCGAACTCCTCGGCGCCGACGATGTCGGTGTAGAAGGGCGAGCCGCTGGAGTTGAGCAGGAAGACCCGTTCGACCGCGTGCTTGAAGTCAGAAGCGCGGACGGGCGTCCCGTCCGAGTAGCGCAGCCCGTCCCGCAGGCGGAAGCTGTAGGTCTTTTCGTCGGGGCTGATCGCCGGCATCTCCCTCGCCAGCCCGGGGATCACTTCGCTCCCCGCCTTGCCGTCGGCGTGGTTGTAGGTCAGCAGCGGGACGTAGGTGTTGTAGATCGCCGTCCACCCTTCCTCCGAATGCGAGAGGGCGGGATCCAGGTAGTCGGGGAACGAGCCAAAGGTCGCCCGCAGCACCCCGCCTTCCTTCCCGCTGGAGCCCGAGCCGCAGGCGGCAAGACTCAGCGCCGCGACGGCGGCGAGCAAGAGGGCCAGGACCCTCCGGGGCCGCGTCGTGTTGGACAAGTTGTCTCCCACTCCGCCCCCTTCGGCAAACGCGCCTCAATACTTGAGCCCAGCAAGGCGGTGCCCCTGAACGGGGCCCGGTTCAGCGCCGGTAGACGAGGTGGGTGACGTGCGGCGTGGTCCGGCTCGAGACCGGGGTCAGGTCGATGTCGCCGACGCCGTCGAAGACGCGCTCCCCGCCGCCGGCGACGAGGGGGGCGACGTGCAGACGCAGCTCGTCGATCAGCCCGGCCGCCAGGTACTGGTTGAGGGTGCCGGGACCGCCGGCGATCGAGACGTTCTTGGCGCCGGCGGCCTCGCGCGCCCGCTCCAGCGCGGCCTCGATCCCGTCGGTGACGAAGTGGTAGGTCGTACCGCCTTCCATCTCGACACTCGGGCGCGGCCGGTGGCAGAGGACGAATACCGGCGCGTGGTAGACCGGGTCAGGCCCCCACCACCCCGTCCAGTCCAGGTCCCACTCGCCCCGGTCGGGGCCGAACATGTTGCGGCCCATGATGTAGGCGCCGGCGACGGTGATCGCGTTGGCCACCTCGGCGTTTTCCTCGCGGTGCTCGAACTGCCAGGCATGCAGGCGGCTCTCGTCGAGGTCGCCGAACGGATGCTCGGCGCTCTGCCCTCGTCCGGATCCGTAGCCGTCGAGGGTGATCGTCATGTCAGCGGTGACTTCGGGCATCCCTTCCTCCTTGACTGGCGGCAGCAGCAGAGCCCCCGGCTGGATTCGAACCAGCGACCGCCGGATTAGAAATCCGATGCTCTATCCGCTGAGCTACGGGGGCAGCGGGCGACAGGTTAGGCGCTGGAAGGGCGGTCGCGTAGGATCGGCGGATGCCCAGGGTTTCTGCCAGAGGGACCGAGCTTCACTACGAGCGCGCCGGCTCGGGAGAGCCGCTGCTGCTGATCCAGGGGATGAGTGGGACGCACGTCGCCTGGGGCGAGCCGTTCAAAGGGGCGCTGGAGGAGAGCTTCGACGTCGTCGCCTTCGACAACCGCGGGATCGGGCTCTCGGAGCGGACCTCGGAGCCGTTCACGATCGCCGAGATGGCGGAGGACACGGCGGCGCTACTCGACGAGCTCGGATGGGAGAGTGCCCACGTCCTCGGCATCTCGATGGGCGGGATGATCGCCCAGGAGCTGGCATTGGCCCACGCCGGCCTGCTGCGGTCGCTGACGCTGGGCTGCACCTATTGCGGCGGGCCCGGCTCAGAGCTGATGCCGCAGGAGAACGCGGAAAAGCTGCTCGCCGCCTTGTCGTCGGGAGACCGCGACCAGGCGATCCGGGCCGGCTACGAAGTCAACCTCTCCCCCGCCTTCCGCGCCGACGAGGACACCTTTGCCGCCTTCCATGAGATGGCGACCAGCGTGCCCGCCGCCAGGGACATCATCCAGTTGCAGTTGCAGGCGATCGTCGGCCACGACACCAGCGGCCGCCTCGGCGACGTCGCCACCCCGGCGCTGATCATTCACGGCACCGTCGACGGCGTCCTCCCCTACGCCAACGGCGAGCAGATCGCCCGCCTGATGCCCGACGCCCGCTTCGAGACGCTCGAGGACGTCGGCCACATGTTCTGGTGGGAGCAGCCGCAGCGCTCCGCCGAGCTGGTCCGCGAGCACGCGCTCGCTGTCGCCTAGCTACTCGATCGGTTCTTCGCCCGGAACTTCCGGCCGCTTTTCCGGCTTGCAGCCCGAGGGGTCGAGCCTGCCGTTGACCTTCAGCACGTAGTCGGGCTGCGGCGAGGCTTTGAAGTCCTCGACCACGGTCTTCACCGCCGGGTCGCCCTTCACCCAGCCGTAGACGGGGAACTGGTACGGGTTGGGGATGCCGGCGTTGTAGGGGCCGGTGTCCTGGGTGTACTGGCTCATCACCAGGTAGTCGTATTCGCCCTCGTTGATCAGGCTTCGCAGCTGCTCGCAGCTGGTCGGCAACCGGTTCGCGCCATGCGGGCCTTTGACACCGATGTACTCGACGTGGTTGCTGACGTCATTGCCGTAGAACCCGTACTGGCCGAAGATGATCTGGCTGGAGCCGATGATCCCGATCTTCTGGTCGTGCAGCTTCTGGGTGTATTCGTAGGCTTCCTTCGGCCCGCCTTCGCCGAGGAACGGGTCCGGGTTGACGTAGTGCTGGTCGGCGTACTGGACCTGTTGGGCGCGGCCGAGGACGACCGCCAGCAGGATCAGGACCGCGGCGCCCGCCGCGACCGCGGCGCGGCTGACCCGGGCCCGCGAGCGCGCCATCGAGAGCACCGCCGGCGCCCAGACCAGGCAGAGGGTGAGGAAGACGGTGCCGACCAGGTAGCTGGTGAACCACCGCGGCGTGGTCAGAACCGTGATCGCGAAGAGCCCGGTCAGGAAGAGCAGCGTCTGCCAGGCCCGCTTGTCGGGCGCGCGTAACGGTCGCGCCAGCGGCAGCATCGCCATCGCCAGCACCAGCCCCGGGACGAGGTACCGGGTGTTGGTGAAGAACCCGGTCGGCGAGCCCTCCTGGCCGGCCGCGGTCAGCGGCGTGAAGACGTAGACCACCGCGGTCAGCAGCGAGGCGACCGCAATCACCCGCAGGATCTTGTTGCGGGATTTCCAGGCGATGTAGGCGGCGGCGCTGACGGCCATGATCAGGATCAGCGGCCATAACGGTCCGAAGGCGTTCTCCAACTCGGGGAAGAACCAGCGCCGGTAGATCGTCGGTTCGGTGATGTAGTCGATGACCGCGAAGCGCGGCCGCGGATCGAGCGGCATCTGGTCGGGCTTGGGCAGGTTCAGCGGCCCGAACTTGGTGATCGGGATCGGGTTGCCGCCGGTCTTGATCGCCGCCCGCAGGTACCAGTAGCCGCCGACGATCACCAGCGGCAGGCCCATCACCCAGGCGGTCGTCCAGCGGCGCCCGCGACCGCTGAAGATGATCACCCCGAGGGTGATCGCGACCACCGGGACGAGGAAGGTGGTCTTCACCGAGGCGGCGAGCCCGGCGGCGATCCCGGCCATCACCAGCGGCCCCTTGTCGAGCAGCGGCGCGTTGCTCTCCGGCGCGTCCGCCACGGCCCCCGCAGAGGGCGCCCGGCGCTGGTGGCCGTTGATCAGGAAGGCGGCGAAGGCGAGCAGGAAGGCCAGGCCCATGATGTCGTTGCGCGCCTCGCCGGGCTGGGTTTCGATCATCACCCCGGCGTCGAGGACGATCGCGGCGGCGACCAGCGTCGCCGGCCCGACCTTGTAGGGACGGCCGATGCACCAGGCGGCGAGCAGCCCGATCGGCAGCCAGATCAGGTTCTGCAGCGGCGCCAGCCAGTCGCTCTTGAAGAGGACGATCGTCGCCGCGTTGACGAGCTCGGTGCTGGCCGGGTAGAACCAGGCGGCCAGCCGCAGCGGGTCGGTGAAGTGGAGCGGAACCGTCGAGTGTTCCTGTGCCATGAACGCCGAGAAGGGCATGTGGTACCAGGTGGTGTCGCCGCCGAACATCCCGAAGTCGAGGCTCGACTGGGTCGGGAAGGTCCACTCGGCGACCGTCCAGGAGGCGACCGCCAGGGCGATGACCAGGGCGATCGTCTCGACCCGCGGGGCCGCCACCTCCTGCTCGTGGCCGCCGGCTTTCGCGCGCCCCAGCCAGGCCGCGCCGAGGCCGACGACGACGCAGAAGACGACGATCCATCCGAAGTAGAGGAGGCTGAGCGAGCCGAGGATCTCGAGGCAGACGACCAGCATCGCGATCGCCAGCGTGGCGTCGGCGAGCCGCGCCAGGGCGCCGGTGAATTCCGGCACGATCCAGCGCCGCAGCCAGTAGGCGCCGAGGCCGAGGGCGGCGACGATCCCGATCAGAGCGAAGCAGCCGGCGATGTAAGAGCCGAAGGAGGGTGCCACGAAGGCGGAGATGCTATTCGGCGCGCCCCCCGGGCACCGCCGCGCCTACGCCGGGGCGGGGATGGTGCAGGCGACCCCGGTCCCTTTCAGGCCGCAGTAACCGTTGGGGACCTTGTGCAGGTACTGCTGGTGGTAGTCCTCGGCGTAGTAGAAGGGGCCGGCCGGCTCCACCTCGGTCGTCACCGGGTCCTTGCCGGCGGCGCGCAGGTCGCGGTCGTAGGCCTCCAGCGCCATCTCCGCCGTCGCCTTCTGGCCGTCGTTGGTGAAGTAGATGCCAGAGCGGTACTGGGTGCCGACGTCGTTG
>DASUTJ010000019.1:0-77311 GCA_036374655.1 Solirubrobacterales bacterium | reverse complement strand
GGAGGAGCGGCGGCGGATCCTCCGCTTCGAGAAGGTCGACGTCGTCATCGCCCTCTCCCTGGCAGGCCTGGTCAACCTCTCGATGATGATCGTCGCCGCGGCCCTGTTCCACACCAGCGGCCTGACCGGCGTCGACACGATCGACGGCGCTTACGACGCGCTGCAGACGCTGGTCTCCGACCGGGCGGCGACCGTCTTCGGCATCGCTCTGCTCGCCTCCGGCTTCGCCTCCTCCTCGGTCGGGACGATGGCCGGCCAGGTGGTGATGCAGGGCTTCATCCGCCGCCGCATCCCGCTCTTCCTCCGCCGCGCGATCACCCTGGCGCCGGCGCTGCTGGTCCTGGCGATCGGGCTCGACCCGACCGAGGCGCTGGTCGGCAGTCAGGTCGTCCTCTCCTTCGGCATCCCCTTCGCCCTGGTGCCGCTGTTGATCATCGCCGCCGACCGCGAGGTGATGGGAGACCTGGTCAACCCCCGCTGGCTCAGCGCGCTGGCCGGGGTGCTCGCCTCGCTGATCATCGCCCTCAACGTCTTCCTCCTCTTCGAGGTCTTCACCGGGTGAGGCCGGCGTGGGGCGGCGCGGCTGCCAGTTAGGCTTCCCACGATGCCCCTCGCCGCCGACTTCCAGCAGATCCTCGACGCTCTGCCGCCGGACTGGACCGACCTCGAGGTCGACATGCGGATCGAGGACGAGTCCCAGTACGTGGACACCGCGGTCGCGGTCAGCCAGGTCAACGCGCAGGTCTACCAGCACCCCAGGGCCGAGGGCTGGCACTGGCGGCTGCTGGTTGCCCAGAGCTTTGGGCACGCCGCTGCGCCGGAGAGCGTCAAGGGCGTGCTGGCCAAGCTCGACGCCGACGGCGTCGCCGGCGAGCTGCGGGTGGCCGACGTCCGCGAGGGGCGCTCGGAGGTCGTGCAGATGTGGGGCAGGCCGGAGAGCGTGCGCGAAGAGTTCCGCCAGCGCCGCTCCCTCTAGCCGGTGGCTCGCGTCCTCAGCATCTCCAGCGACCTGATGCTGGGCTCCAAGGTTCAGGAGACCCTGAAGGCCGCCGGCCACGAGGTCGTCGCCTCGCCGTCGATCGAGGAGACGACCTGGGACGGCATCGACTTGATCGTCGCCGACCTCGACGCCGAGAACCCGGAGGCGCTGGTCGGGCTGGGGATGCCGGTGCTCGGCTACTACTCGCACGTCGACGTCGAGACCAAGGAAGCGGCGGAAGCCGCCGGGGTCGATCGAGTGGTGCCGCGCTCGCGGATGGCGCGCGAACTACCCGAGCTCGTAGAACGCCTGCTCGACGCTTAGGGACTTTTCGAGCAGTCCGTGTTCGAGGTCCCAGGCGGCCCATTCGCGCAGCACCCTGGCGTCGAAGGGGCGCGGCGCGAGGACCGGCAGCAGGGCCTCGAGCTGGGCTTCCTGGTCGGCCCGGTCGAGCGATGCGTCGGCTGCGAGGAGGTCGTCCAGCGCGGCGTCCGGGTCGTTCTCGGTGAAGGCATATCCGCGCCGGGTCGCGGCGATCGCCGCGTCGACCAGATCCGGCTTGCTCTCGAGCGTCTCCCGCGAGGTCGCCAGCACCAGCTCCGGGTAGGGCGGGGCGCCGAAGCGGTCGACCTTGAAGATGCGGGTGGGGATGCCCTGGCGCTGGAGTGCGACGCCCTCGGCGTTCCAGAACCCGGTCGCGGCGTCGACCTTGCCGGCGGCCAGCGAGGGGACCGCGGTGAAACCGATCGTCACCCGCCGCACCGCCGCGGGGTCGCCGCCGTCGGCTTCGACCTCGGAATCGACTATCGCTTCGTCGGAGGGCAGGCCGGTGACGCCGACGCTGTGTCCCTCCAGGTCGCGCGGGCGCCGGATCGGGCCGTCGCCGCGGGTGAGGATCGAGGCCAGCGGTCGCTGGACGATCGGCATCACGCCGACCAGGTCGATGCCGCGCTCGCGGGCGATGCCGAGGTCGTGGATGTCGAGGATCGCGAACTCGACCTTGCCGGCGCCGAGCAGCTTCGGGGCGTCGGTCGATCCGCCCGGCGGCTGGATCTTCAGCTCGACGCCTTCGTCGTCGTAGTAGCCGCGAGCGTCCGCCGCGTAGAGGCCGCTGTGGACGGCGTTGGGGACGAAATCGAGCACGAGCGTCGCGCCTTCCGGCGCGCCCGGTTCCGCACCGCTCTCGCCGCATCCGGCGAGGCCGGCCACCGCGAGGACGGTCGCCAGCAGCGCGACAGCCCGTCTCATTCGGCCCGGGAAGCTATTTCATCCAGCGTTTGTGAGTACACTGCCGCCGCTTACCTAGTTCACGGGAAACGAGGAGGAAAAGAGTGCAGGAGAGAGGTCTAGCCGCATATTTGGCTGAGTTGATCGGCACGTTGCTGCTGGTCTTCTTCATCACCAGTGTCGTCGTCCTGTACGTCTCGACCGGAGGCCAGGCCCAGTTCGGCTCGGACTTCGCGGTCGTCGGCCTCGTCCACGCCTTCCTGCTGTTCGGCCTGATCGTCATGTTCGGCGTCGTCAGCGGCGGTCATTTCAACCCCGCGGTGACGCTCGCGGCGCTGGCGATCCGGCGGATCAAGCCGATCGACGCCGGGATCTACATGCTCGCCCAGCTTTCCGGCGGCGTCCTCGGCGCGCTGCTGACCAAGGGCTTGCTGCTCGACGAGGGGCGGCCCACCCACTACGGCGCGACCGAAGTCAGCGGCCTGCTGGCAGGGAACTTCGCCGGCTCGATCGTCGAGATGATCGGCACCTTCGTCCTCGTCCTCGTCATCCTCACCGCCGTCTACTCCGAGAAGAGCTTCAAGGAGTGGGCGCCGCTGGCGATCGGCATGACCCTCGGCTTCGCGGTGATGGTTGCCGGCCCGCTGACCGGCGCCGGCCTCAACCCGGCACGCTGGTTCGGCCCGGCGCTGGTCGGCAACGAGTGGGGCGGAGTCTGGCCCTACCTCGCCGGCCCGTTCGTCGGCTCTCTGCTGGCGGCCGGCGTCTACCGGTTCGTCCTCGAGCCGGGCGGCCTGCCGCCGACCGAACCGCCGGAGCACGTCCGGCCTCCGGTCCCGAAACGGGCGACGCCGACCAGCGACAAGCCCGCCGACTGAGCAGCCGCTCAAGCGGAAGCACCTTCAAGGCGCCACCTTCGGGTGGCGCCTTTTCTTTGCCCTTGGCCTGCCAGCCAGCGGCTTGCAGTAGCTTGACCCCCGTGCGCCGGGTCACCTTCTCCCGCAACTTCACGCTTTCGCTGAGCAGGACCTGCCAGTGCTACTGCAAGTACTGCGCCTTCGCCACCCACCAGGCGCACGTCCACGCGCCCGAGGACGTCGAAAAGCAGCTAGACGAGGCGGTCAAACGGAACGCCAAGGAGCTCTTGGTCCTGACCGGCGAGCGGCCCGAGGTCAACCCGGTGGTCGCCGAACGCCTGAAGGCCTGGGGCCACGAGGACTTCACCAGCTATGTCGTCTGGGCCTGCGAACGGGCGATGGAGCGCGGGATGCTGCCGCACACCAACATCGGCGTGCTGGACAAGGAGGACCTGGCGCGGCTGCGTGAGGTCACCGCATCGCAGGGGCTGATGCTCGAGTCGACCAGCGAGCGCCTGATGGAGACCGTCCATGCCGGCTCTCCCACCAAGCATCCGGCTGCGCGCCTCGCGACGATCGAAGCGGCGGGCGAGCTGAAGATCCCTTTCACGAGCGGCATTCTCGTCGGCATAGGCGAGAGCCCCCAAGAGCGCATCGAATCCCTCGAAGCCCTCGCCGCCAGCCACTCCCGCCACGGCCACCTCCAAGAGGTGATCCTCCAGAACTTCGTTCCGCACCCGCGCTACTACGGGGCCGAGGTCGCCGAGATCGCGAACGAGGCATCCCAGGAACGGTGGACCGGCGGAGAGGTCGACGCGCCCTCGGCTCCCTTGCCCCACTGGGCTAACCCGGTCTCCATTGATGAGATCAAGCTCCTCATTGCCGAGTGCAAACGTCTGATGCCAGATGTCGGGGTGCAGGTGCCACCGAATTTGAGTGAGTTCTGGCCGGAGTTGGTCGAGGCTGGGGCAACCGACCTGGGCGGGCTTTCTGCCAACGGCGACCACATCTCGCCGGAGGAGCCGTTCCCGTCGCCTCATCAGGTCCGCAAGGAGCTGGCGCCTCGTGGCTACGCGCTGACCGAGCGGCTGTGCGTCTATCCGCAGTACATGGACCCGGAGTGGATGGAGCAGGGTGTTCTCGACGTGATCAAGCTGAAGTACTGGTCGTTCATCCCGCGGAAGGGGTCGGGGCGCCGGAGTGAAGAGGTGGTCGATCCCGGCCTCGCCCCGAAGGCGATCGCCAAGGGTCGCGAGGGACTGGAGCTCTCTGAGGACGAGCTGACCGCGCTGTTCGCCGAGACCCGGCCCGAGGTGATCGAGGAGATGCGGGTTGCGGCCGACGAGCTGCGGGCGGAGCTGGCCGGTGACACCGTCACCTTCGTCGTCAACCGCAACATCAACTTCACCAATGTCTGCGTCGTCGGCTGCGCCTTTTGCGGCTTTGGCCAGGGCAAGCGCTCGCCCGACGCCTACGAAGTCAGCGAAGTTGACTTCGCCGCGCGGATCGAAGAGGCGGTCGCCTTCGGCGCCACCGAGCTCTGCATGCAGGGCGGCATCCATCCCGACCTGACCCTTGAGGAGTACGGGCGATGGTTGCGGCTGGCGAAGGAAACCGCCCCGCAGCTGCACCTGCATGCCTACTCGCCGATGGAGATCAATTGGGCCTGCGAGCGCTCCGGCAAGCAGCCCCTGGAGGTCTTCGAATACCTGCTCGAGTGCGGACTTGGGTCCACGCCTGGGACCGCGGCCGAGGTGCTCGACGACGGCGTCCGCCAGCGGATCTCGCCGAACAAGCTGCCGGCCGACCGCTGGGTGGAGATCATCGAAGCCTCGCACCGGGCCGGGTTGCGCTCGACCTCGACGGTGATGTTCGGCCACATCGAGGAGCCGCGCGAGCTGGCCCGTCACATGCGCGTCGTCCGCGCCTTGCAGGAGCGGACCGGCGGGATCACCGAGTTCGTCCCGCTCAGCTTCATCCCCTTCAACACGATGCTCGGCCGCACCCACGGGATCGAGGAGATCTCGATGCTGGAGAACCTCAAGCACACCGCCGCCTTCCGGCTGGCGCTGGGGCGGACGATCCCCAACCTGCAGGCGAGCTGGGTGAAGATGGGGCTGGAGGGGGCGACCGAGGCGCTGCGCTGGGGAGTCAACGACCTCGGCGGCACGCTGATGGAGGAGAACATCAGCCGCATGGCCGGCTCCCAGCACGGGGTGCGGCTGGAGCCCGAGGAACTGATCGCTGCCGCCCGCGCCGCCGGTCGCGAACCCGCGCAGCGGACGACGTTGTACGAGATCATCGAGACCTATGCGGGCGATGGTCCTCGAGAGGCAGCGGCAGCCGCTCCGGCCGGCTGAGCTGCCCGAGCCCGCTCCCGGTCCCGGCCAGGTCCAGCTCGAGGTCCGCGCCTGCGGCGTCTGCCGCACCGACCTCCACATCCTCGACGGCGACCTTGCCGAGCCGAAGCTGCCGCTGGTGATGGGCCACCAGATCGTCGGCGTGGTGCGCGAGGCGGGGGAGGGGGCGGAGCGGTTCGCCCCGGGCGAGCGGGTCGGGGTGCCGTGGCTCGGCTGGACCGACGGCGAGTGCCGCTACTGCCGCAGCGGCCGCGAGAACCTCTGCGACCACGCGAAGTTCACCGGCTACGACATCGACGGCGGCTACGCCGAGGTCGCGGTCGCCGACGAGCGCTTCTGCTTCCCGATCCCCGACGGCTACCCGGACCTGCAAGCGGCGCCGCTGCTCTGCGCCGGGCTGATCGGCTACCGGGCGCTGCGGTTGGTCGGCGAGGCCGAGCGTGTCGGGTTCTACGGGTTCGGCGCCGCCGCTCACATCCTCTGCCAGGTGGCGGTCCACGAAGGCCGCCGGGTCTTCGCCTTCACCCGCGAGGGCGACGAGGAGACGCAGGCGTTCGCCCGCGAGCTGGGGGCCGAGTGGGCCGGTTCCTCCGACCAGGCGCCGCCGGAACAGCTCGACGGGGCGATCGTCTTCGCCCCGGTCGGGGCGCTGATGACGGCGGCGCTGCGGGCCAGCGCCAAGGGCGCGCGGATTATCAGCGCCGGTATCCACATGAGCGACATCCCTTCGTTCCCCTACGCGGAGCTCTGGGGCGAGCGATCGCTCGGCTCGGTCGCCAACCTGACCCGGCGCGACGGCGAGGAGTTCATCCCCCTGGCGCCGCAGGTGCCGGTGCGGACCGAGGTCGAGGTCTACCCGCTGGAGGAGGCGAATCAAGCGCTGGAGGACCTCCGCGCCGGTCGCTTCCGCGGTGCCGCGGTTCTCCAGGTCGCCGGTTCGGGTAGCTGAACCGGTAACCGAACCAGGAGGGATGCAAGTTGAACGACGAGATCCGCAACAAGGACGATGCCAAGGGCCGAGTCAAGGAGGCCGCCGGGAGCCTGACCGGCGATGACGAGCTGAAGCGCGAAGGCAAGGTCGACAGGGCCACCGGCGCCGTCAAGGACGGAGCCGAGAAGGTGTCGGACAAGGTCAAGGACGCGGTCGGCAAGGACCGGGACCGCGACTAACGGAACAAGTCCTCGGCGGCGGGGCGGCGGAGGGCACCGGCACCAAGTCCGTCCTCCGTCGTGACGTGGCGGCCCAGGCCGCGGACTATGGCGGCAGGGAAGCCTGAGTCCTTGCTCCGCACGAGGTCGGCCGCGGCGGCGACCTGGTCGGCGATCGCGATCGCGGTCGCTGCCAGCTCGCGCCCGTGGGCGTCCTCGCGTCCGCGCCAGTCGTCGAGGGGCAGCAGACCGGCACACCCGATCGCCACCTCCGCCTGACCGAGACGCCAGGCGCGCCCGAAGCTGTCGGCAACCACGATGGCGGGGGGCCCGAATTCAGCGTCCGCTGAATTCGGCCCCCCACGAGGGCCTCTTTTCAGCGTTCGCTGAATTCGACCCTCCATCGCGGTTCCGATTTCGCTTCGGATGGCCCGGGCCGACGCGTCGGGGTCTTTGGGTAGGAGGCACACCGTCCCGTCTTCTGGAAGGTTCGAGGCGTCTATGCCGGCGTTGGCGCAGACGAAACCGTGGTGGGTTTCGGTGATCAGGACTCCCCGCTCCGCGCGGAGCACCTCGCGGCTCTCGGAGAGCACCAGCTCGACGAGCTCTGCCTCCTTATCCAGCTCGTCCGCCAGTTCGCGCGCCCGCGCCGACGGTTTGACCTCGGACAGCCGCCGCACCATCCCCTCCGCCTTGGAGACCACCTTCTGCGAGATCACCACGACGTCGCCGTCCTCGAGCTCGGCGCGCGCCGCGATCAGCGCGCCGACCGCGTCTCCCTCGCGCACCTCGGGCATTCCCTCGACCGGGAGGACCCGAAGCTCGGCGCTCATATCCCCAGGGCCTTGGCGGTCCGCCGCGCCCGCTTCGGCTGCTTCGCCAGCTCCCGGGTCAGGGCGATCACGTCGCCGGGGGTATCGAGGTCGAGTTCGATTGACGGCAGCTCCTCGATCCCGAAGGGGATGCCGGCCGCCCGCGCCGCCTCGACGTGGCGGGCGCGGCTGCCCTCGCCGAAGGCGGGGACGATGGCGCCCGGGGGGCTGAGCAGGAGGGCGTTGGTGCCGGTGCCGTGGCGGTCGGGGACGATGCCGACATAGCTGCCGGGGACTCCGGTCAGCAGCCGGTCCAGCTCGCGCGGGTCGAGCAGTGGGCAGTCGCCGGCGAGCAGCACGACCCGCTCGGCACCCTCGACCTCGGCCCGGGCGATGCCGGCCAGCGCCGCCTCGACGTGGCCGGCGTCCTCGGGGTCGGCCACCACCTCGGCGCCAGCTTCGTTCGCCAGCTCCTGCGCCAGCGGCTCGCCGCTGACGACGATCAGCCGCTCGATCGACCGCGCTTCGCCGATCGCTTCCAGCACGTCGGCGACCATCGCCCCCGCCAGCTCGCGGCGGCGCTCGTCCTCGATTCCGGTCGCCAGCCGCTGCTTGGCGGCGTCGAAGCGCTTGACGGGGAGTACGGCGGTGGCGGTCAACTCGCGCCGAGGGTAGCGGCGTAGTCGAGGACGATCCGGGCCAGGCGCAGCCGCCCGGCCGCGCCCTCCATCAGCGTCGGCGCCGTCAGCGTCGGGATCTCGGCCGGGGGCGGGTCGGGGTCGCCCTCGTCGACGACCATGCCGTCGATCAGCCCGGCGTAGAGGGAGGCGACGCCGGCTGCGGTGGTCGGGCGGCCGATTCCTTCCATGAAGCGGTCGGTCGGTCCCTTGACGACCTCGCCGGCGACGTAGGGGCTGACCGCGACGACCGGGGCGGGGGAGGCGGCGATCGCCTCGCGCATGCCGGGGATGGCGAGGATCGGGCCGATGCTGATCACCGGGTTGGAGGGTCCGATGACGATTACCTCGGCGACCCGGATCGCCTCCAGCGTCTCCGGAGTCGGCTCGGCCGCCTCGATCCCCTCCAGCTGAACGCCTTCGACCGCCGGCTGGCCGCCGTCGAGGATCAGGTACTCCTGCAGGGCGCGCGGGCCGGCGGGGGTGATCACCTGGGTGCGCACCGGCGTGTCGGCCATCGGCAGGACCCGCGCCTCGACCCCGAGACCGCGGGCGATCTGCGCCTGGGCGTCGGTCGGGCGGCCGCCGTCGTCGAGGAACTGGCGCCGGTAGAGGCAGGCGGCGAGGTCGCGGTCTGAGAGGCCGAACCAGTCGGGGGCGCCGAGCTGTTTGAGGCGCTCGAAGGCGACGAAGCCGTCGTCGCGGATCCCCCAGCCGCGGTCCTCGTCGATTTCGCCGCTGAGCCAGTAGGTGACGAGGTCGGGGTCGGGGGAGACGTGGACGCCGAGCGCCTCGATGTCGTCGCCGGTGTTGGCGATCACCGCGAGGTCGGCGCCGACCTCCTCCTGCATCCCGGCGGCGAGTTTGGCGCCGCCGGTCCCGCCGGCGAGAAGGGCGACCCTCATCGAACGGGCTCCCGAGTCGGAGCCCTCACGCCCAGTGGTCGCCGTCGGGGAGATTGGTGAGCTGGATCCCGGCGTGCGCCTTGTAGCGGACGTTGACCGAGATCAGCAGCGGCGTCAGCTGCTCGACGATCCGCGCCATCTCCAGGGCGCCGGCGTTGACCGCGCGCAGGCCGGGGATCAGCTCGATCAGGCGGGCGACGCGCGCCTTGTCGGCCTTCTTGTCGCCGCAGACGAGGATGTCCTCGCCGAGTTCCGCGTCGAGGTCGGCGAGCGTTGGGGCGCCGACGGTGTGCAGGGCGGCGACGACGGTGACGCCATCGGGGACCATCTCCTGCGCCTGCTGGGCGGCCGATCCCTGCCAGACGCCGAGCGAGCGGGTCGCTTTGCCGCTCACCGCGGCGGCGAGGGGGACGGTGCAGTCGACCAGGATCTGGCCCGGCCGCAGCGCCTCGCGCAGGTTGTTGAGGTTCTCCGACTGGGCGCGGAAGGGGACGGTGAGGAAGACGATCTCCCCCTGCTGCGCCGCCTCGCCGTTCTCCAGCCCGGTTGCATCGGCGCCGGGGACGTCGGCGCGGACCTTGGCGGCGGCCTCCTCGGCCCGCTCGGCGGAGCGGGAGCCGAGCACGACCGGCACGCCGGCCGCGGCCCAGCGGCGCGCGAGGCCGGCGCCAAGGGCGCCGGTGCCGCCGATGATCGGGATCGGTTCGGTGCCCGGGGTCAAGGCCGCGCAGTCTATGCTCCGGCCGGATGAGACTGGAGGGACGCAAGGCGCTGGTGACCGGCGGGGCGAGCGGGATCGGCGCCGCGATCGCCGCCCGGCTCTCGGCCGAGGGCGCCGAGGTCTGGGTCGGGGATCTCAACGCCGAGGGGGCGGAGAAGGTCGCGGGCGAGATCGCCGGCCACGCGGTTGAGCTCGACGTCACCGACCTCGAGGCGGCTCGCGCTGCCGTGGCCGCGGTCGGAGCCCCCGACATCCTCGTCAACAACGCCGGCATGGACAACTTCGGCTTCTTCGTCTACGTCACCCAGGAGCAGTGGCGGCAGACGCTGGACGTCAACCTCGGCGGGGTCATGAACTGCACCCACGCGGCGCTGCCCGGCATGCAGGAGCGCGGCTACGGCCGCATCGTCAACATCGCCTCCGAGGCGGGACGGGTCGGCTCCAAGGGCTCGGCCGCCTACAGCGCCGCCAAGGCTGGCGTGATCGGCTTCACCAAGGCGATCGCCCGCGAGAGCGCCCGCTACGGCGTCACCGCCAACGCCATCGCCCCCGGCCCGATCGAGACGCCCCTGCTGATGGGCGCCAAGGAGTTCGGCGAGATCGGCGAGAAGGTGATCGAGACGATGCGCGCCTCCACCCAGATGGGCCGCCTCGGCCAGCCCGAGGAGGTAGCCGCCGCCGCGGCGTTCCTAGCCTCCGACGACGCCAGCTACGTAACGGGCGAGACCCTGGGCGTCAGCGGCGGCCTCGGCATGGTCTGAAGCGCCGCAAGTACCGCGAAAACTTGAAAGCGCAGGGGGCGAATTCAGCGAACGCTGAACTTGAGCCCCCATGGGGTCGCAAAATCAGCGCTCGCTGAATTCGGCAGGGGCCGACCTGGGTGGAGGGACGTGGGATCTGATCGAGCGGCAGCACGGCGTAGTCGCCCGTCGGCAGCTGCTGGCGCTTGGTTATTCCTCGAAGGGGATCAGGCACCGGGTCGAAAGCGGGCGGTTGCACGTCATTCATCGGGGCGTCTACTCGGTCGGTCGTCCTTCGGTCGGGCCGAAAGGGCGCTGGATGGCGGCGGTTCTCGCCTGTGGAACGGAGGCGGTTCTCAGTCACTCGAGCGCTGCCGCGCTTTGGCGGATCGGGGTCGAGAAGCGCGACGCGATCGAGGTGTCGGTGCGCAGCCGGCATCAGCGGCGCCGACCGGGTCTTCGCATCTACCGTCGTCCCTCCCTCTGGCCAGAGGATCACACCGCTAGACATGGCATTCCGGTCACGACCCCGATCCAGACTCTGATCGATCTGTCCCTTCGCCTCGATCGCCGCGGTATTGAGCGAGCGATCAACGAGGCGGACAAATACGACCTAGTCCATCCGCCGGAGCTGCGCGAGGCGCTTGACGAGCGCGCTGGCGAGCCCGGTGTTGCGCAGCTGCGCCGGATCCTCGACCGGCGCACCTTTCGCCTCACCAAGGAGGAGCTCGAACGGCGGTTCCTGCCGCTCGCGCGCCAGGCCGGCCTACCGGTGCCGCTCACCGGCCGGTGGGTCAACGGATTCGAAGTTGACTTCTACTGGCCCGACCTTGGCCTGGTGGTCGAGACCGATGGGCTGCGCTATCACCGCACGCCGGCCGAGCAGGCTCGCGACCGGCTACGCGACCAGGCCCACACGGCCGCCGGCCTCACTCAGCTGCGTTTCACGCACGAGCAGGTCCGCTACGAACCCGACTACGTTCGCCTGATCCTCGCTCAGACCGCGAGCCGCTTCGCCATCTCGACGAAGTAGTCGAGCGCGGCGGGGTTTGCCAGCGAGTCGCGGCTGGCGGCCTTCTCCACCGGCGTCCCCATCAGGATCCGCTTCACCGGCACCTCCAGAACCTTGCCGCTGAGCGTGCGCGGCACCTCGTCGATCGCGAAGACCTCGTCGGGGACGTGGCGGGGGGAGCACTGCTCGCGGACGCGCCGGGCGATCTCCCGCGGCAGCTCCTCGTCCAGCTCCGCCCCCTCGCGAATCACCACGAAGAGCGGCATCCAGCCGTCGGTCCCCGGGCGCGGCACGTCAACCACCAGCGCGTCGACGATCGCGTCGATGCCCAGCACCGCGCGGTAGATCTCGCTCGTCCCCATGCGGATGCCGCCGCGGTTGATGGTCGAGTCGGAGCGGCCGTAGATGATCGCCGTCCCGCGCCGGGTCAGTTCGATCCAGTCGCCGTGGCGCCAGGTGCCGGGGAACATCTCGAAGTAGCTCTCGCGGTAGCGGCTGCCGCCCTCGTCGCCCCAGAAGTAGATCGGCATCGAGGGCATCGGCTCGGTCACGACCAGCTCGCCCACCTCCTCGACCACCGGCCGCCCCTCTTCGTCCCAGGCCTCGACCGCCGCCCCCAGCGCCCGCGCCTGCAGCTCGCCGCGGTAGACAGGCAGCGTCGCGACGCCGCCGACGAAGGCGGTGCAGAGGTCGGTGCCGCCGCTGGTCGAGAACAGCCAAGTGTCGGAGCCGAGGTGCTCGTAGATCCAGTCGAAGCCCTCGGGCGAGAGCGGGGAGCCGGTCGAGCCGACCGCCTTCAGGCGGCTGAGGTCGCGCCCGTTGCCCGGCTCGACCCCGGCCTTCATGCAGGCGCCGATGTAGGCGGCGCTGGTCCCGAACATCGTCACCCCGGCCCGCTCGGCCAGGTCCCAGAGGGTGGTCATGTCGGGATGGCCGGGGTTGCCGTCGTAGAGGACGATCGCCGCCCGCGTCAGCAGCCCGGAGACGAGGAAGTTCCACATCATCCAGCCGGTCGTCGTGAACCAGAAGAGGCGGTCGCCGGGGTGGGCGTCGACGTGGAGGTGGAGCTTCTTCAGGTGCTCGAGCAGGATTCCGCCCTGGCCTTGGACGATCGCCTTCGGCAGCCCGGTGGTGCCGGAGGAGTAGAGGACCCAGAGCGGGTGGTCGAAGGGGACGCGGTCAAAGCTCAGCTCGGCGTCGCCGCCCTCCGCCTCGAGCTCCTCCCAGGTAATCGCGTCCCGCAGCGGCGCGAGGTCCGGCTCGGGGTCGAGGTAGGGGAGGATGACGGTGCGCTCCAGGCTCGGCATCGCCTCCTGCAACGCGGCGACGGTCTCGCGGCGGTCGAAGTCCTTGCCGCCGTAGCGGTAGCCGTCGACCGCGAACAGCATCTTGGGCTCGATCTGGGCAAAGCGGTCGATCACGCTCGCCGGGCCGAAGTCCGGCGAGCAGCTCGACCAGACCGCGCCGATCGAGGCGGTGGCGAGGAAGGCGACGATCGCCTCGGGGATGTTCGGCATGTACGCGACCACCCGGTCGCCGCGCTCGACGCCGAGGCCCCGCAGCCCCGCCGCCGTCGCCGCGACCGCCCGCCGCAGCTCGCCCCAACTCAGCTCGCCCAGCTCGCGCAGCTCGGAGGCGTGGAGGATCGCCGTCTCGCCGTCGTCCTTGCCGGCGAAGACGTGCTCGGCGTAGTTCAGCCTCGTGCCGGGGAACCACTCGGCGCCGGGCATCTCGCGGCTGCCCAGCACCGCGCCCCGCTCGCCGTCGGCCTGGACGCCGAAGAAGTCCCAGATCGCGTCCCAGAACGCGTCGAGCTCGTCGACCGACCACTGCCAGAGCTCGGGATAGCCGTCGAAGCGGAGCCCGCGCTCGCTCTCCAGCCAGCGCATGAACTCGGTCAGGCGCGAGCGCTCGACCATCTCGGCCGACGGCTCCCAGAGCAGCTCTCCCGTATTCCCGTTCACGGCGCCAGCCTAATCAGACGACGCAGATGCCGGAGGTGGGATTCGAACCCACAAGCCCGCAAGGGCAATCGATTTTGAGTCGATCGCGTATGCCAGTTCCGCCACTCCGGCTCAGCCGGAACGATAGAGGCGCGCCGCCGACCTCGGCTACGCCGGTTGGGGCGAGGCGCCCGCCCCGTAATCCTCGCCCGAGCCGATCGGGCGCTCCTCCTCCACGTGCCACTCCTGGTTGAAGGCGTAGAGCGCCGCGGCGACGAGCACGATCTGCAGCAGGCCGAGGAGGATCACCAGCGTCCCGAGCAGGGCGGAGGGGAGGAGGGCCTCGTCGAAGCCGGCGCGGTCGCGGTTGAACCAGCTTTCGGCGCCGACCGCGCAGAAGATCGCCAGAATCATCGAGAGCGCCGCCGCCACCGGCAGGATGCCGCGGTTCCAGCGGGCGACGAGGAAGGCGAAGAAGGCGTAGAGGATCGCGTAGATCATGCAGACGATCCCCATCCCGCCGCCGCCCTTCAAAAGCGACCAGCCGCCGATCGTGATCAGCGCCGCGATTACCGCCGTCGCCGCGAGCAGCAGGACGACGACGAACTTGGTCGAGACCGAGCTCGCTTTTTCCCGATTTGGCCGCCACAGTTCGTAGCCGGGCCTGACCTCTCCTACCGCCACGGCTCCGATCATAGAATCTGTCAGCGACGCGGCGGCGTTGGCCGCGCGTTAAGGCCCTTCGGGCCAGCCACGCGGGCGTGGCGGAATTTGGCAGACGCGCCAGGTTTAGGTCCTGGTGGGCTTCGGCCCGTGGGGGTTCAAGTCCCTCCGCCCGCATGAGAGGATGCCGTCAGCGTCAAGATGGAGGTCTTTTTCTTCTAGAGGACATTTGTTTATAATTGCCCTCGCCGGCTCGATGCGGCTGTCGATGTCAATCGCGCCTTGGGAAAGGCGCCGGGGCGGGGGAGGATCGAATTGATGCAGCAGATCGGAGTTGGTCTCTGCGGCTGGGGGTCGACCGTCCTTGCAGTTCGGGGTCGGGGCTTGGCCGTAGGTTTCGCCTTGACGCTCTGTGCTCTGACGGTTGGCGCCCCACTCTCCCAAGCGGCCACGCCCGCCGCGACCATAGAACCTGCCTCTGAAGTGGGGATCACCTCAGCGCAGGTTGAAGGCTCGGTCGATCCGGCAGGAAAAGACACCTCCTTCTACTTCGAGTACCTGAGCGATGCCGATTTCCAGCGGACCGAGAACGCCGAACAGCGGTTGACTGTCTCTGCCACCGGCGGCACCTACACCCTCACCTTCGATGGTCAGACGACCAGTCCGATCGCCTTCGATGCTTCATCTGCATCCGTGCAAGGTGCGCTCCAGGCGCTCTCGACGATCGGCGCCGGCAACGTCGCCGTCAGCGGCGGTCCCGGGGACGAATTCGGCGCCTCCCCCTACACGCTCGCCTTTCAAGGTTCTCTCGCCCAGACGACCGTAGAACAGATCTCCTCCGATGCCGGCGGTCTCACGGGGGGCGGGCAGTACGCCCTCGTCGAAGTCGTCCTTCCCGGCCGGGCCGCCGGATTCGAAGGCGCCGCCCAAGCCGGTTTGGGCTCTCTTGCCGCGGGCGAACCTGAAGCCGCACTCCCGCCGACGGTCCTCGAAGGCCTTTCCGCCGCGACCGAATACCACCTGCGCCTCGTCGCATCCAACGAGGACGGAACCGACGTCGCGGTAGCCGCCAACTTCACCACCGACGGCGCTACGCCCCCGTCGCTGAGCCTCGACCCCGCAACGGATGTCGGCTACACGACCGTCCACCTCGCCGGCTCGATCGATCCGGAAGGCGGCAACTCGAATCCGATCGGCGGCCCGATTCCGATCGGCTGGGAACTCCAGGTGAACCGCGAAGGAAACGGCTGGGAAGGCTTCGCCGCCGGCGCCATCGAAGGCACGGACGCGACCTCCTCCGCCCCGATCCCCGTCTCCGCGGACGTGACCGGCCTTCAGAATGGAGCCGATTACAAGTTCCGGCTCCGCGCCACCTATGCGGGCGGGATCGAGGCGCTGAGCTCGGAAGACGAATTCCAGACCCTCGAGGTTGCTCCTCCGGTGGCCGAGGTCGACGATGCCTCGCTCGTGAGCGGAACCACCGCGCACTTCAGCGGTGAGGTGACCGCGGGCAGTGCGGACCCTGCGTTCGACGCGAATTGCCAGTTCGACTACGTGACGGACGAGCAGTTCCAGATCGATGCCTTCGCTTCGGCCCAGTCGGTTGCCTGCGGTCCGACCAATCCGGTCACCGGGACTTCGTCCACGCCTGTGGAAGCGGATGCGACCGGGCTGGAACCTCACACCGTCTACCACCTGCGCCTCCGAGCAGAAAACGCCGGGGGACCTTCGGTCGACGAAGCGGCGGCTTTCCAGACCGAACCGGTCGCGCCATCCTTCGGTGGCGTTTGGGTCTCTTCCGTCGCCACCGAGTCGGCCAGGCTCAATGCTGAGATCGACCCAGGGGGCGACGCCGCCACCTATCACTTCGAGTACCTGACGCTGGCAGCTTTCGAAGCAGCGGCGCCAGGCGAAGAGTTCGCCGGCGCCGTCGCCACGGCAGAGTCCGGACCGACTGCAGCCGACAACCAGCTGCACACCGCCAGCGCCTCTCTGGCCGGTCTGGCGCCCGACACCGCATACCGCTTTCGGGTCGTCGCCACCAACGCCAAAAGCGGCCCCGGGGGCACCGCCGGGCCGGTCCGCGCTTTCCACACCGCCGCAGCGCCGGTCGCCGCGGCCGACACCTGCCCCAACGCGCCGGTGCGCGCGCAGCAGGGATCGCATTACCTGCCCGATTGCCGCGCCTACGAGCTCGTCAATCCTCCCGGGCGTGACTACGGCGACGTCATGCGCATGCCGTCAGTGGGCGACGACGGCGAGTGGACTGGTTTCACCACGATGGTCGCCGGCGACCAGGCCTCGGGTGCGCAGATTGCCTCGCACATGCTCGCCCACAGGACTCCCACCGGTTGGGAGATCATCGATTCGAACGCGTCGCTCGACCCCTTCCTAGGCCTGGACGGGGTTGGGCCTTTGGGCGTGGCCATGTATTCGGCGGACCGGAGCAAAGCCGCCGTCACCTCCACCATGCGGATGGCTCCGAACGATCACGACTCTCTCGACGCCTATCTCCTCGACGTTGGACTGGGAACGACTCACTGGATCTCACAGGGTCCGACCAGGACCCCCGGAAACCAGGAAACTCGCATCGCGGGGGGGAATCCGGATCTCTCGCGCGTAATTCTCGACAGCTACCACCAGCTTCTGCCCGAGGCGTTGCCCGGCGGCGCAAAGCAGCTTTACGCGTGGGAACCCGGCGGCCTCACCCTCGTCTCGGTCCTGCCGAACGGCGATCCCACCTATGGCACCCCGTTTGCCGAGATCATCGCCAGGGGCCTGACCGGTGAGCAGGGCTTCGGCTCAGAGGCGCCTAATGGTGGCGCGCATGCCGTATCCGAGGACGCCGAGAGGATCTATTTCAAGGAGCCTACGTCCTCGTTTAGTTCTGCCAGGACGTTTTATGTGCGCGACCTGGCGGCGACTCCGGACCGCACCGTTGCCTTGAGCACGTCCGAGCGAGCCGGCGACGATCCAGACCCGAACCGGCCATACCAGGAGATGCTCGCGGCAAACGCCGACGGCTCGGTCGCCTATTTCGCCTCAGCCGCCCAACTGACCGACGAGGCGACGCCCGGCGGCGGCATCTACCGGTTTGAGCTCGATACTCCCGCCGGGAGCAGGCTGACCCAGATCACGCCGCCCAACGGCGATTACCGCAACGAGTTCGGAGAGGCCGTCGGTCTCAACGTTGGAACCGCGATCCTCTCGGCTGATGGGTCCCACCTGTATTTCACCTCGCCGGCGAAGCTCGCCCCCGAGGCAACCGAAGGGACTCTGAACGCATACGTCTGGAGCGGCGGAACCACGAAACACATCGCTACTGCCCCGGAGACCGCGGTGGCCAGGGTCTCGCGCGACGGGCGGTTCGCCCTGCTGCAGTCGTCTGCCTCGATCGATGGGGCCCCTAACGACGGCCATCGGGCGATCTACGAGTACGACGGCCTCACCTCCGAGCTCACCTGCGTCTCCTGTCGGCCCGACGGGTCGCGGTCGCAGGGCGACGCGAGCCTGTCCGGGGGGCCGGAAGCACCCCTGCCCGAAGCTCAAACCCAACCCCGGAACATCGCCGACGACGGCACCGTCTTCTTCGCTTCCGTCGACCGGATCCTCGGCACCGACCAGAACACCGTCAACGACGTCTATGAGTATCGGAACGGGGAGTTGTCGCTTCTGACCACCGGCCGCTCAGATCGCCCCTCCTTTATCGGCGACAACAGCGATGACGGCGGAACCGTTTTCTTGACGACCGCCGCGCCGTTGGTCGGCCGTGACCGGGACGCGGGCGAACTCGATGCCTACGCCGTCCGGGTCGGCGGCGGCTTCCTCGAACCACCACCGTCCCCGCCAGGCTGCGACGGCGAAGCGTGTCGCGGTCCTGCGTCCACGCCACCCCCCGCCGGTGGAGCCGCCAGTGAAGCAGTCAACGGGCGACCGCTGAAGCATCGACGCAAGTGCGCCAAAGGCAAGGTTCGCCGTCACGGCAAGTGCGTCAGGAAGAAGAACCCGCACCGCAAGCACCACAAGCGACACGCGCAAGGCGACGGGAGGCAGGGACGATGAGGATCACCGGAAAGCTCGCAGTCGTCCTGGCGATTTCCTCGCTCTTGATGGCGAGCGTTGCCACGGGCTCGGCCCTGGCGGCCTTCGGCTTCACCGACTTCGGGGTCCAATACCAGGAGTCGATCGATCCGACGCCTCCTCAGATCTTCGAAGCCGGAACCAAGCCACCCACCCAGCAGGCGGGCTCCCACGCCGATTCGGTCGTGAAATTGGACTTCAACCTCGTCGACTTCGGCCAGGGGCCGATCCCCGACGAGCAGGTGAAGAACGTCCAGGTCGATCTTCCCGCCGGGTTTGCCGGCAATCCGGAAGCGGTTCCCACCTGCCGGATAATCGAAATGACCGAAAACGACGGCATCTGCAACCCCGCCGCGCAGGTCGGCGTTCTCACCTTCGCCAACGAATACAACGGCTTCCTCGATATCGAAGCCCCGATCTACAACATGACGGCGACTACGGCCGACACCGCCGTCCTCGCAACCGAAGCGTTCGGCTCGCTTTTGCGGATCAACGTCTCCGCCCGAACCGACGGCGACTACGGGCTGCAGGCGACGATCAGGAACGTCAACCAGGGGTTGCCTCTCTACTGGACCGAGGTCACGCTGTGGGGGCTCCCTGCCCACGAAACGAACGATCCACTGCGCTTCCTCGACTTCTTTGTCGGGGGCGCGGACGCGGGGATCGATGTGAAGCCATTCATGTCTCTGCCGCCGCGATGCGATACCCCGTTGACGACGACGCTCTACGCCGACTCCTGGCAAAGCCCTGGGCGACGCAATCCTGACGGCTCGATCGACCTCTCGGATCCGAACTGGAAATCCACTTCGGCGACGCTTCCCGCTCTGGAGGGATGCGACGAGCTCGAGTTCGAGCCGAGCCTGACCGCACGTCCTACCACGGATATGGCCGACTCGCCCTCGGGCTTGGACGCGACCCTGACGCTGCCGCAGAACGAAGATCCCGAGGGTCTGGCGAGCGCGATGTTGAAGACCGCCAAGGTGACCCTCCCCGAGGGTCTTGCGATCAACCCCTCAGCCGCCAACGGCCTCGCGGCCTGCTCTCCGGCGGAGATCGGCCTGTTGACCGAGGTCGGCGCCGGCAGCCCGCGTTTCGACAAAGACCCGGCGGCTTGCCCGGCGGCCTCGAGGATCGGCTCGGTTGAAGTCGACTCCGTCTTCGCCGATCCGCTCAAAGGCCACGTCTACGTGATGGAGCCGTATCAGAACCCCTTGGGCGATCTGCTCGGGATCTACGTCGTCGTCGAAGGCCACGGCTTGGTCGTCAAGTTGGCCGGTAAGACGGAAGCCGATCCGAAGACCGGCCAGCTGACTGCCGTCTTCGACGAAAATCCACAGCTCCCGTTCGACAGCTTCTCGCTGAAGTTCGAAGGGGGTCCCCTCGGAATCCTCCGCACTCCTCAGACCTGCGGCACCTTCGCGACGACCGCGACGATGGTCCCCTGGTCCTCCCCCGACACCCCGACGGTCGAGGACGAGGACTCCTGGAAGGTCGATCGGAGCCCTGGCGGCTGCGCGGCTTCCGCGTCTCTGCTCCCGAGCTCGCCCTCCTTCCAGGCCGGTACGACGCCGGCGCTCGCCGGCGCCTACGCCCCGTTCACGCTGAAGCTCGCGCGAGGTGACGGTACCCAAGAGCTGACCGGCATCGATGCCGCCCTTCCGCCCGGCCTACTGGCGAAGCTCGCCGGCACCAGCTACTGCTCCGACTCGGCCCTGAGCGAAGCGGCCTCCAGGTCGGGCAAGTCCGAGCAGGCCAAACCGAGCTGCCCGGCTTCCTCGCGCGTGGGCAGCATCGTCGTCGGTGCCGGCGCGGGCCCACGCCCGTTCTACGCTCCGGGCACCGCCTACCTCGCCGGTCCCTACAAGGGAGCGCCCCTGTCTCTGGCTGTTGTGACCCCGGCGGTTGCCGGGCCCTTCGACCTCGGCACGGTCGTGGTCAGGACCGCGTTGCAGGTCGACCCGAGCACCGCCCGGGTCCGCGCTGTCTCAGACTCGTTCCCGACGATTCTCCAGGGCATCCCACTGGACATCCGCTCCGTCGACCTGCGCCTCGACCGGCCGGACTTCACGAAGAACCCGACCAGTTGCGATCCCTTCGCGGTCGCCGGACTGGCCTCTGTCCTCAGCGGTCAGCCGACTTCCCTCAATAGTCACTTCCAGGTCGAAGGGTGCCAACGCCTCAAGTTCGCGCCAAAGCTGAGGTTGAAGTTGAGAGGCGAGACGAAGAGAAGTGGGAACCCCGCCCTGACCGCAGTCTTGAAGGCCCGCGGCGGCCAGGCGAACATCGCCGAGACCACGGTGATCCTGCCGAAGACCCAGTTCATCGACAACGCCCACATCAACAACCCGTGCACGAGGGTCCAGTTCAACGCAAACGCCTGCCCCGCGGGCTCCGTGCTTGGCCGGGCCAGAGCCTTCACCCCGCTGCTCGACTCTCCCCTCGAAGGGCCGATCTACTTCCGCTCCAACGGCGGCGAACGAGACCTGCCTGACATGGTGGTCGACCTCGGCGGCCAGATCCACATCACGCTGGTCGGCTTCATCGACTCGGTCAAGGTCAAGGGAACCGAAAACTCTCGCGTCCGAACCCGCTTCGTCAGTATCCCCGATGCGCCAGTCTCCAAATTCGTCCTGAGACTCAAGGGCGGTAAAAAGGGATTGATCGAAAACAGCGTCAACCTCTGCCGCGTGGGGGCCGGGGCCGTCTCCGTAGGGATGCGCGCTCACAACTCAAAGACCGCGAACTTCAACCGGCCGATGGGCACCAGCTGCGACAAGAAGCGGTGATCGGGGGCCGGCGGGGGAGGCGGGGCAGCTCGTCGAGCTCGGCAAAGGCAGGGTGAAGGCGAAGCTCAGCTTCAAGCCGACCTCCGGCAGCGCGGTGAAGAAGACCAAGGGGATTGCCCTGGTTCTCCGCCAGGCCGGGCGATAGGGTCGGGAAGTCACCGAACGGAGGAGTGTTCTTGTCTCGTCTGCGCCGTCCTGCCAAGCCGTTAATCGTCCTTCTCGCCTTCATCGGCCTCGCGCTGTCGCTCAGCGCCTGCACCTACTACAAGGCAGGCAGCCTGACGCTGTCCCAGCCCGCCGGGGTGGGTTCCGCCAGGGTCCACTTTGTGATCTGCACGGAACCCGAAGGCTCGACCTGCAATCCGCCGGAAGAAACCGAACAGATCCAGCTCTTGGTCGGGATCGCCGTGCCGCCAGGATCGATTCCGCCCGCCACGCTGACCGCAATTCCGGTTGGTGGCGGCGCTCCGCTGACCTTCACCCGGAACGACGAAGTCAGCAACGAAATCGCGGCCTCCTCGGGCAACCTCGAAAAATTTGCGAAAGAAGCTGAAGTCACGGAAGAAGGTACGCAGGCCTGGCCACCCGCTGGCCTGCAGGGTGTTGGCTACATCTCCGGGTCATTCCAGGAAACCGAAGGCGTGACCCAGGAATGGACCGTTGACGCCGAATTCGGCCTGCCGGTCCCTGCTGATGGCGGCCCGTTTGGTGGGCCGTTCGGAACCGCCCTCGCCTTTGGCCAGCGACTCGTCTCGCCGACCCAGTCGGCCAACCGGCCAGTGCGCTGCTATCGCTTCGAAGAACCGCCGGCCGAAAACGAATCGTTCTGCGCCGGTACCTCCGGACAGGGTCAGATCGGCACCTCGGACCTGAAGATCGCGGCGCCGGTACAGGCCTCCGCTTTCCTCGGTGGCCAGGCGAAACTGTCGTTCCCGTTCAACTTCGCCACCACCGCGAGCCCCGCTCCCAGCTTCGGACTCTCGGCGACCTCGACGTTGCCGAACGCGAAGTTCTCTCTGGCGAGTCCGACGTTCGTCCCGGGTACCCCCGATCCGACCACCCACCGCTCGCCGACGGCGAACCAGACGGTCACGGTGACCGTGCCGAAAAAAGCCAAGCCGGGCACCTACGAAGTCACCTTGACCGCGAAAGCGCCGCAGGGGGGCCTCGTCTCCCAGGTGGGGAAGCTGAAGGTCACGAAACAGAAGCTCAGTCTCGGCGGCGTCAAGCTGAACAAGGGCAAAGGAACGGCCACCCTCTCGGTCAAGATCCCGGGGGCGGGGACCCTGACCGCCACGGGCAAGGGGATCGCCAAGGTGAAGAAGAGCGCCAAGCAGGCGCAGAAACCGAAGACCCTGAAGCTGACGATCAAGGCGAAGGGCAAGGCCAAGAAGCAGCTCGCCGAAGAAGGCATCGCCAAGGTCAGCGCCAAGGTGACCTTCAAGCCGACTTCGGGCACCCCGGTGACCAAGACCAAGAAGATCACCCTGAAGCAGAACTAGACGGCTGAGCGTCGCCCCGAACCCGGTGCAGATCGTCCTCGCGATAGCACTCGGGTTCGGGATCGGTGTCGTCGTCGGAACGATCGGTGGTCCGTGCATCGGCTAGGACCGCCTCACACCATGACGCGAAGAGAGTCTGTGTTCTAAAAGGGAATAACCGAGTATTCTGGGAATGGCTCGATTCTGCCCCTGGAGGTGTGCAGACGATGATCAAACCCAGTCGAGTCGACCTTCTTCACTGCAGCAACTGCCTGCGGCGGTTCCTGGTTGACGACGCCGATGCGGCGTCCGCCTGGTCCTGTCCTGCCTGCGAGCAGCAGCTGCAGCTGATGGTGCGGAGCATTCCCGGCCCACCTGCCCGGGCGGCCAGTGCCCTGGGCGCCACGATCATGCACGCGGCCGAGAATCGGCCGGGGGTGACCTAGGCACGCGATCATCGGCATCGCCGTGATCGTCGACCTACGAGTGACCTAGCGAAGCACGAAGCGCATCAGCACCTGGGTTCCCGAGCCTTCCTGGATGATCTTCAGGTGATCGCAGAGGCGGGCGATGATCATCAGCCCGAGGCCGAGACCGTCGGATGAGCCGGTGCCGAAGCCGGCGCCGCGGTCGGTGACCCTGAGCGTCAGCCAGCCCTCCTCCGCCGAGGTCGAGAGGGCCACGGTGCCAACTTCGTCGGGCCCGTAGGCGTACTTGACTGCGTTGGTTGCGGCCTCCGAGACGGCGAGGGCGACGTCGTTGACCAGCTCGGGGCTGGCCCCGTTTTCGGCGGCGAAGGCGGCCGCGCGATGGCGGAATGCGGTTACGGCCTCGCGTTCCGCCGGGCGGGACAGCTCAAAGCCGCCGAGGGTCGGGTTTGCCGCGGCGGGGGCCTGCCGGTCGCCGAGTGTCATCGATCAGGGGGACCTCTCGTCGCTTGCCCGAGCCATTTGCCTGGCCTCCGGCTCGCGCTTGATGACGACGAAGTAGTTGCCCCGCCGCTCCACCACCTGGTCGACTTCCTCGATCTCGTGGCCGGGGACGATCAGAAAGCGGTCGAAGTCGGTGCGCACCGCCTCGTACTCGGCGATCGCCAGCTCCACCGTCTCGCTGCAGCCGAGGTGGCCGCACTCGCAGACGAAGACAGCGGTCTCCTCGGGCCGGCCCCGCGGCTCGATCGCCTCGTTGACCTGCCGCCCGTTGATCTCGGCGGCGGCGGCGCGCCGCTTGAAGCGCTCCGCAGAGGATCGCTCCCCCTTCGGTCCCTCGCTGGTCATCCCCACCTAGCTCCCCCGGCTGATCTGACAAGAAACCCCTGGCGCCACCGTCATCTAGGATTTGCCTCCGCAGCACCCCCTGGGGCACTGGCCAAATTGGCTAAGGCACCGGTCTCCAAAACCGGCGATTCTAGGTTCGAATCCTAGGTGCCCCGTCTTCTCTCTGGCCCTGTGAGCCGCGAGCCCGCTTCTGGTTCGGACTAGCCCAGGGCGTCGCGGATTGGCGCGTCGGGGGGCGTGGTCGCGATCAGCTTGCGGTTGGCGAATTCTAGGATCCCGAGGTGGGAGAGCTCGCGGCCGAAGCCGGAGCGCTTGACTCCGCCGAAGGGCAGGCTTGGCTCCGAGGCGGTCGGGTGGTTGACGAACACCATTCCGGCCTCGAGGCGGTCGGCCACCGCCTGGGCGCGCTCGCTGTCGCTGCCGAACACTGCCGCGCCGAGTCCGTACTGCGAGCCGTTGGCCAGGGCGATCGCCTCCTCGTCCGACTCGACCCGGTAGACGACGGCGACCGGACCGAACAGCTCCTCGTGGTAGGCGCGCATCTCAGGAGTGACGTCGACCAGGATCGTCGGCTCGACGAAGGCGCCGGGGCGGTCGACGCGGCGGCCGCCGGTCACCACACCCGCGCCCTTCTCGATCGCCTCGTCCACCTGCTCGATCACCAGCTCCGCCGCCCGCTCGGAGGAGAGCGGCGCCAGCGTCGTCGTCTCGTCGAACGGGTCGCCGGGTTCGAGCTCGGCCATCCGTTCGGCGAGGCCGTCGAGGAAGTCCTGGAAGACGTCGGCCATCACGATCATCCGCTTGGCGCTGGTGCAGACCTGGCCCATGTTGTGCATCCGCCCGACGAACGCCGCTTCCACGGTGCGCTCGAGGTTGTCGCCGTCGAGGACGATGAGCGGGTCGCTGCCGCCGAGCTCGAGCACCACCTTCTTGAGGGCGCGGCCGGCCACTTCGCCCAAGGAGGAGCCGGCCCCGTCGCTGCCGGTCAGCGAGCAGCCCTGGACGAGCGGGCTTTCGACCATCCGCGCGATGTCCTCCACCGCGACGAAGACGTTGGTGAAGACGCCCTCGGGAGCGCCGGCATCGGTGAACAACGCCTCGATCGCCAGCGCGGATTGGGGCACGTTCCGCGCGTGCTTGAGCAGGATCGTGTTGCCGAGCACCAGGTTCGGGGCGAGGATCCGGATCGCCTGGTAGGCGGGGAAGTTCCACGGCTGCACGGTCAGCAGGACCCCGAGCGGCCCGGTGCGGATGAGCGCCGAGCCCCCGTCGTCCATCTCCAGCGGCTGGTCGGCGATCTGCGCCGGGCCTTTCTCGGCGTAGTACTCGAGGATCCGGATCGTCAGGTCCAGCTCCGCCCGGCTGTGGCGGATCAGCTTCCCCATCTCGAGCGTGATCGTGCGTGCCAGCTCCTCGTAGCGCTCCCGCATCAGTTGCGCCGCGCGCCCGACGATCCCGGCGCGCTCCGCTGCCGCTCGCTCCCGCCACGGCCCCGACGCGCGGTGGGCCCGCTCGATGACCCGCTCGATCTCCTCGCCGCGCAGCGAAGGGAACTCCCGCACCACCTCGTTGGTGTACGGGTTGACGGTCGCGTAGCCGCTGCGGGGGCCTGCCTTGGTCTGAGCCATCGCCGCGGCGTTGCCTCTTATGCCCGCACCGCGGAGATGTCGATCCGCAGCCCGACCTGCTCTCCGACCAGCAGCCCGCCGCCGACAAGCGCCTGCTGCCAGGTGAGACCGAACTCGGTCCGGTCGATCGAGCCGCGGACCGCGACGCCGACGCGGTCTTTGCCCCAGGGGTCGACGGCCGCGCCTTCGACGTTGGCCTCGACCTGGACCTCGCGGGTGACGCCCTTGATCGTCAGATCGCCGGTGACCCGGTAGCTCCCTGCCTCGACGTGCTCGATCCCCGTCGACTCGAACGTGATCGACGGCCAGCGCTCGGCGTCGAAGAAGTCCGGCCCCCGAAGGTGTTCGTCGCGGTCGGGGTTGTTGGTGTCGATCGAGGCGACCTGGACGCTGCCCCAGACCCGTGAGTCGTGGTAGTCCTCGGCCGCCTCCAGCGTCCCCTCGTACTGTTTGAAGTGCCCGCGGACGGTGGAGATCATCATGTGCTTGACCTCGAAGCCGACGCTGGAGTGGATCGGATCCACCGTCCAGGTGCCGGTCGGCACCCGCACGATTCCCCGCTCGGTCTGCAACTGGGTCGTCATCTCTTCTCTCCGGTAGGCCGCCGCGGCACTCCTGTCAACCGACCGCTCCTTTAGGTCCGTCGGATGGCTTGTCTCACTGTTGACAACCCGGCGTCACCGGCCTACCTAGGGCGCAGATGGGCGCCGCCGAGCCAACCGAGACCCCCGACCGCGACGGCGCCTTCCCGCGGCTCAGCGAGGGTCAGATCGAGTCGCTGACGGCGCGCGGTCGCTGCTCGGGGACGACGGTGGGGGAGAGCCTCTACCGCCAGGGCGACTCTCCCTACGACTTCTTCGTGGTCCTCGAGGGCCTGGTATCCGCCCACGTCGATGCCGAGGGGGACGAGCCCGCGGTCGCCGTCCATGGCCCTCGCCGCTTCCTCGGCGAGCTCAGCCTGTTGACCGGGCAGCCGGCCTTCTACACGACGGTTGTCCGCGAGGCCGGGGAGGTACTGCAGGTGGCCTCGGAGACGCTGCGCCGGCTGGTCGGCGAAGATCCGGCCCTGGCAGATCTCGTGCTGCGGGCCTTCCTGCTGCGTCGGGAGCTGCTCAGCGGCCTCGGCGCAGGGCTGAAGATCGTCGGCTCGCGCCACCTCCCGGACACCCGCCGCCTGCGCGACTTCGCTGCCCGCAACCGGCTGCCGTTCCGCTGGGTCGACCCGGAGCGCGACCCCGGCGCCGAGGAGCTTCTCGAGCGGCTCGGGGTCCGGCCCGAGGAAACCCCGGTCGTGGTCTGGGGCAGCCGGGTCTGGCGCAACCCCGCCAACGCTGAGCTGGCGGCGGCGGCCGGGATGCGCGAGGAGCCGCCGCGCGACCAGGTCAGCGACCTCGTCGTCGTCGGCGCCGGGCCTGGCGGCCTGGCGGCGACCGTCTACGGCGCCTCCGAGGGCCTGCTCACGGTCGCCGTCGACGGAATCGCCGTCGGCGGCCAGGCCAGCACCTCCTCGCGGATCGAGAACTACCTCGGCTTCCCGTCGGGCATATCCGGCGCCGAGCTGGCCGAACGGGCGACGATCCAGGCGCGCAAGTTCGGTGCCCGGATCCTCGTCGGTGCCGCCGCCGTCGGGCTCGAGCTCGGGGACGGAGCCCACACGATCTCGCTTGACGACGGCTCGACGCTGGAAACGCGGGCGCTGCTGATCGCCACCGGCGCCCGCTATCGCCGCCTCCCGGTCGAGCGGCTCGAGCACTTCGAGGGCGGCGGGGTCCACTACGAGGCGACCTTCATGGAGGAGCAGCTCTGCGTCGGCGCTCCGGTCGCCGTGGTCGGCGGCGGCAACTCGGCCGGGCAGGCAACCGTCTTCCTCTCGCGCCGTGCCAGCAAGGTCTATCTGCTGATTCGTCATGGCGAGCTGACTCGCGACATGTCGCGCTACCTGGCCGACCGGATCGAACGCCTGCCCAACGTCGAGGTGATTCGCAACACCGAAATCCGCGAGCTGTGCGGGGACGACTCCCTCGAGGGCATCGTCGTCGAGGACCTGGAGGACGGCGGGCGCCGCCAGCTTGACATCAGCGAGCTGTTCGTCTTCATCGGCGCCGAACCGTGCACGGACTGGCTCCAAGGCGTCGTTCCCCTCGACGACCACGGTTACGTGCTGACCGGGTCCGGCGCGATGCCGGAGAGCCCCAACGGCGCGGCGCCGCCCGCCCTGCTCGAAACCGGGGTGCCGGGGATCCTCGCCGCAGGCGACGTCCGCGCCGGCTCGATCAAGCGCGTCGCCTCGGCGGTCGGCGAGGGAGCGATGGCGGTTCGCCTCGCCTACGCCCAGCTCAACCCCTGAGGGACTCAGAGCGCGGCGACCGCCGCCTCGACGGGCGTCTCGCCGGAGACCACTTCGAACGTCTTGCCGACCGCGTTGTCGGCGGTGAGGACGGCAGCCAGGACCGCGACCACGTCGGCACGCGGGATCTCGCCTCGCTCCACCCGGTCGGCGATCGTGACCAGGCCGGTCGGCGGCTCGTCGGTGAGGCTCGCCGGACGCACGACCGTGTAATCGAGGCCGCTCGCTTCGAGCTCTTGGTCGGCTTTTGCCTTGGCCCGCAGGTACTCGCCGAAGACGCCGCCTCCCTCGGCCGGCGGATCTCCGGCACCGATCGAACTGACCATCACATAGCGAGTCACCCCCTTGGCCTTGGCCGCCGCGATCAGCTTGACGGCGCCGCCGTAATCCAGGGACCACTTGCGCTCGGCCCCGCTGCCGGGACCGGCGCCGGCCGCGAAGACGATGGCATCGGCGCCCTCGACCGCCGCTCCCACGTCATCCTCGGCCTCGAGGTCGCAGAGGACCGGCTCGATGCCGTCGGCAGCCAGGTCCTCGGCCTGCTCGGGCTTGCGGATCAGCCCCCTGACCCGGTCGCCGCGCGCGGCCAGCAGCTTGCCCAGCCGCAGGCCGATCTTCCCGTGTCCACCAGCAATAACCACGTCCATCACGCCACCTCCATCGTTGGATCGACTTGCCATCTTGCGCGGAGCTTGGCGAGGGCACGCTCCTCCAGCTGCCTCACCCGCTCGACGCTGAGATCGGACTCGCGGCCGATTTCGCGCAGCGTCTGCTGCCGGCAGCCGATCCCGTAATGAGAGAAGACGATGCGGCGCTCGCGCTCCTCGAGGCCGGCGGCGAGTTCCTCGATGTGCTCCCCGTCGGCCAGGTCGACGACCCGTTCGTACTCTTCCTCGGCGACCGGATCGGTGAGCCGCTCGGCGAACGTCGGCGCCCTCTCCTCACCGCCGGGTCGGGGCGCCTGCAAACTGCTCGGGGCGCGCTCGACCGAGACCAGGTTCTGGACCTGGTCCAGCGGCATCCTGGCGGTCTCGGCGAGCTCGGAGTCGGAGGGTTCGCGACGGTTCGCCTGGGCAAAGGCGGCGCGCGCCCGCTTCATCCGGACGAGGTTCCGGGAAGCCCGGTCGGAAAGCACGAGGGGGCTGGTCAGCTCGGCGACCAGCTGCTGCATCGCCTGCCGGACCCACCACGAGGCGTAGGCCCAGAACGGCGTCCCGCGGCGGCTGTCGTAGCGGCGGGCGGCGCGCAGCAGCCCGACGACACCCTCCTGCTGGAGCTCCTGGCGTTCGAGGCTGCGGAAGCTGCGGTAGATGCTCGCGACCCCGTTGATCGCCGGCATGAAGGCGGTCACCAATTCCTCGGTAGCGGCCCGGTCACCCGCCTCGGTCATCGCCAGAAGATGGCGCTCTCGGGCCATAGTGAGAGGCGAGCCTGCTGAATGCGCGCCGTCGCGCATGCGCCTTCTTCTTCCCGTATTGAAGTCCGTGGACCGGGCAGTTTCCGGATCACCAGGACCTACAGCTCGAGATGCTCGAGGTCCCCACCCGGCACACACCTGACGTTCCCTCCAGCGGTCGACCTAAACCTCTTGACGCCGGCCTTCGCCGCCCTACCAGGAGATGTGCAAGACCGCAAACGGCCCGGACACCCCGGGCCGGGGAGGAGGCAGCATGGCGAAGGCGGTCGGAATCGACCTCGGCACGACCAATTCGGTGGTTGCAGCGACGATGGAGGGCGGACAGGCGGAGGTGATCCCGAACTCCGAGGGGTCGCGGACGACGCCGTCGGTGGTCGGCTTCACCGAGGACGGCGAGCGGCTAGTCGGCCAGATCGCCAAACGCCAGGCGATCCTCAACCCCGAGGCGACGATCTACTCGGCCAAGCGGTTCATCGGCCGCAAATGGGACGAAGTCCAGGCCGAGATCGAGACCGTCCCCTACAAGGTCGCCAAAGGGCCCAGCGACGCGGTGCGCTTCGAGGTGCGCGGGAAACAGCACGCGCCGGAGGAGATCTCCGCCGCGGTGCTGCGCAAGCTCGCCGACGACGCGGCCAAGTTCCTCGGCGAAAAAGTCACCGAGGCGGTGATCACGGTCCCCGCCTACTTCAACGACGCGCAGCGCCAGGCGACCAAAGACGCCGGCAAGATCGCCGGCCTCGAGGTGCTGCGGATCATCAACGAGCCGACCGCGGCGGCGCTCGCCTACGGCCTCGACAAGAAAGAGTCCGAGACGGTCCTCGTCTTCGACCTCGGCGGCGGGACCTTCGACGTCTCGCTGCTGGAAGTCGGCGACGGCGTGATCGAGGTGCGGGCGACCAGCGGCGACGGCCACCTCGGCGGCGACGACTTCGACAAACGGATCGTCGATTGGCTGAGCGAAGAATTCGAAAAGGACCAGGGGATCAACCTGGCCGCGGACCCGCAGGCGCTGCAGCGGCTGTACGAAGGCGCTGAGCGGGCCAAGGTCGAGCTCTCTTCGACCACCCAGACCCAGATCAACCTGCCGTTCGTCACCGCCGACGCGTCCGGCCCGAAGCACCTCAACGTCACGCTCGCCCGGTCGAAGTTCGAGCAACTGGTCGAGGACCTGATCGAGCGGACCCGCGGGCCGGTCGAACAGGCGCTGAAAGACGCCGGCCTCAGCGCGGACGGGATCGACGAGGTGATCCTGGTCGGCGGCTCGACCCGGATCCCGAAAGTCCAGGACCTGGTTCGCAAACTGACCGGCGGCAAGGATCCGAACCAGACCGTCAACCCGGACGAGGTGGTGGCGATCGGCGCCGCCCTGCAGGCCGGAGTGCTGAAAGGCGAGGTCGAGGACGTCGTGCTGCTCGACGTCACCCCGCTCTCGCTCGGGCTGGAGACGATGGGCGGCGTGATGACGAAAGTCATCGAGCGCAACACGACGATCCCAGCCCGGCGGACCGAGGTCTTCTCGACCGCCGAGGACAACCAGACCGCGGTCGACGTCGTCGTCCTCCAGGGCGAGCGCGAGATGGCGCGCGACAACCGGCAGCTGGCCAAATTCCGGCTCGAAGGGATCCGGCCGGCGCCGCGCGGCGAGCCGCAGGTCGAGGTCACCTTCGACATCGACGCGAACGGCATCCTCAACGTCTCGGCGCGCGACAAAGACACCGGCGCCGAACAGCAGGTGACGATCACCGAAACGACCAACCTCGACAGCTCCGACATCGAGCGGATGATCAAGGAAGCCGAAGAGCATGCGGCTGAAGACCGCCAGCGGCGCGAAGAAGTCGACGCCCGCAACGAGCTCGACGCCTTCGCCCATCGGGTCGAACGGCAGCTCGACGAACTCGGCGACCAGGTGCCGGTCAACCAGAAAGAACAGGCCGGGGCGCTGGTCCGCGACGCGCGGGCGGCGATCGAGGAGCAGGCCGGTCTCGACCGCGTGCGGCCGCTGGTCTCCGACCTGCAGCAGATGGTCCAGACGCTGCAGAGTGCCGGGGCGACGGCCGGCGCCGAAGACGGCGGTGACGGCGACGAAGGCCAGCCGGCGAGCGAGGAGGAGGAAGTCGTCGATGCCGAGTTCACCCGTGAGTGAGGAGGAGCGACAGGAGGAGCCGTCCCCACGCGACGACGAGCGCTACCTGCGCGCCCTCGCCGACCTCGACAACTACCGCAAGCGCTCGGCGCAGGAAGTGGAGCGCCGGGTCACCGAACAGGCCGAGCGGCTGCTGCTCGACTGGATCGAGGCGGTCGACAGCGTCGACCGTGCGCTGGCGATGCAGCCCTCCGACGGGCTGCGCGGCGTCCTCGGGCAGATGGACGCGATCCTCGCCCGTCAGGGCGTCGAACGGGTGGGCGCCGCGGGCGATCGCTTCGACCCCGAGCTGCACGAGGCGATCTCGGTTCGGGAGAGCGAAGAGGTCCCCGACCACACCGTGCTCGACGTCGCCCGCTCGGGCTATCGCCGCGGCGAGCGGGTGCTGCGCCCGGCGCAGGTGGTTGTGTCGCGGAACGGGGGCAGCTCAGAGCGGGAGCAGGAGCCCAGCGGAGAGGGCGAGGACTGATTTGGCGGTCGGTTACCGTGACTACTTCGAGGTTCTGGGCGTCCCGCGCGGCGCCAGCGACGAGGAGATCCGCAGCGCCTACCGCAAACTCGCCCGCGAATACCACCCGGACGTCAACGGCGATCCCGGCGCCGAGGACCGCTTCAAAGAGGTCTCGGAGGCCTACGAGGTTTTGCGCGACCCCGAGAAACGGGAGAAATACGAACGCCTCGGGGCAAACTGGAAAGCCGGCGAGGACGTCAGCGGCGCCTCCGGCTTCGGCGGTGGGTTCGGAGGCGGCAACGGCCAGGGATTTGGCGACGGAGACGCGGCCGGCTTCAGCGATTTCTTCGAGAGCTTCTTCGGCGGCCGGCGAGGGGCCTCCCGGGGTTTCGAGGGCTTTTCGATGCGGGGCGGCGACCAGGAGACGACGATCGAGGTCACGCTCGAGGAGGCGGCCCGTGGCGGCAAACGGAAAATCTCGCTCGCCGACGGCCGCGACTTCGAGGTGCGGATCCCGCCCGGCGTCCGCGACGGTCAGAAAATCCGTCTCGCCGGCCAGGGCGGGGAAGGGGCGAGCGGCGGGCCCGCGGGGGACCTCTACCTGCGGGTGCGGATCAAACGCCATCCGCGCTTCCGGCGCGAAGACGACGACCTCGTGGTCGAGATCCCGGTCGCGCCCTGGGAGGCGGCGCTCGGGGCCACGGTTCCGGTTCCCACCCTCGACGGCAGCGCCAAAGTCAAGGTCCCGGCCGGCTCCTCCAGCGGCCGCCGTCTGCGGCTGAGAGGCGAGGGGATGCCGGGCCCGGGGGGACGTAAAGGCGATCTCTACGCAAGTGTCAGGATCGTCGTCCCGAAGACGCTTGAAAAACGCGAGCGCGAGCTGTTCGAGGAGCTGGCCGCCGTCTCGCGGTTCGACCCGAGGCAGGGGCGCTGATGTCGCCCGGCACGACACTCGTCCTCGTCGATACCCGGGCGCTGGCCCGGCGCTCCGGCCTGCACCCTGACCTGGTGCGGCGGCTGATCGCGCTCGACGCCGCCGACCCCCTGGATTTGAACGCCGCGGCACGCCTCGCGCGGGTGGCGCGGCTGCGCCACGACCTCGGCCTCAACGTCGCCGGCGCGGTGCTCGCCTGCGACCTGCTGGAGCGGATCGAGGAGCTGGAAGCACGGCGGCGCTAGCCGCCGTGCGATCGCCATGGCGGAGGTGAAGCTGGGCCTGATCGTCTCGCCTGCAATCGACCAGGTGGCCGCCGACGAGCTGGCGGCCGACCTCGGCGCCGACCTGGCCGAGCGCTACCCCGAGGTCGAGTGGGAGCTGGAGGTCCTCACCGACCCGCTGGCCGAGCCGCCGGTGCACCTGACCGAGCTCGTCTCCGCGGCCCGTCGCCTGCTGCTCGACGCCGATTGGGACCTGGTGGTGGCGATCACCGAGCTGCCTCTGCGACTCGCTCACCGGACGTTGCTGAGCCATGCCAGTCGCACCCACGGCGTGGCGCTGGTCTCGCTGCCGGCGGTCGGTGTGCTGAGGCGCCGCCGGCGCCTTTACGACGTCGCCGCCGACGCGGTCGGGACGTTGGTCGGCGATTCGGAGGGTGAACTCGCCGCCCGGCCGGGCGGCGCAGGGCTCGGGGTCCAGCGCCGCCTCACCGAGCTGGCCGGCGACGTCGATGACGACGACGGGGGCGCCGCCTACGTCGCCCGGGTGATCGGCGGCAACCTGCGGCTGCTGGTCGGGATGGTCGGCGCCAATCACCCCTGGCGGCTGGTCGGGCGGCTTTGGCGGGCGATGCTGGCGGCGGTCGCGGCGGTCGCCTTCGGCATGATTCAGATCGAAGTCTGGAAAGTCGCCGGAACCCTCGGCCCGCTGCGACTGGCGATTGCCGGCCTCGCCTCGATCGCCGCCGCCTCGGTGACGTTGATCGCCGGCCACGGCCTCTGGGAGCGGGCGCCCGCCCCGCGCGTGCGCGAGCAGGTGACGTTGTTCAACCTGGCCACCACCGCAACGGTGGTATTCGGGGTCACCGCCCTTTACCTCTCCGTCTTCCTCGTCAGCCTGCTCGGCGCCCTGCTGCTGATCGACTCGTCGCTTCTCTCGGAGGCGCTCGGGCGAGACACGGACACCTGGGACTACGTGCGCCTCGCCTGGCTCTCGAGCGCGCTGGGAACGATCGGCGGCGCCCTGGGGGCGACCCTGGAGACCGACGAGGCGGTCAGGGAGGCCGCGTACGCGCATCGACCGACGAACGCCCGTGAGCAGTCAGCGGGTAAGTTCGACTCGTAACCCGAGCGAAGGGAGCGGTCATGGCTACCAGGAACGGCAGCGCCGAGTGGAGGGGCGATCTCAAAGGCGGGTCCGGCACGGTACGCGTCGGCGACGGGGTCTTCGAGGGCGCCTACTCGTTCTCCTCGCGCTTCGAGGAGGGGGAGGGGACCAATCCCGAGGAGCTGATCGGCGCCGCCCACGCCGCCTGCTTTGCGATGGCGCTGAGCCTGATCCTGGGCGAAGATGACCATCCGCCGGAGTCGATCCGGGCCGAGGCGAAGGTTCAGCTGCGGATCCTCGATGAAGTGCCGACGATCGCTCGTATCGACCTCGAGGTCGAGGGTTCGGTGCCGGGCATCGACGAGGACGCCTTCCGCGGCTATGCGGAGAAAGCGAAGGCCGGGTGCGTGGTCTCGCGGGCGCTCGCCGGGGTGCCCGAGATCGAGCTCAGCGCTCGGCTCGCCTAGCCGGCCTCCTAATCGACCGAAGCGCCCGTCGGGCAGATCCCGAGGCCGTCGGCGAGGACGAAGAAGGCGGTGGCGAAGGGGCTCGAGGCGGTCTCCTCGCGCAGCCGCGTCCAGTCGATCTGCTCGCGCAGCGAGCGAGTGATGAGGATCAGGTCGCCGTAGTCGGCGCTGTGCTCGTCGAGCGCCATCAGCTTGGTGATCAGGATGTCGTCGAGGTCCATCACCTGGGTCCGCATCGCCATCACGCTCAGCTCGTCGCCTCGCGCCAGCACCTCGCCGTCGATCCGCATTCCCGACGGTTCGAAGATCAGGTCGACGAGGATGTCGCCGTCCCAGGCCTTCAGCAGCCACTGCTCGGGCGGCGTCTCGGGCCGCATCCCGATCTCGGCGAGCGCTTCCTGGGCGCGCTCGGCGTCCTCGCGCTTGACCATCAGGTCGATGTCGTTGCTCGAGGGCGGCCCGCCGCGCGCCCAGCAGCCGAGCCCTCCGCCCAGCAGGTAGGGGACGCCACGCTCGTCGAGCGCCGCCACTGCCCGTTTGAGGCTTTCGATCAGCTCCTCGGCTACCTCGCTCTTGCCCAGGTTCTCGGCCATGCACCATTCGCTGCCCTGCCGGTGAGCCGGATAAACGTGGCGAGTACCCGGGTAGGGGAGCGGCGATGGCTTCCCAGAACGGCGACGGCGGGCGGCGGCTGCGGATCGCCGCCACCGGCGACATCCACTGCCGCGACTCCAACCGCGACGCGGTCGTGGGCGCCTTCGCGCAGCTCGACGACGATGTCGACCTGGTCCTCGTCGCCGGCGACCTGACCAGCCACGGCCGGCTCGACGAGGCGGAAATCCTCTGCGAAGCCGCCGCCGCGACCGCGGCGCCCGTCTTCGCCGTGCTCGGTAACCACGACTGGCACGCCGACGAAGCCGAGGCGATCCTGCGGCGGCTGGAGGAGGGGGGCGTGCGGATGCTCGACCGCGCCGCCGCCGTCTGCGAGGTCGGCGCGGTCGAGGTCGGGATCGTCGGCGTCAAGGGCTTCGTCGGCGGCTTCGCCCCGCGCCACCTGCCGGACTTCGGCGAGCCCTCGCTGCGCGCCGTCTACGCCGAGTCGACCGCCGAAGTGCGGGCGCTGGAGGACGGGCTGCGGGAGGTCGCCACCTGCCCGGTGCGGATTGTGCTGCTCCACTACGCGCCCTGCGAAGCGACGCTGGAGGGGGAGCCGCGCGAGATCTTCGTCTTCATGGGCAGCGACCGGCTGGCGGCGCCGATCCTCGAGCACGGCCCCGACCTCGTCCTCCACGGCCACGCCCACGCGGGTTCGCCGGACGGGACGATCGGCGAGACCCCGGTCCACAACGTCTCCCAGCCGGTGCTGGGCACCGACTTCCGCATCTTCGAGCTCGACGCCAGCCGCGCGCACAGCCCGATCCCCTGATCAGGCGGGCGCCTGCCGGCCCCCTGGCGCTTCGGACTTTCGCCACACCAGGGTGTGTCGAAAGCCGGTTGCGCTACCGCGGTTCGAGGCCGATCAGGTCGTAGTAGCCGACCAGGTAGAGGCGCTTGCCGTCGGAGACCATCGGCGTGTAGCCGGCCTGCTTGATGTGGAAGGTGCGCTTGTGGGTGTGGACGTCGAAGCCGCTCGTCGTCTGGGTCTTGAAGCTGGAGGTGTAGACCGTGTTGCCGATCACGGTCGCCGTCCCCGGGATCGGGCCGCCGACGTCTTTCTGCCAGCGGACCTTGCCGGTGCGGGCGTCGAGGGCGAAGAAGCGGCCGTTTTCGGCGCCGATGTAGACGGTCGGCGGCGTGCCGGGCACCTGGGCGACGGCGGGCGAGCCGTAGACGGGGCCGCCGGCGTCGAAGCTCCAGGCGACCTTGCCGGTCTTCTCGTCGAAGGCGTAGACGGTGCCGTCGTCGCGGGCGGCATAGACGTTGCCGAAGCCGATCGCGGGGGAGGAGAAAAAGCCGCCGCGGCCGAAGGGCGGGACCTTGCTGGTGTTGGTCCGCCAGAGCGGCTTGCCGGTCTTGGCGTCGAGCGCGAACATCGAGCTCTGGTAGTCGGCGAAGAAGACCTTGCCGTCGTCGTAGCTGGGACTGGCTTTGATCGCCCCGGGGGCGTTGAAGCTCCAGCGGGTCTTGCCGTCGGAGGCGCGTAGGGCGAGCAGGTCGGTGGTGTCGGTGCCGAGGTAGAGCGTGCCGTCGATTGCCAGCGGCGAGGATTCGAGGTGGGCGTCGAACTTGCGGACCCAGTCTTTCTTCCCGGTCTCGGCGTCGCCGGCGGCGAGATGGCCGGTGAGGAAGGCGCCGTAGACGCGGCCTTCGTAGTAGACGGGGGCGGTGACGAAGTTCGGCGTGCCTTTGTCGCTGGGGCGGATGTTGATTTCCCACAGCACCTTGCGGTCCCGCAGCCGCACCGCTTTGCCGTTGCCGTACTTGTTGATCACGTAGGCGACCCCGTCGTGGATCGCCGGCGGGAACTCGATCAGCGCATGCGTGTTGATCGACCAGGCCTGCTTCAGCGGCGGGTCAAGAGCCTTCTCGTCAGCGGCGAGGTAGTGCGTGCGCTGCGGCACCCGGCCGAACAGCGGCCAGTCGATCAGATTGGAGTCGGAGGCAACTTCCGAGGCCGAGGCTCCAGTTTCGCCCTCGTCCGAGCTGCCGCAACCGGCGAGGAGGAGGACGAGAACGAGGGCAAGGGCAGCTGCGGCGCGCATCGAGGCTTTCATCGGCAGTCGCCTACCGGGTCTGAAGGGGGAAAGCGGCGGACGGGACTTGAACCCGCGTCATCGCCTTGGAAGGGCGAGGCTCTACCGTTGAGCTACCGCCGCGCGGAGGAAGCCGCCCCGTATTGCGGTGCGGCGCCTATGACAGTTTGCACAAACGACGTCGCACTTTGCAATCTCGTCGAGCACGTCCTGCCAGCGCCGGCCCTGAAGGCCTGCCGAGATCGAGAATTTCTTGTCCCGCAGGTGGTCGAACTCCAGCACGACCGGATCGTCCTCGCCGCAGTCGACGCAGGGGTGTTCTCGCAAGAAGGCGACGATAAAAAGGGTCCGCTCTTCGACCAAGGCTTTCTTGCGTTGCCGGGCAGCGGCGATGTAGCGCTGTTTGTTGGCCCGATAGTGCTCCCGCTTGTACTCGGCCCGGCAGGGACGGCAATAGGTCTCTCTCTTCCCTTGCTTCCGGCGGTGCCAGGCGAATTCCTCGTCTGGTTTCTCTGTCTTGCAGCGTGAGCACCGTCCCATAGCCCCGACCATACAAAGTAGACAAGACGTTCCCAGCGACGCCGCGCCCGTCAATCCGTCAAAATGAAATCCCCACGGGGAGTGGCGCAGTCTGGTAGCGCACTCGGCTGGGGGCCGAGCGGTCGCAGGTTCAAATCCTGTCTCCCCGATGCAGACCTTAACCCCGCATGGCTTCGCATAGCCACGCACCAGCGCTGATCGAGCGAATCGCGCGAGGCTATGCGGAGGGATGCGGGGCGATCCGGGCCCATCGGCCGGCCCTGTCACTTGCGTCGCGTGATTTGCAGTCGGGTCGCAGAGTTCCCGCACCTCGCGCAATGCGAGAGCGAACTCGTCAGCTACCGGATCGTCAGCGTCGATGGATCCGCACCCCAATCCGAGCCGCCGAACCCACTAACGAGTTGAATCGTAAGACCCTTCACAGAAACACGAGAGATTGTTGAGGGCGATAGCCTTGCGCAATCTCCAGAGCTGGGTCCGCAGTATTGAATTGGGTTAAGCCGAATGAGAGCAGAATCATCGGTCCAACCTCTGGCTGCTTAAAGGCCCCGACGCGCGTGTGGGCGCGATCGTTAGGCGGCGCACCTCCAGCCGCATTCCAAGTGTGGGAGCATCGTTTCGCGGCCCGGGTGGTGCGAGCCCTGGGACTCGGAGAGCCTGTGGAATACCTCCCAGTCGCCCATAGACTTTCCGGTTTCGCACTCTCTGAGCCGTGGCATGCGAGCAGCCCTCGGATGCCAGGCCAGGGCACCTACTATTTCGAGGATGGGCTGGGGAATCGGTCGGGACGTATCACCGTAACGACCGCCAATGCCGCCGTCACCACTAAGGGGGTCAAGGCGGGAGGGCACTTGGTCACCATTGGGCCGGATGGCTTTTCAATTTCCCTTCCGGTCGGCACTGAACGCAGAGTCGAGATTAGCCACGCTCTCAGTGCCCCCGCGGAAGACCCTGATGTGCTGGTGGGGCTGCTGCTGCCGGGAGAGGAGGGGGACCATGATCTGCAACGCCAGGTACTCGATTACCTCATCTCCCTCGATATTCCGGAGCTTCCGGAGGGTCTGCGTGGTCCCGACTCGTACGGGGTTCTCGATGAAATCTCGGCGGGCTTTCTGCCGCGTGAGCGCCCTCCCTGGGAGTTCAGCCTCGGAGGGAAAGAATCATGGGCCGAACGAGAGTTCACCGTGGAGCCCGGTGAGCCACAGGAGGTCATCGTCAGCGTCGTGCCCCCTGCCGCGAACAGCCGTGTGAGCTACGCGCTCAGTGTCGTCGAAGTGTCCAAGCCTGCCAGCAGAGTGCTCAGCTCCATCATCGAGATCGAATCCCTTGAGTCCGGTGAGGTACGCATCAGTGACGGAACGGCAGGCGCCAATGTGCTCGCTGATCGAGCACAGTTGCTGATCAGACGCCTGGCCGAGTTAGAGGTCGATGATCCTACCGTCACCATGTGGATCGGCGTCTATGATGACAACGCGGATCAGGTTAGGAACGCGCTTGAGCAAGGCGCGAATCCAAACGAGAAAGACGCCCAGGTAATCCTGCGGCACGCATCGATTCTTAGGCAGCACTTCCCGCTTGAGATGCAGGACTGGGAACGCTCGGAGAGCAATCGTTAACTCCAGCCTTGGGCACTTGTAAGCGCCCGGCAGGCAGCCGTAGACGCTTGCGGGGATAGATTGGCTTCATGCCGGTGCCCGAGACGCACGAGGGCGACCATCCGGAGCCGTCGAAGCGCAACTATCTACTGAAGACAGACGGTTCCGGCACGGGGACCATCGACAATCCAGCTCAAGGTGCGATCGGAGTCGTCCTCAGGGACCCCGATGGTCAGCTAATTGAAGAGATCTCCAAACCGATCGGACCCGCCATCAACACCGTTGCGGAGTATCGGGCTCTCATCGAAGGACTCAAGCTCGCCCGCAGTCGCGGAATCCAGCGCATCCGGGTGTTCCTTGACTCGGAGCTCGTGGTCGACCAGGTAAACGGCTGCGCGAAGGTTGGCAAGGAGCACATCAGACCCCTGCACGCGGAAGCGTGCTCCCTGCTCCAGGAGTTTCCCAACATCAGGATTTCGTGGATTCCGCGAAAATGGAATGCCGAAGCGGACGCACTTGCAACCAAAGCGCTTTCTGGTCGCTGAGCGCAGCGGTGCACATAGGCCTGTCTTGACTTCCGCTTACGACCTCAGCTGCAGTGATATCAGGGGTAAGACAGTTCATCTCAAAGCTAGATATCCAGAAGTGTTTCACCGGCGCGGGCTCGGCGGTCCAGCGCGTGCAGCCACTCTCGCCTGATCAGGCCGCTGCCGGGGCGGATCAGGAGCCAGTAGAGGCCGAACAGGCGTTGAGCTCCCGCGTCGGTCCCGGCGATGCGGGTCTCGGTTGAGATCTCTTCGTCGGTGATCCGGAAGTTGAAGGCGGCCTTGGCGTAGCCGGGCTCTTCGAAGGCCAGGAACTGCTCCTTGCTGGTCACTTTCCGTAGGCCGCCGGAGGGCTTCCAGAACTGGCCGATGCCGGCGAGGACCAGTTCCCGGTCCCGCTCTTCGGCGAGGCGGCGGAAGCCCATCCGCTCGAACCCCTGCAGCACCGTCTGGTTGTCGGCGTCGACCCTGCGGCCGAGGGTGCGCAGGCTCATCAGGGCTCGCATCAAGGGGAGATCGTCGGGTCGCAGGTCGTGGATCGCACTCCAGAGGTCGGCCGGCGTGGCCGTCGTCTGGCGACGGTGAACCTCGCTGCGGGCGTAGGTGGGCATCACTTGGTCGAGTAGAATCATATTCTAGAATATAATTCTAGCGATGACGCGCAGGGAGACGATTCTGGAGGCCGCGCTCGCCTCGCTCGAAGCCGGTGAGGAGGTCACGATCGAGGGGGTGCGGGAGGGTTCTGGCGCCAGCGTTGGCTCGATCTACCACCACTTCGGCGACAAGGACGGGATCCTCGGCGCGCTCTACGTCCAGATCCTGAGCGAATACCAGGCCGGCGTCCTGCGCACCTTGAAATCCGATCCCGACGCGGAGGACGGCATCAGGGCGCTGGTCCGCCACCATCTGCGCTGGGTCGAACGGCATCCCGAGCGCGCCCGCTTCCTGCTCGACGGATCGGTGGCCAAGGAGCAGGCGAGCAAGGAGGTCGACGAGCTGAACAAGCGCCTCTTCGCAGCGGTCGAGGACTGGATCGGAAGGCAGGACAACCTCTCCGACATGCGCCGAGTGGTCTTCTTCTCCGCCGTCTTCGGGCCGGCCCAGGCGCTCTCCCGCTCTTGGCTGGCGCACCGGACCGGTTCCCTGCGCCAGATGGAGGACGACTTGGCCGAGTCCGCCTGGCGGGCGGTGCGGTCCGACTGACGATTCGCCCCGCTCGGGTCGGCTTGCCGACCCCTGGGCGGCCCCGATATTTTCGGACTGTGAATCCTGTCCTTTTCGCCGTCGACGAAGACGAACGGGCCCTGCGCGCCGTCGAGCGCGAGCTGATCGACCGCTACTCGAGGAGCTACCGGGTCGTCTGCGTGTCCTCGGCCGAAGAGGCGATGGCGGAACTGAAGGCGCTGAGGGAGGCGGGGGAGGACGTGGCACTGGTCCTTGCCGCGCAGTCGTTCGCGGAGATGAGCGGACCCGAGCTGCTGGGCAGGGCGCGGGAGCTGCACGCGCACGTCCAGCGCGGGCTGTTGATCGAGTGGGCCAGCTGGGGCGACGGGCAGACCGCCGGGGAAATCTTCGAAGCGATGGCGCGGCGGCAGATCGACTACTACGTGATCCGACCCTCGCAGGCACCCGACGAGCTGTTCCACCAGTCCGTCTCGACCTTCCTGCTCGAGTGGGCGCACGCGCGGCGGGTCTCGCCGCACACCGTCCACATCGTCAGCGAGTCGTGGATCGGCCGGGCCCAGGAGCTGAAAGAGGTGCTGGGCCGCTGCGCGGTCCCACACTCGTTCCTCCTCGCCGACTCCCCGGAGGGCCGGGCGCTGGTCGAGCAGACGGGAAACGGGGAGCCGCTGCCCCTGGTGGTGATGTCGAACGGGACAGTCCTGGCCGACCCGACCAATCTGGAGCTGGCGAGCGCGGTCGGCGGCACCATCGACCCCGACCAGCGCGAGTTCGACGTCGTCATCGTCGGCGGCGGGCCGGCTGGCCTCTCGGCCGCGGTCTACGGCGCCTCCGAGGGCTTCCGGACGCTGGTTGTCGACAACGGCGGCATCGGCGGCCAGGCAACCTCGAGCTCGCTGATCCGCAACTACCTCGGCTTCCCGCGCGGCGTCAGCGGCCGCCGGCTGGCGGAGGCCGCCTACGAGCAGTCATGGGTATTCGGCGCCAAGTTCGCCTTCATGCACGACGCGACCGGGCTCCGCCGCGACGGCGATCGCATCCACATCAGCCTCTCCGACGGCGGCGAGGTCAGCGCCCGCGCGGTGATCCTCGCTGTCGGCGCCACCTATCGCCGGCTTGGAGTCGAGGAGATCGAGGACCTGGTCGGGGCGGGGGTCTTCTACGGCGGTCCCGCCTCCGAGGCGCCGACGACCATCGACGAGGACGTGCACGTCGTCGGCGGTGCCAACTCGGCCGGGCAGGCGGCGCTGAACCTGGCCGAATACGCCCGCCGGGTAACGCTCGTGGTCCGCTCCGACTCGCTCGACAAGGGAATGTCCCACTACCTGGTGCGCCAGCTCGAAGCCACGCCCAACGTTGAGGTGCGCCTCGGGACCGAGGTGGTCGCCGGCGGCGCCGGCGAGGACGGCTGGCTGCAGAGCCTGGTCCTGCGCTCCGCCGACGGCGAGACCGAGACCGTGCCTTCGGACGGGCTCTTCCTGATGATCGGCGCCGACCCGAACACGCACTGGCTGCCGCCGGAGATCGCCCTGGGGGAGGGTGGCTTCATCTGCACCGGCGCCGATGCGCAGGCCCACGGGGACTGGCCGCTGGCGCGCGACCCGCTGTCCCTCGAGTCCAGCGTGCCGGGCGTCTTCGCCGCCGGGGACGTCCGCCACGGCTCGATGAACCGGGTCGCCTCCGCGGTCGGCGAGGGCTCGATTGCGATCAGGCTCGTCCACGAGCTGGTCGCGGCCGAAGCGAGCCAGCAGCGCGACTTCGTCTAGTCGTCGGCGAGGGGGATCTGACCCGCGACCGCTTCCGGGTCGACCCGATCGCGCTCGCCGATCTCGCGGGCGATCCGGGCGGGGTTGCCGTAGGCGACGACGCCGGCGGGCAGGTCCTTGGTGACGATCGCGCCGGCGCCGACGACGGTGTTCTCGCCGATCGAGACGCCGGGGCAGACGATCGCGCCGGCCCCCAGCCACACCCCGTCGCCGATCGTGACCGGCAGCGCCTGTTCCCAGGCGGCGCGCCGCGGGACCGGATCGATCGGGTGGGTGGCGGTGATCAGCTGCACCCCGGAGGCGATCAGGCACTCGTCCCCGATCGTGATCGGCGCTCCGTCGAGCATCGTGCAGTTGAAGTTGACGAAGGTGAGGGCGCCGATCCGGATCCCGTCCCCGTAGTCGCAGTAGAACGGGGAGCGGATGTAGGTCTCCTCGCCGATCTCGGCGAGGAGGTCCCTGAGCGCGGCCCGGCGCTCGTCGCCGCGCTCCGGCGAGATCGCGTTGAAGGCGGCGAGCATCGCCTGGCGCCGGTCGAGCTCCCGGAGCAGGTCGGGATCGTCGCCGCGGAAGAGCTCCCCGGCGCGCATCAGCTCCTTCGCGGACGGCATCGGCCCCATGTTAGGCGCGTGGCGGACGGCCGCTCGGCGGTCGAATACCGTGGGGCGGAGATGGACGCGAGCCGGGTCGAAAGCATCGCCGTCGACGGCCGCCGCCTCGCCTGGCGCCTAGTCGGGAGCGGCCCGCCGCTGTTGCTGGTCAACGGCTACGCCGCGACCGGAGCCGACTGGGACCCCGGCTTCCTCGCCGCGCTGGCGGAGGGCCATGAGGTGGTCTGCCCGGACAACTGCGGCGTCGGCGAGTCGGATCCGCCTTCGGGCCCGATGAGCGTCGATGCACTCGCCGCGGACCTGGAGGCGGTGCTGGCGGCGCGCGGGGTGGATGCCTGCCCCGTGGTCGGCTGGTCGATGGGGGGCTTCGCCGCGCAGCGCCTGGCGGAGACCTCCCCGGGGAGAGTCAGCGCCCTCGGGCTGCTCGCCACCGATCCCGGCGGCGCGACCTCGGTAGCGCCCGATCCCGCCGACTGGGCGCTGCTGACCGACCACTCCGGCTCGCCGCGCGAGCAGGCGAGCAGGTTGATCTCGCTGCTCTTCCCGCCACCGCAGGCGGAGGAGATCGACCGCGAGTTCGGCGAGGTGGTCGCCGCCGCCCGCGCCGACCTTTCGCCGGCGGTGCTGGCAGCCCAGGAGGAGGCGATGGAATCGTGGCACCGCCAGGACCGGCCGCCCGCGGCAGATCGAAAGCCGACGATCATCCTCCATGGCGATCAGGATCGGGTCATTCCGGCGGCCAACTCCGCGCCCCTGGCCGCGCGCTGGGGCGCCGCCGAGCCAGAGGTCTTCGCCGGCTGCGGCCACGGCCTGATGGCGCAGGAGCCGGCGGCCGTCGCCTCGCGACTGCGCGAGTTCTTCGCCGGGGCCTGAGGCTCCGTTCCGGCCCCGATTCGGCGGTAGCTACCGTTTCAGATGTGTTTCGGCCCACCGACATGCTGTCGCTGATCCCCGGCCTGGCGCCGGAGCGGGACCCGCGCGCCGCCGAGACGGACGGGTTCTTCGCCCCCGACTCGATGGTCCGCAAGCTGCACCGCGAGCGTCTCGTCCTCTTCTCCGGGGTGCGGGCGCTGCTGATGCAGGCCTGCGACCCGCTGGCGGTGGTCGGCTTCCAGCGCCACTCGATCATCTTCGACGACCCCCAGACCCGGCTGCTGCGCACCGACGAGTGGATGTCGCGGATCTACTTCGGGACCGTCGACGACGCCGAGCAGGCGGGCCTGGCGGTGCGGGGGATGCACGCTCGGGTGAAGGGGAAGACGCCGGCCGACTACGGGCCGATCCCGAAGGGGACGCCGTACGCGGCCTCCGATCCGAAGCTCGGCCTCTGGGTGCTGGCGACCCTCGCCGACTCCGCCGTCGTCTACTACGAGCGCATCTTCGGCGCTCTCTCCGACGCCGACCGCGAGCGCTACTGGAGGGAATACCGGCAGGTGGGGGAGCTTCTCGGCCTGCCGCCGAGCTCGATGCCCGCGACCTTCGCGGACCTCAGGGACTACGTGGAGGGACGGCTCGGCGACGGCAGCCTCTGGATCTCCGAGGACCGCCGCGATCAGGCCGAGCGGATGATCCTCGAGCCGCCCTACTCGGGCCTGATGCGCGCCGCCTTCCTGCCGCTGACCGAGACGATCCGGCTGATCTCGGTGGGGCTGCTGCCGGCGGAGATCCGCAGGCTCTTCGGCTTCTCCTGGGACCCCGGCCGCGAGGCGCTCCTGCGCTCGGCCCTGATTCAGCTGCGGGTCGGCACCCGCTTCTGGCCGGATGCGGTCCGTCTCCACCCCGCGGCGCGGGCCGCGGCCGGCGAGCGCTACGGCAGCCTGGCGGCCTAGATGTGGCTGCAGCGGACGCTACGGCTCGCGGCGAGGCCGCGGGGCTTCCATCTCGTCACCGGTGAGGTCGAGGAGGCGCTGCCGGAGCTGGTGCAGGTCGAGGTCGGGCTGCTGCACCTCTTCATCCAGCACACCTCCGCCTCTCTGACCCTGAACGAGAACGCCTCGTCCGACGTGCGGCGCGACTTCGAGTCCTGGTTCGACCGCGCCGTGCCCGAAGGCGCGCCGTACTGGACCCACACCCTGGAGGGCGACGACGACATGCCGGCCCACGTCAAGGCGGCGCTGCTGGGCCCCTCGCTGACCCTGCCGGTGGCCCGCGGCCGCCTCGCCCTCGGGACCTGGCAGGGCATCTACCTCTGCGAGCACCGCGACCACGGCGGCCCACGCTCACTGGTCGCGACGCTCTGGGGCGAGAGCGCCGGCTAAGAAGTCGCCTCTAGATCCTCGAGATCGGCGAGGTCGCGCGTTCGGCCGGCGGCTCGCTTCATCGCCTTCAGATCCTCCAAAGCACAGACAGAGACCGTGACCCCGAGGATCTCGGTCTGCTCGGCACGCGAACGCAGCGCGTCGTAATCGGGAACACCGTCCAGCCCTTGGATCACGTCCAGCCGACCCAGGTCGGTCTCAATCGCCACCTGCTCCCCGCCCGCCAGTGCCGAAGCAACCGAGATGGGAGTACCGAGCATGGCTTCTCCCTGCTGGACGTGCCCGCCCGCTGCGACGGCTACCTCGGCCAACCGCTTGAGGTTGCCGGGGTCGCTCGACACGACGATGTCGACGTCCTTGGTGCCGCGCACGACACCCCATGCGCCGACGGCCAGCCCTCCCACAACCACGAATTCCACCTCAGCCGAGACGAGCCGACGAAGCAGTTCGTCAAATGCCGGGTCGGTCAATGCCTCGGGCGCAGCCGGCGAAGCGCATCAGCTTGTGGCTGAGCGAGATGGTTTCGGCGAGGTTCACGTTCATCGGCCGGGCAGCGTCTTCGCGGAGCCGCTGTACCCGGACAGCCTCCGCCTGTTTGGCAGCTGGCGATGCGGGTTGCGCGGGGCCACTCATCGTTGGAATGCTAACCGCCGCCCGTGGGATGCCTGGGCGTATGTGGTGGATGACCGCTTCGACTCAGGTCGCTTGCGGTAGGTCTGCGCCAACCGGGTAGGGGATACCCGTGCCCGGCAGCTTCGGCATCGGGGAGTTGTTGAAGGATCGCTACCGGCTCGAGCGCATGCTCGGGCGCGGGGGGATGGCCGCTGTCTGGTTGGGGCACGACGAGGTGCTCGATCGGCCGGTCGCGGTGAAGGTCCTCTCGGACACGATCGCCGGCGATCCGGGCTTCGTCGCCAGGTTCCGCCGCGAGGCGCACACGGCGGCCGGCGTGTCGCATCCCAACCTGGTCGATGTCTACGACTTCTCCGAGGAGGGTGAACGGCCGTATCTGGTGATGCAGTTCGTCCCCGGCGAAAACCTGGCCGAGCGGCTGGAGCGGGGGAGGGGCGTCGACTGCGAGCAGCTGGCGCGGGAACTGCTGGAGGCGCTGGCCCACATCCACGCGGCGGGAATCCTCCATCGCGACGTCAAGCCGGCCAACGTGATCATCGAACCTGGGGGCACCGCGAAGCTGATCGACTTCGGGATCGCGCTGCCGCGCGACGCCACCGCGCTGACCAGCACCGGCCTCGTGCTCGGCACCGAGCGCTACGCCGCGCCGGAGGTGATGGAGGGCCAGGCGGCAACCGAGCGCTCCGACCTCTACTCGTGCGGCGTCGTCCTGCGCGCCTGCGCCGAGGGGGCCTCGCTCGACCTGCGCAACCTGGTCGAGTGGCTGACCAGCCGCGATTCGCGGGACCGTCCGCGCTCGGCCCGGGATGCGCTCGCCCGGCTCGAACGCGAGGAGGCACCCGTCGAAGAGCCGACCAGGACCTTCGAGCCGACCCAGGCGTTCGAGCCGACCTTCGCCGGCGGCCCCGCCCGGAGAGAGACCTCATGGCGCGGCCGGTGGGGCGCGGCGGCGGCGCTGCTCGCCTTCGTCGTGGCGCTGGGGGCGATCGCGGCGCTGATGCTCGGCGGCGGCGATGACCCGGGGTCGCGCAAGGCCCAGGGTGGGGGAAAGGCGCAGCAGGCGAAGAACCAATCTCCGCCGCAGAGCTCCGAGGAGCCGGAAACCGAAGAACCGGAACCCGAACCGCAGTCGGAAGAAGCGGAACTCGAAGAGGCCGGCAGCAACGTGTCCATACCGGCGCCGGAAGGAACCGACCCCGCCGCCGGCGCCGGCCTCAACGAAGAGGGCTTCGCCCTGATCCAGGCGGGCGAATACGAAGCCGCGGTCCCGGTCCTCGAAGAAGCCGTCGCCGCCTTCCCCTCCGGAACCGAAGACCTGGCGTACGCGTACGCCCTCTTCAACCTCGGCAACGCCCTGCGGCTGAGCGGCCGGCCAGACGAGGCGATCGCGGTGCTCGAACGCAGGCTCGAAATCCCCAACCAGACCGCGGAGGTCGAAGAAGAGCTGGCGGCGGCGCGGGCCGAAAGCGGCTGACGACGCGCTCATCTGCCCTATAAATCAGTCCGAATCTATGCGAACATACGTTCGTGTTCGCCCAGGAGAGAGACCGCCCCCTTGAACCGGGTCCTCGCCTGCGACACGACGGAGGACGAAGCCGTTCCGGAATAAAGCCGGTCGAATCGTCTTCTCCTCTCCACCTGAGCCCACCTCTATGGACGCGGGGGCGGGAGGCAAATTCCCTTCCGTAGATGCCGCGGCGAGAGGAACCCCAGATCGGCCTGAGCAAGGCAATTCGCCAGCTGCGGATGGAGATCCACCTGAGCCAGGAAGCGCTCGGGCACCGCGCCGACATCCACCCGACCTGGATCTCCCACATCGAGTCCGGCCGCGTCAACCCGACCTGGGGCAACGTGCGCCGAATCGCCTCGGGGCTGGAAGTGCCGCTGCCCCTCCTGGCGGCGATAGCCGAGGACCTGGAGGCCAAACACGCCGCCCCGCCTTCCGACTAGAGCGCCACCGCCGGGAGGTGGGATAGCCTCGCGCTCATGCCTCGTTTTCTCGTCTCCATCTGCGCCCTGATCCTGCTCTGCGCCTCCGCGACGCCCGCCTCCGCGGCCCGCTTCTACACGCCCGACTACGGCTCGAAAACGCCGGAGGAGATCGGCGGCTTCGACCTCGGCGCCGACGGCTCGCTGACCCCGATCCCGGGATCGCCGTTCCCAGCCGAGGAGCCGCCCCTGGGGGGCATCTGGAAACTCGCCTTCACCCCCGACGGCACCCGGGCGATCAGCGGCTTCTACTTCACCGGCGGGGTTCAGGCCTACCGAGTGCCCCCGAGCGGGGTCTTCGAGCTCGCCGGCGCGGTGCCGAGCGCCTCCGCGACCGCGGTCGCGATCTCACCGGACGGTCGCTTTGCCTACGTGCCGACGCGGGAATTCGGCGCCATGCCAGCCGAAGGGATCCGCGTCTTCGCGGTTGCCGCCGACGGCTCGCTCTCGCCGCTCGGCTCGGCCGGCGCGGCCACCGAGTACGGGGACGTCGCCGTCACCCCGGACGGCCGCTACCTCTTCGCGACCTCGGGCAACAAAATCGAGCGCTACGCGACCGCCGCGGACGGATCCCTCAGTTACCTGGGGACGACCTCGGCCCCCAGCTCTTACCTGCTGGGGATGTCCCCCGACGGCCGCTTCCTGTTCGCGGAGGTGATGGGCGGCAGCTCCGGCGGCTTCATCTCCTTCGCGATCGGCGCTGACGGCAACCTCCAGCAGGCCGGCGACCCGGCTCTGGTCTCGGATTCCTACCCCCGGCTGTTCTCGGTGGCGCCCGATGGCCGCCACCTCTACCTCGCCGATGCGAATTCAGAGGCGATCCACACCTTCGCGATCGCCGCTGACGGCAGCCCCAGCGTCATCGGCAGCCTGCCGGTCGACAACCCGGAATCGGTGGGGGTCTCGCCCGACGGTCGCTTCCTCGTCTACTACCGCAGCGGCGGTTCCGACAACGCCCTCGGCGTGGCCGCGATCGGTGCCGACGGAGTCCCCGCGTTGCTCAATAGCGAGGTGCCCTGGACGACCGGCGAGCCCGAGCCGATCGTCTTCCAGCCCCACCCCGCGCCAGTCGCCAGTTTCAGCGTCAACCCCGCCGCCCCGGGACAGGCAACCGGCTTCAACGCCACCGGCTCGGCTCGCGCCGCCCGCTACGACTGGGAATTCGGCGACGGGACCGCCCTAGCCAATGGAGGCCCGACCCCGACCCACGTCTACGCGAACCCGGGCGCCTACAAGGTCACGCTGACCGTGACCGACGCCAGCGGCTGCTCGACGAAACAGATCTACACCGGCCAGACCACGATCTGTCCGGGTGGGTCCTCGCCGGTCGCCACGGCCACGGCCGACATCTCGCCGGTCGCCACGGCCGACACCCTTCCCTCGCTCGGCCAGGTCAAGGCGCAGCCGAAGAAATTCCTCGCCAAGCCGAAGGGCAAAGCGAAAGGGAAGTTCGGGACCACCTTCAAGTACACCGTTTCGGAGGCCGGCACCGTCCGCTTCAAGTTCGAACGGAAGAAGATCGGCCGTCTCGTCGGCCAGAAATGCAAGCCGGCTACGGCCAAGAACAAGACGAAGAAGAAGTGCTCTGTGTTCAAGCTCCGCGGCAGTCGCGACCAGCAGGCCAAGGCGGGGTCCAACAAGCTGAAATGGAACGGCAACCTGAAGGGGAAGCCGCTGCCTCCGGGCTCGTACCGCGCGACGGTGGTCGCGACCGACAAAGCCGGTGGTCGCTCGGCGCCGAAGACGGTAGGGTTCCGCATCCTGCCGCCCCGGGAATCATGAAGAAGCTCGCGCTGCCCCTCATCGTCCTCGTCGCCCTCGTTGCCGCCGGCTGCGGCAGCTCTGACGATTCGACCGACACTTCCGCGACGGCCTCGTCCTGCGAGCCCGGTCAGCTCGCGACCGAGCGGCAGGGAGTGCTGACGATCGCGACCGACAAGCCGGCCTATCCACCTTACTTCGAAGACGAAGACCCGACCAACGGCGAAGGGTTCGAGAGCGCGGTCGCCTACGCGATCGCCAACCAGCTGGGCTACCCGAAGGACAAGGTGGAGTGGACGGTCGAGTCGTTCAACTCCTCCTTCGCCCCGGGCCCCAAAGACTTCGATTTCGACGTCAACCAGATTTCGATCACCCCGGTGCGCGAAAAAGCCGTCGACTTCTCCGCGCCCTATTACACGGCCAACCAGGCGGTGGTGGCGCTGAAGGGATCCGAGGCCGCGGAAGCGACCTCGCTCGCCGACCTGCAGGACGCGGATCTCGGGGTCCAGATCGGCACCACCAGCCTCGAAGCGGCCGAAGAAGAGATCGAGCCCAGCAGTCGGCCGGAAGTCTTCAACAACTCCAACGACGTCGTCCAGGCGCTGAAGAACGAACAGATCGACGCGGTCGTCGTCGACCTGCCGACCGCGCTGTACCTGACCGCGGTCCAGGTTCCGCAGGCCGCCGTCGTCGGCCAGTTCAGCGCCCCCGGCGGCGATCAGTGGGGAGCGCTGCTCGAAAAGGACTCCGAGCTGACCGGCTGTGTCTCGGAAGCGATCGAAGAGCTGAACGAGTCCGGCGAGCTCGAAAAGATCACCCAGCGCTGGATGAGCAAAGCCGCCGGCGCCCCTGAATTGAGCTGATGCCGAGCAGCCGTCGCCTCGAACGGGAGGCGGCGAAGCGCCGCAGCCACCGTCGCGGCCAGGCGATCGCGGCGCTCTCCAGCATCGTCGTCCTCGGCGGCCTCGCGGCCCTGATCCTGACCAGCCCCGGCTGGCCGGAAGTGCGCGAGACCTTCTTCAACTGGGAAGTCTTCAAGGACTCCTTCCCCGACGTGGCCAAGGCCTTCTGGCTCGACGTGAAGATCTTCATCGTCGCCGAGCTGGCGATCCTCGCCGTTGGCCTCGGCATCGCCCTGGTGCGGATCGCCCGCTCGCCGGCGATGTTCCCGCTGCGATTCCTCTCGGTCATCTACGTCGACGTCTTCCGCGGCATCCCGACGATCCTGCTCGTCTTCCTGATCGGCTTCGGGGTCCCCGCGCTGCGCCTCGACGGGCTGCCGACCGACCCGGTCGTCCTCGGGGCGATCGCCCTGATCCTCTCCTACAGCGCCTACGTCGCCGAGGTCTACCGCGCAGGCGTCAACTCGGTCCACCGAGGCCAGCGCGACGCCGCGCTGGCGGTCGGCCTGACCGAGACCCAGGCGATGCGCCACGTGGTCCTGCCGCAGGCGGTGCGGCGGGTGGCGCCGCCGCTGCTGAACGACTTCGTCGCCCTGCAGAAGGACGTCGCCCTGATTTCGATCCTCGGCCCGCTGGAGGCCTTCCGCGAAGCGCAGATCATCGAGGCCCAGACCTTCAACTTCACCCCGCTGGTCGCCGCGGCGCTGCTCTACCTGGCGGTGACGATCCCGACCGCGCGGATCGTCGACCGCCTCGGCGGGCCCGAGGGGGCGGTGCGATGAGCGCTCCGGCCGGGCCCGTCCTCGAGCTGCGGGAAGTGACCAAGGCCTTCGGCGAGCGCGAGGTCCTGCGCGGCGTCGACCTGACCGTGCGCGAGCACGAAGCCGTGGCCCTGATCGGCGCATCCGGCTCGGGCAAGTCGACCCTGCTGCGCTGCGTCGACCTGCTGGCGGAGATCGACGACGGCGACGTCTTCCTCGACGGCGAGGCGATCACCGACCCCGCCGTCGACCCGGTTGCGGTCCGGCGCCGGCTCGGGCTCGTCTTCCAGGCCTACAACCTCTTCCCGCACATGACCGCGCTGGAGAACGTGATGCTGGGGGAGAGGCGGGCTCACGGCGCCACCCGCGCCGAGGCGGAGGCCCGCGGCCGCGAGCTGCTGGCGCGCTTTGGCCTCGCCGGCCGCGAGGACGACCGCCCCGACAACCTCTCCGGCGGCCAGCAGCAGCGGGTGGCGATCGCCCGCGCCTTCGCCGGCCGGCCGCGGGTGATGCTGCTCGACGAGGTGACCAGCGCGCTCGATCCCGAGCTGGTCGGCGAGGTGCTGGCCGCGGTGCGGGACCTGAAGGCGGCGGGGATGACGATGCTGATCGCCACCCACGAGATGAGCTTCGCCCGCGAGGTCGCCGACCAGGTCGCCTTCCTGCACGAGGGCCGGATCGTCGAGCAGGGCCCACCGAAGCAGGTCCTCGAGTCTCCGCAGCAGCCCGAGACGCGCCGCTTTCTGCGACGTTTCCAGGGAATTACTCAAATTATTTGACGCGCGCAAGAGATGCGGTTATGCTGCCGCGGCACTTGAGCAATCAGGGAATTCGCTCAGGGGCAGGGACACATAGCTAGCACCTGTGCCTTAATCGGTTAAAGGGTCGGCGTTGTAAGCCGAAGATCCGGGTTCGAGCCCCGGCGGGTGCATTTCGAACAAGTCAATTCGAGGCAGAAAGTTCGGAATCACAGCTATGGGCGAGAACATCTTCACCAGGTTCAACGAGGTCGCAGCGGGGGAGAGCGGCCGGGCACTGTGGGCGGCTCGCGCCCCCTACAGGCCTGAGGCCGATTTCGACCTGATGCTGATCCCGCGGCTGCCGCAGGGCACCGACTGGCGCGAGGACGGCGCCGCCCTGGCGGCCCTGGAGCGGATCGAAGCCGAGGACTGGGTCGAGTCCATCTCCCGCGAGGGCAAGCAGCCGACCGCGAAGCTCGCCGACGAGTGGATCGAAGCGCAGGGCGAGGCGATCCGCTCCGGCGCCGGCGGGGCGGGCGAGTTCGCCGACGTCGCCGCCGGGAACCGCTACGCCGTCTACTTCTGGGGCGCCAACACGACCAAGGCCCTGCACATCGGCCACCTCCGCAACCTCGCCGTCGGCAACGCGATCGCCGGGGCGCTGAAGCAGGCGGGCGCCGCGGTCGACAACCGCAGCCTGATCTGCGACGTCGGCCGCAGCATGGGCGAGGCGATGGCCGGCGTCGCCACCCGCGCCGGCGAGGACGCCGGTCCCGACGCCGACGAGAAGAGCGACCACTTCGTCGGCTTCTGTTACGCCGACTACGTCACCGCCAGCCGCAACGGCGGCCAGGGCGACGACGGCGCCGAGGACTCGGTCGCCCGCGAGTCGACCAACTACGACGACAAAGCCGACGAGATGATGATGCGGGTCCTCGACGGCGACCAGAAGGCGCTGGAACTGTGGTCGCGGACCCGCTCCTGGGTGGTCTCCGGACAGCGCAAGACGCTCGCCAGCCTCGGCATCACCTTCGACAAGGTGATCTACGAGTCCGACTACCTCCCTGAGGTCGCCGAGTACATGAACAAAGGCCTGGCCGAGGGGACGCTGACCAAACGCTGGGGCGACGACATGGTCATGTACGAGACCGAACGCGAGGAGCTGGAAGAGATGCCGCTGGTCCGCTCCGACGGCCTCCCGACCCAGCACATGCGGGCGCTCGCCTACTGGGCCGCCGCCGACGAGCTCGACGACGTGATCTCGATGCAGGTCTGCGGCAACGAGTGGGTCGCCCACGTCACCTGCCGCCGCCAGCTGATCGACGCGATGGGGCTGCAGAACGGCAACGGCAACGGCAGTGCCCGCGGGGGAGGGCCGCCGACCTACGACATCTTCCACGGCATGGTGGCCCGTGAGAACGAATCGATCAGCTCTTCCAAGAAAGGGGCGCTGCTGATCGACGAGTTGGTCGAGTGGCTGGAGGACGAGCTGAAGGCGAGCCCGGAGCTCGCCGCGGAGATGGCACGCCACCCGCACCCCGAGACGGTGCCGGCCCAGGTCGCGCTCGGCTACTTCCTGCTGCAGCCGACGACCAAGCAGGTCAAGTTCGGCAAGGAGAAGCTCTTGGTCGAGGGGAAAGGGAGCCTCGGCTGGGACCTGGCGCGCGCCCAGGCCCACCACGCCTCCCGGGAGATCGCCGGCGAGCGGCCGGCCGACGACCCCGACTACCGCTTCGCGGTGGTCCAGTCGGAGCACTATCGGGTGCACCTGCGCAGCGCCGTCGACGACTTCGACGTCGCGCCGCTCTCCAAGTACCTCTCCCACTTCGCGCGCTGGTACCGGGAAGACGAGCGGGCACCGGAGGTCGAGGCGGTCGTGCAGCCGGTGCTCGAGAAAGGCCTCGAGGGCCTGGGGCTGGAGGGAGCCTGATGAAAACGCTTTTGGTCGACAACCACGATTCCTACACCTACAACGTCTTCCACCTGCTGGCCGCGGCCTCGGGCGAGGAGCCGATGGTGGTCAACAACGACGCGGTCAGCTGGCGGGTGCTGACAAGGATGGACTTCGACGCGATCGTGCTCTCGCCGGGGCCGGGTCACCCGTCCCGCTGGCACGACTTCGGCGTCTGCAGCGACATCCTCCGCCACAGCGAAGTCCCGGTCTTCGGGATCTGCCTGGGCCACCAGGGGATCGGCAACCTGCTCGACGGCGGCGTCAACCGCGCCCCGATGGCGATGCACGGTCGTCTCAGCCGGGTGATGCACGAAGGCAAGGGCCTGTTCAAGGACGTGCCGCAGGGCTTCTCGGTCGTCCGCTACCACTCGCTGGCGATCACCAGCCCGCCCGGCCCGGAAGGCCACGTCGTCGCCTGGGCCGAGGACGGCGTCGTGATGGGGGTCGAGCACACCAGGCGGCCGATCTGGGGCGTCCAGTTCCACCCGGAGTCGATCTCGACCGAGTACGGGCTGAAGATCGCCCAGAACTTCTTCGACCTGGCGGCGAGCTACCAGCGGCCGCAGCGGCCCGCCGGCCGGGCGACGATCGCGCCGCGCGCGGTCAAACCGGCGCGCCGCGCCGCGGCTGGGGCGAAACCCGGCGAGATGGAACTGCGGATGCGGACGATCGAGGGCGAAGCGCCGACCGAGTACCTCTACGAACGGCTCTTTGCCGACTCCAACCCGTCCTTCTGGCTCGACAGCGCCGACGCGCCGACCTGGCTGGCGCAGTGCTCCTACATGGGGACCACCGCCGGCGCCGACCGCACCTTCGCCACCTACGACGTCGACAGCGGCGAGGTCACGGTCAGCCGCGGCGACGTCGAGACGGTCCACCACCAGTCGATCTTCGACTACCTGCAGAAGGAGATGGAGCGGATCGGGGTCGAGCCGCCCGAGGGGGTGGAGCGCGGCCTGGTCGGCGGCTACGTCGGCTACCTCGGTTACGAGCTGAAGGCCGACTGCGGCTCGCCCAACGTCCACAGCTCCGACCTTCCCGACGCGGCGATGATGCTCGCCAACCGGGTCGTCGCCGTCGACCACACCAAGAACCTGACCTACGTCTTCGCCCTCTGTCACGGCGAGGACCCGGAGGCCGAGCTCTGGCTCGACGCCGCCGAGGACCTGATCGCCGCGGCGATCGCGGCGCCGCCGCCGGAGCGGCCGCTGGCCCCGCCGAGCGAGCCGGGCGGCCACGTCGCCTTCCACTCCGGCCGCGGCCGCGAGCGCTACCTCGCCGACATCGCCAAATCGCAGGCCGAACTGCTCGCAGGAGAGTCTTATGAGGTCTGCCTCACCGACCAGTTCTCGACCGACGCCAGCCCGGAGCCGTTCGACCTCTACCGGCAACTGCGCCGCAGCAACCCCTCGCCGTTCTCGGCCTTCCTCCAGCTCGGCGAGAACACGATCGTCAGCTCCTCGCCGGAGCGCTTCATCTCGGTCGACCGCGAGCGCCAGGTGATGGCGCGGCCGATCAAGGGGACGGTCTCGCGGGTCGCCGACGCCGAGGCCGACCGGGCCGTCCGCGAAGAGCTGGAAGCCGACGAAAAGACCTACGCCGAGCACCTGATGATCGTCGACCTGCTGCGCAACGACCTCGGCGTCGTCTGCGACGTCGACAGCGTCGAAGTGCCGCACCTGATGGTGGTCGAGCCCTACGCGACCGTGCACCAGATGGTCTCGACGATCGTCGGCCACCTCGAGGAGGGGCGCAGCCCGGTCGACTGCGTCCGCGCCACCTTCCCCGGGGGCTCGATGACCGGCGCCCCGAAGGAGCGGACGATGGAGATCATCGACGACCTCGAGCAGGAGGCGCGCGGCGTCTACTCGGGCTCGATCGGCTACTTCGGCGCCGACGGCAGCACCGACCTCAACATCGTCATCCGCACGATCGTGATGCGCCAGGGCGGGCGGACGACGATCGGTGCCGGCGGCGCGATCGTGATGCAGTCCGACCCCGAGGAGGAGTTCGACGAGATCCTGCTCAAGGCGCGGGCGCCGATGGCGGCGATCGCGCGCACCCTGACCGGCAGCGACGATCCCGACGCCTGGAGCGTGGAGCTGGAGCCCGTCGCCAGGCAGGCGGAGGTCGCGTGACCGACGCGGCGGCGACGGAGAGCACGGTTCGTGAGGCGGGGGCCGACGACGTCGGGGCGGTGGCCACGGCGATCGAAGCCCTGCTGCTCGAGCTCGGCGGCCGCCGGCCCGAGCGCTCCGAGCTTGAAACTGAGGTCCGCGCCCATCTGGAGGATCCAGATGGGGCCTCGGTGCTGATTGCGGAGGCCGACGGCAACGTCGTCGGCGTTCTCAGCGCCAGCTGGCAGCGGGCAATCCACGTTCCCGGCGTGTACGCGACGATCCAAGACCTCTGGGTCGATGAGGATTGGCGCAGTCGCGGCGTCGGGGCGGAACTGGTCGAGGCGATCGCGTCCCAGGCGCGAACGCGTGGCGTCAGCCGGCTCGAGGTCGGCCTCCCACGCGAGACCTTCGCGGCGATCGCTTCGACCGAGTCCTTCTACCGCCGCAACGGCTTCGAGCACCTCGGGCCGCGGATGCGGAGGCTGCTGGATGACTGAGCTGTTGATGATCGAGCAGCGTCAGGGCAGCGGCGACGCTGCCTTTTGGGTTCGCGAAGGCGAACGGCTGATCGAAGGCCAGGACAGCAACCGGCGCCTGGTCGAGCTGCGGGCCGGCCTGGTCCGCCACTCGCGGGTGCGGCCGGTGGCCGCCGACGCCGCCGACGAGGAGGTCGAGCGGACGCTGGCCGGGCTGCACGAGGCCGAGTACCTGCGGGTGCTGGGCGAGCTCTCCTCCTCCGAGCCGGTGGTGATGCCGGACTTCGCCCCCCCCGGCCTCGAGCCCGACATCCCCGTCAACAAGGCGCTGGTCGCCGCCGCGCTGGAGGGGATCCGCACCTCGATCACCGCCGCCGAGCGGCTGCTCGAAGGCGCCCGCTTCACCTACGCGGTCTGCCGGCCGCCCGGGCACCACGCCGGCCCCGCCTTCCACGCCGGCTACTGCTACCTCAACAACGCCGCCGCGGCGGTGCGGCATCTCTGCGACGGCGGCGTCAAGCCGATCGGGATCATCGACCTCGACCTCCATTACCCGAACGGGACCTCGGCCCTGGTCGAGCGGATGGGACCGGTCGCCGCCCTGCACTCGCTGCACGCGGCGCCGGTGACCAACCTGCCACCCGGGACGCCGCTGCCTCGCCTGGCCGGCGAACGCGCCGTCTCCTTCGACGAAAGCCCCGACGAAGCCACCTACCTGTGGGAGGTAGCGCACTCGATCCACGACCTCTCCGAGATCGCCCGGGCGCTGGTCGTCTCGCTCGGCTACGACACGGTCGCCGGCGACCCGCACGGCGGCTGGAGCTTCCGGCCGGAGATCTTCGCCGAGATCGGTCGCCTGCTGGCGCGCTCGGGGCTGCCGGTCTGCGTGATCCAGGAGGGGGGCTACGCGCTCGACGAGCTGGCCGACTGCAGCCACGCCTTCGCCACCGGCCTGCTGGGGGGCGACGAGCGATGAGCGCCGCCGGCCTGGAGCCCTTTCGCCGCCGCCTCGACGAGATCGACGACCAGATCGCCAAGCTGCTCGGCGAGCGGCTCGACATCTGCCGCGAAGTCGCGGTTTACAAGAGCGAGCACGAGATCCCGATGATGCAGCCCGACCGGGTGAAGATCGTCCGCCAGCGCTACCTCGACCGCGGCGCCGAGGCCGGCCTGCCGCAGGATTTCAGCTCCGACCTCTTCGACCTGCTGATCGCGACCACCTGCCGGCTCGAGGACGAGCTGATGGACGAGATCGCCGCCGGCAACGGGGGAAGGGACGCCGCGTGAGCGCCCTTCCGCCCGGACCGAGGCTGCCGCGCACCCTGCAGGCGTGGGGCTGGACCCAGCGACCGCTGCCCTGGCTGGAGAAGTGCCAGCGGCGCTACGGCGACACCTTCACGCTGCGGATCCGCCACTACGGCGACTGGGTGATCCTCGCCGACCCCGACGACGTGAAAAAGGTCTTCACCGCCGGCAAGGCGGTCGGCGTCGACACCGCCAACCCGCTGCTGGGGCCGCTGCTCGGCCCGCGCTCGGTGATGCTGCTGGAAGAACCCGAACACATGACCCGGCGCAAACTGATGCTGCCCTCCTTCCACGGCAAGGCGGTCCAGGCCGATTCGGAGATGATGGCCGAGATGGCCCGGGCCGAGGTCGCCCGCTGGCCGGTGGGGGAGCCGTTCGCGCTCTGGCCGCGGATGCAGGACATCACCCTCGACGTGGTCATGCGCGCCGTCTTCGGTCCGGCATCGACGACGCCGCGACTGCAGCCGTTGCGCGACCGGCTGCGCGAGCTGACCACCTGGATGAACGAACCGCGCAACCTGGCGATGCTGGCCGCCTTCGGTCCCGGCTGGGTGACCCGCAGCCGCGGCTACCGCGAGGCGATGGGCGCGGTCGAGACGGCGGTGATGGATGAGGTGCGGCGGCGCAAGGCCGAGGCCGGCGGCGAGATGGGTGTCGTCTCGATGCTGGTCCAGGCCCGCTACGAGGATGGCTCGCCGCTCTCCGACCAGGACCTGCGCGACGAACTCGTGACCCTGCTCTCCGACGGGCCGACCTCGAGCACGCTGGCCTGGACTTTCGAGCGGCTGCTGCGCAACCCCGACAAACTGGACAAGCTGCGGGAGGACATCCTCGCCGGCGACGGCACCTACCTGGACGCGGTCGTGAAGGAGACGCTGCGGCTGCGGCCGCCGGTGCCGGTCGTGGTCCGCAACCTGCTGGAGCCGATGCGGCTCGGCGGCTACGAGCTGCCGGCCGGAACGACCGTCGCGCCCTGCATCCACCTGATCCACCGCGACGAGCGCAACTACCCCGAAGCGCACCGCTTCCTGCCAGAGCGCTTCGTCGGCGTCCAGCCGGGCACCTACACCTGGATCCCGTTCGGCGGCGGCGTCCGCCGCTGCCTCGCCGCCAGCTATGCGGAAATGGAGATGAAGCGGGTGCTGCGGATCGTGCTGGAGACGACCGACCTGCGCACGGTCGAGACCGGCGGCGAGCGCGCCCGCAAAAGCGCGATCTCCTTCGCCCCCGACCAGAAGGGCCTGGTGATCGCCGAACCGAGGGAAACCGAGCCGGCGGGGCCGCGCGCCCCGGCACTGGTCTGAGGAGCGCCAGCGTGAGCGAGAGCGACATCCTCATCGTCGGCGCCGGCGCCAAGGCCGCCGCGATCGGCGCCAAGGTCCACACGATCAACAGCCTCGGGCTGGGGGAGATCTCGATGACGGTGATCGAGAAAACCGAGCCGGCCGCCTCCTGGAAGGGGCGCAACGGGATGACCTCGGGCGAGGAGCCGCTGGCGATCCCGCCGATCAAGGACGTCGGCTTCCCGTACCAGAGCAGCCGCCAGTTCGGCGAGCTCGGCGACGAGATCGACGCGGCGCTGCTGCCGTTCACCTGGCAGCGCTTCGCGATGGAGCGCCACGAATACGCGGCCTGGGTCAACTCGGGCTCGCCCTCGGTCCTGCATCAGGACTACGGCGAGTACCTCAGCTGGGTGCTGGAGCGGGCGAGCAACGGGGTGACGGTCTACGACGGGCGGGTGACCGAGGTGACGCTGAGCGACGAGCACGACCGCTGGCAGGTCGAGGTCGCCGAGCGCGGCCGCCCCGAGGACCCCGAGCGGCACACCGGCCGCGTTCTGATCCTCACCGGCCCCGGCGTCCACCGCCACTTCCCGCACGACCCCGAGGTCGAGTCGCGGGTCTTCCACTGCGACAGCCGCCGCGAGGAGTTCGCCCGCGTGCCGGAGGACGAGCCGGCGGAGATCGCGATCGTCGGGGGAGGGGAGAGCGCCCTCAGCGCCCTGGTCTTCCTCCGCGACCTGCGGCCCCAGGCGCGGCTGACGATCTACACGCCGACCCTGCCGCTGAGCCGCGGCGAGAGCTTCCTCGAGAACCGGGTCTTCGCCGACCCCGACAACGTCGGCTGGGAACACCTCGACATCGAGACCCGGCGGGACTTCGTCAAGCACTGCGACCGCGGCGTCTTCGACCAGACCGTGCTCGAGCGCATCGCCGACGACGACCACCTCTCCTTCGTCACCGGGCGGGCGATCCACGTCTCCCTCGCCGACGACGGCGAGGCGGCGGTGCTCGAATTCGAGAGCCCGTCGGAGGGTCTCTGCTCCGAACGCTACGACTTCGTCATCAACTGCACCGGCTTCGACCTCCTGCGCCAGCTGCGCGGACTCTTCCCCGACGCGGTCCGCGACCAGGTCGAAGAACAGTGCGGCCCGCTCTGGGACAGCCCGCCGAAATTCGAGGTCCCGATCGGCCGCGGCCTCGAACTCGAAGGGGTGCGGCCGCGGCTGCACATCCCCGGCCTCGGCGGCCTCCGCCAGGGGCCCGGCTTCGCCAACCTCGGCAGCCTCGGCCTGCTCGCCAACCGCGTGCTGCAACCGCTTCTGGTCGAACTAGGCCTCCCTTTTGCAGGGAATTCTGAAACGATAGAAGACAAATCCTTATTACTCGATTAGGGAGGATGTGGGATGTCGATCCGGTCAACGATGTGGAGGTTGTCGCTGCTTGCGCTGGCGGTCGCCGCGGTGGCGCTGCTGGCTGGTTGCGGCGGCGGGTCGGACGACTCCTCGTCCACCAGCGACGCGAATCTGAGCGGTGACGCTCTGTCGAATATCGATCTCGCCAGCACCCGCGTCGCGGCGGACAGCAAAATCGACAGCAGCAACGCCTCCGAACTGGAAGAAGCCTGGTCGCTGCCGATCACGGGCGTCGGCGTCTACGGCAGCTACGCCTCGACCCCGGTGATCGTCAACGGCGTCATCTACTCCCAGGACCTCGAATCGAACGTGCAGGCGATCGACCTCGCCAGCGGCGAGGTGATCTGGTCGAAGAAGTACGAATCGCCCAGCCACGGGCCCAACGGCCTCGCGGTGGCCGACGGTCATGTCTACGGCGCCACCTCCTCGGAGGCCTTCGCGCTCGACCAGAAGACCGGTAAGGAGGTCTGGCTGACCGACCTCGAAGGCGCGGTCGACATGGCCCCCGGAGTCAACGACGGCAAGGTCTACGTCTCGACCGTCCCCGAGACCCCGCAGGCGATCTACGAACCCGGCGAGGTCGGGATCCTCTACGCGATGGACGGCAAGAGCGGCAAGAAACTCTGGGAGTGGGACACCGTCCCGAAGAGCCTCTGGGGCAAGCCGAAAGTCAACTCCGGGGGCGGCCTCTGGTACCCGCCCTCCTTTGACGACAAAGGGTTCGTCTACGCCGGCACCGGCAACCCGGCGCCGCTGCCGGGCGCGCCGGGCGAACCGTATGGCTCCAGCCGGCCTGGGCCGAACCTCTACGCGGACTCGCTGGTCAAACTCGATCCCAAAACCGGAAAGCTCATCTGGTACTACCAGGAGACGCCCCACAACATCTACGACTGGGACTTCCAGAACTCGCCGATCATCACCAAGGCGGGCGGCCGGGAAGTGGCGATCGGCTCGGGCAAGTCCGGCTTCGTGGTCGCGGTCGATGTCAAGACCGGCAAGCCGGTCTGGCGCACGAGCGTCGGCAAACACAACGGTCACGACAAAGACAACATCTACGCGATGCGCGGGGAATACGACAAGATCAAGACCGGTGAGGTCTTCCCCGGTCAGCTCGGTGGCGTGATCGCCCTCGCCGCGGCGGATGACAAACGCATCTACGTGCCGATCGTCAACCACTCGATGACTCTCGTCAACGGCGAAGAAGTGACCGAAGAAAGCGCCGCCACGGGCGAAGTCGCGGCACTCGACCTCGCCACCGGCAAGATCGTCTGGCAGGCGGAAATGCCGCAGCCCGCCTACGGCTCGCTGCTGGTCTCCAACGACGTCGTCTTCGCGACGACGGCCGACGGCATCATCCGCGCCCTCGACTCCTCCAAAGGCGGGGAAGTCTGGCAGGCGGCGCTCCCCTCGGGCAGCAACGCCGGGGTGATGATCAGCGGCGACACCCTGGTCGCCGGCGCCGGCCTGCCGGTCGCCGAAGGCCAGACGGCGAAACTGATCGCCTACCGGCTCGGGGGCTGAGCGAGCAGCAGGGTGGGCATGCAGCGGGCACGGCTAATGTGCCCGCTGCATGGCAGCCAAGCGCAGCGCCGGGATCCTCCTCTACCGCCGTACCGGCGCCGAGCCCGAGTTCCTCCTCGTCCACCCGGGCGGCCCCTTCTGGGCGAAGAAAGACGCGGGTGCCTGGTCGATCCCGAAGGGGCAGATCGAGGAGGCCGAGGAGCCGCGCGCCTGCGCGATCCGCGAGCTGGAAGAGGAGCTGGGACCAGCGCCTGAGCTCGACCCCGAGGAGTTGATCGAGCTGGGGTCGATCCGCCAGCGGGCCGGCAAAGTCGTCGAAGCCTGGGCTGCGGAGGCCGATTTCGATCCGGATCAGCTGGACAGCAACACCTTCACGATGGAGTGGCCGCCGCGCAGCGGCAAGCAGGCCGAGTTCCCCGAGGTCGACCGGGCCGAGTGGTTCGGCATCGAGGCGGCGCGGGAGAAGATCCTCGCCGCGCAGGCCGAGCTTTTGGACCGCCTCCTGGAGCGGTTAGAGTCGGGAAATGGAGAACGGGGCGTCCCCGAACGGTAGGGCTCCGATCCCCGCCCGCCTGCTCGGCGTCGGGGTGCGCGGGGCGCGCACGGTCACCAAAGCGACGGGGATCGACCGCGCCGTCGAAGTCGCCGCCGAGGAGGCGATCGTCGCCGCGGTCGAGAGCAAAGCGGTCGAGCGGGCGATGGCCCGGGTGCTCGAAGGGCCGGTGGTCGAAGAGGCGGTCGAGGGCGCGCTCGAGAGCGAGCGGGTCAAGCGGGCGCTGCTGGAGGCGATGGACTCCGAGCTGGTCGACGAGGTCTGGCGACGGCTGCTGGCCAGCGAGGAGGCGCAGCAGCTGGTCGAACGGGTGGCCGAGGCGCCCGAGGTGCGGGCGGCGATCAGCGCCCAGGGGATGGGTCTGATCGAGGACATCGGCCGCACGATCGGCAAAGTCGCCCGCCGCCTCGACGACCACTTCGAGCGGATCGTCCGGCGCGTCTTCTTCCGCCCGCCGCGCCTGCTGCCGACCGACCGCGCCGGCGTCGTCAGCCGCGGCCTGGCGATGCTGATCGACGGCGTCTTCGTCAACCTCGCGTTCACCGCCTTCGTCGCCCTCGTCACCCTGCTCGCCAACGCCTTCGGGGGCAACGGCGAAGGCGGGTCGACGATCGCGATCGCGATCGGCTCGACCGCCTGGCTCTCCTTCGGCGCCGTCTACCTGCTCGGCTTCTGGTCGCTCGCGGGGCAAACGCCAGGGATGCGGTTCGTCGGCATCCGCCTCGGCGAGCGACTCTCGCTGCGCCGCAGCGTCAAGCGCCTCATCGGCCTCGGCCTCTCGGTCGTCACCTTCGGCATCGGCTTCCTCGGGATCGTCTTCCGCGAGAACCGCCGGGCGTGGGAAGACCGCTTCTCCAGCACCGATGTCGTCTACGACGAGCGGCGACCGGAGCCGGCGCCTTGGTCGGGCGACGGCGGGCTAGATCGGGGCGCCGGAGCGGTTGGGAAGGACCCCCTGGACGAGCAGGGTCAGGGTGCCGCTGGCGATCATCAGGGCGACGTTGATGGCGAGGACGACAAGGGCGCCGAGCGCGTGGTCGATCCCGCCGGCGCCCAGGGCCACGCCTAAATAGGCCGAGGCGGGGATCGTCGTCACCGAGATCGCCACGCCGACGGCGGCGCTGGCGCGGGTCTCGAAGGAGAGCATCCCCGCGACCCCGGCCGCGAGGGCGACGAGCACGGTCGTGTAGTCGGTCTTGGCGAGGGTGCTTAGGCTCGACTGCTCGACCTCGAAGCCGTCGGGCAGGAACCCGAAGGCGCTGAGCAGGCCGCTGAGCACCGTCGCGGTGACGACGACGATGCCGAGGCCCAGGGTCAGGGTGAAGAAGGCGCGGCGGGCGAGCCTGCGCTCGCGGCGGGCGAGGCCGACGCAGGTGGCGCAGATCGGCAGCAGGTCCGGGCTGACCGCCATCGCGCCGACGATCAGGATGCTGCTGCTGGTGATGACGCCGCAGGCGGCGATCACCGCGGCGACGTTGATCAGCGCCAGGTAGCGGGCGAGGGGGCGCGAGTTCGCTTTCGCCGCGCCGACGACTTCGACCCAGGCGAAACCGTCGATCCCGCCCTCGCCGTGATGGTGGTGGTGCTGCGGCGCGACCACTTCCATTTTCGTCAGCACGTAGTCCTCGACCGGGATCCCCATCTCGGCGATCTTCTCGACCAGCATGTCGGCGCAGCTCGGTTCGACGTCGGCGACGAAGACGTGGGACTCCGCCTGCGCCCGGTCGGGCTGCTGGACGACCCGGCGGACCCCGTCGTGGCCGTGCAGCAGTGCGCCGAACTCCTCGGCGCGGTGGTCGGCGACGGAGGAGCGCAGCCTCAGCATCCAGAGGTCAGGAGACCAGCTTGAGGACTTTGAAGGCGCGGTCGCCTTTTGGGGTCTCGACCTTGACGGTCGAGCCGACCTTGGCGTCCATCAGCGCCCGGCCGATCGGCGACTCGGCCGAGAGCCGGCCCTCGGCGAGGTTGGCCTCGGTCGAGCCGACCAGGGTCCAGACGACGGTCTCGCCTTTCGACTCGTCGAGAACCTCCGCCGTGCGGCCGAAGGAGAAGAAGTCGCTGTCGAGCTCGGAGACCTCGACCACGACCGCGTTCCGCAGCCGTTCCTGCAGCCGCTTGATCCGGGTCTCCATGTGCGCCTGGTCCTCTTTGGCGACGTGATACTCGGCGTTCTCCTTCAGGTCGCCCTCCTCGCGCGCGACCTTGATCCGCGCCGCCATCGCTTTCCGCGCCGGACCTTCCAGCTCGGCCAGTTCGGCTTTCAGCTCTTCGATTCCGGCCTGGGTGATCGGCTCGCCGGTCTGCTCTTGAGGGCTCATCCCAAGAGGGTTTCAGATCGGCCGGAACTCCTCTTTCCGGGCGGGCTCTCAGTCGCCGCCGTTGGCGGTGAGGAAGGCTCCCGATAAGGACTTGACTTTCGCTCCCGCGGCCTTGCCGAGCGGGTCGAGGGCGAAGAGGTCCTCGATCGAGCGCAGCACCGAATAGGGGTCGTAGGCGACGGCGTCGGTGCCGCCAGGGGTCAGCAGCGGTGAGAGCAGCAGCCCGCCGACTTTGCGCGGGTCGGCCGGGGCCGCGGCGGGGTCGGTCGGCGGCGCCGGGTCGGCGGCGCCGAAGCTGACGATCAGCAGGCCGTCTTTCTTGTAGGCGGGGGAAGCGAGGATTTCCGGCACCACTTTGGCGAGGAAGGCGTCGGCCGCGGCCGCCCCGTCCGGCGCCCCTTCCGGGCAGGTGCCGCGGAAGCCGGCGTTGCAGAGGCTGGGGGAGACGTAGGAGAAGTTGGCGGTCTTCTCGGCTTTGCCCAGGTCGCCGGCGAGCTTGTCGAGGGGAACGTCGTTTTCGTCGCAGTCGCCGAGGTCGAGCAGCGAGTGGAAGAAGACGAAGGGATTGAGCTGGGCGGCGTAGCCGCTCGCCGTGGGCGTGTTCGCCGCTTCCGGTTCGGGGTGGACGCAGTTTTCCGGTTTGCCGGCTGCATCGGTCATCCCCTCGAAGTAGCCGTGCCAACGCAGGCGGGCGCCGACGAACTGGTCGGCCAGGGTGAGGGTTTCGACCGGATAGATGCAGCCGTTCCCGGAGATCAGCTCGGCGTAGGTCGGGCAGTTTTCCCGCGTCGCCGCGGTCGGGCTCTGGCCGCTGACCGCGGCGATCCCGTTCGGCAGCGCTGCCGTGTCGAGCAGCGAGTAGTTGGTCAGCAGCACCCCCTGCTGGCGCAGCGTCCCTGACAGGTACGGCATCTGCGAGGTGCTGCCGAAGGCCGCCTCATAACCAGGGCTCGCCAGCGAGATCAAAAACACGTGCTGAATAGGACCCGGTTCAGCTTCTTCCCCTTCCGGCGCGGGGACCACAGGTTTTTTTTCTTCAGCCGGCGCCGCTTCTTCGGCGGGTGGCGCCGGTGGAGGGGGTACCGAGCATCCAGCGCAGGTGCCCCCTCCACCGGCGACGGGTCCCGCCGCCCCCGACGCCGGAGCAGGGGTAAACGGTTCCGCGGGTTCTTCTGCCGGGGGTGCGACGGCGATCGCGGCCTCTTCCTGTTCGATCAGCGCCCGCAGCGCCGCCGCTTCCATCGCGCTTGGGCCCCCCGAGCCGTTGGCGCCGACGGCGACGATCCCCGAGGTGGCGACCAGCGAGGAGGCGACCAGCACCGCGAATTTCTTCCCGGTCAGCGTCTCGGCCGCCGCGGCGGCCTTCAGCAGGGCGGTGGAGAGAAACTTCACGCCGCCGCCTCCCTGCCGTGTTTCAACGCCGTCTCGGCCGGAACCTCGACCGGCGCCAGCGAGTGGCCGCACTGCGGGCAGAAGCGGTCCGCCGGCCCGTAGGGCGAGCTGCAGCTCGGGCAGAGCCCGGCGGCGTCGGAGCGCTCCAGCTCCAGCAACCGCTCGACCGCGAGCAGGTCGGCGTCGACCCGCTGCAGCTCGGCTGCCTTGCGGGTGAGGACGTCGAGGCGGACGTGGTCGCGGATCGCCATCTCGTAGAAGGCGCCGCCGAGGTCGGCCTGCATCACCGTGAACTTCTCCAGCAGCCGGTCGCGCTGGACCTGGAGGTCCTTGTTCTCGGGTACCGGCGCCGGCTCGGCCTTCGCCTGCGGCTGCTTCGCCGGCGCCGGCTTGCGGCGCCACTCCGTCGCCCGTTCGAGCAGCTTCGCCCCGATCACGGTTCCACCCCCGAGGGGGCCGGCGCGCTGCCGCTGCCTTCGCCGCCGACGACGATCACGTCGGGCAGGTTCTGCTGGGCGGTGATGTAGTCCTCGCCGACCTGTTCCGGGTTTTCTTCGACGATCCGGGTGTCTTCTTCTTCCTTCTGTTTGGAGGCCTTGAAGTTGGTGACTTCGTGGACCTCGCCGTTGCTGGTGGCGACGACTTTGCCTTCGCCTTTCTTCGCCTCTTTTCCGGCTTTCGCTTTCGCTTTGCCTTTGGCGGCGCTGGTCGCGCTCGCCGCCGGCGCGGCCGCGGTGGTGGCCGCCGTCGTCTGCCGTTCTTTCAGCGCCTGCAGCAGCGCCTCGCTGTTGTCCTCGCCGGAGTCGCCGCTGCCGACCATCACCCCGAGGGCGACGGCCAGCGGCAGCAGCGCGAAGAAGCCGACCGCGGCGGCGCGGCTGCTGACCCCCTGCTTCGGCGGCGGCGGAGTCAGCGGTCGCCGCGAGCGTTTGCTCATCGTCGCGAAGTAGCGCGAGGCCGGGTTCGCCCCGTTGCCGCGCCGCGCCGCGCAGTTGACGCAGTAGCGCTGCTGGGGGTCCATCGGCGCTCCGCACTCCTCGCAGGGCTCGAAGGCCTGCGGCCGACGCACGGTCTCCAACTCGCTCATCCCTTCTCCTTGTCGTGCTTGCCCTCGTGCTGCTTTTTCTGCTGGCGCTTCTCGCGCGCCTCGAGGATCCGTTCGGATTCCGCCCGGTGGGCGGCCGCTTTGTCCTGGGTCGTCGAGCAGCCGGTGAGGCTGCCGGCGGCGAAGACGCCGGCCAGCACCAGCAGCGCCAGGTGCCTGTCGCGTTTAACCGAAAGCACCGCTCACGTACTCCTGGGTGCGATGCTCGCGAGGCGATCCGAACAGCGCCGTGGCGCTGTTGTACTCGACCAGGTCGCCCAGGTACATGAAGGCGACGTGGTCGGCGATCCGGTAGGCCTGCTGCAGGTTGTGGGTGACGATCACGACGGCGACGTCGTCGCGCAGCTTGACGATCAGGTCCTCGATCACCTGGGTCGATTTCGGGTCCAGCGCCGAGCAGGGCTCGTCGAGCAGCAGCACCTCGGGCTCGGCCGCCAGGGCGCGGGCGATGCAGAGCCGCTGTTGCTGGCCGCCGGAGAGCTTCAGCGCCGGGTGGTCGAGGTTGTCCTTGACCTCCTCGAGCAGGCCGGCGCGGTCGAGGGCGCTCAGCACCGCCGGTTCCAGCGTCTTCTTGCGCTGGCGCCGCGAGCCCTGCTCGCGCAGCACGTAGGCGATGTTGTCGAAGACGCTCATCGGGAACGGGTTCGGCTGCTGGAAGACCATCGTCACCCGCCGCCGCAGCAGCGTCGGCTCGATCAGCTTGATGTCGACGTCGTCGAGCAGGATGCGGCCGCTGAGGCGAGCGTGGCTGGTCAGCTCGGTGAGCCGGTTGAGCGAGCGCAGCAGGGTCGTCTTGCCGCAGCCCGAGGGGCCGATCAGCGCCAGCACCTCACCCTGGCGGACCGGCAGCGAGACGCCTTTGACCGCCTCTTTCTCGCCGTAGAAGACCGAAACCTCGTCGATCTCCATGCGCCGGATCGAGAACTGCGGCGCGCCGACCGAGCGTTTGGCGGCGATGAAGCCGCTCTGCTGCTGCGGCGCCCCGCCGTTGCTCGACGGCGCCGGCGGCAGCGCCTCGGTCGCCGGCGCCGGGTCGTCCAGCTGCAGCCGCCGGATCGGCGGGGGAGAGGTCAGTGGCTCCACGTTCCTACCTTTCGGGCGCGGCGGTGGACGATGTCGACGGCGCCGTTCAGCACCAGCACCATCAGCAGGAGGACGAAAGCCGCCGCGTAGGCTTTCTCCGGCTGGTTGAGGTTCCCGGTGGGGGAGGCCTCGTAGACGAAGTTGGTCAGGGTCGTGCCCGCCCCGCGCAAATAGTTGAGCGGGAACGAGGCGTCTTCGACCGGAGCGAAGTTCTGGGTGGCGCCGAGGAGGACGATGATGATCGCCGTGTCGCCGATGATCCGGCCGAGGCCGAGCATCGCCCCGGTGGCGACCTGCGGCCGGCTGCTCGGCAGCAGGATGCGGCGCACCGTCGCCGCCTTGGTCTTGCCGACCGCGTAAGAGGCCTCGCGGACGTGGCGCGGGATCGAGTTCAGCCCCTCGCGGGTGCTGGCGACGATCAGCGGCAGCGCCACCAGGGAGAGCATCGCCGAGGCGGCGAAGAAGGAGCGGCCGAAGACGACGCCTTCGGAGGTCCGGCTGAGGAAGCCGAGCGCGGTGCTGGAGAAGATCACCGTGCCGAACAGGGCGAGGACAATCGAGGGGATGCCGGCGATCGCCTCGATCGTCGACTCGGTGACGCGGGCGAGCGCCGCCGGCCGGCCGTACTCGACCAGCCAGATCGCGGTCGCGACGCCGGTCGGCAGGGCGATCGCGATCCCCATGACGGCCACGATCAGGGTGCCGATCAGGGCGTCGGCGAAGCCGCCGCTTTCGGCCTGGGTGAAGCCGGCGCTGGCCGGCGTGGTCAGCATCGATAGCTCGAGGTAGGAGATTCCCTTGACGAAGAGGTAGACGACGATCGCCACCGCGATCGCGCAGAAGAGCAGTCCCAGCGTCCAGCAGATCGCCAGGCCGATGCGGTCGCTCAGCGCCCAGGTTGCGCTTCCCTCGGCCGCGCCCTTGGTGCCGCCGTGGGAGGGGGGTGGCGACTGGGGCGCGGCCGAGGGGGTCGCTGACTGTGGGGAGGAAGTCGTTTTCGGGGTCAGCAGGGGTTTCATCACGCCGTCCCGTATTTGCGCATCGCCCGGCGAGCCATGTAGCCGGTGAGGGAGAAGAGAGTGGCCGAGAAGAGCAGCACCGCGGCGATCGCGAACAGGGTCGCGTTGGCCGGCGGCGAGCTCAGCTGGTCGATGTTCTTGACGATCGTCGGCGCCAGCGGCCGCGAGGGCTCGTAGATGAAGATCAGGCCGTCGGCCGGGTTTGGGGCGAAGCCGACCGAGCCGGAGATCATCGCCAGCATCACCGCCTCGCCGATCGCCCGGGCCGTGGCCAGCACGGTGCCGGCGACGATCGCCGGGCGGGCGCTGCGGACGCCGATCTTCCAGGTCGTGCGCCAGCGGTTGACGCCTAGCGCGAGCGAGCCCTCGAGCCAGCCCGGTTTGACCGAGCGCAGGCCGTCGCTGAAGATCGAGACCATCAGCGGCGCGATCATCGTCGTCAGGACGACGACCGCCGCCAGCAGGCTGTAGCCGGAGAGCGAGATGACGCCGGCGACCGAGGCCTTCTGTCCCTCGGTGACCAGGTGGTTGCCGATGAACGGAACCAGCACCAGCACCCCGAGCAGGCCATAGATGACCGAGGGGACGCTGGCCAGGAAGCGGACCACCGGCTGGAGGATGTTGCTCATCCACTCCGGCGCGAACTCGACGATGAAGACGGCGACGAAGAGGGCCGAGAAGAGGGCGATAAGGACGGCGCCGCCGGTGATCAGGATCGTGCTCCAGATCAGCGGCCAGGCGTGGAAGGTGTAGACGTATTCGGCCCCGCTCTGGCCGGAGAGGAAGATCGCGTTGAGCTGGTCGTCGACGTTGCCGCCGGGGCCGAACCAGGCGAGGCCGTTGTGCGAGAACGACGGCCAGGCCCGCACGAAGACGGTGACGATCATCGCCAGCAGCAGGCCGACGACGGCGCAGACCAGCGCGCCGAGCATCCGCTCGACGCGCTGGTCCGACCACTTCGGGCCGTACTCCGGCTGGTACTCCTCGTTCAATTGCCTACTTCTTCTTGTTGAACGCGGGGACGCCGCCGGCTTTGCTGATCACTTCACCGGCCAGCGGGCTGCGCCGCATCCAGTCGATGAACTTGAGCAGGGCCGGGGGGCTCTGGCTGCCGTCGCCCGGGAGGACGATGAACAGGTAGCGCGAGAGCGGGTACTTGAGCGGCTCGACGCTGATCTTGCTCGGCGTGCAGGGGATGCCGTTGACCTTCAGCGGCTTGATCCCTTTCTGCCAGGCGAGGCCGACGTAGCCGATCGCGTTGGGGTCCTGTTTGACCGCGTTCTGGACGAGGCCGTCGGCGGTCAGCGCGTTGACGTTGGAGGCCGGGGGCTCGTTGCCCAGAACGGCCTGGAGGAAGAAGTTGTAGGTCCCTCCGTTGGTGTCGCGGCCGACCGGATCGATCGTCGTGGTCAGACCTCCTGGAGCGACCTGGCTCCAGTTGGTGATCAGCCCGCGGTAGATGTCGTGGGCCTGCTGGATGCTGATGTTGTTGAGCGGGTTCTTTTTGTTGACGTCGAGGCAGAGCCCGTCCATGAACATCTTGATGTAGGTCGTCCCGGCATCGGAGGGGAGGGGGGTACGGGCGTTGCCGGCGAACTGGCTGGTCCCGTTCTGGACGTCTTTAACGCCGGCGTTGCCGCCGTTGGCGGTGTAGACGAACTTGACCTTCGGGTTGACCTGCTTGGTGTAGGTGGCGAACAGCGCCTGCAGCACCGGCTGCGCGGCCACCGAGCCCGACCCGATCAGGGTTATGGCGTTCGCCGACGCCGGTGCGATCAGCGCCGTGACGGCGACAACCGCGATGGCGAGGGTCTTGCTTCTCATACGAGGTGGAGTCCTTTCCTGCCGGGTTAAAGCGACTTTGTTGACCAACTTGATCGCGAAACCCTAGCACCTTCTGTACCTTTCTGAGTCACTTAGTAAAGAAAGGCCGTCCGAGGGCACAAGAACAGCCGCAGGTTGGCCGCAGACATGGAGGATCAATTGCTGAAGAAGAGACTGTCCACCCCCCGGGCCGCGACCGCGGTCGTGCTGTCCGCCGTGGTCGCCGTCTCGGTCACGGTGGTGCCCTCGGTCGCTCAGTCGTTCCTGACGCCGCAGAAGGCGGCGAAGGTCTACGTGAGCAACCAGAAGGCGTCGAAGCTCTACCTGAAGAAGAAGGCCGCCTCGAACCTGTTCGTGGCGAAGGCGACGGCACCGCAGTCGCCGGTCGTCGGGCTCGCCGCCGGCACCGCGGTGTTCAACGCCTCGGCGACGACGGCCGGATACATCCCGACCGCGTTTACCTCGTTCGCGACCAAGGCCGACATCAGCTCGGCGGTGATCTCGTTCTCGGGTCAGGGCACCTGCACCGCGGTTAAACCGGGCCCCGACAAGGCCTGCCCGCTGCAGATCCTGGTCGACGGCCAGGTGACCGGGAAAGTGAACTTCCTGCCCTCGACGGCGGCGACGCCGACGCCGGTCCCGATCAACAACACGATCGTGCAGAACGCCGTCCTGACCAAAGGCGGGCACACGATCGCTGTCCAGTACGCGGGCGCGAAAGACGTCACCTTCTCGCTCAAAGGCTGGAACCTCGCCGTGCAGGCGTTCCCGCAGCCGGACGAACCGCTGACGACCGAGGACGCCACCTCGGGCAGCGGCTCCGAGGGCGGCGCGAAAAAAGGCAGCTGACGCGAAAGAGCCCGGACCCTCGAGAGAGTGGTCCGGGCTCAGGTTTCGCCGCTGGGAAGGGCGGAACATTCAGCGCATTCGCCGTCCATGGCTCAGCGCTGGGGGCGGGGGAGGGAGTCCCCGAGGATCAGGCGCGCGCGGTAGAAGAGCGCCTCGTCGGCACCGTTGAGGGCCGACTCACGGTTGTCCGTCTGCGTGGTGCGGTTCTGCCCGGTCCCAGCCGGGTGCTCGTCCCGCACCAAGCCAGCAAGCCGGCCCCGGGACCGGAACGTGGTGGTGGCAACGCGTTTAGACATCTCGTCTCCTTTCTGTATTTGTAGATCAACTAAGTCAAGAATAGCAGAAGCCAAATTCCCCGCGGGCGGAACTCGCGGCGAGCAGGCACGAATTCAGCGTTCGCTGAATTGACGCCCCTATAGCGGCTACTTTTCAGCGAACGCTGAATTCGACCGCAGCGGCGAGATGGGGTGGGGCGTCACCCGGCAAGAAGACGCCCCACCCCGTCGCCTCTTCAAACGGCTGCAGATACCTCTGCGTCGCCGCCGTCGTCGGACCCGAGAGGAGTCGAGGCCCCTTGGGAATCTGACGGCGATGCACCGTTGAAGCTCTTGGCCTGGACCGGGCGCAGGTAGGCGATCTGCCCCTCCCGCAGCTCCAGCCGCTGCAGTTCGGCCCGGGTCAGCTGCGCCCAGACCTCGGTCCCGTCGGAGAGGACGAGCTCGACCCGCACCTCGAAGCCGAGGGTGACGATCCGCTGCACCATGCCCTCCTGGGTGCGGTCATCGGCGTCGAGCACGACTTCCATGTCGTGCGGCCGGACGAAGTGGTCGCCGAGCCGGTTGACCTCGCCGACGAAGCTCATCACGAACTCGTTGGCGGGGTGCTCGTAGAGCTCGTCGGCGGTGCCGGACTGCTCCACCCGCCCTTCGTTCATCACCACCAGCTGGCCGGCGACGTCCATCGCCTCCTCCTGGTCGTGGGTGACGAAGATCGTCGTCACATGCATCTCGTCGTGGAGGCGCCGCAGCCAGGTCCGCAGGTCCTTGCGCACCTTGGCGTCGAGGGCGCCGAACGGCTCGTCGAGCAGCAGCACCTGCGGCTCCACCGCCAGCGCCCGGGCCAGCGCCATCCGCTGCCGCTGCCCGCCCGAGAGCTGGGAGGGGAAGCGACCGGCGAGCCCGTCGAGCTGGACCAGCTGCAGCAGCTCGTGGACCCGCTTCGACGTCTCGGGCTTCTTCCACTTGCGGATCTTCAGCCCGAAGGCGACGTTGTCGTACACCGTCATGTGCTTGAAGGCGGCGTAGTGCTGGAAGACGAACCCGACCCCGCGCTGCTGCGGCGGTTTGCGGGTCGCGTCCTCTCCATTGATCGTTACCTCGCCGGAATCGAGATCCTCGAGCCCGGCGATTGCCCTCAGCAGGGTTGACTTGCCCGAGCCGCTGGGCCCGAGCAGAGCGGTAAGGGACCCGTCCGGGACCTCGATCGCTACATCCTTGAGGGCCTGAAAGTCACCGAAGCTCTTGTTGGCTCCCTCGACTGAGATTCCCATCAGGCGTCCTCCTTTCTTTTCAGCAGGTTCATTGCGAGCAAGGTGATCAGCGCAAGAAGCGCCAGCACCAGGGAGGCGCCGTAGGCGCCGGTTGAGTTGAAGTTGGCGTACTGCTTCTCGACGAAGAGCGGCAGGGTCTGGGTCTGGCCGCTGATCGAGCCGGAGACAATCGTCACCGCCCCGAACTCGCCCAGGACGCGGGCGGTGGTGAGGACGATCCCGTAGGCGACACCCCAGCGGATCGACGGCAGGGTGATCTTCCGGAACGTCTGCCAGGCGTTTGCCCCTAGGGTCGAGCCCGCCTGCTCCTGGTCGGTGCCGATCTCCTGCAGCACCGGCACCGTCTCCCGGACCACGAATGGCAGCGAGACGAAGATGCTGGCGAGCACCATTCCCGGCACCGAGAAGAGGATCTTGATCCCTTCTTCGCCGAGGAAGGCGAACCAGCCGTCGGTCCCGTAGAGGAGGTAGAGCGAGAGGCCGATGACGACCGGGGAGACCGCGAACGGCAGGTTGATGATCGCGTCGATCAGCGGGTTCAGCTTCGACTTGTGGCGGACCAGCAGCAGCGCGCAGCCGATGCCGAAGATCGTGTTCAGCGGCACCGCGATGATGACCATCAGCACGCTCAGTTTCAGCGCGTGGAGGCCGTCGGGCGTGGTGATCGCGTCGATCGGCGGACCGATCCCGTCTTCGAAGGTCTTGTAGAAGATCATCACCAGCGGGATCAGCAGCAACAGCGTCAGGTAGCCGAGGCCGAGGAACCGCAGTCCCCAGCGGCTTGCGGGATTAGCGCTCATCAGGCACCTCCCTCTCCGCCGACGTCCTTGGCCAGCGTCGGGATGAACTCGCCCGTGCTGCGGTCATGGCGGATCGCCCAGCGCTGGATCAAGGAGACGCAGCCGAGCAGCAGCAGCGAGGCGACCAGCAGGACCACCGAGACGGCGGAGGCTCCGACGAGGTTGTCGGACTCGACCTGGTTGCGGATGAAGACCGAGGAGACGGTCGTATCCGGGTTCCCTCCCGCGAAAAGGAGGACCGAGCCGAACTCGCCCAGGGCGCGGGCAAAGGCCAGCGCGATTCCCGCGGCGAGGCCGGGGAGGAGGTTGGGGAAGATGATGCGGCGGAAGATCGTGAAGTTGCCCGCTCCTAGCGAGGCCGCCGCGGCCTCCATCTCGCGGTCCATCTCCAGCAGCAGCGGCTGCACGGCGCGGACGACGAAGGGCAGGGTGACGAAGCAGAGGGCGACGACGACGGCGGCTCGGGTGAAGGCCAGATCGATCCCGAGCGGACTATCGGCGCCGTAGAGCGTCAGCAGGGTGAGGCTGGCGACGATCGTCGGCAGTGCGAACGGCAGGTCGATCACCGAGTTGACGATGCTCTTGCCGGGGAACCGGTCACGGACCAGGAGCCAGGCGAGGATCGTGCCGAAGAAGCCGTTGATGACAACGACGATCAGCGAGCAGACGACCGTCAGTTTCAGCGCCTTCACCGCCAATGGTGAGGTGACCTGGTCCCAAAAGGTGCCGAGGCCGCCGGAAAAGGCTTCGCTGGCGACAGCAGCCAGCGGCAGCAGCACGATGATGCTCAGGTAGAGCATCACCATGCCGCCGCCGATGCCGGTGCCGAGACCGGGCAGGCGCAGGCCTGCCCGGTGCTCGGTAGGTGCGGGGAGGTTTGCCGGGTGTGCCTCCATCAGCCGCTCGTCGAGACTCCGAGTTCTTTCTCGATCTCGGCTACAGAGCCGGTTTCGTCGTCGAAGAACTCATCGTTGACTTTGCCCCAGCCACCGAACTGGTCGATCGTGAAGAGATCGTCCGGGGTCGGGAACTGTTTCTCGTCGACCAGTTTCGGGTTGACCGGGCGGTACCCGTTCTCGGCCCAGATTTCCTGCCCCGCGTCCGACCAGATGAAGTCCAGGAAGTCCTGGGCGGCCGGCTCCGGCGCGGATTTGGTCACCGCGATCGGGGTTTCGATCTGGATCGTCGAGGGCGGGATCACGTATTCGACCTCTTCGCCCTCCTCTTCGGCTTTGATCGCCTCGTTCTCGTAACCGAGGAGCACGTCGCCCTGACCCTGGGTGAAGGCCGAGAGCGCGTCACGGGCGCTGCCCGGCTGGGCGACTGCCTTTTCGAGCAGGGTCTTGACCGCTGCCAGTGCCTCGTCCTCAGATTTGCCGGCGTTGATCTCGGAGCCGTAGACGGCCATGATGTTCCAGCGCGCTGCGCCGGAGCTGAACGGGTTCGGGGTGATCACGTCGACGTCCTTGGTGAGGACGTCCTCGAAGGATTTGATCCCCTCCGGGTTGCCCTCGCGGACGGTGATCACGACCACCGAGTTCTGGGCGATGCCGTCGTAGGGCTGTTTGTTCCAGTCTTTGGCGACGAGTTCTCCTTCGTCGACCAGTCGTTCCATGTCGCCGCCCTGGGCGAAGTGGACGATCGATGCGGGCTGACCCGCTACAACGGCACGGCTCTGATCGCCGGACGCGCCGAACGAGTTGCTGAAGCTGACGCCACTGCCTTTGTCGCTTTCCTCGAAAGCGGGCTCGAGGTCTTCGGTGTAGACGGCTTCCGGGGTGGAGTAGCCGACCACAGCCAACTCGCCGCCTCCGCCTGAGGAGCCAGAGCTGGTGGTGTCATCGCCACCGCCGCATCCAGCGGCAAAGACCGCGAGGAGCAGTACGAGAAGAGCGGCCGGGAGGCCGATCTTCACGCTGCGCCGCCGGGTAGTGCGAGCGTTCCGCATCAAAAAGTTTCCTTCCTATGTCGACTGACTTACTTTCTTGAGCGACTTACTGCTCAATTGGCCGGGCACCGTAGCACAAAGTCGATCAGGAAAGTTAGGAATCCTGATCTGAATTCCGGGATTTCAGGTCAACAATCCTCTTCCGGCATAGGATGCGGCGATGAGCGTCGATGCCTTCCGCACCCCCGACGAGCTGCTCGAGGGGCTGCCGGACTACCCGTTCCAGTCCACCTACCGCGAGGTCGACGGGCTGCGGCTCGCGCACCTCGACGAGGGGGAGGGCGACCCGGTCGTCTTTTTCCACGGCGAGCCGACCTGGTCGTTCCTCTGGCGCAAGGTGATCCCGCCGGTGCGCGACGCCGGCTACCGCTGCATCGCCCCCGACTACGCCGGCTTCGGCCGCTCCGACAAGCCCACCGACCTCGGCTGGTACACCTAC
>DASUTJ010000018.1:0-17527 GCA_036374655.1 Solirubrobacterales bacterium | reverse complement strand
CCAAGCGGCCGAGTTCGAGGTGCCGCGGGTCGCCCTCCATGACGAGGCGGCCGCCCTGGCCGCCGCCGGCGCGTGGGGCGGCGAGGTCCTGTCGGGCGCCGAGGGGCTGGTGCGGTTGATCGTCGAGTCCGGCGCCGACCTCGTCCTGAACGGGCTCGTCGGGTCCGCGGGCCTCGCGCCGACGGTCGCGGCGCTCGGCGAGGGAATCGACGTCGCGCTCGCCAACAAGGAGAGCCTCGTGGTCGGCGGCGACCTCGTGATGCAGCTCGCGGAGGCGACGGGCGCCCGGGTCATACCGGTCGACTCCGAGCACTCGGCGCTGCACCAGCTGCTCGAGCGCCAGGCGCCGGGAACCGTCGAGCGGATCGTCGTGACGGCGTCGGGCGGGCCGTTCCGCGGCAGGCGGGCGGCGGACCTGCGTGACGTCACGGTGGCCGACGCGCTCGCGCACCCGACGTGGGAGATGGGCGGCCGCATCACCATCGACTCGGCGACGCTGATGAACAAGGGCTTCGAGATGATCGAGGCGCACCACCTCTTCGGCGTTCCCTACGACGACATCGACGTCGTCGTCCACCCGCAGTCGCTGATCCACTCGCTGATCCACCTCAATGACGGCGCCTCGCTGGCCCACCTCGGCTATCCCGACATGCGGGTGCCGATCTCCTACGCCCTGCACTACCCCGAGCGGGCCGACGTCGACCTGCCGCGGCTCGACCTCGCCGCCGTCGGCTCGCTGACCTTCGAGCAGCCCGATCTCGAGACCTTCGCCTGCCTACGGCTGGCGCTGGAGGCCGGGGCCGCCGGCGGCACTGCGCCCTGCGTCCTCAACGCCGCCGACGAGGTCGCCGTCGCCGCCTTCCTCGCCGAGCGGATCCCGTTCACCGGAATCGCCGCGGTGATCGAGCGGGTGCTGGAGGAGATGCCGGCGCGGCCGCTGACCCACTTCGACGACCTCTTCGCCGCCGACGCCGAGGCGCGTGAGCGCAGCGAAGAGCAGGTTCGGGGGTTGATGCCCGCATGAGCTGGTTCTGGGTCTTCGTCGGCTTCTGCCTGCTGATCATCCTCCACGAGGCGGGGCACTTCTTCGCCGCCAAGGCGACGGGGATGCGGGTCGAGCGCTTCTTCCTCTTCTTCGGGCCGACGATCTGGTCGTTCAAACGCGGCGAGACCGAGTACGGGGTGAAAGCGATCCCGCTCGGCGGCTACGTGAAAATCACCGGGATGAACCCCGAGGAGGACGTTCCTCCCGAGGTCGCCCACCGCTCCTACTACCGCCAGGACGTCTGGAAGCGGATCGTCGTCGTCGCGGCCGGCCCGGCGGTGAACATCCTGCTCGCCTTCGCGATCCTCTTCGGCGTCTACTGGGCCAACGGGCGCGAGGAGATCCAGCAGAGCGTCGGCGAAATCCGCAAGGGAACCCCGGCCGCGAAGGTGCTTCAGCCGGGGGACGAGATCGTCGCGGTCGACGGCAAGCGCTTCGCCGGGCTGGACACCGAAGAGCGGCTGACGAAGTTCGGCGAAACCGTCGCCACCCACAAGTGCGAGGGCAAGCAGGTCGACGGCTGCGTCGCGGCGACGCCGGCACAGATCGAGGTCCGGCGAAACGGCCAGGTCAAGTCGATCACCGTCTATCCGCATTACGACGAGGAAGCGAAACGGGCGCTGGTCGGCTTCTCCTATGGCAGCGTCAACCACCCGGTCGGCCCCGGCGAGTCCGCGAAGGAAGCCGGCGACGCGATCTGGGAAGTCGCCACCGGCACCGTCCACGTCTTCACCCACCTGTTCGAAAAGGAACAGCGCGAGCAGGTCTCCGGGGTGGTCGGGATCAGCGACGTCGGCCACCAGGTGATCGAGAAAGGCCTGGAACGGGCGCTGCTCCTGCTCGCCTTCGTCAGCCTCTCGCTGGGGCTGGTCAACCTGCTCCCGATCCTGCCGCTCGACGGCGGCCACATCTTCTGGAGCCTGGTCGAGAAAGTCCGCGGCCGACCGGTCTCGCTGCGGGTGATGGAGCGGGCGACCGCGATCGGCGTCGCCCTGGTGCTGATGCTCTTCTTCTTAGGGCTTTCGAACGACATCGGCCGGATCACCGGCGAGGGGTTCGAAGTCCGCTGAGGCGTGGGTGGGCAGGCCCGCCCGCCAGGCTCAATAAGCTTCAGATATGGCTTCAAAACGGCAGATATTCGTAGGCAACGTGCCAATCGGCGGCGGCGCCCCGGTCGCGGTGCAGACGATGACCAAGACCGAGACCGCCAACCTCGAGGCGACGATGGAGCAGATCCGCAAGGTTGCCGACGCGGGGGCGGACCTGGTCCGCTGCGCGGTGCCGCGCGAGCAGGACGCCGAGGCGCTGAAGACGATCGTGCGCGAATCGCCGATCCCGGTGATCGCCGACATCCACTTCAACCACACCCTGGCGCTGAAAGCGATCGACGCCGGGGCCCACTGCATCCGCCTCAACCCGGGCAACATCGGCGGCCGCGACAAAGTCGCCGAGGTGGCCGAGAAGGCGAACGCGGCCGGAGTGCCGATGCGGATCGGGGTCAACTCCGGCTCGCTCCCCAAGCACCTGCACGAGCTCGAGCGAGAGGCCCCGGTCGAGGCGCTGGTCGCTGCCGCGGTCGAGTTCGTCGAGCTGATGGAGGGCCTCGACTTCGAAAACTTCAAGGTCTCGATCAAGTCGACCAACGTGCCGTACACGATCGCCGCCAACCGGCTGCTCTCGGAGAAGATCCCCTACCCGCTGCACCTCGGGGTGACCGAGGCGGGAACCAAGTGGGGCGGGTCGCTGAAATCGGCGGTCGGCCTGGGGACCTTGCTCGCCGACGGGATCGGCGACACGATCCGGATCAGCCTCTCGACCTTCCACGCCGAGGAGGAGGTCAAGGTCGCCTGGGAGATTCTCAAGGCACTGCAGCTGCGCGAGCGGGGCCCGGTGCTGATCGCCTGCCCGACCTGCGGCCGCCTGCAGTTCGACATGGACTCGGTCGTGGCCGAGATCGAGCAGCGGCTGGAAGGCTACGAGGAGCCGGTCGAGGTCGCCGTCCTCGGCTGCGCGGTCAACGGCATCGGCGAGGCCAGCCACGCCGATTTCGGCATCGCCGGGGCCAAGAACGAGGGTCTGATCTTCGCCGGCGGCAAACCGCTGCGCAAGGTGCCCCAGGCCCAGCTCGTCGACACCCTGTTCGAAGAGATCGACAAGTCACTGGATCGTGGCGGCAAGGTCGAGTTCGACGAGGCCGAGTCGCGCGAGGGGGCGGAGTGGGTCGCCAACATCGAGGCCGAAAACGCCGGCGACCTGACCCCCGAGAAGATCGCCCAGATGGAGAAGGAAGCGGTCGAACGCGGCGAGTCCGACAAGGTCCTCCTCGACGAGGAGTCCTCGCCGACCGCCGGCCGGCGGTTCACCCGGGCCTAGCGCCCGCCGGCCGGCAAGCCGGCACCGTTACCTCGGCGCCAGCTTGAGGGTCAGTTTCCGCGTCACCGCCGCCGCGAAGCCGCCGGTGGGAGTGAAGGTGACCGCGACCTTGAGCTTCAGCTTGCCTTTGTCCTTCAGCGTCGTGCGGGCGGATTTCGTCGGCTTGACCGGCAGGTTCAGCGTGCCGGCGGCAGTAGCCGTGACCGTTTTCGCCTTCACGCGCTTTTTCGTGGTCTTCACGTCGGCGATCGTCAAGGTGCCCGGCCCTGGAACCGTGACCGGCAGCTTTGCCGTGCCCTTTTTCTTGTTCAGGGCGGGTTTGCCGAGAGCGACGAGGTTCGAGGGCGGGGTGCTGAGGATCGACACGTTGTCCGTGCTGGCGGCGAAGTAACCCACGTTGTCGACCTCGACGAAGCGCAGACGGACGACCTGTCCGGCGAATGGGGTCAGGTCCGCAGTCAGAGTGGTCGGCCCCAGCTCCTGCGGATCGCCGGTCTTGGTGGCGAATACGGTTGCCAGAATGTCGGCGGGGTTCACCGATTCGATCGGCGCCGCTGAATTCATCACGTCGATCCGATACTGCTGGTTATCTGCAGTTCCAGGATCCAGGGACGCCGGGCTCGGAGTGAAGAGCTGCCCATTGCTGCGGTAGTAGGCGACGAGGGAGAGCTGGTGGCTCCAGAAGGGCTCCAGCGCGACGTCCTGGTACAGGTAGTGGCTACCGGGACCTCCCTGCGAGGTAACAGCGGCAAAGTTGCCACCCGGCGGGGGCGCGACGGTTTCGATGATGGTGGGGCCGGGCGGGTTGGTGCCCGAGTAGACGTACCAACTGTCTTCTTCCGGGCCGCCGCCGCCGTCGGGGTTGAGCAGTTGCCAGCCGCTGAACGTGCCGGTCTCGAAATCGCCGTTGACGACGGTCGCGGCAGTGGCGCCCGTCGGTACGACCAGAGCTGCTGCGGCAAGGACGAATATGGCTAGAAATCTCAAATGCGAAGAAACCCGGTTCCCCATTGCTTCCTTTCCGATCTGGGAGATTGACGCCGGAGGTTAAGCAAGGGAGGGGACGCCGCCAAATAGACTCGCGCTCAGCCGTGGCCAAGTCCAAGAACAAAGGCGTTTCTCCCTCCAGGCAGGAGGACTTCCCGGCCTGGTTCCAGGCCGTGGTCCGCGAGGGGGAGGTCGCCGAACTTGCGCACGTGCGCGGCAGCATGGTGATCCGGCCCTGGGGCTACGCGATCTGGGAGCTGATGCAGGCCAAGCTGGATCGCCAGATCAAGCGCAGCGGCGCGAGCAACGCCTACTTCCCGCTCTTCATCCCGCTCAGCTACATCGAGAGCGAGGCCAAGCACGTCGAGGGCTTCGCCAAGGAGATGGCGGTGGTGACCCACCACCGGCTGGAAGAGGACCCCGACAACCCCGGCCACCTGCGGCCCGGAGGGAAGCTGACCGAGCCGCTGATCGTGCGACCGACCTCGGAGACGATCATCGGCAAATCGTTCGCGAAGTGGATCAACTCCTACCGCGACCTGCCGCTGATGGTCAACCAGTGGGCGAACGTCGTCCGCTGGGAGATGCGGCCGCGGGTGCTGCTGCGGACGACCGAGTTCCTCTGGCAGGAGGGGCACACCGCCTTCGCCACCGAGTCCGAAGCGCGGGAGAACGCGGAGCAGATGCTGGAGGTCTACCGGAGCTTCGCCGACTCCTTCCTGGCGATGCCGGTCCTGACCGGCGAGAAGCCCGAGGGGGAGCGGTTCCCCGGAGCGGTCATGACCCTCTCGATCGAGGCGATGATGCAGGACGGCAAGGCGCTGCAGGCGGGCACCTCGCACTACCTCGGGCAGAGCTTCGCCGAGGCCGCCGAGATTTACTTCCTCGACCGCGAGGGCGAGCGCGGTCTGGTCCACACCGCCTCCTGGGGGGTCTCGACCCGGCTGCTCGGGGCCCTGATCATGAGCCACAGCGACGACATCGGCCTGCGCTTGCCGCCGACGGTGGCGCCTCAGCAGGTCGTGATCGTGCCGATCCCGCGGGGCGACGAGGGCCCGGCGGTGATCGAGGCGGCCGAGGAGCTGGCGCGCGAGATCGGCGAGCTCGCCTATGACGGCGTTCCGGTCCGGGTCAGCGCCGACCTGCGCGACCGCGAACCGCCGGACAAGCGCTGGGAGTGGACCCGCAAAGGCGTGCCGATCGTCCTCGAACTCGGACCGCGCGATCTGAAGGAGGGCGTGGTGGCGCTGCGCCGGCGCGACGTCGACGCCAAGCCCGAGTCGCTGGAGCGCTCGCGAGTCGCGGACGCGATTCCGGCGCTGCTTGCCGAGATCCAGGGCGCCTACCACCGCGCCGCCGCCGAGCAGCTCGCCGACCGCACCCGGCGTGACGTGACCGACCTCGACGGGTTCCGCGAGTGGTTCGACACCGATCCCGGCGACGCCGGCGCCGGCGGCTTCCTGCGGGCGCCGTGGAGCGAAGCTCCCGAGTCGGAGGAGATCCTGGAGGAGCTGAAGGTCACCGTCCGCTGCCTGCCCTTCGACCAAGAGCTGCCGCCGGACAGCCGCTGCGTCCTGACCGGCAAGCCGGCGGTCGCCGAAGCGATCTTCGCGAAGGCGTACTGACGATGGCCGCCGCACCCTTCGGCCGCGGCCGGGTGCGCCGGCTCTTCGGCCTCGACCGCAGCGCGCCGCCGCCGCCCTCGACCCGTAGGGGGGAGCCGCTGCACCCGTGGACGATCCCCAACGCGGTCGGCTACCTGCGCCTGGCGGCGCTGCCGGTCTTCCTCGTCCTCGCCTACAACACCGAGGACGGCACCTCGGTCGCCTCGGCGATGGTCTTCTGGGCGATCGCCGCCGGCGACTACCTCGACGGGATCCTCGCCCGCATCACGGGTCAGTACAGCCGCATGGGCGCCCTGCTCGACCCGCTGGTCGACCGGCTGACGATCCTCGCCGGCGCCGTCGTCTGCTGGAGCTTCGACCTGCTGCCCCACTGGGCGCTGGCGCTGCTGGCCCTGCGCGAGCTGGCGATGCTGTTCCTCGCCCAGTACGGACTTCGCCACGGGGTCGACATCGAGGTCAACTGGCCGGGGCGGATCTCGGTCTTCCCGATCATGGGCGGGATCTTCCTCGCCCTGCTTGCCCCCGGCTGGGTCGCGAGCGCGCTGCTGATCTGGGGCCTGGTGATGGCGATCATTGCCACCGTCCTCTACGCCCAGGCGGGGCTGCGGGCGACGCGAGCCGCAGACTGACGCACAGCTTCACCCGAACCTTCAACCTAGGGTTGAACCTTTCGGGAAGAGAGCTATGATCGGCAACCGCGCAAACGGAGGCCCCGCCTCCTCGAGTTAGGAGCACGATGGAGGACACCTTTCCCGATCTCGGTTCCCTCAGCGACAAGGAGCTGAAGGACATGATCGACAACCTCACGGCCGAGGAGAACGAGATCTCCTACAAGCGGCGCGTCCTGCACGGGAAAATCGACATCCTGCGCGCCGAGCTCGTCAACCGCCTGCGGCACAAACGAGAGGCTGGCGAGTCGCTGATCTCCGGCGACGACGTCGAGCAGCTGACCAACATCCTCGCCGGCGAGACGCAGCCGCCGACGGAGGACGAGCCCGCCGCCTGAGCGGGAGACCAGTCATGGCCGTCCACTGTCCCGAGTGCGGGTTCGCCAATCCCGAGGGGGCGAACTACTGCCAGAAGTGCGGTGCCTACCTCGGCGGCCCGAAAGAGGCCGGCGAGGACCCGACGACGATGACCTACCGGGTCGAGGAGACCGGTGAGATGACGCCGGTCGACATCGACGAGGTGGTCGAGCAGAGCGGCGCCGCGCTGGTGATCCGCGCCGGCGGCGGCCGTGCCGGCGAGAGCTTCAGCGTCTCCGAGGAGCGGGTCAGCATCGGCCGCAGCCCCGACGCCGGCGTCTTCCTCGACGACGTCACCGTCTCCCGCAACCACGCGCTGCTGGTGCGCCGCCGCGACGGGCTCTACATCGACGACCTCGGCTCGCTCAACGGCACCTACGTCAACCGGCGCCGGATCGAGTCCCACCGCCTCGCCGACGGCGACGAGATCCAGGTCGGCAAGTACAAGCTGTCCTACCTGGAGCGCTAGCGATGCCGGTCTCCGAACAGCCCGGCCGCACCGCGGAATCGCCGAGCCGGCCGCGCAAGGCGCTGACGATCGGGGCCGTCTGCAAAATCCTGCAGAGCGAATTCGACGACGTCTCGATCTCGAAGATCCGCTACCTGGAGGACCAGAAGCTGCTCAATCCGCGGCGGACCTCCGGTGGCTACCGCCTCTACAGCCAGTCCGACGTCGAACGGCTGCGGACGATTCTGCGCCTGCAGCGCGACGAGTTCCTGCCGCTGCGGGTGATCCGCCAGGAGCTCGCCTCGGGCGGCGACCTGATGCTCGGCGACGGCGACCGCAAGCCGGCCGCGGGGGGCAGCGGCGCGGTGCGGCGCGCGATTCTGGTCGACACCTCGCGCGCCTACCTCTCGATCGACGAGGTCGTCGAGGAGACGGGCGCCCGCGAGGAGCTGGTCAAGGAGCTCGAGAACTACGGGATCGTCCAGCCGGAGAAGCGCGACGGGAAGATCGTCTACGACGAGACCGACCGCGAGATCGTCCGCGCCGCCAACGAACTCTCCCGGGTTGGTGTCGGGGCGCGCAACCTGCGCGTCTTCCGCTCCTCGGCCGACCGCGAGGCGAACCTGCTGGAAGCGGTGCTGGGGCCGTCGCTGCGCTCGCGCAACCCCGAGCGCCGCAAGGAGGCGCTGGAAAGCCTCGAAAGCCTGGCGGCCACCGTGTCTCATCTCAAGCATCTGCTGCTGGTGCGGGATCTGCGCCGCCTGACGGGCGAATAGCCGGCGCGTGGCCCGCGTGACCCGCACGCGCACCGTCCAGGCGCCCGTGGGCGAGGTCTGGAAGCTGGTCTCCGACCCCTACAACCTGCCGCGCTGGTGGCCGCGGGTCTCACGGGTGGAGAACGTCGACGCCAAGCCGGGCGGGAAGCGGACCCAGTGGACCCAGGTCCTGGCGACGAGCGAGGGACGCAGCGTGCGGGCCGACTTCCGCTGCGTCAGCTCTGCCGAGGGCGAGCGCTACGTCTGGGAGCAGGAGTTGGAGGGGACGCCGTTCGAACGGCACCTGAACGGGCTCCGGGTCGAGGTCGGGATGCGCGAGAGGGACGGCGGCACCGAGGTCAGCCTGACCGAGGAGCAGAGTCTGAAAGGGATGTCGAAGCTGGGCTCGCCGCTGATGATGCGGGCGCGGAAGGACGTGCTCGACGAAGCGCTCGATGGGATCGAGGCGGCGCTGGGATGAGGTCGTGTCGCTTTATGCGCCCATACGGACCTAAAAGGCGACACGCATGACCCCGCGGCGCGACGCGAAGTGGTGGGGGTGGGGCGACCCCTCGGTTCGGCCCTCGCTCGATTCCGAGGCCCTGGGTGTCCTGCGCGAGCGGATCGGCGAGCTGGAGCCCTGGCCGCTGGCCCGGGCGCTGGAGGAGTTCGAGTTGCCGGCGGCGGAGTCGCTGCCGCGGGCGGTGATCGACGCGGTGGGGGAGGCCAACGCCTTTACGGGAGATGAGGACCGGCTGCGCCACGCGACGGGCTGCGGCTATGCCGACCTGGCGCGACTGCGGAACGGGTCGCTGCCGGCCGCACCCGACGCGGTGCTGGTCCCTGGCGACGCGGAGGCGCTGCGGCGGGCGATCGACGCCTGCGCCGCGGCGGGCGTCGCGATCGTCCCCTTCGGCGGCGGCACCAGCGTCGTCGGCGGGGTCGAGCCGGTGCGCGGCGACCATGGCCGCCTGGTCAGCCTCGACCTCGGCGCCCTGCGCGAGGTCTCGATCGACCGCCGCTCCCTGACCGCCACCCTCGGCGCCGGGCTGCGCGGTCCAGAGGCGGAGGCGGCGCTCGGTGCCCAGGGGCTAACCCTCGGCCACTTCCCGCAATCCTTCGAGTACGCGACTGTCGGCGGCTTCGCCGCAACCCGCTCGGCCGGCCAGGCCTCGAGCGGCTACGGGCGCTTCGACGCGCTGGTCAGCTCGGTGCGGCTGCTGGCGCCGGCGGGGGAGATCTCGACCCTGGCGACCCCGCACACCGCCGCCGGCCCCGCCTTGCGCGAGCTGGTGATCGGCTCCGAGGGCGTTCTCGGCGTCATTCCCGACGTCACCGTCCGGGTGCGATCGGCGCCGGCGGTGCGCCGCTACGAGGCCTGGATCGCCGAGAGCTTCGACGCCGGGGCGGAGATCGTCCGCAGTCTGGCCCAGGGCCCGGGCCTGCCGACCATTGTCCGCGTCTCCGACGAGGAGGAGACCGAGGGGACGCTGGCGCTGAACGGCCCGCGCGGGCTCAGCGGCCGCCTCTTCGAGGGCTACCTGGGCCTGCGCAGGCGGCGCGGCGGCGCCCTGATGATCGTCGGCTACGAGGGCGACGAAGAGTCGGTGGCGCGAAGCCGGGCACTGACCGTCCGGGCCCTGCGCGACGGCGGTGCCGCCTATCTCGGCCAGTCGGCCGGTGAGGCCTGGGAGCACGGCCGCTACCAGGGCCCCTACCTGCGCGACACCCTGATGGAGACGGGGGCGATGGTCGAGACGCTGGAGACCTCGCACACCTGGAGCCGCTTCGGCGAGCTGCACGAGGCGGTCGGGACGGCGATCCGCAACTCGCTTGCCGCGCAGGGGACGCCGGGACTGGTCTTCTGCCACCTCTCGCACGCCTACGCCGACGGCGCCTCGCTCTACTTCACCTTCATCTCCCGCGTCCGCCGTGGCGCCGAGCTGGAGCAGTGGGCCGAGGTGAAGCGCGTCGCCTGTGAGGCGATCGTCGCCCACGGCGGCACGATCACCCACCACCACGCGGTCGGCCGCGACCACGCCCCCTACATGGAGGCCGAGGTGGGGGCGACGGGACTCGACGTGCTGCAGGCGGTCAAGGAAGAGCTTGATCCCCTGGACATCATGAACCCGGGAAAGCTGATTCCCGACGCGTAGTTATTCGGCTTCTTTGCGGTTCGCCGCGCCGACTATCGGCCCGGTGACTTCGCCGTTGAGGACTTCGTCGCCGGTGTATTCGGGGGCGTCTTTTTCTTTCGTCGCCTTTGCCAGCGAGGCTTTCAGCTCGGTTTCGTCGGTGCGGGTGATCGCGATCTCGCGGAAGGTTTCGTTGGCCAGGTAGGCGAGGACTTCGACCGGGACCGTGACCTGGGCGCCGATGCGGCCGTCCTCGCCGACTTCGGTCGAGGCGAGAGGGAGCATTTTCTGCGGCGAGGCGGCGAGCCAGATCGTGTAGCCCTGGCCTTCCTCTGCCGGCTCGAGGCCTTCCGCGGCCACCTGCAGCGCCAGGCTCTTTTTCACCCGGCCGAAGATCGCGACCCCGACCGCGTCGCTGCCGTCGACCGCCTGCAGCGAGGCTTTCGTGACCTCTTTGTCGCCGCCTTCGGAAGCTTTTTCCAGCGCCGCCACGGTTTCCCCGCTGGGCGTGTCGGACGAGCTGGCCGTGGTCGAGTCGCCACCGCTATCGGTGCCGTCGCCCCCGACGAGGATGAAGACGACGAAGAGAACGACAGCCGCGGCTCCAGCCAGCAACGACCAGAGCCCCCGTCCCTCCAGCAGCTTCAAGCGATGAGCCTCTTCCTTGACGGAATGGTGCTCGCGTTTCGGGATCGGCTTCGGATCAACCGGAGCAACGGGCTTCGGCTCAGGTGAAGCGACCGGCGGGGAGTCACTTTTGCCCCCACCGCCAGGCTCCGGAACAGCCGGCGCCGGGATCCCTTCCCCTTCAAGTTGCGCAGCCGCCGCCTTCGCCCGCGAGTGAACCTCGTCGACGCTCACTCCAAGCAGAGCGGAAAGATCGTCATAGCCCTGCGCCCCCCGCTGGGAGAGCAACCGCAGGATCGCCTTCTGGTCGTCGGACAGCGCCACGAGTTGGGAAGCCTATTAGGGTGCGATGCCGTGAACGACGACGCTTCGGTTAAGCCTTCCCACTTCGACGAGCTGATCGGCACCGAGTGGCTCAGCGACGACCCCGACGACGCCCGCGCCCGGGTCGAGCTGCGCGACGAGCTGCGGCAGCCGGTGGGGCTGATGCACGGCGGCGTGATGTCGACTCTGGTCGAGAGCGTCTGCTCGCGGGCGACCTTCGGCGCCGTCTACGACGAGGGGATGGCGGCGATGGGGCAGTCGATCTCCGTCAGCTTCATCCGCCCGATCACCGCGGGTGCGGCAGAAGTCCGAGCCAAGGCCCGCCACCGCGGCCGCACCACCTGGCTCTGGCAGGCCGAAGTCCTCGATGACGAGGGCAGGACCTGTGCCCTGGCCCAGATGACGATCGCGGTCAGACCGCGACCGAGCTAGCTGTACCTCCTGCATCGCCGTCAGCCGCACATCTCCTGGGGAGTGGGGCCGCCTGATTCGGCAACTGACCTGAGGCGCAGGCGCCGGAGCTGGCTCCCCTCTAGGCAGGTGCGGGCCTGCGTGACTAGAAAGATGGTTGCAAACTCAACTGTTCTTGACTAAACGCAGGCCAATCGGTAGGACTCTCTCCGTACCCAAAGCCCTGGGGGGACCGGGGCAGGAACAAGGAGAATGAAAATGAAGTATCTAAAGATGCTCGGCCTCGCCGCGGTCGCGGCCATGGCCTTCACGGCGTTCGCCGCAAGCAGCGCCTCGGCGACCACACTCGAGGTCGGCGGCGTAACACAGGCCGGCTCGGTTACGATCAAAGCCACTGCCGAGCAATCGATCAGCCTGGCCAGGACAGACGGATCCTTTGCGAACACATGCACGGAATCGGAAGTCGAAGGAGCCACGACCATCAAAACCGGCGCCGCGGTTACAGGTCCTATCTCCAAACTAACTTTCAATAAATGCACGTTCGGCGTGGAAGTGGTTGATCCGGGCAAACTCGAGATCGTTCACATCGCCGGGACTACAGATGGCACAGTTTACTCGGAGAACGCCACAGTCAGAACGGGCTCGGTTTTCGGCAATCTCCATTGCGTGACCGGCGACACAACGCACATCGGCACCCTGACAGGGGTCGATGGGACGCCGGCGACATTCGCGACAATGCACATCAGCGCCGTGCTCAATTGTGGCTTCCTGGTGCCCTCGGCTACCTGGAAAGGCAGCTACACAGTTACATCTCCGCATAACCTCGGAGTTTCGGCGTAGCAAGTTACGCTCCGGCTGTACCTGATTGTGAAAAGACCGCCCTCGGTACGCCGGGGGCGGTCGTCACTTCTAGGGGCTTGACAGCGATTCGTTCACGCCTTAAGGTGGGCGGTTCTGGGAACGGACGAGGTCGGCTCAGGGAATTTTCAGGGGGGGGAGTTCATTGAACAGGAGCGCGAGGTGCAAGATCCGGCTCGCCAGCCATCTGGCACCGCGATGGGCGATCGGGGCAATTCTGCTGGCTTTTTTCAGCGTCTCCGCGCCAGCCGCCACGGCTGCGATCGGGGAACGGGTGATCGACTCCGAGCTCTCTCTGACTGGTGGGTGCGGGACGACGAGTGTCGACCCCACCGCGGATCCTAGTTGTCCGTATTTACCTCCCCCCAACGGTCCCACTCCGCCGTCTTTCGCTTTCCCCACGGCAGTTACTCCCGATCTCTACGGGAACATTTACGTCGGCGTTTGGGGCAGTAAAACTGACGGAAGCGAAGGGCGGGTTGACATTTTCTGTTCGGACGGCACCTTCATCTCAGAGGTGCCAGTGCCACGGGTCACCTCGCTGGCGATCGACAGTAACGGTGAGCTTTATGTCTTCCAGAAAGAAGATGCGATAGTGCGCCTCGCCCCTGACGCTCCCTACCAGCCTGACCTCTGCCAAATCAAATACGGCGGAACTCCCCCGGTGCTGGTGGCGGAAAGGGGCAGTACGTTGAGCGGAATGGCGATCAATTTCGACAACGACCACCTCTTCTCGGGCTCGGGTAGCGGAATCATCGAGTACAACTCGGCCACCGAAGGCAACGCGGTGGTGAGGGTCACCCCAGCGGCAATTGGACCCGGCGGCGCTGGTGTGGCCGTCGACGTCTTGCGCGACAGGATGTACGGCAGCGCCGGCATCAATGAAGCGCGGATCGACATTTTCGATCTGAACACCGTCGAAGGAAGCCCTCCAAGCGACCAATACAAAAAGATCGGCTCGATCGAAGAGTCGTCGATCCCTTCGGGGGAACTCGGGACCGGGTTATCGATCGCGGTGGACGAAGGCAGCGGCAACGTCTTCGTTCTCGACGGGGAAAACTGCCACCTCTATGAATTCGAGGAAGACGGCACCTACGTGCAGGAGATCGACGCTGACTTTTTGGAGTGCGTCCCCGGTCTGGAGATCGGCGTTGACAACGGTCCCACCAGCCCGAACGGGAAATTGAGCGAAGAAGCAGGCGAAGGCCGCTTCCTCTACGTCCCCTCCAACCGGACCGGCACCGGCCACTCCTACGCCTTCTTCGTCTCGACTGTCGGCTCGCCGGAAGTGAAATCGATCGGTGCTGCCAATGTCAGCGAAGATGAAGCCGAGCTGCAGGGGGTGATCGACCCCAACAATCTCGAGACGAACTACAACTTCGAATACAAAGTCGAGGGTGCAGCGATTTGGGCGTCGGCCGGGGGAGGGAGGCTGCCCGCCGGCAATACCGAAGTGGAAGTCTCGGCGCCGGCATCTGGCCTGAACCCCGACACGACTTACGAATTTCGGCTGATCGCGAACAACGAAGCAGCCGACCCGGAAAATGGGGGACAGGACGAAGCGGAAGGGACCTTCACCACCTACCCCGTCGCCTCGCTCGACGTGGATCCCCCCTGCGCCAACGCGCTCCTCCGCACCGGCCTCTCGGCGCTCCTGCCGGACTGCCGCGCCTACGAGCTGGTGACGCCGGCTGACACCAACGCACGGGCGCCCCGCGGCATCGGCCAGATGGGCGGCGTCTTTACCACCCGCTTGGTCTCTTCGGCAGGGGACAAGGTTCCCTTCCGGGTCGAGGGCGGCTCTCTGCCTGGGCTCGGAGGCACCGGGTCTCTGTTTGGCGACCCCTATCTCGCGACCCGCACCGGCTCGGGCTGGTCGACCACCCACACCGGCCCCTCGGCATCGGAAGCCTCCGACCTCGCGATAGGCGCCACCTCGCCTGACCAGGGCTACCTCTTCTGGCGGGGCGCAGGCGTTGGCTCCGCCGTCCTGGTGCCGGGGACGAGCTACATCCGCTACCCCGACGGTCACTCGGAGCTGCTCGGCCAGGGCAGCCTTGGGGAGATCGACCCGGCAGCGACGGGGCGGCTGATCAGCGAGAAAGCCGCCCACATCGTCTTCGACGCGGAAGTGAAGCTCGAGCCCTTGGCGGCTCCCGACGGGACCGGGGCAATCTATGACCGCGCGCCGGACGGGACTACGCATGTGATCTCGCTGAAACCGGGCAATGAACCCTTCGGCGCCACCGAAGACGCGACCTATCAGGGCGCCTCGCTTGACGGCACCGGCATCGCCTTCAAAGTCGGCAGCACGCTGTATCTGCGCTACGACAACGAAGAGACCTTTACGATCGGCAGCGGCGTCAGCTTCGCCGGGCTGGCCGAAGGCGGCAAACGCCTTTTCTACCTACAGAGCGGCGACCTCAAGGCCTTCGAAGTGGGGGGGGCAGAACCGGCCGTCTTCGCCGACACCGCGGCCGAAGTAGTCCCGGTCACCGTTTCGGCCGACGGCTCGACCGCCTACTTCGTCTCGCAGAGCGCGATCGCTGGATCGGGCCCCAACCCCGAGAGCGACGAACCGCAGGCGGGCAAAGAAAACCTCTACCGCTCGGTCGAAGGTCAGATCGACTTCGTCGGCGCGGTGACCGAACGCGACGTCGACGGGACCAACTTTGAAAGCCAGGACGTTGACGGCCTCGGCCTCTGGGTTGAGGCTGGGGCGGGCAGCCTCGGCCGGGTCCCGGCCCGCACCACCCCAGACGGCTCGGCCTTTCTGTTCAAATCCCGCGCGGCGCTGACCGGCTACGACCCCGATGGCCACGCGCAGATCTACCGCTACGCCGCCGGCGAGCTCGAGTGCCTGTCGTGCATCCCAACCGGCGCGGCGGCGAGCTCCGACGCGACGCTGCAGTCGGAATTCCGCGAAGGTCGGGAACTCTTCTCGCAATTCGCCTGGCCGGAGAACCTGCGCGCCGACGGCCGTCGTGCCTTCTTCGAGTCGAGCGAAGCGCTGGTGGCAAGCGACTCCGACGGACTGCGGGACGTCTATGAGTGGGAGGACCAGGGTGTAGGCAGCTGCAAGCGAGCGCAGGGGTGCGTCTACCTGATCTCCTCGCCGCAGAGCCGGCGCGACGAGTACCTGTGGGCGGTGAGCTCGAGCGGCGACGACGCGTTCTTCTTGAGCTCAGAGCTGCTGGTCGGCTCCGACGCCGACGAAACCCCATCGATCTACGACGCGCGGGTCGGCGGCGGCTTCGCCGAAGAAGCGGTAAGCGAATGCGAGGGCGAAGGTTGTCGACCCAATCAGCCGCCGCCGCCGCTTCTGCCTGGTGCCGATACCCGGGTGCGCGGTCCCGGCGACCAGACCAAGCCCCCCAAGCGCTGCCCCAAGGCCAAGCACAAGGTGAAGAAGAACGGCAAGGTCCGCTGCGTCAAGAACAAGAACAAGAAGAAGAAGAAGAAGAAGGGCACCGAGAAGAACCGAGCCGGCGCCGAGAAGAAGAGGGGCAGCCGATGAGCGCCGCTCTGCGCACCGCGATCGCGACCGTCTTCGCCGCGGCAGCCTTGCTTGGCCTCTGGGCCTCTCCGGCTTCAGCGGCTGAAGAATTCGACAAATTCGCGGTCGAATCGGTCTCCGCCTCGCTCTCTTCCACCCAGGCGGGCAAGCACGCCGACATGACGATCGCGGTGAAGCTGACCCGCGACGGCAACACCCCGTTCGCCCTCGCCCGCGACATCGAAATCGAGCTGCCCCCCGGAGTGATCGGCAACCCGCAGGCGGTCCCGCGCTGCACCGCCGAGCAGCTCGGCGACAGCTCCGAAAACAGCGCCTGCCCGTTTGACTCGCAGGTCGGCACGAGCCTGGTGCGGGTCGTCCAGCCTGTCCCCGGCGTCTTCAAGGAGCCGATCTACAACATGGTGCCGCCCAAGGGCACCGACATCGTCGCCCGCCTGGGCTTCATCGCGGTCGGCTGGCCGGCCTTCATCAACGTCCGCGTCGACCCGGTCGACTTCGGCATCGTCGCCACCGCCGAAGGCATCCCCTCGGCGAGCGGTCTCTCCGAAGCGATCTCGACGATCTGGGGGGTGCCGTCGGACCCGGCCCACAACGAGGACCGGATCACGCCCGTAGAGGCGATCTTCGGGGGAGCGCCGCCCGGCGGGCGCCCGGTCACCTCCGGCGGCCCCTTCTTCTCCAACCCGACCGACTGCTCGCTTGACCGCTCGGTGCGGGTGACGGCGCGCAGCTATCAGTTGCCCGACCAGCCCTCGACCAGGGTCGCCTCCTTCCCGCAGATCACCGGCTGCGGAAAACTCAGCTTCGCCCCCTCTTTCACCACGGCGCTGACCAATCCCGAGGCCGCCTCCCCCACGGGCCTCGACACCGAGCTCACGGTTCCCCAGGACGAAAGCCCCCAGGGCCTCGCCAGCTCGACGATGAAGAGCGCCCGGGTCACCTTCCCCGAGGGGATCGCGATCAACCCCGCCGCCGCCGAGGGCCTCGCGGGCTGCAGCGAGGAGGACGTCAACTTCGGCGAGAACGTCGACGCCGACTGCCCCGATGCGGCGAAGATCGGCACCATCGAAGCCCGGGTACCGGCCCTGGAAGAGACCCTGCACGGCGCGGTCTACCAGCGCACTCCCGAGCCCGGGCGCCTGTTCGGCCTCTGGCTCGTGGCCGACGAACAGGGCGTGCACCTGAAGCTGCCGGGCCGGATCGAACCCAACCCGCTGACCGGCCAGGTGACGGCGGTCTTCGACGGCATCCCCGCCCTCGGCGGCCTGCCGCAGGTCCCGGTCGCGAACCTCAAGCTGAACGTCTACGGCGGCCCCCGCGCCCCGCTTTCCACGCCGGGCTGCGGCACCTACCTGACCCAGTTCTCCTTTGCGCCCTGGTCGGGCCGCCCGGCGGCC
>DASUTJ010000017.1:0-81261 GCA_036374655.1 Solirubrobacterales bacterium | reverse complement strand
GGAGGTACGCCTCCTGCTATCGCCTCAAGAGTCGGCAGCCCGGCTCCATGCTGAGTGCCCGGGACACCCCCACCGGCACCCTCAGCGATCGGATCTGGGACTACGCCCAAGGTGAATCAGCTTGAAAAGCAAAAGCCTTTGTCGGCCTTTTAGCTGCTCACCCTTGGAGCCGGGCGTGCTTCAGGTGCTGTCGCGAGGAGGGACGGGTGCCCCTCTCCCGACCGGCGTCCCTGTATTTCGCACAGACCACTCGGCGAGAGCCGGCAAGTCATAGGCGAAAAACCCAGGGAGGGAGAGGGGCACCCGTCCCTCTCCCACCACCCACCTAAATCAGACCTCGATGACGACCGGTAGGACCATCGGCCGGCGGCGGAGGCGTTGCCAGACGAACTTGCCGATTGCGTCGTGCAGGTCTTCCTCGACCAGCTGCGGCTCTCGGTTGCCGTTCTCGGCCGAGTCTTCGAGCTGGTCTTCGACCAGGTCCTTGAGGTCCTCGACCAGGCCGCCGGCCTCCTCGAGGAAGGCGACGCCGCGGAAGATCACCTCGGGGTCGGCGACGACCTTTCCGTCGTCGCTGGAGATCGTGGAGACGACGATGAAGATGCCGTCGGCAGAGATCTCGCGGCGGTCGCGCAGGGCGGCGTCGTCGGGCTCGCCGATGTTGACGCCGTCGACGTAGATGACGCCGGCGTGGATGTCCTCGCCGAAGGCGGCGCCGTTGCGGTCGACCTCCAGCGGCACGCCGTTGCGGCCCTGGAAGATCCGGTCGCTCTCGATCCCCACCGCTTCGGCCAGCTCGCTGTGCAAGCGCAGCCGCTTGTGGTCGCCGTGGACGGGCATCACGAACTTCGGCCGGGTCAGGTTGAGCATCAGCTTGATCTCCTCCTGCCAGCCGTGGCCGGAGGCGTGGATCGGCGCGTCTTTGGCGGTGATCACGGTGGCGCCGATCTCGTAGATGCGGTCGATCGTCTCGTTCACCGCGCGCTCGTTGCCCGGCACCGGCGTCGCCGAGAAGACGACCGTGTCGCCGGAGTGCAGCTGCACGTCGCGGTGGTCGTTGTTGGCCATCCGCCGCAGCGCCGAGAGCGGCTCGCCCTGGCTGCCGGTCGAGATCACCACGACCTTCTCGTCGGGGAAGTCGCCGATCTCCTTCGGCTGGATGAAGATCCCCTGCGGAGCCTTGGCGATCCCGAGGTTGGAGGCGATGTTGTAGTTCTTGCGCATCGAGCGCCCGACCAGAGCCACCTTGCGGTCGAGCCGCTCGGCGGCGTCGATCACCTGCTGGACGCGGTGGATGTTCGAGGCGAACGAGGTGACGATGATCCGGCCTTTGCAGCGGGAGAACTGCTGGAACAGCGCCGGCCCGACCGCCGACTCCGAGGGGGCCACCCCGGGCCGGTCGGCGTTGGTCGAGTCGCCGCACAGCAGCGTCAGCCCTTCCTTGCCGAGTTCGGCCAACCGCGAGACGTCGGCGGGACGGCCGTCAACCGGGGTCTGGTCGAACTTGTAGTCGCCGGTCATCAGCACCGAGCCGGCGTCGGTCTTCAGCAGCACCGCCCGCATGTCGGGGATCGAGTGGGCGAGGTGGATCAGCTCGAGCTCGAACGGCCCGCGCTTGACCTTCTCGCCGGGGGGCAGCTCCTGCAGGGGCGCCGAGTCGCCGAGCTTGTGCTCGTCGAGCTTGGAGCGCACCATCCCGATCGTCAGCAGGCCGCCGTAGATCACCGGCGGCATCCCGATCTCGCGGATCACATAGGGCAGCGCCCCGACGTGGTCCTCGTGGCCGTGGGTGAGGACGATCGCCTCGATGTCGTCCGCGCGATCGCGCAGGTAGGAAAAGTCAGGTAGGACCAGGTCGATCCCGTGCATCTCGGCGGTCGGGAACATCAGCCCCGTGTCGACGACGACGATGCGGCCGTCGTACTCGATCACGGTCATGTTCTTGCCGATCTCGCCGAGGCCGCCCAGGGGCAGCACTCGCAGTTTGCTTGGCACTAGTTACTCACTCTCATTCAGAAGTTGATGTCTAACTGGGGACCGCGACGCCGGCGGCATCGAGTCCGGCCTTGATGGCGGCTCGCTGCTCGGCGTCGGCGGACACCAGGGGAAGTCGGAGTCGATCCGCGCACAGCCCCAGCATCTCCAGGGCCGCCTTGAGCGGAATCGGGTTGGTGGTGACGGAGGTTGCCTCGTAGACAGGCGTTATCTCGGCATCGATCTGCCGCGCCCGCTCGAGGTCGCCGTTCTGGGCGGCGTCCCACATCTCGCGCATCCGGTCGCCGACGATGTGGGAAGCGACGGTGATGCCGCCCCCGCCGCCGAACTCGAGAACGCGAAGGAAGGTGTTGTCGTTGCCGGCGAGGACGGTGAGACCGTCGATCGGGCCCAGCTCCTCGTCGTTGGCCTGCTTGACGGCGACGATGTTGTCGACCTGGCCGAGCTCGCCGAGCAGCTCGGGGCTGGCGTTGACGATCACCCGGGCGGGGATGTTGTACATCACCATCGGCAGCTCGGGGACCGCGGCGGCGACGGTTTCGAAGTGGGCCCTGATCCCGGCCTCGTTGGGCTTGTTGTAGTAGGGGACGACGACCAGGGAGGCGTCGGCGCCGGAGTCCGCCGCCATCTTCGTCAGCTCGCAGGAGTGGCGGGTGTCGTTGGTCCCGGTGCCGCAGACCACCAGCGTCTCATCCCCCACCTCGGCCCGGATCGCCTGCAGCAGCTCGATCTCCTCGCCGTCGGTCAGGGTCGGGCACTCTCCGGTGGAGCCGGCGACCACGAGTCCGTGCGACCCGTGCTCGAGCAGATGCGCCGCCAGGCGGCGGGCCGCGTCGTGGTCGACCCTCCCGTCCTCGTCGAACGGGGTCGCGATCGCGGTCAGCAGGCCCTTGATCTCCTTCATCGCTTCCAGGGTATCCCGTTCGGCGGCAGCTTCGCGAGGCCGGTGGCCATCTACAGCAGCTTCTCCAGCCCGACCGTGAAGCGATCGGGCAGCTCGGCCACCTTGCGGCAGGCGAGGACGACGCCGGGCATGAAGGAGCGACGGTCGATCGAGTCGTGGCGGATCGAGAGGGTCTGGCCGACGCCGCCGAAGATCACTTCCTGGTGGGCGACGAGCCCGGGGAGGCGGACCGAGTGGATCGGCTGGTGGACGTTCCCCCCCGCCGCGTCGATCAGCTCCTGGGTGCGCTTGGCGGTGCCAGAGGGGGCGTCGAGCTTTTTGTCGTGGTGCAGCTCGACGATCTCGCACTCGGGCATGTGCTCGGCGATCGTCTGCGAGACCTCCATCAGCAACACCGCGCCGATCGCGAAGTTGGGGGCGACGAAGCAGTTGGCCTGGGATGCCTCGGCAGCCTGGCGGGCGGCCTCGAGGTCGAAGCTGGTGGTGCCGACCACAGCGTGGACTCCGGCCTCAAGGCAGGCCTTGACGTTGGCCAGCGCCGTGTCCGGGACGGTGAAGTCGACGACCACGTCGGCGTCCGGCAGAACCTCACTCAGCTCGGTCCCGAGCGCGGGGTCGGCGCGGCCGCTCAGCTCGAGGCCGTCGGCCTCCTCGACCGCCTCGCAGACGGCCTGGCCCATTTTGCCGGCGGCGCCGGCGACCGCGACCCTGGTCATGCGGCGACCAGTGCTTCGCTGACCGGCGCCAGCGCCTTGCGGAAGCGGTCCTCGTCGGCGCCCACGCAGGCGGCGGAGAGCCGCTCGGCGGCGTAGAGCTCACTTGCCAGCTCGGTCAGGTCGGCGACCGCGATCGCATCCACTTTGGCCAGCATCTCGTCGAGGCTTTCGATCGGCAGGTCGAACAGGGTCGCCCGCGAGATCCGCGTCATCCGCGCCGCGGTCGACTCGGAGCTCAGCACCAGCCGGCCCTTGACGCTCTCTTTCGCCCGCACCAGCTCCTCCTCGGAGACCGGCTCGGACCGCAGACGCGCCATCTCGGTGCCGATGATCGAGCAGGCCTCCTCGACGTTGTCCTCGCGGGTGCCGACGTAGGTCGCGACCAGACCCTGGTCGGTGAACTGCTCGTTGTAAGAGCCGACCGAGTAGGCGAGCCCGCGCTTCTCGCGCACCTCGCGAAAGAGGCGCGAAGAAGTCGAGCCGCCGAAAATCGCGTCGAGCACGGCCAGCGAGTAGCGCCGCTCGTCGTCGCGCCGCAGGCCCGGTGCGCCGAAACAGATGTGGTACTGCTCGGTCTCCTTGCTGAGGAAGCAAAGGCGCGAATCGCGCTCCAGCTCGGCCTTGGCAACCCCTCCCCCGTCTCCGGCCGGCGGGTCGACCAGCCGCTTCGCCATCTCGACGATGCGATCGTGGTCGAGATGCCCGGCGGCGCCGACGACGATTCGCGGGGCGGTATAGCGGGAGCTGCGGTAATCCTCGATGTCCGGCACCGGGACCGAGGCGATCACCTCCGGTTCGCCCAGCACCCGGCGACCCAGCGGATGTGAGCCGAAGACCGCCTCGGCGAGCACGTCGTGGACCCGGTCCTGCGGCTCGTCGTCGTACATCGCGATCTCCTCCAGCACCACCTGGCGCTCGGAGTCGATGTCCGGGTAGGTCGGCGCCAGCAGCATCTCCGCCAGCAGGTCGAAGACCTCCTCGGTGTGCTCGTCGAGGAAGCGGGCGTGCAGGTGCGTCGTCTCCTTGCCGGTGGCCGCGTTGACCGAGGCCCCCAGCCCGTCGAAGCGCTCGGAGATCTCGATCGCCGAGTAGCGCGCCGTCCCCTTGAAGAGCAGGTGCTCGAGGAAATGCGAGACCCCGGCCTGCGCCGGGGTCTCGTTCCTGGATCCGGTCCGGACCCAGAGCCCGAGCGCCACGGACCGAACCGAGGGAACCTCCTCGGTTACGACCCGGACGCCCGAGTCCAGCTCAGTGAGCTTGGCGCCCAATTAGTCGCGCCGCTCGCGTTCACGGCGCCGGCCGCCGCGATCGCCGCCGCGTCCACGGTCGCCGCCACCACGACCACCGCGGTCGCCGCCGTTGCGCCGTCCGCCGCCGCCATCGCCGCCGGAACCGACCGCGGCCAGTTCCTCCGGCGATTTGCCCGCGACCGAGGGGTCGTCGGTGAGGCGCAGGCCGATGCGGCCGCGCTCCTTGTCGACCTCGACCACGGTGACGTCGATCTCCTCGCCCGCTTTGAGGACGTCGTCGACCGAGTCGACCCGCTCGCCCGGCTTCACGTTGGAGATGTGAAGCAGGCCGTCGGTGCCCTTGACCAGCTCGACGAAGGCGCCGAAGGTCGTCGTCTTGACGACTTTGGCGGAGTCGTAGCGGTCGCCGATCTCGGCCTCCTTGGTCATCGAGTTGATCCGGGCCACACAGCCCTCGACCAGTTCGCCGGTCGGCGCGTAGATCCGCACCGTGCCGTCGTCCTCGACGTCGATCTCGGCCTCGAACTCCTCGCAGAGGGCGCGGATCGTTTCGCCGCCTTTGCCGATCACGGCACCGATCTTCTCGGGGTCGATCTTGATCGACTCGATCGCCGGCGCGTGGACCGAGAGCTTCTCCCGCGGCCCGTCGATCGCCTCGGCCATCTTGCCGAGGATGAACTGGCGGCCCTTGAGGGCCTGGTCCAGCGCGTCCCGCAGGATGTCGAAGGTGACGCCGGTGATCTTGATGTCCATCTGCAGGGCGGTGATGCCCTCGGCGGTGCCGGCGACCTTGAAGTCCATGTCGCCGAGGTGGTCCTCGACGCCGGCGATGTCGGTGAGGACGATGTAGTCGTCGCCCTCCTTGATCAGGCCCATGGCGACGCCGGCCACGGGAGCGCTAACCGGGACGCCCGCTGCCTGCAACGCCATCGAGGAGGCGCAGACCGAGCCCATCGAAGAGGAACCGTTGGACTCGAGCGTCTCGGAGACCGCGCGGATCACGTACGGGAACGACTCTTCGTCGGGGATCGTCGCCAGCAGGGCACGCTCGGCGAGGGCACCGTGGCCGATGTCGCGGCGCTTCGGGCCGCGCATGAAGCCGGCCTCCCCGACCGAGAAGGGCGGGAAGTTGTAGTGGTGCCAGAACCGTTTCGTGGTCTGCAGCCCGAGGGTGTCGATCCGCATGTCCATGCGGGTCGTGCCCAGCGCCACGTTGGAGAGGATCTGGGTCTCGCCGCGGGTGAACAGGGCAGAGCCGTGGACGCGCGGGGAGATGTCTACCTCGCACTCGATCGGCCGGATCTCGTCCTGGGCGCGACCGTCGGGGCGCTTCTTTTCGACGGCGATCGCCTTGCGGATCGTGTCCTTCTCGATCGAGTCGATCGCGGCCTTGACTTCGGCGACGCGGTCGGCGTCGACCTCGCCGTCCTCGTGGGCGGCGGCGTAGTGACCCACCACCTCGTCCTTGACTTTGTCGATCGCCTCGTAGCGCTCGAGCTTGCCCTCGGTGGCGATCGCGTCGACCAGAGCCTGGCCGTGCGAAGAGCGGATCTCGGAGAGCAGGCCCTCGTCGATGCTCGGGGCCTCAACGACCATCTTCTCTTTGCCGACCTTCTGCTGCAGTTCCTCCATCGCCGAACAGAGCTTCTTGATCTCGGCGTGGGCGATGTCGAGGGCGTCGAGGATCTCGGCCTCGGTGACGCCGGTGGCGCCGGCCTCGACCATCAGGATCGCCTCGTCGGTGCCGGCGACGATCAGGTCGAGTTCGAGCTCCTCGTGCGTCTCCTCCGGCGGATTGACGACGAAGTCACCCTCGTGTTTGCCGATGCGGACGGCGCCCACGTGGGCGGCCACCGGGACCGGGGAGATCGCCAGCGCCGCGGAGGCGCCGTTCATCGCGAGGATGTCGTAAGGGTTGACCTGGTCGACCGACATCGGGATCGCGACCAGCTGCGTCTCGTAGTGCCAGCCCTTGGGGAAGAGCGGCCGGATCGGGCGATCGATCATCCGCGCGGTCAGCGTCGCCTTCTCGCTCGATTTGCCCTCGCGCCGGAAGAACGAGCCGGGGATTTTGCCCGCGGCGTACATCCGCTCCTCGATATCGACGGTGAGGGGAAGGAAGTCCACGTCGCGAAGGTTCCCGACGGTGGCGGTGCAGAGGACCATCGTGTCGCCGCTGCGGACGACGACGGCACCGCTCGCCTGCTTCGCGAGTTTTCCGGTCTCAAAGGAAATCTGGCTGTCGCCGATGTCCGCCGAGACGCGGGTTACGTCAAACATGCTCATTTAGTTGTTACCTCCGGCCGCCCGGTTGGCGACCCATTGCGTTCAGAACTCTCGTTCTCTAACTGCGACAAGGGTACAGGCATCGAAAACCGCCGGAGTGCCAGCCACCCCGGCGCGGATCCCGGACTGGAAATCGCGCCTGATGCGGGCCTCGGCATCGGCGTCGCGGCGGTCTGCCTGGAAGCGGTCGAGATCGAGCCCGAGACGCTCCGCGCGCTCCCACAGATGCGGGTCGTCGACCCGCCCCCGGTCGGCGTAGAGCGAGTCGACCATCGCGAAGAAGCGCCCCTGCCGGCCGGCCGCCTCGGCGGCGGCGTGGAGCGCGGGCGAGCGCGGGTGCTTGCTGGCGACCGGAAAATGGCGGAAGGCGAGCCGGCCGGGGCGTTCGCGCAGTCGCTGCCAGGCGCCGGCGCAGTGCGGGCAGCCGAGGTCGGCATAGACGATCAGCCCCTCCTCCCCCTCGCCGGCGACGTGGTCGTCCGGCCCGATCGCCGGGACCGGAGCCGAGCCGAGGTCGGTCACGCCCCTAGGAGAGCGCGTCGAAGATGACGTTGGCGCCGGGGAACTCGCCCGGGTTGGGCGATTCGTAGGTCCAGGCGACCGCCCCGTCCTCGTCAATCAGGACGAGGGTCCGGTTGGCGGTGCCGACGCGGTCGATGTAGGAGCCGTAGGCGCGGGCGACCTCGCCCTTGGGCTCGAAATCGGAGAGCAGGGTGAACTCGAAGCCGAGCTTTTCCTGGAAGGCGCGGTGGGCCCAGGCGCTGTCGACGCTGATCCCGACCAGCTCGGCGCCGGTCTCGTCGATCTGCGGCTTGACCTCCTGGTAGATCGAGAACTGGTCGCCGCAGACGGGGCTGAAGTCGGCTGGATAGAAGACCAGCAGCAGCTTGCGGCCGCGGTAGTCGGCCAGCGAGACCTTCTCCCCTTCCTGGTTGCGAAGCGTGAAGTCGGGAGCTTCCTGCCCGACCTCGATCATCGCCGCAGGCCGAGTTCTTTGACCAGAGCGCGGTAGCGCTCGAGATCGGTCTTCTCGAGGTAGCGCAGCATGCGGCGGCGCTTGCCGACGAGCATCAGCAGGCCGCGACGCGAGTGGTGATCCTTGGCGTGGCTGCGCAGGTGCTCGGTGAGTTCGTTGATCCGCTCGGTCAGAAGCGCGATCTGGACCTCGGCCGAGCCGGTGTCCTTCTCGCCGCGACCGTACTTGCCGATCAGCTCGCTCTTTTTCTCTTTGGTCAGGCTCATGTCGTTAAAAAACCGTGCACCCGGCGGGTCACGGCCGCTGGAAAGTAGCACAGACGCGCCTGGCGTCATCGACGTCGCGGTGCATCTGGGCGACCAGCTCGTCGACCTCGTGGTAGGCCCGCTCGCCGCGCAACCTCTCGACGAAGGCGACCCGCAGGGTCTTGCCGTACAGGTCCTCGTCGTAGTCGATCAGGTAGGTCTCGATCAGGACCCCGCGGCCGCTCTCGAAGGTCGGGCGGACGCCGACGTTGACCGCCGCCGGGACGCCGTTGGCGAAGGCGGCGTAGACCCCGTGCCCGGGGATCGCGAGGCGATCGTCGGGAACCAGGTTCGCGGTCGGGAAACCGAGCTCGCGGCCGCGCTGGTCGCCCTTGACCACGGTCCCCTCGACCATGAACGGGGCGCCAAGGCAGCGGCGGGCGCCGACCATGTCGCCGGCGGCGACCAGGGCGCGGATCCGGGTCGAGGAGACGGTCTCGCCGTCGACCTCGACCAGCGGCACCACCCTGGTCTCGAACTCGGGATGGGCTTCGAGCATCGCCGGATCGCCTTTCGCTTTCGCCCCGAAACGGAAGTTCTCGCCGACCGAGACCTGCTTGGCGTTCAGCTTCTCGACCAGGACGTGCTCGACGAACTCCTCGGCGCTCTGGGTGGAGAAGCCTTTGTCGAAGGGGATCACGACCAGCTCCTCGACCCCGAGGCCCTCGATCACGTCGCGCTTGACGCCGAAGGGCATGATCAGCTTCGGCGTCGCCGCCGGGTGCAGGACTTCGAGCGGGTGCGGGTCGAAGGTGAGGACGGTGTCGGCGGCCTCGATCACCGCCCGGTGGCCGAGGTGGACGCCGTCGAAGGTGCCGATCGCGACGTTGCGCGGCCGCGGCTCGGCGTCGGGCAGCGAGGTGACCTTGATGCTCACCGCAGCGCCTCCGCCACGGCGGGCACCAGCTCGGCGACCCGCTCGGCCGGCAGCTCCTCGCCGGCGTCCTCGACCCGGAACGGCCCGACGGCGGTCCGCCGCAGGTCAGAGCAGTAGGCATCCCCCAGGGTCTCGACCAGAGTTCGCACGTAGGTCCCGGCCGAGCACTCGATCTCGTAGTGGGCATGCTCGCCATCGCTGGAAAGCAGCTCGGCGCGATGCACCTGCACGTCGCGGGCGGGGGTGTCCACGACTTCGCCACGGTGGGCCTTCTTGTAGAGCCGCTCGCCGCCGACCCGCACCGCCGAGGTCATCGGTACATGCTGGCGCACCGTGCCGGTTGGCAGGTCCAGCGAGCCCGGCATGTTTCCGGTCTCGGTCAACTCTCCGTCGGGGTCGCCGGTGCTGGAGCGCCAGCCAAGGCGGGCGGTGGCCAGGTAGGTCTTCGGCAGGCCGACGAGAAAGCGCTGCAAGCGGGTCGCGCGGCCGAGCAGGATCAGCAGCAGCCCGGTGGCGAAGGGGTCGAGCGTGCCGGCGTGTCCGGCCTTAACGCCGCGCTCGCGGCGGACCTTGGCGACGACGTCGTGGGAGGTCACGCCGGCCGGCTTGTCGTAGAGCAGAACGGTTCCGCTTTCGGCCGTCATCCTCAGCTTCCGAGTTGCTTCGAGACCTCACCGGCGAGGAACTCGGCCAGCTCCTCGAACTCGAGATCGGTGGAGAAGCCGGCGGCCCGTTTGTGCCCCCCTCCCCCGTGCAGCCTGGCGATCGCCGAGACGTCGACCTCGCCGGCGCTGGAGCGCAGGCTGACCTTGCGGGCGGCCCGGCCGCGGTCGCCGAGGTCGCGGATCACGGCGGCGACCTTGACCCCGTCGATCGAGCGCAGGTTGTCGATCAGCCCCTCGGTCATCTCCTCGCCGGCGCCGGTCGCTTCGTAGTCGGCGGTGGTGATGTAGCTGAGCGCCAGTCTCCCGTCGCAATGGCTGGAGATGTTGTCGAGCGCCCGCGAGACCAGCCGCAGCTTCTCCAGCGGCACGTGCTCGTAGAGGCGGCGGTAGGTGTCGTCGACGTCGACGCCGGCTTCGATCAGGTCGGCCGCGACCCGGTGGGTGTGGGCATTGGTGTTCTCGTACATGAACTTGCCCGTGTCGGTGATCAGGCCGACGTAGAGCGCCGAGGCGATCTCCGGGGTGATCTTCGTTCCCAGCAGGAGGGCCAGGTCGTAGACGATCTCGGCGGTGCAGGAGGCGCCGACCTCGACCAGGTTGATGTCGCCGAAGCGGGTGTTGTCGTGATGGTGGTCGATGTTGATCACCTCGTTGCCGCCGGCGGTCAGCCAGTCGACCGGCACCCGGTCGACGTTGCCGCAGTCGAGGAAGATCACGGTGCGGTCCGCCATGTCGGCCGGCGGCTCGTGGAAGACCTCCTCCAGCGGCAGGAAGCGGTACTCGATCGGCAGCGGGAACTCCTTCGCCGCCATAAACATCACCGAGTCCTTGCCGAGCTGGGTGAGGACTTTGTGCAGACCCAGCAGCGAGCCGAGGGCGTCGCCGTCGGGGCCCTCGTGGGCGGTCAGCAGGAAGCGGTCGCGCGCCCGCAGCTCGGCGCTGACGCGCTCGAGGTCCGAGGTGGCGACGTCGGGGACCGAGCTCATTTCTCCTCGCCCTCCTCCAGCAGTTCGGAGATCCGCACGCCCTGCTCGATCGTGTCGTCGTAGTGGAAGGTCAGGGTCGGGGTCCGCTTCATCCGCGTCTCCGCCGCGATCCGCGACTGGATCACGCCATGGGAGGAGCGCAGCCCCTCCAGGGTCGCCTCGCGCTCCTCCTCGGAGCCGAGCACGCTGACGAACACCTTTGCGGTGCGCAGGTCGGGACTGGTTTCAACGGAAGTGACGGTCACGAAGCCGATGCGAGGATCACTCAATTCGCCTGCGATGGCGGCCCCCACGACCTCGCGGAGCACCTCGTTGATGCGCCGCATGCGGGAGCCAGCCATGCTACTCCAGGGTCTGCTCGACCTGTTTCGTCTGGAAGAACTCGAGCACGTCGTCTTCCTTCACGTCGGCGTACCCCTCGAGGACGATGCCGCACTCCTGGCCCTCCTCGACTTCCTGGACGTTGTCTTTGAAGCGGCGCAGGGAGCCGAGCTCACCGGTCCAGATAACCGTGCCCTCGCGGATCAGGCGGACGCTGGCGGTGCGCACGGCCTTGCCCTCGGCGACGATGCAGCCGGCGATGCGGCCGACCTTGGAGGCTTTGAAGGTCTGTTTGACCAGCGCCTCGCCGATCGTCTCCTCGACCTCGACCGCGTCGAGCAGGCCCTCCATCGCGTTGCGCAGGTCTTCGGTGATTTTGTAGATGACCGAGTAGGTGCGGACGTCGACGCCCTCGCGCGCGGCGGCGCGTTTGGCGTCGAGCAGGGGACGCACGTTGAAGCCGATGATGATCGCGTCGGAGGCCGAGGCCAGCATCACGTCGGACTCGTTGATGCCGCCGGTCTGAGAATGGATGACGTTGATCGAGACCCGTTCCTGGGGTACCTTGGCAAGCTCGTCCTGCAGCGCCTCCAGGGACCCGGCGACGTCGGCCTTGAGGACGATGTTGAGCTCCTTGATCTCGCCCTCCTGGGCGCGGGCGAAGACCTCGTCGAGGCTGACCTTGCGGCCCTGGCGGCGGGCCAACGCCTCGGTTTTGAGCCGGTGGGCGCGCTCCCCCGCCATCTGCCGGGCCTGGCGGTCGCCCTCGACCGTCTGCACGAACTCGCCGGCGTCGGCGACGCCGTCGAAGCCGAGCACCTCGACCGGCATCCCCGGCACCGCCTCCTCGACAGCTTTGCCGGTGAAGTCCTGCATCGCGCGGACGCGCCCCCACTGGGGACCGGCGACCAGCGAGTCGCCGACGCGCAGGGTGCCGCGCTCGACCAGGACGGTGACCACGGGGCCGCGGCCGGGGTCGAGCTGGGACTCGATCACGTGGCCGGAGGCGGTCGTGTTGGGGTTGGCGGTGAGCTCCTCCAGCTCGGTGACCAGAAGGATCATGTCGAGCAGGTTGTCGAGACCCTCCTTGGTCTTCGCCGAGACCTCGCAGAAGACGGTGTCGCCGCCCCACTCCTCGGGGCTGATTTCCATCTGGGCCAGCTCGCCGCGGACCTTTTCGGGGTTGGCGCCCTCTTTGTCGATCTTGTTGACGGCGATCAGCATCGGCACGTCGGCGGCCCGGGCGTGGTCGATTGCCTCCTTGGTCTGCGGCATGACCCCGTCGTCGGCGGCGACGACCACGACGACCACGTCGGTGACCTTGGCGCCGCGGGCGCGCATCGCCGTGAAGGCGGCGTGACCCGGGGTGTCGAGGAAGGTGATCGTCTTCTCGTCGTGGTGGACCTGGTAGGCGCCGATGTGCTGGGTGATGCCGCCGGCCTCGCCCGCGGCCACCTCGGTCTCGCGGATCGCGTCCAGCAGCGAGGTCTTGCCGTGGTCGACGTGACCCATGATCGTCACCACCGGCGGCCGGTCGACCAGATCCTCGTCGGCGTCGGAGAACTCCGGCTCCTCGGGCTCCTCGTCGGCGGCGTGGACGATCTCGACCTTGCGGTCGTACTCGTCGGCGATCGCCTTCACCGAGTCGTCGGTGAGGGTCTGCGTCAGCGTCGCCATCTCGCCCATCATCATCAGTTTTTTGATCACCTCGGCCGGGGCGAGGCCGAGCGATTCGGCGACCTCGCGCACCGTGGCGCCGGAGTTGACTTTGACCGCCTCGGGCTCGGCGGGGGTCGCCGGGGACGCCGGCGGCTCCTCGAGCAGCGGACGGCGACGGCGGCCACCGCGGCGGCGCGGCGGGCGCTGCGGCGGCGGGCCGCCTCCCTGCTCGCGACGGGAAGCCTGCGAATCGATCACCACGCGGCGTTTTTTCGAGGACGCGCCACCGCCACCGCCGGCGCCCTGCTGGGCGCCGCCGGCGCGAACCGGTTTGGTCGAGGTGCTCCGGGCTTTCGGGTTGGCCGGTTTACCACTCGGGTTGCCCTCCGCGGGCGCTTTCGGCTGTGCCGGAGCAGCCGCCTGCTCGGCTTGGGGAGCCGGTTTGGCCGGAGCTTTCTTCGCCTCTGCCCCGCCGTTGCCCTTGGCGGCCGAGATCGCCTTCAGCGCGTCTGCCTCCTCGACGCTCGAGGCGGCGGCTTTCGCCTCCACCCCGGCCGCCTTCAGCGCCTCGAGCAGCTCCTTCGAGCTGACGCCTTGCGCTTTCGCGATCTCGTGTACGCGTTTCTTGGCCACTAAGCCTGCTCCGCCCCTTCGGCGGGCGCCGCGGCTTCCTCGTCCTCGCCCAGCGTCTCGCCCTCGACCTCCTCGGCTTCGGTGGCCTCCTGCTGAATGTCCTCTTCGATCGCCGCCTCGGTAGCGACTTCGTCGGCGGTCTCCTCGACCGCCTCTTCCTCCGCCGCGGGCTCCTCCTCGACCGGCTCGACGAAGTTCGCCTCCGCTCGGCTGACGATCTCGTCGACCTGGCCCTCGTCGGCGTCCGGATCGGCGAGGATCGCGATCTCGGTCTCCGCGAGGCCGGTGAGGATCGCGGTCTGGCTGGTCTCGAAGCGCGAGAGCGCCTGATGCGGCTCCAAACCGCAGTAGGTCGATCCGGGCAGCGCCGCGTTCGGGCAGCGACGGCCGTTGGAGAGGATCGCCATGCAGCGGCCGTCGAACTGTTCCTCGCCCTCGACCTCGACCTCGTGTTCTTCGGAGGCGAACTCGGACTCGGACTTGATGTCGACGCGCCAGCCGGTGAGGCGGGCGGCGAGGCGGGCGTTCTGGCCGTCGCGGCCGATCGCCAGCGAGAGCTGGTCGTCGGGGACGATCACCGTCGCCTGGCGCTCCTCGTCGTCGACGATCACCTCGCGCACGCGCGCCGGTGAGAGCGCTTTGGCGACGAAGCGAGCGGGCTCCTCGTTGTAAGGGATGATGTCGATCTTCTCGCCGCGCAACTCGGAGACGACCATCCGCACGCGCGAGCCGCGGGGGCCGACGCAGGCGCCGACCGGATCGACCCCGTCGGCGTGGGAGACGACGGCGATCTTCGAGCGGTAGCCGGGCTCACGGGCGACGCCGACGATTTCGACCAGCTTGTCGGCAATCTCCGGAACCTCGAGCTCGAACAGGCTTTTGATCAGCTCCGGGCTGCGGCGGGAGACGACGATCGCCGGCCCTTTGGTCGAGTCGGAGACGTCGGTGATCACGGCCTTGACCCGCATCCCGTGGTCGTAGCGCTCGTTGTAGACCTGCTCGGACTTCGGCAGCAGCGCCTCGACCCGCTCGCGCAGCTGGACCAGCGTGTAGCGCTTGTCGGACTGCTGGATGATCCCGGTGATCAGCTCGCCGACCCGGTCCTGGTACTCGTCGTACATCATCTGCCGCTCGGCCTCGCGAATCCGCTGCAGGATCACCTGCTTGGCGGTCTGGGCGGCGATCCGGCCGAAGTCTTCGGGGGTTACGTCCTTGGTCTCGATCTGGTCCTCGTAGGGCGCGATCATCTCCGGGTCGAGCTCGGGGTCCTCCGGCTCTTTCAGTTCGCCGGTCTCCGGATCGACCTCGGGCTCCTCCTGCAGCTCGGCGGCCTCGGCCAGCAGCTTCTCCTCCAGCTCGGGAGGCAGGATCAGTTCGAAGACGCGGAAGTCACCCGTCTCGTGGTCGAGATCGACGCGCGCGTATTTGGCCGCCCCGGGGGTCTTCTTGTAGGCCGAGAGAAGGGCGTCCTCTAGGGCGTCCATCAGCTTGTCGGCTGAGATTCCCTTCTCCTGCTCGAGCGCTTTGACTGCGTCGACGATCTCTTTGGTCACTGCGGAGACTCCTTGTTCTCGGAAGCGGTGGCGGTGCGGCTGTACTTGGGCCCGGGCGAGGAAACCTCCAGCGAATAATCGACCCGCAGGTCCGCCAGGTGATGCGTGACCCTTTCGCAAAGCGCAAGGTCGACACCGTCTGGGTGATCGATGAAGATCCGCAGAGCATCGGTCCTCGGCTTCTCGAGGGCGACGACGTCGATCTCCGGATCCAGTCCGGACAGCTGCTGCTGAATGTCTTGCTCGGTGGGGTCGGTCATGCCTGGAATTTCGGGGTGGAGGCGTAAAAAAAGTGGGCCAGGCCCACTTCTCGACACGCATAGGGGACAGAAAAGCTTGAAATCAGTATAGCCCGCTCAGGCTGCCGGCCGGCTTGCTTTTTCCCGCAAGCGGTCGACTTCGTCCAGGATCGCCTCGGCGACCTCGTCCTTGGAGGCGATCGACACCTCGGTCTCGCCCTCGGCGCCAATCAGGGTGACGGCGTTGCGATCGCTCTCGAAACCGATCTCCGGATCGGAGACGTCGTTGAGGACGATCAGGTCGGCGCCCTTGCGCCGCAGCTTGCCGCGCGCCCGCTCGACCGCCTCGCCCCCGTGCTCGGCGGCGAAGCCGACGACCGTCTGCCCCTCGGCGCGGCGCGAGGCGAGCCCGGCGAGGATGTCCTCGGTCGGCTCCAGGGAGAGATCCAGTGAGCCCGACCGCTGCAGCTTGCCCTCGGCGGGGGCGGCGGCGCGGAAGTCGGCCGGCGCCGCGGCCATCAGCAGGACGTGGGTGCGGTCGAACTCCTCCGCGGCGACGTCCGCCAGCTGGGCGGCGGTCTCGACGTCGAGCCGCCGCACGCCCGGCGAGGCCAGCGAGACGTTGGCGGCGATCAGCGTCACCTCGGCCCCGCGCTTCGCCGCCGCGGTGGCCAGGGCGATGCCCATCCGGCCGCTGGAGCGGTTGCCGATGAAGCGGACCGGATCGATCGGCTCACGGGTGCCGCCGGCGGTGACCAGGACCCGCAGGCCGTCCCAGGGCCGATCGCCCGCGGGCAACGAAGCTTCGACTCGGGCCAGCAGCTGCTCGGGGTCGGGTAGTCGGCCGCGGCCAAACTCGCCGCGCGAGGCGAGCTTGCCCTCCTCGGGCTCGATCACCTCGATGCCACGCTGGCGCAAGGTCTCCAGGTTCGCCTGGGTCGCCGCGTCCGCGTACATCCGGTCGTTCATCGCCGGGGCCACCAGGCGCGGAGCGGCGCAGGCGAGGAACGAGGTGGTCAGCATCGAGTCGGCATTGCCGCTCGCCAGCTTCGCGATCGTGTTCGCCGAGGCGGGCGCGACCAGGAAGGCGTCGCAGCGACTGGCCAGCTCGAGGTGGCCGATCGGGTCGTGCGAGGTCTGCTCCTCGCCCGGGAAGGCGCCCCGCATCGGGTCGCGCTCGAACTCGGAGATCAACACCGGGGCGCCGACGATCCCCTCGAAGGAGGCGGGGCCGACGAAGCGGGTCGCGGTCTCGGTCATCAGCACCCGCACGCCGTGCCCGGCAAGCGTCGCCAGGCGCGCCAGCTCGAGCGCCTTGTAAGCGGCGACGCCGCCGCTTACGCCGAGGAGAAGTCGGGCCATGACCCGGTTTTAGAGCACGCCCGCCGCGCGGGCAAATCCAGCGCTAGGCGCGGTACTCGTATTTCAGTTTGCCCTGGGCCAGCTCTTCGAGCGACATCGAGAGGTAGTTGCGCTCGCCGGTCGTGTCGACCATCGGCGGCGGGTACTCACCGAAGCCACCCTCGCCGAGGTTGTGGTAGTAGCTGTTGATCTGACGAGCACGCTTGGCCGCGACGACGACAGCGGCGTAGTGCGAGTCAGCGTGGTCGAGAAGCTTGTCTACGCGTGGTTTGATCATCGGCCGGGCAGTCTAGATGATCGGCTGTCCGAACCCGGATCGAGCTCGGCCCGGACGATCGCCACCAGCTCGGCGGCGGCGCGGCCCACCTCGTCGTTGACGACGCAGTGGTCGAAGTCCCCCTGCGCCGCCAGCTCCTGCTCGGCGACCTCGAGCCGCCTGTCGATCGCCTCCTGCGAATCGGTGCCGCGGCCGGAGAGGCGCTCGCGCAGGACCGCCGGGTCGGGCGGAGCGATGAAGATCTGAACCGAGTCGATGCCGGAGGCGCGAACCTGCTGGGCGCCCTGGACCTCGATCTCCAAGACGACCGAGTGGCCCGCCTCTAGGCGTCTCTCGACCTCGCTGCGGAGGGTCCCGTAGCGGTTGCCGCTGTAGGTGGCGAACTCGAGGAAGTCGTCTTCGTCCTTGCGCTGCTCGAACTGCTCAGGGGTGAGGAAGTGGTACTCGCGGCCGTCGACCTCCCCCTCTCTTGGCGCTCGCGTCGTGGCGGAGACGGAGAGCTCCAGGTCCGGCACGGCCGCGAGCAGCTCCCTGATCAGGGTGCCCTTGCCGACCCCCGAAGGACCGGTGATGACGAAGACCTTGCTGGCCATGCGGCCGGAGATGATGACCGGCGGAGCGGTCGGCTAGTTAACGGCGGAGCTGGGAGATCAGCTCCGCGCGCTGACGCTCGGAGAGGCCGCCGATCGTCTTCGACGGCGAGATCCGGCACTGGTTCAGGATCCGATTGGTCTTCACCCGGCCGTACTTCGGTACGGCGAGGAGCATGTCGAAGACCTTGGCGGTCAGCAGGTACTCCGGCGGGTCCAGCAGGATCGTCTGGATGCTGGCCCGTCCCGCCTTCAGATCCTTCTTCAGTTTGGCCCGCGCGGTACGAATATCGTTGGCCCGTTTGAGTGCCTCCATCCGCTGATCGAGGGACCGTTCGGGGGCCGCGAGGGAAGATTTCACCGAGGAAGCCGTCATCTGAGGCGGCGAGTATAGCCGCGGCTAAGGGGCGTGCAAGGCGAAGAGGGCCAATTGCCCCAAAATTCGTCTCAACCTCTACTCGAGGTCTAGCGCCGCCAGGCGTCTCGGCGCTTCCGACACGCCGGTTTGCAGTTCATTTGCTATTCGCGAGCCGGCCCCCGGGTCGCGAAAGCTCTCCGTCCCGACCGCTACGAGAGCTGCCCCGGCGGCGAGGAATTCGCTCGCGTCGGCGCCGTTGGAGATCCCCCCCATGCCGACGATCGGCAGCTCCACGGCGGCCCGGACCACCCGCACCTGGTGCAGCGCGATCGGCTTCACCGCGGGACCGGAAAGGCCGCCGTGACCCGCCGCCAGGGCCGGCGCGCCGGTGGCCGGGTCGATCGCGCTGGCCTTCAGAGTGTTGATCAGCGAGACCGCGTCGGCACCCCCCTCTTCGGCGGCGACGGCGACCGCCTCCGGACTGGCGACGTTGGGCGTCAGCTTGACGATCAACGGCTTCTCGGTCAGCGGCCGCAACGCTTCCAGCAGCGCCTCGGTCTCGTCAGGGTTCTCGCCAACGATCAGCCCCGAGTGGACGTTCGGACAGGAGACGTTCAGCTCCAGAGCGGCGACCTCGTCGCGATCGCCCACCGCCTGCACCAGGCGCGAGAACGCCTCCCGGTTGGTCGCCATAACCGAGACGATCAGCGGCACTGGCAGCTTCGCCAGCTGCGGCAGATCGCTCGCCAGGAATCCATCCAGGCCTTTGTTCGGCAGGCCGATCGAGTTGATCATTCCCGCCGGCGTCTCCCAGATCCGCTGAGGTTCGTTTCCAGTCCGCGGCTCCGGCGTGATCGTCTTCGAAACAAAAGCCGAGAAGGGAAATGCCTGCAGCAGCTCATCGCCAAAAACCTTGCGCGCGGCTATGGCGTCGTAGGTGCCTGACGCGTTGACGACGGGGTGCGCCAACTCGATTCCGCAGAAATCAGGCATGCGCGACCTCCGCGACGGCATCGCCTCGCAGAACCGGTCCGTCGACGCAGAGGCGCAAGTAGCCGCCGTCGGGTTTCGGTACCGCGCAGCCGAAGCAGGCGCCGAAGCCGCAGGCCATCGGCGACTCCATGGCCAGCTCGCATGGAACCCCGTTTGCGTCGCACAGAGACCTGACCGCCTCCAGCATCGCCGGGGGGCCGCAGGAGTAGACGACGGCGGAGGTGGCGTCGTCGCCGGCGAGCATTGCGGCGAGGAGGTCGGTTACGTAGCCCTGGTGGCCGGCGTGGCCGTCCTCGGTTGCGAGGCGCACGTCGGGGCAGAGGGTGCCGCCGGCGCAGAAGAGCTCGTTGAGGCCGCCGGAGTGCTGCTGGTTGCGGAAGCCGAGGAGGACGCGGAGGGGGATGCCCTGCTCGACGAGGCGGCGGCGCCAGATCGCCAGCGGGGCGATGCCGATGCCGCCGCCGACGAGGATCGCCCCGGCCGCGTCCGGGTTGACCTGCTTTGGTGTGGAGAAGGTGTTGCCGAGCGGGCCGGTCAGCCAGACCCGCTCGCCCGGCTCCAGGTCGCAGAGCCGGTCGGTGCCGGGCCCGACGCCCTCGACCAGGAAATCGAGCCGGATTCCCTCCTTGGCCGGCGCGGTCTCGGCGAAGGAGATCGCCCGCGGTAGGTAGGGCCGGCCTCCCCCCTCTCCCCAGCTCTTCTCGCTGGCGAGCATGTAGAACTGGCCGGGCTCGGGCTCGGGACCCTCGTGGTCGAGCAGGGAGAAGAGCCGGTAGCCGCCGGTCGCCGCGTTCGCCGCGACCTCACAAGCGCGGCGGCCGAAGGGCGCGGTCATTGCGGCTGCGCGGCCCGCACGTCGGTCTCGTGGATCTCCTGCAGCGAGCGCACTTCGGCGTCGCCCTGTTTGGCTGCCGCGATCGCGCGGGCGGCGGCGGTGGCCCCGGTCATCGTCGTCACGCAGGGGATCCCGGCGCGGACAGCCGCGGAGCGGATCTCGTAACCGTCGGTGCGGGCGCCGGATCCCGTCGGCGTGTTGATCACCAGGTCGCATTCGCGCTTGCGGATCAGGTCGAGCACGTGCGGCGAGCCTTCCTGCAGCTTGTTGATCGGGGTCACCGGCACTCCCATCCGCTCGATCGCCTGGGCGGTGCCATGGGTGGCGATCACCTCGAAGCCAAGGTCGTGGAAGCGAGTTGCGAGCTGGGTGGCGGCGGCCTTGTCGGTGTCGGTGACGGTGATGAAGACCGAGCCCGATTCCGGCAGCCGCACCCCGGCGGCGGCCTGGGCCTTGCCGAAGGCGGTCGGGAAGTCGCCGGCGATCCCCATCACCTCGCCGGTGCTCTTCATCTCCGGGCCGAGGACCGAGTCGGCGCCGGCGAAGCGGGCGAACGGCAGCACCGCCTCCTTGACGCTGACGTGCTCGGGCAGGCCCTCCGGCAGCTCCTGGTCGGCCAGCTTCTCGCCCAGCATCAGCCGGCAGGCGACCTTCGCCAGCGGCACCCCGATCGCCTTGGAGACGAAGGGGACGGTGCGGGAGGCGCGCGGGTTGGCCTCGATCACGTAGAGCTCGCCGGCCGCGACCCCGTACTGGATGTTGATCAGCCCGACGACGCCGAGCTCGAGGGCGATCCGCTCGCTGGTGGCGCGGATCTTCTCCAGCATCTCCTCGCCGAGACTGAGCGGCGGGATCACGCAGGCCGAGTCGCCGGAGTGGACCCCCGCCTCCTCGACGTGCTGCATGATCCCGGCGACGTAGACCTCCTCGCCGTCGCCGAGGGCGTCGACGTCGACCTCGATCGCGTTCTCGAGGAAGCGGTCGAGCAGCAGCGGGTGCTCCTGATCGGCCTTGACGTTGGCCTCGAGGTACTTCTCCAGGTCCTCGGTCGAGTAACAGATCTCCATCGCCCGGCCGCCGAGCACGTATGAGGGCCGGACCAGCAGCGGGAACCCGACCCGTTCGGCAACCGCGATCGCTTCCTCGGCCGAGTGGGCGGTGCCGTAGGGCGGCGCCTTGACCCCGAGCCGCTCCAGCAGCTCGCCGAAGCGGCCGCGGTCCTCGGCCAGGTCGATGGCGTCGACCGGCGTGCCGAGCAGCTTCACTCCCGCCTCTTCCAGGGTGCGGGCCAGCTTCAGCGGCGTCTGGCCGCCGAACTGGACGATCACTCCCTCGGGCCGCTCCTGCTCGCAGACGGCGAGCACGTCCTCGGCGGTCAGCGGCTCGAAGTAGAGGCGGTCGGAGGTGTCGTAGTCGGTCGAGACCGTCTCCGGGTTGCAGTTGACCATCACCGCGTCGCGGCCCAGCTCGCGGGCGGTCATCGCTGCGTGGACGCAGCAGTAGTCGAACTCGATCCCCTGGCCGATCCGGTTCGGGCCGGCGCCGAGGATCACCACCGAGTCGTTGTCGCCGCGGCGGATCTCGTTGGCCGGGGGCGAGCCGTCGTGGCGGGTTCGCTCGTGGCCGGAGTAGTAGTAGGGCGTCGCCGCCTCGAACTCGGCGGCGCAGGTGTCGACCGCCTTGTAGGTGCGGGTGAGGCCGTCGGTGCCGTCGCCGTCCCTGGCCAGCGCCTGCAGCTCGCGCAGGAACCACGGGTCGACCTTGCAGGCCTCATGGACGGCGTCGACCGAGAGGCCGCGCTCGAAGGCGGCGAGGATCTGGTCGAAGCGCTCGGCGCATGGAATCGCGATCGCCGCCAGCAGCTCCTCGTCGGACTCGGGGATCTCCGCCGCGCTGTCCAACTCGCGCGAGCGCATCGCCTTGGCGAAGGACTCGCGGAAGGTGCGGCCGATCGCCATCGCCTCCCCCACGCTCTGCATGTAGGTCGAGAGCCGGCCCTCGGAGCCGGGGAACTTCTCGAAGGCGAAGCGGGGGATCTTGGTGACGACGTAGTCGATCGTCGGCTCGAAGGAGGCCGGCGTGGCGCGGGTGATGTCGTTGGGGATCTCCTCCAGCGCGTAGCCGACCGCCAGCTTGGCGGCCATCTTGGCGATCGGGAACCCGGTGGCCTTCGACGCAAGGGCCGAGGAGCGCGAGACGCGCGGGTTCATCTCGATCACGGCGATCTCGCCGCTGTCGGGGTCGACCGCGAACTGGACGTTGGAGCCGCCGGTCTCGACCCCGATCGCCCGGATCACCTTGATCGCCTGGTCTCGCAGCTCCTGGTAGAGCGGGTCGGTCAGCGTCTGCGCCGGGGCCACGGTGACCGAGTCGCCGGTGTGGACGCCCATCGGATCGACGTTCTCGATCGAGCAGATGATCACCACGTTGTCGTTGCGGTCCCGCATTACCTCGAGCTCGAACTCGCCCCAGCCGATCACCGACTCCTCGACCAGGACCTGGTTGATCGGGCTGGCGGCGAGGCCCTCGGAGACGACCTGGCGCAGCTCGGTCTCCGTGTTGCCGATCCCTCCCCCCTGCCCGCCCATCGTGAAGGCCGGGCGGACGATCGCCGGCAGGGTGATTTCGCCGGCGGCCAGCTTCGCCTCCATCTCCGCCACGCTCTCGACGATCACCGACCATGGAACCCGGATGCCGGCGTCCTGCATCGTCGTGCGGAACTTGTCGCGGTCCTCGGCGCGGCTGATCGACTCGGCGTTGGCGCCGATCAGCTCGACCCCCAACCGCTCCAGCGTCTCATCTTCGTCGAGCGCCATCGCGATGTTGAGCGCGGTTTGGCCGCCGAGGGTCGGCAGCAGCGCATCGGGCCGCTCCTTTTCGATGATCTTGGTCACCGGGCCGGGCAACAGCGGCTCGATGTAGGTGCGGGTAGCGAACTCGGGGTCGGTCATGATCGTCGCCGGATTCGAGTTGACCAGCACCACCTCGTAACCCTCCTCGAGCAGGACCTTGCAGGCCTGCACGCCGGAGTAGTCGAACTCGGCCGCCTGGCCGATCACGATCGGGCCGGAGCCGATCAGGAGGATCTTCTGGATGTCGGTGCGTTTGGGCATCTGTCCTCCGGTCAGGCGGCTAGAGCAAGGAAGCGATCGAAGAGGTGGCGGGCGTCGTGCGGGCCGGGGCCGGCCTCGGGGTGGTACTGGACGGTGGCGCCGGCGACGTCGCGCAGGACCAGGCCCTCGACCGTGCGGTCGTAGAGGTTCAGCTGCGAGAGCTCGGCGACGCCGAAGTCGGTGTCCCAGCGGACCGGCTCGTCGCCCTCGATCTTCGGCTCGCCCCCGGGGCCGACGACGGCGAAGCCGTGGTTCTGCGAGGTGATGTCGATCCGTCCCGTCTCCAGGTCCTTGACCGGGTGGTTGGCGCCGCGATGGCCGAAGGGCAGCTTGTAGGTCTCGAGGCCGACCGCGCGGCAGAGCAGCTGGTGGCCGAGGCAGATACCGAAGACCGGCTTCTTGCCTATGACGCCGCGGACGGTGTCGACGACGTAGTCGAGCGCGGCGGGGTCGCCGGGCCCGTTGGCGAGAAAGACGACGTCGGGGTCCTCGGCCAGCACCTCCTCGGGGCTGCTGGTGCAGGGCAGCAGCGTCAGTCGGCAGCCGTGCTCGCGCAGCTGCCGGACGATGCTGAGCTTGACCCCGGTGTCGATCCCGACCACGTGCGGGCCGTCGCCCTCGAAGCGGACCGCTTCCGGCGGGGTGACGGTGCGGGCGAAGTCGGCGCCGTTCATCGCGGGCTCGGCGGCGATCCGTTCGCGCGCCTCCGCTTCCGGCGTCGCCGCCGGGAAGATTCCGCCGCGCATCGCGCCCTTGTCGCGCAGGTGGCGGACCAGGGCGCGGGTGTCGACGCCGGAAACGCCGGGCACGCCGCAGTCGCGCAGCCAGTCGAGCCAGCCGCCCTCGGCGGTGGAGACGTCTTCGCCGTTCTTCGCGTCGCGCATGACGACGCCGCGGGCGTGGACCGCGTCGGACTCCATCGCCGCCGCCGAGACGCCGTAGTTGCCGATCAGCGGATAGGTGAAGACGATGATCTGGCCGGCGTAGGAGGGGTCGGTGACCGACTCCTGGTAGCCGGTCATCCCGGTGTTGAAGACGACCTCGCCGGTGACGGCGCCGTCGTGGCCGCAGGCGAGCCCGTCGAGCCGGGTTCCGTCCTCGAGAAGTAGATATGCGCTCATGCGGCGACTCCTAGGCTGAAGCTACGTAGACGGAAGGCGACCTGGCCGGCGGCGACGGTCATCAGCACCCGACCGGTGAGGGTTTGGCCGGCGCACCAGGAGTTGGCCGAGCGGCTCTCGTAGCCGTCCTCGCCGACCGTCCACTCGGCGCCGAGGTCACAGAGGACGACGTTCGCCTCCGATCCGGGCGCCAGCGTCGGCCGCTCGAGGTCGAAGGGCTCGGCGCCGCCGGCCATCCGCTCGACCAGCAGGGCCAGATCGATAGTCCCCGACAGGACCAGCTCGGTGTGCAGGGCGGCGAATGCGGTCTCGAGGCCGGTCACACCCATCGCGGCCTGCTCGAAGGGCACGTCCTTTTCCTCCGGCTGGTGCGGCGCGTGGTCGGTGGCGATGCACTCGACCGTGCCGTCCCGCAGTCCCTCGATCAGGGCCTGGCGGTCGCGCTCTTCGCGTATCGGCGGGTTCATCTTGAAGCGGTGCGGGTCGAGGCTGCGGACCGCCTCGTCGGTGAGGCAGAGGTGGTGCGGGCTGGCCTCGGCGCTGATCTGCACCCCGGCGGCCTTGGCGGTGCGGACGGCTTCCACCGACTCGGCGGCCGAGAGGTGCTGGACGTGGATACGCGCGCGCTCGTAGCCGGCCAGACCGGCGTCGCGGGCGACCATCGTCGACTCCGAGACCGAAGGGATGCCGGCGACGCCGAGCGCGGCCGAGACCGGCCCCTCGTGCATCGCCCCGTCGCGCGAGAGGCGCGGGTCCTCCTCGTGCAGGGCGATGTTGCCGCCGCAGAGATGCTGGTACTGGAGCGCCCGCCGCATCACTCCGGCGTCGGTGATCGGCAGGCCGTCGTCGGAGAAGCCGACGGCGCCCGCTTCGCGCAGTTCGACCATCTCGGTCAGCTCCTCGCCCTGCATGTCTTTGGTCACGGTGGCGAGGAAGCCGACCGGGACCGAGGCGCCGGCCCGGGCCTGCTCGCGCAGGGCCGATATGTCGGCCGCGGTCGAGACCGGCGGCTGGGTGTTGGCCATCGCCAGGATCCCGCAGTAGCCGCCGGCCGCGGCGGCGCGGGTCCCCGTCTCGACGTCCTCTTTGTGCTCGTGGCCGGGGGTGCGGAGGTGGACGTGCGGGTCGAAGAAGGCCGGGAAGGCGTGCAGGCCCTCGGCCTCGACCACCTCGGCGCCGTCGGCGTCGGCCTCGCCGGGCGAGGCGAACTCGGCGATCTTCCCGTCGCGAATCACGACGTCATGGATCGCGTCGATCCCTGCCACCGGGTCGAGAACCGTCGCCCGCCGCAGGACCAGGTGCGCGTTCTCGCCGGCCCGCACGTCGAGTGCGTCGGTGAGGCTCATGCCGGGGTTCCGATCGGGGTCGGTTGGCTGCCCTCGCCCTGGCTGGCGGTGTTGCCGCCCTCGCCGCCGGCGAGCAGCTCGTAGAGAATCGCCATCCGCACCACCAGGCCGGCGGCAACCTGCTCGCCGATCAGCGACTGCGGCGAGTCGATCGCCTCCCCGGAGAGCTCGACGCCGCGGTTGACCGGGCCGGGGTGCATCAGCAGCTGGCGCGGGTTGAGGCGGCGACTGTCGATCTGGAAGTTGGCCGCGTACTCGCGCAGGGAGGGGACGAAGCTCTCGCTCATCCGCTCCTTCTGCATCCGCAGCGCGTAGACGACCTCGGCCTCCTCAACCCCGTCGAGGCTGTAGGAGACGTCGCAGCCGAGCGCCTCGATCCCGCGCGGGATCAGGGTCGGCGGCCCGCACAGGGTCACCTCGGCGCCCATCCGGGCGAAGGCGATCAGGTTGGAGCGGGCGACGCGGCTGTGGAGGACGTCGCCGACGATCCAGATCCGGATCCCCTCCAGCGAGCCGAGCCGGCGGCGCAGGGTGTAGACGTCGAGCAGGGCCTGGCTCGGGTGCTCGTGCTTGCCGTCGCCGGCGTTGACGACCGCGGCCGGAGTCCAGCCGGCGACCATCTGGGCGGCGCCGGCGTAGGGGTGGCGGATCACGATCGCGGCCGGGTCGTAGGCCGAGAGGGTGGCGACCGTGTCCTTCAGCGACTCGCCCTTCTCGACCGAGGAGCCGGCGGCCTTGACCGAGACGAGGTCGGCGGAGAGGCGCTTGGCGGCGAGGTCGAAGGAGCTGGAGGTGCGGGTGCTGGACTCGTAGAAGAGCGAGACGACGGTGCGGCCGCGCAGGGTCGGGACCTTCTTGATGTCGCGGCGGCCGACCTCGGCGAAGCTCTCGGCGCGGTCGAGGATCGCTTCGATCTCCTCGCGGGAGAGCTGCTCGATCGAGAGCAGGTGCTTCATCGGCTCACCTCCACTGGGCTGGGCTCGGAGATCGTCACCTCGTCTGTGCCGTCGACCTCCTCGAGGCGGACGTTGACCCGCTCCTCGCGCGCGGTCGGCAGGTTTTTGCCGACGTAGTCGGGGCGGATCGGCAGCTCGCGGTGGCCGCGGTCGCAGAGCACAGCCAGCTGCACCCGCTGCGGCCGCCCGTAGTCGAAGAGCGCCTCGATCGCGGCGCGGACGGTGCGACCGGTGTAGAGGACGTCGTCGACGAGGACGACGGTGCGGTCGGAGAGGTCGAAGTCGATGTGGGAGGCGTGGACGACCGGCTGCGCCTCGGGAGCCTTGGCGCCGACGTCGTCGCGGTAGAAGGAGATGTCGAGGTCGCCGATCGGCAGCTCGGTCCCGGTCAGCTCGCCGAGGAAGACGTGGAGGCGACGGGCCAGGACGGCGCCGCGGGTGTGAATGCCGACGACCGCCAGACGCTCCGAATCCGGATTCTTCTCGGCGATCTCGTGGGCGATCCGCCGCAGCGTTCGCCTCAGGTCGTCGTGCTCCAGCACGACCTTCTCACTCACTTCGATTGCTTCCTTCCTGGCCTCGCGGGACCTGGTTAAAGGACGTCGCCAATGTAGCAGCGACGGTTGACGCCGTCAGCCGTCGGCGGCAGGCGCTTCCCGCGTTTCGCGGGCTCCGTTCGGCACCAGATGCGGCTCGCCGCGCTCCGGGAAGGGCAGCTCGACGACGTCGAAGTCGCGCGGGGCGATCGTCGGTTCGAAGACCTCGCGCGCCTCCTCGATCACCTTGCCGACGTGGTAACGGGAGGAGATGTGGACCAGCGCCAGCAGCTTCACGTGTGCCTCGGCGGCCACGGCGGCGGCCTGGCCGACGGTCGAGTGGCCGGTCTCGGCAGCGCGCTGCACCTCCTCCTCGGCGAAGGAGGCGTCGTGGATGAGCAGGTCGGCGTCGGCCGCGGCAGAGACGGTGGCGGGACTGGGCGAGGAGTCGCCGGTGATGACGATGGTGCGGCCGGCGCGGCTCGGCCCCATCACCAGCTCGGGCGCCACCGGCCCCTCGGCTCCTTCGACGGTCTCGCCGCGCTGCAGGGCCGCGAAGGCAGGGCCTTCGGGCACCCCTGCCGCCGCGGCGGCGGCTGGATCGAAGCGGCCGGGTCGCTCGGCCTCGACAAGCGCGTAGCCGTTCGCCCGCGTGGTTCGGTGCGAAGCTTCGAAGGGAACGACCTCGTAGCCCTCGTGCGCGACCGCGTCGCCCGGGCCCAGCTCGACCAGTTCCAACGCATATCCCAGCCGGCCGACCAGTGGCGAGAAGACCTGGAACAGATCGCTCAGCCCCGGCGGGCCGTAGATCTTCAGCGGCACCTGCCGATCGGTCAGGTCATAGGTCTTCAGCAGCCCCGGCAGCCCGAGGACGTGGTCGGCGTGGAAGTGGGTCAGGTAGATCTCGTCCGCGTGCACCAGACCCAAGGAGCGCTGCATCTGCCGCTGCGTCCCTTCCCCGCAATCGAACAGCAGCCGCTCCCCCCCACGCGCCACCAGCACGCTGGCAGTAGAGCGCCGCGCCGAGGGCACCGAGCCCCCAGTTCCGAGAAAAGTCACCGCCAGATCCATCGGCGGCGAGCCTACGCGAGTTACGGGCTAAGCTGCCGCTTGAGCGCCCGTAGCTCAGCTGGATAGAGCGCTTCCCTCCGGAGGAAGAGGCCGCAGGTTCGAATCCTGCCGGGCGCGTCTTACCCATGTCGCTTTTGTGGTCCTTTTGGACCCAAAAGGCGACACGCTCAGCCGTCGGCGGCTTTGAAGCGGGCTCGCCACTCGTCGCGGTCGAACTCGGCCGGCTCGGTTTCGGCGAGGAAGCGTTCGAGGACGGCGATGAACCGGCCGGGGCGCTCCAGCTGGGGGACGTGGCCGGTGTCCTCGAAGACCTCGAGCTGGCTGGCCGGCAGTTGAGCGTGGGTCTCGCGGGCGTGCTCGACCGGGATGATCGGGTCGTTCTCGCCCCAGACGATCAACAGCGGCAGCGCTTCGGCCAGGTAGAGGCGGTCGAGGGCGGCGACGCGCTGCCCCTCGGTGCCGACGACCGAGCGCAGGGTGGCGAGGAAGGCCTTGCGGCGCTCGGGGTCGGAGAGGGTCGCGTAGCCGCGCGCCACTTCGGCGACGTCGGCGTTCGGTCGCAACCCGACCATGCCCAGACCGCGGCCCACCACCGAGCCCACTTTCGAGCCGACGCCGGCGGTCGCCGAGATGAAGAGGTCGGCGCCGGGCAGCGCCGCCGCTCTGAGCACCGGGCTGACGTCGGGACCGAGGCCGCCGCTGGAGACCAGCACCAGCCTCTCCACCATCTCCGGGAACTGGTAGGTGAACTGCATCGCGACGCCGCCGCCCAGCGAGTGGCCGACCAGCGTCGCCCGCTCGTGGCCGAGGGTCAGCAGCAGGTCGCGCAGGCCGCCGGCCAGGCCGCCGAGCGAGTAATCGCCGCCTCCGGGTGCCGAAGCGCCGTGGCCGGGGAAGTCCGGGGCGATCACGGTGTGCTTCATCGCCAGCGGCTCGACCACCGATTCCCAGTTGTCGCAGGTCCCGGCCATGCCGTGGACGAGCAGCAGAACCGGGCCGGAACCGGCCTCGATGAAGCTCACCGAGCGACCGTGCACCTCGACGGTCCGGTGCCTCGCCTCGGCCGCTCTCAGTCGTGCCACCTTGCCTGCCACGGAGCGAACCTACCCCGAAGTGCGGTCGAGGTATCGCTCGCGGCGAATCTGTGACGAATTCCAATACTGTCGCGCCTGTGAACGACGCCCCCCGCGGCACCGCCCCTCAGGACACGCGCCCGCCGCGCGGCGCCCTGATCGTGATCGCCGTCGGGCTGGTCGCCTGCCTGGTCGCCGCCCTGGCCAGCACCGGCAAGGGCGAGGGCGAAGCCGCCAACCTCGAATGGGTCGAGGCGAGCAAGCCGGTCGAATCCCAGCCGGCGCCGGTCCCGGGCGGCAAAGGCGAGATGCAGCTGACCGAGGCCCGCATCCGCGCCACCGGCACCAACGTCAGCGGCTACTCGCTCTATGTCGCCAGCGCCAAGCTGAACGTCTCGGCCGGATCGCCGATCGGCGGAGGCGAGGCCGTCTGCACGGTCAAAGCGCCGCGCGGAACCGAAATCACCCGCTCCAGCGGCGGCCTGCGCGCCACCTACCCGCGCTCCTCCGAAGCCGGGATCTACAACCAGGAAGTGCCGGAAACGGTGCTGATGGACTTCAGCAGCAAGAGCAGCGAACTGGCGGTGCTCGAATTTCCCGACCGGCCGCCGCGCTTCACCAGCGAAAAAGGCGTCAAGGTCGAATGGCCCGAATACAGGACGGGCGAAGAGCGGATCGAATACGCGATCGCCGGCAAACCGAAGCAGGACCTGGAGCTGCCCTTCTTCACGATCTGGCGCACGACCGACGTGCCGGCCGCCAAATTCGCCTGCCGGCTCGAGACGAAAGCCGGCGAGGAAACCGTCCGCGCCGCCGCCGCGCTCCCCGACCGGACGCCGCCGATCGACGAAGAAGCCGAAGCGGCGAAAGAAGAGGAACGCGAAGAAGCCGAAGAGGAAGCGGAAGAGGGCGACGAGGGTTAGACGTCGAGGCTCTCCTGCGGCGCGACCAGCAGCTCTGGTCCCTCCGCAATCCCTTTGCCGACTTTGTTCAGCTTCGGGTTCGCCGGCGCGCTCGACATCCGGCTCGCCTCCAGCGGCCCGCACATCGCCACCGCGTCCTCGGCGCTGAGGTCCGGGTTGAGCCAGGCGGCCTCGGCCTCGGGGCTGGGCAGGATCGCCGGCATCCGGTCGTGGACCGGGGCGACGACCTTGTTCGGCGTCGTCGTCACCAGCGTGCAGGTGTAGAGGTAGCCGTCGTCGTAACCGCGGTCCTCGGGGTCCGACCACTCCTTGCGGGTGCAGAGCCCGGCGAAGGCGAAGGGCTCGCCGCCGTCGACCTGGAAGTGCCAGGGCTGGCGCGGCTGCTTGGGGTCCTCGGCCTTCATCCACTCGTAGAAGCCGTCGGCGACGATCAGGCAGCGGTGGCGGAACTTGCCGACCAGCGGCCCGTAGGCCTTGCTTTTCAGCAGGTTCTCTTTTTTCGCGTTGATCATCCGGTAGCCGACCTTGAGGTCCTTCGACCAGACCGGGACCAGGCCCCAGCGCATCAGCCGCGCCTCGCGCTCGCCCTGCTTGGCCTCCTCCGGCTCGGGTGAGGCGCGCACGACCAGGATCTCCTGCGTCGGGGCGACGTTGAAGCGGCCGAACCCGGGCGGCGCTTTCTCTTTGTCGCTCTTCGGCCCGGCCCCGTCCTTGGCGCTCTCTTTCGCCGCCTCGCTCGCTTTGCGCTCCAGGGCTTTTTCGAGCTCGACCTCGAAGCGGTCGGCGACCTTCTTCGTGTCCTTGGTGGTGACCGTGAAGCGCCCGCACATGGGGACGCAGACTAGCTGGACGCGCCGGCCGCCTCGGGGCGCAGCTCGGCGTGGTCCCGGTACCAGTCGAGGGTGCGGATCAGGCCGTCGCGCAGCTCCACCTCGGGGCGCCAGCCGGTCATCTCGCGCAGCTTGGTCGAGTCGACGAACTGGCGGTCGATCTCGCCCTCGGGGTTGCCGGTGCCGAGGTATTCAGGTTCGAGGTCGGCGCCCGACACGGCGACGATGGTCTCCAGTACCTCGCGCACCGAGTGCGGCGTCTCGCCGCCGGCGTTGAAGGCCTCCCCCGCCCCCGGTCCGCCGGCGCCGACGGCGTGCTCGACCGCCAGATAGGCGGAGACCGCGTCGGCGACGTAGAGGAAGTCGCGTTCGGGGCTACCGTCGGAGCGGATCTGCGGCCGGCGGCCGTCGAGCACCGCGGCGATCGCCTCGGGGATCAGGCGGGAGAAGTTCGGGTCGCCGCCGCCGTAGATATTGGCGAAGCGGGTGACCGCGACCGGCAGGCCGTAGGCGGGCCGGTAGCTGAGCGCGATCGCGTCGGCCGCGGCCTTGCTCGCCTCGTATGGAGAAGCCGGTTGCAGGCGCATGTCCTCGCGGTAGGGCAGCTCGTCGCTCGGCCCGTAGGCCTTGTCGGAGGAGGCGACGACGACCGCCGGCACGTCGGCGCGGCGGCAGGCCTCCAGCAGCGACCAGGTGCCGCGCACGTTGACTTCGAAGGTCTGGGTCGGATCGGCCATCGCCGGCCCGACCAGGGTCTGGGCGGCGAGGTGGAAGACGACCTCGAACTCGCCGGCCGCGATCGCCGCTCCGACCGCCTCGGCGTCCCGTAAGTCGATCTGCAGCAGCTCGACCTCGGAGTCGATCCCCTGCAGGACCAGCCCCGAGCGCGGAGGCGGCGCCAGGTCGAGCACGCTGACCGTATCGCCGCGTTCGAGCAGCGCCCGGGCCAGGTTGGAGGCGACGAAGCCGTGACCGCCGGTGACCAGCGCCCGCTTCACGGCGCCTCCACCTGCGCGGCGTCCCAGATTCGCCACGGTGCCCGCCCCGCGGCCCAGAGGTCGTTGAGCACGACCGCGTCCTTGTAGGTGTCCATGCAGTCCCAGAAGCCCTCGTGGCGGTAGGCCCGCAAATGGCCATCGGCGGCAAGGCGCGAGAGCGGCTCGCGCTCCAGCACGCTGCCGGGACCGAGGTAGTCGAAGACGCCCGGCTCGAAGCAGAAGAAGCCGCCGTTGATCCAGTGCTCGCTGCGCGGCTTCTCGACGAAGCCGGTCACCTCGTCGCCGGACAGCTCCGCCACGCCCCACTGCAGGTCGGGACGGACGACGGTGACCGTCGCCAGGGCCCCACCCCCATCGTGAAAGTCGAGCAGCGCGCCGAGGTCGACGTCGGCGACCCCGTCGGCGTACGTGGCGCAGAAGCGCTCCCCGCCGAGCCGGTCGGCCAGCGCCGCGACCCGCCCGCCGGTCGGCGTGTCGAGCCCGGTGTCGACGCACTCGACCCGCACTCCCTCCGGCCACCGCTCGGCGCTAGCGAACTCCTCCACCGCCTCGCCCATGTAGCCGGTGGCGAGCAGGAAGCGCTCGAACCCCTGGGCGGCGTAGATCTGGATCACGTGCCAGAGGATCGGCCGGCCGCCGATCTCGACCAGCGCCTTCGGCACCGACTCGGTCCGCTCGCGCAGCCGCGTCCCGCGGCCGCCGCAGAGGATGACTACAGGCGGTTTCAGCAACCGCCCGCGACCGCCGGCAAGATCGTCACTTCGTCCCCGTCGTTGATCGAGGTCTCCAAGCCCTGCTGGAAGCGGATGTCCTCGCCGGAGACGTAGACGTTGACGAAGCGGCGCAGGTCGCCGTCCTGGGTGATGCGGTCGCGCAGGCCGCCGTGGGCGTCGAAGACGGCGTCGAGCACCTCGCCGACGGTGCCGCCCTCGACCTCGAGCTCCGCCTGGCCGCCGGTGGCGGCGCGCAGCTGCGTCGGGATCTTCACGGTGACTGACATCTAAGCGGTTACCTCCTGGCGGAACTCGGCCTCGAAGCTGTCGAGGTCTGGGTCGATCTCGTGCATCTGGAACGTATCGCGCGTCGCGTCCAGGGTCTTCAGACCCTCGCCGGTGATGTAGACGACGACCCGCTCGCCCGCGGCGATCTCGCCCCGTTCGGCCAGCTTACGCAGGACGCCGACGGTGACGCCGCCGGCGGTCTCGGTGAAGATCCCGGTCGTCTCGGCCAGCAGCTTGATCCCCTCGCGGATCTCCTGGTCGGTGACCGAGTCGACGCCGCCGCCGGTGCGGCGCGCGTGCTCGACCGCGTAGGGGCCGTCGGCGGGGTCGCCGATCGCCAGGCTCTTGGCGATCGTCTCGGGGCGCTGCGGCTTGCAGACTTCCCAGCCTTCGGCGAAGGCGGTCGCCACCGGGCTGCAGCCCTCGGCCTGGGCGCCGTTGAAGGTCGGTTGCTCGCCCGCGACCAGCCCGAGGTCGAGCCACTCCTGAAAGCCGCGGCCGAGCTTGGTGAAGAGTGAGCCGGAGGCGATCGGGCTGACCACCCGGTCGGGCAGTTCCCAGCCGAGCTGCTCGACGGTCTCGTAGGCGAGCGTCTTCGAGCCCTCCGCGTAGTAGGGCCGCAGGTTGACGTTGACGAAGGCCCAGGGACGGGTCTCGGCCAGCTGGGTACAGAGGCGATTGACGTCGTCGTAGTTGCCGTTGACGCCGACCAGGTTGGTCCCGTAGACGCCGGTCGCGAGCAGCTTCTGCTCCTCGAGGTTGGCGGGGACGAAGACGTAGGAGTCGAGGCCGGCGGCGGCCGCGTGGGCGGCGACGGCGTTGGCGAGGTTGCCGGTCGAGGCGCAGGCGACGGTCTCGAAGCCGAGCTCCTTCGCTTTCGCCACGGCGACCGCGACGACCCGGTCCTTGAAGGAGTGGGTCGGGTTGGCGGCGTCGTTCTTGATCCAGATCTCGGCGTCGACCCCGAGCCGCTCCTCGAGCCGTTCGGCGCGCAGCAGCGGCGTCAGGCCGGGCTCCAGCGGATCGCTCGCCTTCCCCTTGAAGGGCAGGAAGTCGCGATAGCGCCAGATCCCCTGCGATCCGGCCTGGATCCTCCGCTTCGCCTCCGCCGCGTCGAGCCCGCCGAAGTCGTAGGCGACCTCCAGCGGACCGAAGCAGTTTTCACAGACGTAACTGGCGTCCAGCTCGTAGCCGGTTCCGCACTCCTTGCACTTCAGGCTCTCTACTGACATCCGATCCTCTTTTCGCTTCCTTACGCAAAAACCTCGCCATCTGTGGGGCGAGGTCCGATCGGACGTCCCCCACATCTTTCAGGCTCTACCTCTGCCTGCTGGATTTGGCACCTGTCTCGACCTTGCGGTCGCGATGGTTGCCGGGGCTTCACTGGGCCAGTCCCTCCACCCCTCTAGATGTGGCGCTTATGTGGGCAGAACTTTACCAGGCACCCCCGTTCACTTCCAACGCGGACGAGGCGGCTAACCTAGGCGCACGATGAGCCCGCTGCACCAAGAGACGATCGGACTGAACGATGCCGAACCTTCCGAAACCACGGCTGCGACGGCGTGGCCGGCGCGGCGAGCTCGTCTCTCAGCCTGCGGCGCCTGAGCGCCAGCAGCCCAACGTCGAGCAGATCGAGTCGAACGGCCTGCGCTGGGTCAACATCGAGTGGCCCGGCTCGCTGGAGCGCACCTGGCTGGAGGAGCACTTCGAGTTCCACGCCCTCGACCTCGAGGACGTGCTCTCGCGCAACCAGCGGCCGAAGATCGACGTCTACGACGACTACCTCTTCATCGTCCTCCACCTGCCGGTCTTCGACCCGGTCGCCGGGCGGCTCGGCACCGGCGAGCTCGACCTCTTCGTCGGGCCCGACTACGTGGTCACGATCCCGAACCTGCCGCTGCAGCCGGTCGAGTACCTGTTCGAGCGCTGCCGGACCAAAGAGGAGCTGCGCGAACAGCTCTTCTCGCGCGGCTCCGGCTACCTGCTCTACCGGCTGGTCGACGACAGCTTCGACTACTGCTTCCCGATGCTGCGCAAGATCGGCAACAAGCTCGACGCCCTCGAGGACCAGATCTTCGAAGAGCGGGCCGAGGAGGTCGTCCGCGACATCTCCAACGTCAAGCAGGAGATCATCAACTTCCGCAAAGTCATCCGGCCGCAGCGGCCGGTCCTGCGCGAACTGGAGAAAGTCAAGCAGCGCTACCTGGCCTCCGACTTCGACCTCGAGATCTATTTCGACGACATCGTCGACGCCCACGAGCGGATCTGGGACATGCTGGAGAACTACAAGGAGGTCGCCGAGGCGCTCGAGGAGACCAACGAGTCGGTGATCTCCCACCGCCTCAACGACATCCTCCGGGTCCTGACCGCGATCAGCGTCGTGATCCTGCCGCTGACCCTGATCGCCAGCGTGATGGGGATGAACACCTGGGTCCCCGACGAGGGCGACCCGATCGGCTTCTTCGTCGTCCTCGGGGTGATGGCGATGGTGCTGATCGGGCTGGTCGCCTACTTCCGCCGCCGCAAGTGGCTCTAAAAGCGCCTTCGGCGGGCCTGCGGCGGGCGCCGGCTTCCATAGGATGAGCGGCCCGTGGCAAATTTCCGCATCTGGGCGCCCTGGCGCCTCGCTTACGTGAAGGACGCGTCCAAGGACATCGAGGAGGAGTGCATCTTCTGCGCCAAGCCGGCGGCGGGAGACGACGAGGCGAGCCTGATCGTCCACCGCGGCCAGCAAAGCTTCGTGATCCTCAACCTCTTCCCCTACACGAACGGGCACCTGATGGTGGCCCCCTACGACCACGTCGGGCGCCTGCAGGAGATGCCGGCCGAGACCCTGGCGGAGATGATGGCGCTGGCGCAGCGGGCGATGGACCGGCTGGAGGAGATCTACCAGCCGCACGGCTACAACGTGGGCTTCAACCAGGGCCGGGTCGCCGGCGCCGGGGTCGAGCACCACATTCACATGCACGTCGTCCCCCGCTGGGCCGGCGACAACAACTTCATGCCGGTGATCGCCGACACGAAAGTGATGCCGCAGTCGATCGAGCAGAGCTACGAAGCGCTGAAAGGAGCGTTTTGAACGACCAGTCGCCCCTGGCGCCGCCGGGGATCTTCAAGGCGTACGACATTCGCGGCCTTTACGGCGAGGAGATGGACGAGACCACTGCGCTGGCGATCGGCCGCGCCTTCGCCCGGGTGCTGGCTCGGCTGCGGGGCAAGCAGCCGAGCGAGCTGCGGGTCGGGCTCGGCCGCGACATGCGGCTGACCGCGCCGGCGATGGCGGGTGCGGTTCGCGACGGCCTGATCGCCGAGGGCGCAACGGTCATCGACGCCGGCCAGGTCGCGACCGAGATGCTCTACCACCTGGTCGGCTCGCGCGAGCTTGACGGCGGCGCGATGGTCACCGCCTCGCACAACCCCAAGGCCTACACCGGGGTCAAGCTCGTCCGCGAGGGCGCGCTGCCGCTCTCCGGCGACGCCGGGATCGGCGACGTCAAGGCCGAGATCGAAGCGGGGCTCGGCGAGGCGCCCGGCGGTGGCTTGGCGGAAGAGGTCGACATCTGGGACGAGTACCACGCCCATGCGCTCTCGTTCATCGATCCATCAAACGTGAAGCCGATGAAAGTGGTGGTCGACGGCGGCAACGGGATGGCGGGGCCGATGGCCGGGCCCGTTCTGGAGAAGCTGCCGCTGGATCTGGAGGAGATGTACTTCGTCCCCAACGGCGAGTTCCCCGATCACGAGCCGAACCCACTGCTGGAGGAGAACCGGCTGATGATCATCGACCGTGTCAAGTCGACCGGTGCCGACCTGGGGATCGCCTGGGACGGCGACGCCGACCGCTGCTTCTTCATCGACGGCGAGGGCAGCTTCTGCGACGGCGACTTCATCTGTGCCCTGCTGGCGCGCTCGGTCCTGCAGAAGAACCCCGGCGCGACGATCCTCTACGACCCGCGCTCCAGCCGGGCGGTGCCGGACCTGGTCGCCGCCGAGGGCGGGCGCTCCGACCTCTCCCGGGTCGGGCACGCCTTCTTCAAGGCGCGGATGCGCGAGGAGGAAGCGGCCTTCGGCGGCGAGGTCTCCGGCCACTACTACTTCCGCGACTTCTGGAACGCCGACTCGGGGACGATCCCGGCGCTGCTGGTGCTGGAGCTGCTCTCGCTCGACGGCCGCACCCTGGCCGAGCTGATGGAGGAGTTCCGCTCGCGCTACTTCATCTCCGGCGAGATCAACTCCACCGTCGACGACGCCGAGGCGAAGATGAGGGAGATCGAAGCGCGCTACTCCGACGGCGAGCAGACGCACCTCGACGGGATCTCGGTCGACTACGCCGACTGGCACTTCAACGTCCGGCCCTCCAACACCGAGCCGCTGCTGCGCCTCAACCTCGAGTCGCTGATCTCCCAGGAGGACATGGAACAGCGCCGCGACGAGGTCCTGGACTTGATCCGGGCGTGACCGCGACGCCGGAGCAAGCGCTCGAGCAGGCGGCGCTGGCCGGCATCCACCGCTTCGCGATCCCGACCCCGTTTGCGGTCGGGCGGGTCAACTGCTACCTGATCGAGGACGAGCCGCTGACCCTGGTCGACACCGGGCCTAACTCGGGCAAGGCGCTCGACGAGCTGACCGCGCGGCTGGCCGAGCGCGGCCACGGTCTCGACGACCTGGAGCTGATCGTCGTCACCCACCAGCACATCGACCACCTGGGGCTGGTCGAGATCCTGGTCGAGCACTCCGGCGCCGAGGTGGCGGCGCTCGGCGCGGCGGCCGAACGGCTCGCCTCCTTCGACGAGGACGCCGAGCGCGACGACGCCTTCGCGGTCGAGGTGATGCTGCGCAACGGCATCCCCGAGGACGTGACCGTGGCGCTGCGCAGCGTCTCCCGCAGCTTCCGCGGCTGGGGCTCGCACGTGACCGTGACCAAGCCTGTGGACGACGGCGGCACCCTGGAGCTCGCCGATCGGCGCCTGGAAGTCCTCCACCGTCCCGGCCATAGCCCCTCCGACACCGTCTTCTGGGACGCCGAGCGGCAGATCCTGATCGCCGCCGACCACCTGCTGCCGAAGATCTCCTCCAACCCGCTGATCACCCGCCCGCTCGACGGCTCCTCGAAGCGGACCCAGGCGCTCGCCACCTACATCGAGTCGCTGAAGAAGACGCGGGAGATGCCGGCCGCGATCGTCCTTCCCGGCCACGGCGAGCCGATCACCGACCACGTCGACCTGATCGACTCCCGCTTCGCCGGCCACGAGCGACGCAAGGAGAAGCTCTACCGCCTGATCGCCGAGCGCCCGCGCAGCGGCTACGAGCTGGCCCAGGCCCTCTGGGGCAACGTCGCCGTCACCCAGGCATTCCTCACCCTCTCCGAGGTGATCGGCCACACCGACCTGCTCGTCAACGAGGGCCGCGTGCGCGAAGCGGACGACGCCGGCGTGGTCCGCTACGAAGCGACCTGATGTCGCTTTTGTCAGGCATAGCCGTACAAAAGCGACACCGCTAAAACTGCGAGCCAATCCAGCGGCCGAGGGCGACAGCGGCGAGGCCGAGGGCGATGCTCAGCGCAATGTTGATTACCGCCAGGCGCCTTTTGCCCGCCTCCCCCACCCGCTGCGTCTCCAGCATCCAGGTCGAGAAGGTGGTGTAGGAACCGAGCGCGCCGGCGCCGAGGACGAGGCGCGCGTCGCCGTCGAGCCCGGTTCCGACCAGCAGGCCGAGCAGAAAGGCGCCGCTGACGTTGACCGCCATGGTGCCGAGCGGGAGGTGCGGATGGAGGCGGTCGGCGACCAGCAGCGTCAGCCCGAACCGGGCCAGCGCCCCGCAGCCGCCGAGCACGGCGACGCCGACCCAGACGACCCAGCTCATGCCGCCTCCGTTCGCCGCGCGACGGCGGTCGCCGCCTGCGCCCCCGCCAGGCCGGCGGCGATGCTCGCGCCGAGATAGAGACAGCCGAGCCCGACCCTGCCGGCGTCGAGCATCTCCAGCAGCTCCACCTGGACGGTCGAGAAGGTCGTCAGCGCACCGCAGAACCCGGTCGTAAGCAGCGGCCGTCGGTAGCGCGTGTGCGGCAGCGTCGTGTACCAGTAGCCGAGCAGGGCGGCGCCGGCCACGTTGACCAGGAAGGTCACCCACGGCCATCCCGCCTCGGGGGCCGGGAACGCTTCCGTGAGCCCCGCTCGCAGAAGCGCACCAAGCGCCCCGCCGAGGAAGATCGCGCCCAGCTCGCGTCGGTCGACCATCGGCGGCAGCGTAGTCGCACCGCGTCGGCATTAGGGTGCAGCCTCGTGTCCGCGCTCCGTCGCCGCAAGCCCGCCAAGAAACGCATGCTGCTGATCGTCAACCCGTACGCGACGACGGTCTCCGATCGGCTGAAAAACCTGGTCGTCTACGCGTTGCAGGGACGCTTCGACGTCGAAGCGGTCTCGACCCAGGCGCAGAACCACGCGACCGAGATCGGGCGCGAGGCTCGGGACGGCGGCTACGACGTGGTCGTCGCCTTCGGCGGCGACGGGACCCTGAACGAGGTCGCCAACGGCCTTGCCGGGACCGACCTGCCGGTTGCGGTGCTGCCGGGTGGGTCGACGAACGTCGTCTGCCGCACGCTGGGGATCCCCAACGACGTGGTCGACGCGACCGAGCACCTGCTCTCGCTGGCTGACGACTGGCAGCCGCGCAAGATCGACCTGGGGATGGTCGACAGCCGCTACTTCGTCTTCGCCTGCGGGGTCGGGATCGACGCCACCGTCGTGGAGCGGGTCGACGCCAACCCGAAGTTGAAGGGCCGCGCCGGCCCGTACTACTACTCGTGGGCCGGGATCTCCGCCTTCTACCGCAAGTACCGGGTCAACCCGATCAGGGTGCGCACCACGGTCGACGGCCACGACCCGGTCGACGGGGTTACCACGATCGTCCAGAACAGCGACCCGTTCACCTACTTCGCCAGCCGCCCGATCCGCGTCTGCGAGGGAATCGCATTCGACGACGGCACCCTCTCGATGGCGGTGCTGAAGCGGGCCAACCAGCGCGACATGCCGACCCTGCTGAGCAGCCTCTTCAGCGAGACCAAGCCCGCGGCCCGCCACAAGCAGGTCGCCCACTTCGACGACGTCGTCCACGCCGTGGTCGAGACCATCTCCACCGCCAAGGACGGCTCGGAGCGCCCCTTCCCCCTGCAGGTGGACGGCGACTACATCGGCGAGCACGAGCGGATCGAGCTGCGGGCCGCCCCGGGTGCGCTGACCGTAATCGCCTAGTCGAGCATTCCCTTGGCACGTGCGCCGGCGACGGTTTCGCGCAGGGTCTCCATGGCATCGTGCTGCGGATTCCAGCCGAGGTCGCGGCGGGCCTTGGTGGTGTCCATCAGGACCGGGGTGTCGAGGGCGGTGGCCCACTCGAGCTTCGAGGAGGCGAAGGTGAGGCGGCGGGCCGCGGCGGCGCCGGCGTTGACCGCGGGCACCGGAACGGGAACCGAGCGCCAGCCGAGCTCGCGGGCGATGTCGGCCACGCCGATCTCGCCCTCGCCGGCCAGGTTGTAGACGCCGGGCGGGCCGTCGCCGCAGATCGCCGCCGCCATCGCCCGGGCGACGTCGTCGTGGTGGACGAGCTGGATCGGCATCCCCGGATCCGGCAGAACAGGCTTCACCAGCGGCAACTTTTCGATTCCCTTGCGCAGCAGCGGCAGCGGGTCTCCCGCTCGCACCGCGCCGACCGTCTGCTCGATCAGCATCGTCGCCCGTGGGCCGGCGACGATGCAGGGCCGGAAGACGTAGGCGTCGAGCCCGCTCCCCAGCAGCAGCTCGTCGAGTAGATCCTCCAGCTCCGCCTTCTGGGCCGAGTAGTAGAAGCTGTCCGAACCACGGGCCGGCACGTCCTCGGTCAGCGGCTGCGGGTTGTCGAGGTGGAAGCCGTAGGCGGCGACCGAGGAGGCGTAGACGAGGCGCTTGACGCCCGACTTGATCGCCACCTCGAAGACGTTGCGCGTCCCCTGGAGGTTGACCTCGCGGGTCTCCTCGCGGCTACCGAAGATCGCGAAGGCCAGGTGCACCGCGACGTCGGCCCCGTCGAACAGCGCCGCCAGGGAGCCGCGGTCGAGGATGTCCCCGCGCCGGTAGGAGACCTTCTCCCAGCCCTCGACGGAGGGGTCGAAGGGACGCCTCGCCATGCCGAGCACGCGCCCCACCTGCGGGCGCCTCTCCAGCTCCGACATCAGCGGCTTGCCGATCTCGCCGGTGGGCCCGGTTACGGCGACGGCTAGTGACATCTACCCCGTCCGGCTGGCCGTCCTCAAGCGGCCGGGGTTACTCGATAGGCATCGAAGACCGAGTCGACGTTTCGAAGCCGGGAGATGCAGTGCTTGAGCTGCTCCGTATCGCCCACCTCGACGACGAACTTGTTTTTCACCATCGGGTGATTGGTGGTGCAGGAGGCGCCGATGATGTTGATCCCGACCTCCGAGAAGGTCCGCGAGAGATCCTCGAGCAGGCGGGTGCGATCGTAGGCGTCGATCTGCAGCTCGACCCGGTAGGAAGCCTCGTTTTCGCCCTCCCATCGCACCTCGACGAAGCGCTCGGGCGACTTTTTCAGCGCCTTGACGTTCTTGCAGTCGGTGCGGTGGATGGTGATCCCGCGGCCGAGCGAGACGTAGCCGGCGATCTGGTCGCCGGGCACGGGACGGCAGCACTTGGCCAGCCGCACGGCGACGTTGTCGGCGCCCTTGACGATGATCCCGTAGTTGGAGGCCTCCTTGGTGCGGCGGGCCCGGTCCTCGCGGTTGAGCGGCGTCCCGGGGGCGTCCTCCTCGACCCCCTCGCCGGCCTTCAGCCGCTGCATCAGCTTGTTGGCGGCGGTCTTGGCGGAGATTTTCCCCTGTCCGAGCGCGATGTAGAACTCGGTTCCTTTGCGGAAGCCCATCTCGCGGATGACGTCGGCCAGCAGCGCCGAACCGGCGACCTTCTGCATCGGGATGCCGCGCGTGCGCAGCGCTTCCTCCAGCTTTTCGCGGCCGTCGCGCTCGGCGTCCTCGCGCCGCTCCTCTTTGAAGAAGGAGCGAATCTTGTTGCGGGCGCGGTTGGTCCGCACCAGCTTCAGCCAGTCGCGCGAGGGCCCGCGCTTCTGCTTCGCGGTTAGCACCTCGACGATGTCGCCGGAGCGCAGCTGGTAGTGCAGCGGCACGATCGAGCCGTTGACCTTGGCGCCGACGCAGCTGTGGCCGACATCGGTGTGGACCGCATAGGCGAAGTCGAGCGGGGTCGAGCCGGCCGAGAGGTTCTTCACTTCGCCCTTCGGGGTGAAGACGAAGACCTCGTCCTCGAAGAGGTCGACCTTGAGCGACTCGAGGAACTCGGCCGGGTCCTGTTCGCCCTCGGCCTCGACCAGCTGCCGCAGCCAGGTCATCTTCTCCCGCTTCGGATCGCCCTGGGCGCCCTCTTTGTAGGCGACGTGGGCGGCGATCCCGTACTCGGCGAGCTTGTGCATCTCCTCGGTCCGGATCTGGATCTCCAGCGGTTTGCCCTCCGGCCCGATCACCGTCGTGTGCAGCGCCTGGTACATGTTGGCTTTGGGCATCGCGACCCAGTCCTTGAAGCGGCCCGGCAACGGCTTCCAGAGCGAGTGGATGACGCCGATCGCGCCGTAGCAGTCTTTGACCGAGTGGACGATGACCCGCATCGCCGTCAGGTCGAAGATCTCGTTGAACTCGCGGCCCTTCTTCGCCATCTTCGTGTAGATCGAGTAGAAGTGCTTGGCCCGGCCTGAGATCTCGGCCTCGATCCCGACCTGCTCCAGCTCCTCGGCGAGGAAGTCGCCGGCTTCGGAGACGAACTTTTCCCGCTCGTCGCGCTGCTGGGCGACCAGCTGTTTGATTTCTTTGTACTTGCGCGGATGCAGGGTCGCGAAGGCGAGGTCCTCCAGCTCCCATTTGATCGCGTGGATTCCGAGCCGGTGGGCCAGCGGCGCGTAGATCTCCAGCGTCTCGTGCGACTTCAGCGTCTGTTTCTGCTTCGGCAGGGCGCCGAGGGTGCGCATGTTGTGGAGACGGTCGGCCAGCTTGATCAGGATCACCCTGACGTCGGTGGCCATCGCCACCATCATCTTCCGGTAGTTCTCGGCCTGCCGCTCGTCGCGGCTCTCGAAGGTGATCCCGGTCAGCTTGGTGACGCCGTCGACGAGCTGGGCGATCTCGTCGCCGAACTCCTCGCGGATTTCCTCCAGGCTGGCGGTCGTGTCCTCGACCGTGTCGTGCAGCAGCGCCGCGCAGAGCGTCTCGGTGTCGAGCCGCATCCCGGCGCAGATCTGGGCGACCCCGACCGGGTGGGTGATGAACTCGTCGCCCGAGTAGCGCCGCTGGTCGGCATGGCGCTCGCAGGCGAAGTCGAAGGCCTGCTGGACCCGGGCGCGGTCGATCGCCGCCACCGCGACGGCCGTGCCACCGCCGGAGGCGCCGTTGCCGTTGCCGTTGCCGGATTCGCCCGCAGCCGCGTCGAACTCCTCGACCACGGCGAAGAGGTCGGCGAGGAGCTCCTTGTGCTCTACGGCAGTTTGGCCCTTGTCAGGAATCGCTGGTCCTCCGCAAGTCTGTCGCTGTAAGCACGGAATGCAGCCGATCGCTGCAGGTCCGTCCTCACTGAGGATACGACCCGGACCATCCCGTCGCCCCCTTCCGGCGCCCCCTGGACCAGCCCGAGCTCGCGCAGGACCCGGAAGCGACGGGCACTGGCCTCCGGGCAAAGCGGGTACGCGCCGGCCCCGGACAGCGCCGCGCGCAGCCGGCAGCCACGGGCGTCGCCGGTCTGGCGCAGGGCCCGGTAGGTGGCGGCCACACCCTCCCGCGTCGCCCACTGCTCGGCCAGGGACTGGGCGGCGAAGTCCCGCTCGGCGTCGGTCCAGAGCGTGTGGAGGAAACCGGCGCCGGCTGCCGAGCAGGGCAGCTCGGCCCGGGCGACGTCGAGCTTGCAGCCCGGCGGATCGACGAGGACGACGTGTTCGAACCCGGCCGCGAGCTCCGGCTCACGCTCCAGCGCTCGGTAATCGGTCAGGGCCAGGCCGGCGGTCGTGCGCCCCTTCAGGCGGGCGATCTCCTCGTCGCCGCAGCGATGGCAGGCGATCAGCGCGGCGCCACCGTTGAAACGGGCGAGACCGGTGGCCCCATTGGCCAGCGCCGCTCGCCGCGAGGCGTCGGCACAAACCGCGAGGACGCTGGCGCCGCTCGAGACCAGCTCGGCGATCGCCACGGTGGCCGGGGCGGTGCCCTCGACCACCCGCCGTCCCTCTCCCTCGCGAGTCCGCGAGAGACCGTCCATATCGCGGTCTGGTGCGGACTCGATGCCGGGATCGGCTTCGAGCTCGGCTTCGAATCGCTGCCACCACCCGGCCTCGTCGCTGGTGCAGGAATGGGGCGCCACCGGCGCCTCGGCCTGCGGCTCCTCCAGCGGGTAGAGCTCGCGCAGGACCACCCTGGGCTCGACCGAGCCGTTCCAGTGGTTGACCTCGAGGCGGATGCTGGCGTCGATCACGTCCTCGTCCTCGACCCCGAGCGAGGAGCGGCCGAAGGCGACGCCGAGGGCACGGTGGGATCCGCTGTGGAGGCTGAAGCGGGCGTGCTTGCCCTCCCCCATCGCCCGCACATCGCTGACCCGGGCCGACGGGACGAGCAGCCGCACGCCGGGATTGCCCATGCCGAACGGGGCCAGCTGTCGCAGCTCCTCGGCCAGGTCGAGACCGAGACCGACCCCGCCGACGATCGCGTCGACCTTTTCGGTCTGCCGCAGGTCCTCCTCGCTCAGCACCCGGTTGGCGTGCGCGGCGAAGGCCTCGCGGAAGGCGGCGACGTTCTCCGCCCGGATCTGCAGCCCGGCGGCGGCGCGATGACCGCCGAAGCCCTCGAGGTGCTCGGCGCAGTCCTCCAGCGCGGCCAGCAGATCGAAACCGGGAATGCTCCTGCCCGAGCCGCGCCCGGAGCCGTCTTCATCGAGCGAGATGACGACGACCGGCCGGCGGTGGCGCTCGACCAGCCGCGAGGCGACGATCCCGACCACGCCGGGATGCCAGTCCTCGCCCGCCACGACCAGGCCGCGGGCTTCGCGCAGCTCGTCGGACAGCTCGCGCAGCGCCGTCTCCGCGGCGGCGTCGACCTCGCGCTCGGTCGCCCGCCGCTCGGAGTTCGCCCGGCTCAGCTCCTCGGCGATCGCCGCGGCCCGGCCCTCGTCCTCGGTGAGGAAGAGCTCGACCCCGGCATCGGCCCGGTACAGCCGACCCGCCGCGTTGATCCGCGGCGCCAGGCGGAAGGAGAGATCGCCCTCGTCGAGGCGCTCGGGGTCGCATTTCGCGGCCGCCATCAGGGCGCGCAACCCCGGCCGCCTGCTGCGGCGAATCTCCGCCAGACCGCGTTTGACCAGCGAACGGTTCTCGCCGATCAGCGGCACCACGTCGGCGACCGTCGCCAGCGCCACCAGATCGAGGTGCTCGACGGCCTCTTCTTCGCGTAGGGCAGACGCCAGCTTCCAGGCAACCGCCGTCCCGCACAGCGCCTTGAAGGGATAGTCGCTGACTTCCGGGTGGAGGATCTGGCAGTCGGGCAGCCGCTCGGCCGGCTGATGGTGGTCGGTCACCACCATCTCCACGCCGAGCTCGCCCGCCAGAGCGACCTCGTCCACGGAGGTGATCCCGCAGTCCACCGTCAGCAGCAGGCCCGTACCGCGCTCCGCCAGCCTCCTGACGTTCTCCGCCGAGAGGCCGTAGCCATCCCCGATCCGGTCGGGGATGAACCAGTCGCACTCGGCGCCCAGCCCGCGGAGGGTCGAGACCGTCAGCGCCGTCGCGCAGACGCCGTCGACGTCGAAATCGCCGTGGACCGTGATCCGCCTACCGGCGTCGATCGCCTCCCGCACCCGGGCGACGACAAGATCCATCCCGGCGAACGCCGCCGGCGGGTGCGACTCGTCGGCGGCGAGGAAGGCGCGAGCCTCGTCCGGGGTCCGGTGCCCCCGCCTGACCAGGGTTACCGCGAGCGTTTCGCTGATGCCGAGCGACTCCGCCAGGGCACGGGCCTCGGCGTAGTCATAGGGCTCGGCGACGAATGCGGGGGCAGGTGCGGCCACTCCTTGAGGTTGCCTCCCGCCCCAGACAGAAAGAGCGGCGGGAGAGCCCGGAATTTAGGGTCTGTCCCAGAACCCGCGTGTGCGGCTGGCGAGGGCCGGACCGAGCGGGGGTAGGACGCAGGGAGGCCGAATGGCAGCGCCATTTGGCCGACTGAGGACGACGCCCCGCGAAGTGTGTCCGGTACCGCCAGGCGTGCGCGGGGGTTCTGGGACAGACCCTGAGGGTGATTCAGTCGGCGCGCTCTTCGGAGCGGACGCCGATCGCGTAGACGACCGCCAGCCCGATCGCGGTCCCCGGTATCGCGATCAGGGCCGTCGAGAGGTCGGTGTCGCCGAGACTCTTGCCGCTCGCCTCCTGGATTATCCAGCCGAAGATCACCGCTCCCAGGACCGCACCGATGAAGGCGCCGATGATGCCCTGCCAGAAGCGATCCGGGATGAACACGGTGAAGTGCCAGAGGGCGAGTCCCATCATGAAAAAGACGAGCAGTGCCATGTCCTAACGCCTCCCGTGCTTGCGGCGGGCCTGGCGGCGCGCGCGTCGTTCTGCGTTGCGTTCGCGACGCTCGGCGGAGGCCGAAGCCGCCGCCTCTTCGTCGCCGTTGCCGGAGGCGCTTTTCCCGCTGCCGTTGCCGGAATCCTCGGTCCGCTCGACAGTTGCCACCGCGCCGGTGGCAGCCTCGGCCGCAGGCTCCTTGACCGGCTGCGGAGCCTCCGCTTCGGTTTCGTCGTCACGGCCCAGTTTCGCCATCTCGATGTCGTCGGCGTAGGCGGGGACGATGCCGCCCTCGACTTCGGCAATCCGCAGGCGGCGGCGGATGAAGCCCGGCTCGCGTTCCTTCCAAGCGCTCAACACCGGTGAGGCGATGAAGATCGACGAGTAGGTTCCGGAGGCGATCCCGACCAGCATCGCGAAGGCGAAGTCCTGCAGCACCGGCCCACCGAAGACCATCAGCGAGAGGACGCCGAGCAAGGTCGTGAAGCTGGTGGCGAGGGATCGGGTCAGGACCTCGCTCATCGAGCGGTTGACGATCTGGGAGAAGGCAGCGCGCGGCATCCGCGGCACGTTCTCGCGGATCCGGTCGAAGACGATGATCGTGTCGTAGATCGAGTAACCCAAGATGGTCAGGAAGGCGGCGACCGTACCGCTGCTCACCTCTTTTCCGGTCAACGAGTAGACACCCGCGGTGATCAGGATGTCGTGGAGGATCGCGATCAGCACCGGGATCGCAAACTTGGGCTCGAAGCGCAGGGCAACGTAGCCGCAGATCACCAGCATCGAGAAGATCAGGGCCGTGATCGCGCTGTTGGCGATCTGCTCGCCGAAGGTCGGACCGACGCTGGTGCTGTCGAAACCGTCCTGGACGATTCCGAACTCGTCGACCAGGACCGCTTCCGCTTTGCGGACTTCGCCGGGCTCGAGCTGATGCGACTGGATCTGGAAGACGTTGGAGCCGAGGTTCGGGTCGTCGACCTGCTGGATCTCCTCGCCCTCGATGCCGGCGCCCTCGAGCACGTCCCGCACCTCTTCCTCGTCGGTCGGCTGCTGCAGGGCGACTTTGATTCGGGTTCCCGACTCGAAGTCGATGCCGAAGTTGAGCTGCTTGGTGGCGAGCGCGAACCCACCAATGAGGAGGATCACGCCGGAGACCGAGAAGAACCAGCGGCTCGCCCCCATGAAGTCGAAGCGCCATTGTTTGCCCTCTCCGCCGGCGCCGAGGACATTTGGCGAGCGCAGCAGGCGCGAGCGGCTCATGGTGCCCAGCAGCGCCTGGGTGAAGACGACGGCGGTCAGCAGCGAGACGATGGTGCCGACGCCGAGGGTGAAAGCGAAGCCCTTGACACCCGCCGTCGCCAGCACGAAGAGGATGAACGCCGTCAGCAAGGTGATGACGTTGGCGTCGATGATCGTGCTGATCCCGTGTTTGTAGCCAGCGGCGATCGCGCTCGACATCGAGCGCCCGGCCCGCACCTCCTCCTTTATTCGCTCGAAGATGACGATGTTGGAGTCGGCGGCGACGCCGATCGTCAGCACCAGGCCCGCGATTCCCGGCAGGGTCAGGGTGATCGGGATCAGGTCGATCAGAGCGAAGAAGATCAGCCCGTACGCGGCGAGGGCGATCGACGCGATCAGGCCGAGGAAGCGGTAGTAGGAGACCAGGAAGAGCACGGCCAGCGCGAGCCCGATCAGCCCGGCCGTGATGCCCTCGTCGAGCGCTTCGCTGCCAAGGGTCGCCGACACCTGCGTCTGGCTGACCAGTTTGAGGTTGATGGGCAAGGCGCCGATCTGCAGGGTGGTCGCCAGGTCCTGGGCCTCGGAGAGGTCTTTGAACCCGCCGGAGATCTGGGCGCCGGTGCGGCCGTCGATCCCATCCGGGTTTTCGGAGAAGTTGATGATCGGGCGCGTCTTGACTTCGTTGTCGAGGATGACCGCGAAGTGACCGGAGAGCGCTTCGGCTTCTTCGCCGCTGACCGGGCCTATCGCCTGCGCCTGCCCGCGTTGCGCGATCGCGCGGGTGACTTCCTGGAAGGCCTGCTGGCCGCTGTCGGTGAAGCCGAAGGAGACGACCGGTTCGTTGTTCGGGCCGTAGCTCTGTTCGGGGTCGGTGATGTCGTTGCCGCTCAGCGCCGGTTTGTCCTTCAGCGCGTACCAGCCCGGCTCGGCCGTTTCGTCCAGCTGGCCTTCGGAGTTGGTCGGATATTCAGAGACCAGGATCGTGCCCGCCGGCACCTCGACGACGATCCCGTCCTTCGGCCGTTTTTTCCCGGTCGGGCTGACGTAGAGGTCTTTTTTCGCCAGCTCGGGACCGGCGATCAGATCGTGCGGCTCTTCCTTCTCGAAGAGGTAGTAGCGAGGCCTGGCGACCGAGCAGTCCTGGCAGTTTTCGACCGGCTCCTGTTCGGAGGCCAGCAGCGCGGCGTCGTAGGCCGTCGGGTAGGCACCGGCGAAGATCAGCTGTTTGCTCTCTTCTTTGTTGACGTTCCGTCCTGCTTCTTCCCAGCGTTTTTCCGAAGCTTTCAACGGCCCTTCGGGTGGCTGGATCCCGGGCCTGCCCCCGATCGCTCTCTGGGGGCCGATCAGGTTCGGCTCCCAGTCGTAATAGAAGAGCTGGGCGGTCGAGCCGACCTGTTCCTCGGCCCGCCGCGCGTCGGTGACGCCGGGCAGGCTGACGGTGATTTCGTCGCTACCCAGCCTGGCCACCTCCGGCTCGGAGACACCGAGCTCGTTGATCCGCTTTTCGATGATCGAGATCGAGGCATCGATGTCCTCGCTGCTGACCTCGTTGGTCGTGCCGGTCGGCTGCCCCTTGTAAACGAGTTCCAGCCCGCCCTGAAGATCGAGCCCGAGTTTCGTCTCCTTGTTGGCGATGATCAGCGCCGAGATGCCGACCAGCCCGAGGACGAAAAGCAGGACGAAGAGGTTGCGGCGGCGGGTTCCCATTGCGATCAGCCCTCGGGAGTGAGAATCAGGAGCAGGCCGCCGTCATCGTCATAGGCGGGGAAGACGTCGGCGACCGCGCGCGCCGGCAGGTCGCCTTCGGCGTTGACCGAGACCCGCTTGCCGAGCGAGCGGACGCCCCACTCGAGCGAGGTCTCGATCGGGTCGGTGAAGCCGTCGCCGTCGGTGTCGGCGCCTTTGCCGCCGTCGCCTCCGTCGACCCAGTCGAGCCCGAGGACCTCGCGGACCGGACGCCCGATCACGTCCTCGTCGGTGAGACCGGTCAGCTCGAAGCTGCCTTTTCCGGCGTCGATCACGCGTTCCTGCTTGTCACAGACGAAAAAGGCGGCATTGGGAGCCGGATAATAATCGTCGAGTAATTCGAACACAAAGCCGAAGCCGCATTTCGAGCAGCCCTTGGGACGGGTGCTGAACCCCGCGGTCCGCTCCCCGCTCACCTCCCGGTGTCCGCAATTCGGACAGATGAAAAACGGCATGATCGACAGGCTAGCTGGCGCGGCTCAAAAGAGGCTCGTGGCGCCTTCGGGCGCTTTCAGGCCGAGATGGTCGAAGGCGCGCTGGGTTAGGACCCGGCCCCGCGGGGTCCGCTTCAGCAGGCCCTGTTGGAGCAGATAGGGCTCGAGCACGTCCTCGATCGTGTCCTGCTCCTCGCCGATCGCGATCGCCAGCGTCGAGAGGCCGACCGGCCCACCGGCGAACTTCGCGGCGATGGTTTCCAGCAGTGCCCGGTCGCTGCGGTCGAGGCCGCCGGCGTCGACCTCCAGCATCTCCAGGGCGTCGGCGGCGACCGTGGCGCCGATCCTGCCGCTCCCCTTCACCTGGGCGAAGTCGCGCACCCGCTTCAGCAGCCGGTTCGCGACCCGCGGCGTCCCGCGCGAACGCAGCGCGATCGTCTCCGCCCCCTCGGCGTCGATCTCGACGCCGAGGATGCCCGCCGAGCGCTCGACGATCAGGGCCAGGTGCTCGGGCGCGTAGTACTCGAGCCGGTGGGAGACGCCGAAGCGGTCGCGCAGCGGCGTCGTCAGCAGTCCGGATCGCGTCGTCGCCCCGACGAGGGTGAAGGGCGGCAGCGGCAGCGTCACCGTTCGCGCCCCGGCGCCCTGGCCGAGGACCACGGGCAGCTCGCCGTCCTCCATCGCGGGATAGAGCGTCTCCTCGACCGCGCGGCCGAGGCGGTGGATCTCGTCGATGAAGAAGACGCTGCCGGGCTCCAGCGAGGTGAGGAAGGAGGCGACGTCGGCCTTGCGCTCCAGCGCCGGCCCCGCGGTCTGCACCATCGGCACCCCCAGCTCGGCGGCGACGATGTGGGCCAGCGAGGTCTTTCCGAGCCCCGGCGGGCCGGCCAGGAGGACGTGGTCGAGCGGCTCGCCGCGGCGCTTGGCCGCCTCGATGAAGATCGCCAGCTGATCGGTCACCTGCTGCTGGTTGACGAAGTCCTCGAGCGTGGGCGGGCGCAGCGAGCGGTCGAGATCCTCGTCGGGAGCCTCGGCGCGGGCGTCGTGGACCTTCACCTCGGCGTCGACCGGCACCGGCTCGTCGTCGATCCCAGGGGTGCGGATCCTGTCGCCGCCGATCTCGGGTGGCCCGCTCATGCGGCCCTCCTCGAGGCGCCGGCTTTGCGCAGCGCCGCGGCGACCAGGTCTTGGGGCTCACTGCCCTCGACCCCGTCGAGCAGCTGCTCGGCTTCGAGCGGGGCATAGCCGAGGTTGACGAGGCCGTCGCGGGCCAGAGCGCGGACGTCGCCCGACTCGGCCACGGCCAGGGCGACCTCCTCCTCCAAGGCGCCGGCGACCTTCTCGCGCAGCTCGACGATGATCCGCTCCGCCGTCCGTTTGCCGATCCCGGGCACCGCCTGGAAGCGTTTGGCGTCGCCGGCGGCGATCGCCTTCAGAAGGTCACGGGCGGTGCCGCCCGAGAGCGTCGCGATCGCCACCTTGGGCCCGACGCCGCTGACGGTGATCAGCAGGCGGAAGAGGTCACGCTCCTCCTCGGAGCTGAAGCCATAGAGCGAAAGCGAGTCCTCGCGGGAGATCAGCTCCGCATGGAGGAAGGCATCGCGACCGGTGGCCGGCACCGCCTTCAGGGTCTCGGAAGAGACGGCGAGCCGGTAGCCGACGCCGCCGGCGTCGATCACGACGTGATCGGAGCGCCGCACCATCACCTCACCGCGGACGGCGGCGATCATCCGGCGATCCGCTCCCGGCCGGGTTGGCTGCTCGCTTCGGTGGCGACGCCGACCGCGGCGCGATGGCCGCTGCCGCCGCCGTGGCAGATCGCGACGGCGAGGGCGTCGGCGGCGTGGTCCGGGGAAGGGGGCTCGGGCAGGCCGAGCAGGGTGCCCACCATCCGCTGCACCTGGCGCTTGCCGGCACCGCCGGAGCCGCAGACGGCCATCTTGATCGCCTGTGGCGTGTAGGCGAAGCAGTCGACCCCGTGCTCGGCCGCGGCGAGCATGGCGACGCCGCTGGCCTGGCCGACGGCCATCGCCGAGCGCACGTTCTTGCCGAAGTAGACCTGCTCGATCGCCATCGCCCTCGGCTCGTGCCAGGCGATCAGCTCGCGCAGGGAGTTGTGAATCCGCTCCAGCCGCCGCTCCATCGGCTGGTCCGGCGTGGTCTCGACCACGCCGCCGTCGAGGGCCACCATGTGGTTGCCCTCCACTCGGACGATTCCGAAGCCGAGATTGGCCGCTCCAGGGTCTATGCCCATCACTACCTGCATTGGTAGTGATTCTCGGAACTGAGTCGGATGCCTTCCCGGAAGCGCTTCAGGCAGCCAACTGCTCGAGAACGTCGGCCGGGATGTCGAAGTTGGCGTAGACCTCGTCGACGTCGTCCTGGTCGTCGAGCGCCTCGAGCAGCTTCAGGACCCTTTCGGCGTCGTGGCCCTTCACCTCGACGGTGGTTTTCGGCTCGGTGACGAGGCCGGCGGACTCGAACTCGACCCCTTCGCCCTGCAGCGCCTCGCGCACCGAGGTCAGGTCCTGGGGTTCGGTGATCACGCGTAGCTTGCCTTCCTCCTCGCGCACGTCCTCGGCGCCGGCGTCGATCGCACCGATCAGGTCGTCCTCGCCGTAACGCTCGCCGTCGACCACGATCGCCCCCTTTTTCTCGAAGAGATAGGCGACCGAGCCGGGCTCGCCAAGGTTGCCTCCGTATTTCGAGAAGGCATGGCGAATCTCAGCGCTGGCCCGGTTGCGGTTGTCGGTCAGCGCCTCGACCAGCACCGCCACGCCAGCCGGTCCGTAACCCTCGTAGAGAATCCGTTCGATCGCGGCGCTGTCGGCGCCGGCGCCGGTACCGACGTCGATCGCCTTCTGGATTTTGTCCTTCGGCATCGAGGCGTCTTTGGCCTTCTGGACCGCCGTGGCGAGCGTCGGGTTGCCGCTCGGATCGCCACCGCCATCCCGCGCGGCGACCGTGATCGCCCGCGCAAGCTTGCTGAAGAGCTTGCCGCGTTTGGCGTCGGCGGCGCCCTTCTTGTGTTTGATCGAGTGCCACTTGGAGTGCCCGGACATGGCCTGGCATTCTATGGAGTCGGTATGGGGACGCAGGAGAAAAGCCACCACCTGGGGCACGCGCTCGCCGCCGGCCTCGTCTTCCTCGCGATGCTGCTGGCCGCGTTCTCGCTCTGGACGGCGATCCCGCTCAGCTGGATCTACATCGGCTCGAAGGTTTCCGAGACCCAATTCCCCAGCGGCGGCCCCTACGCCGTCGTCGCCGTCGGCATCGTCGTCTCGATCCTGGTCGTCGCCTGGCTGATCGGCCGCCTCAACAACCTCTACATCCGCATAACCGGCACCAACCGCCTGGCCCCGATCCGGCCGACCTGGTTGAAAAGCATGCGCGACACCAGCCCTGTCGCCAACTCGGTGACGGTCGTCGAGGCGGTGCTGATGGCCTCCGTGATGTTGGCCGCCCTGGCCCTAACCCTCTGGTTCTTCCTTCTCGCCGGCTCGCCGCTGCCAGATCAGTAGGGCGTCAGACGACGAACTTGCCGTCTTCCTGCATCACCACGCCGTCGACTTCGAGCTTGCCGCCGAGGCGGAGGTCGCAGACCAGGTCGGTGTGGACAGCCGACTCGTTCTCGCCGCCCGACTCGGGATAGCTGCTGCCGACCGCCATGTGGACGGTGCCGCCGATCTTCTCGTCGAGCAGGACCTCGCGGGTGCCGTTGGCGATCCCGTAGTTGGTGCCGATCCCGAGCTCGCCCAGGGTCCGCGCGCCCTCGTCGGTGTCGAGCAGCTTCAACAGGTACTCCTCCCCCCGCTCGGCCGAGGCGTCGACCACCCTGCCCGCCTCGAAGCGGAGGCGGACGCCGGCGACCTCGCGACCGCCGATCACCGCCGGCAGGTGGAAGCTGACCTCACCCTCGACCGAGTCCTCGACCGGACCGGTGAAGAACTCGCCGTCGGGCATGTTGTGGTCGCCGACGCAGGGGATGAACTTGCGGCCGGCGATGCCGAGCCTGATGTCGGTTCCCGGCGCGGTGACCCGCACCTCCTCGTGCCCCTCGATCCAGTCGGCGAGGCGAGTCGTCTCTTCGGAGGCGCGCTTCCAGGCGGTCAGCGGATCGGGGTCGGTCGCCAGGCAGGCGCCGTAGTAGAAGTCTTCGTAATCGGCCAGGCTCATCTCCGCCTCCGAGGCGTAGGCGCTGGTCGGGAAGAGCGTGTAGCACCAGCGGAACCTGCCCTCGGCGGCGCGCTTCATCGCCCGCGTCATCAGGTCTCCGGTGGCGGACTGGCGCAGCGTCTGGCGCTCCGGCGGGACGCCGGAGAGCTCGCGCGTGTTGGTGCTGGCGCCGATCGCGATCCGCACGTCGGCGTTGTCGACCATCCACTCGGCGAAGGGCGAGATCCATTCCAGCTGCTTGTCGGAAGCCTGCTTGAAGTAAGCGGCTATCTGCCCCTCCAGGGCGACGTTCAGCATCGGGTTGCCGCCGGCCTTCAGAACCTCCTCGTATACGGCAAGCAGCAGCGGCGCCGCCGCGCTCTCGCCGTCGATCGCGACGACGTCGCCCTCCTTCACCTGCGTCGAGTACCCGACCAGGATCTTCGCCAGGTTCTGGACCCGCGGGTCGCCACCGCTCATCTCGTCGCCTCCTCCCCCACCCGTTCGCGAGCGGCGGTCGTCATTGCCATGAAAAGCGCGTGGAAGCGCGGGTCGTCGGTCAGCTCCGGATGGAAGGCGCAGGCCAGCACGCTCCCTTCCCTGATCGCCACCGGGTGACCCTCGTAGGTGGCGAGCACCTCCACGTCGGGTCCCCTGCGCTCGACCCAGGGCGCGCGGATGAAAACCGCTCGCAGCGGCTCGTCGCCGAGGCCGGCGACCTCGAGGTCCGCCTCGAAGCTCTGCAGCTGCCGCCCGAAGGCGTTCCGCTTCGCCTCGGCGTCGATGAAGCCGAGGTGCGCGGCGTCGCAGACGATCATTCCGGCGCAGGTGCCGAGGATCGGCCGGCCGGCCTGGTGGTGGGCGCGCAGGGACGGCTTCAGCGACGCCGACTCGATCAGCTTGCCGATCGTCGTGCTCTCCCCGCCGGGGATGACGAGGGCGTCCAAGCCCTCCATGTCCTCCGGGGTGCGAACCTCGCGCGGCTCGGCGCCGAGCCGGCGCAGGGTGTCGAGGTGGGCTTCGAAGCCCCCCTGCAGGGCGAGTACGCCGACCCTCAGGTCGGCCACCTACGCTCCGCGGTTCTGCAGCAGGGCATCCGCGGCGGCGAGGTCGGCAATCTCCAGGCCGGGCATCGCCTCGCCCAGGCCGATCGAGGCCGCAGCGACCCGCTCGGGGTCGTTGAAGTGGGTCGTCGCCTCGACGATCGCCCGCGCCCGCCGCTCGGGGTCGGCGCTCTTGAAGATCCCGGAGCCGACGAAGTTGCCCTCGGCGCCGAGCTGCATCATCAGCGCCGCGTCCGCGGGCGTGGCGATTCCGCCGGCGCAGAACAGCGGCACCGGCAGGCGGCCGGCTTTGGCCACCTCCTGGACGACTTCCATCGGCGCCCGGTGCTCTTTCGCTTCGGCCGAGAGCTCCTCCGGGCGCAGCTGCGCGAGGCGCTTGATCCCGGAGGTGATCTCCCGCATGTGGCGGACGGCCTCGACGACGTTGCCGGTGCCGGCCTCGCCCTTGGAGCGGATCATCGCCGCCCCCTCGCCGACCCGCCGCAGCGCCTCGCCGAGGTTGGTGGCGCCGCAGACGAACGGGACCTCGAAGGCGAGCTTGTCGATGTGGTTGCGCTCGTCGGCCGGGGTCAGGACCTCCGACTCGTCGATGTAGTCGACTTCGAGCGCCTGCAGGACCTGTGCCTCGGCGAAGTGGCCAATCCGGGCCTTCGCCATGACGGGGATCGAGACCGCCTCCTGGATCCCTTTGATCATCGCCGGATCGGACATGCGGGCGACGCCGCCGTCGCGGCGGATGTCAGACGGGACCCGCTCCAGAGCCATCACCGCACAGGCGCCGGCCTCCTCGGCGATCTTCGCCTCCTCAGGAGTGACCACATCCATGATCACCCCGCCTTTAAGCATCTCCGCCAGGCCGGTCTTCAACCGAAAAGTCGCTCGCTCGCTCATGCAGCCCATCTTACGTAAGCGCTTCTGCCGCGGGTGGCGACGATCGCGAGGACTCTCCCGGCAGGGAGAGCCCGCGATCGGAGACAGGACCCGCGGCCCTAGCGCCCCCGTCCTACTTCAGTTTGTAGGCACGGATGCGGTCTTTATGCGCAGCTTCGTCCCGCGCGTACAAACCGTGCGCCAAACCTTGGACGAGCGCCATCAGCGCCGTGTGCGAGCGCGTGAAGCTGGGGCTGTTGGAGGAGAAGTAGAGCGTCAGCTCGGCGTGCTCCCCGACCTCCGACATCGTCGCGTCGGAGATCGCCAGGGTGCGCGCCCCGCGGTGCAGCGCCAGCTTCATCGCCCGCAGCAGGAGCGGGTGGGCGCGGCCGGCGGAAAGGGTGATGACGAGCGTGCTCTCGTCGATCCGGCCGAGGCGCTGGAGCGACTCGCCGCCGGTGCTGGCGACGATCTCGGCGCGGATGTCCAGCAGGCTGAGGGTGTGGCGCAGGTAGCTGGCGAAGAAGGCCATCTGGTCGACGCCGACGATCACGATCCGCTGCGCTTCGGCCAGGGCGGCGACCGCGTTCTGGACCTGCTCGGTGCTCAGCTTGCGCGCGGTTTCCTCGAGGTTGGCGTAGTCGGCGCTCAGCGATCCCTCCAGCTCGGAGTGGTCGAAGGAGAAGAGCGCGCCGCCGGCCGACCCCGCGGTCGCGATCGTCGTGCGGTACTCCTCGATCGCCGACTGCTGCAGCTCCGGGTAACCCTCGAAGCCGAGGGCCTGCGAGAAGCGCACCACCGTCGATGACGAAGTGCTGGCTCGCCGGGCGAGCTCCTCGGCGGTGAGGAAGGCTGCCTCGTCGAGGTGATCGACGATGTAGCGGGCGACGTCCTTCTGGGAGCGCGAGAACTCGTCGAAGCGCTCCTGGATGTAGTCGGAAAGGCTTTTGAGTTGGGGGGACTTCGTTGCGGTCTTGGTCACGGCGGTCCATTTCGCCGAACCTGACCCTTTCCCTTCCAGCTTCTGGTTGGATTTGTCGAACGATGACGCTCGAACAGGCCCTGCGCCTCACCAACCGCAACATGATCGTCTTCGATCTGCTGCTGGGCAGCGCCGCCATCGCCGCCCCGGCCGCGACCCTCAAGGTCCTCGGGCACGACCATCCTTCCCCGGACGCCGAACACCTCTTCCGCCGCTGCGGGCCGATCTGGCTGACCTTCGCCGCCGCCCACCTCGCCGCCGACCGCCGCGGCTCGGCCGCCGACTGGCAATCGCTCGCCTGGCTGCGGGGGACGGAGATCGCCACCGATGCCCTCTGGTCCGCTTCGCCGGCGGTCAGCCGGCCCGGCGCCAAGCTCGGCCTGCAGCTCGCCGGCGTCGCAAACGTCGCGATGGCCGCCGGCTTCGCCTGGATGTCGAGGCGGTCGAAGTGAGCGAGTTCGACGGTCAGCCGAGCAAACGCTGGAGTCTCTTCGGGATCAACGAAGAGGGCGACGAGACCTGGTTGATCCGCGGCATCGCCCGCAAGCTCTACCACTGCCCCGGCTGCCACGGCGACATCCCCGTCGGCGAGGAACACACGGTCGTCCAGTTCGTCCGCCGGCTGGGAGGCACAGACCACCACCACTGGCACCGGCGCTGCGCCGAAGAACTGCTGGTCCCGGAGCTCGGCAACCTGAAGCGGGTGCCCGCCGGCGAGTCGAGCCAGTCGCGGCTCGAGGCGCGGGGCAAGAACCCGGCCGGACGACGCCGCCGGCCGTGAGCTTTCCGCGCAGGCTCGCCGCCACCTACTGGCAGATCTTTCGCACCTACTGGAGCTGGGCGCCCTCGATCCTGCTGCTCGCGGTGATCGTCTTTGTCCCGCTCGGGCTGCTCAACGCGCTGACGATGAACGTCGAACTCGACTCGCTCGACGTCACCAACGGACTCAGGCTCGCCGCCTTCGCCCTGGCGGTCGCCGTCGTCACCGCGACCGGGTTGATCGGCGAGGTCTTCTTCAGCGGCGCGATCGCGATCTCGCTGACCCACCCACACGGCGAGGACCCGCCCGGTCTGCGCGAGATCGCGCGGCGGCTCAACTACGGCCGCCTGATCGCCGTCGACCTCGTCTTCGTCGCGATAGTCGCGACGGGGTTGATCCTGGGGATCGTCCCCGGGGTCCTCGCCTACGTCTGGCTCGGGCTTGCCGGGCCCCTGGTCGAGCTCGAGGGCTGCAGCGTCGGCGGCGCCCTGCGCCGCAGCCTGCAACTGGTCCGCGGCGGCTTCTGGCTCGTCTTCTGGGTGCTGGTCCCGATCGAGATCCTCGGCGACGCGGCGGGCGGCGGCCTCGCGGCGCTCGTCCACGATCTCTTCGGGCACACCTTCGTCGCCACCTGGCTGGCGGAGTCGCTGGCCGACGCCGCCCTCGCCCCCCTCTTCGCCGTCGCCGCCGTCCTGCTCACCGTCGACCGGATGACCGCCAAGGAAGGATCCGCGCCGCCCCTGCACGCGGCGCCGGTGCCGGCATGATCCTCACCGCCTCGGTCTTCGCCGAGCTCTGGGAAAAGCTCGAAAGGCACAACGAGACCGGGCTCTTCCTCGTCCTGGTCGGGTTCATCCTCTCCTTCGCCTTCATCCGCATGAGCACGCGGTTGATGCGCAGCCCCAGGGTTCCCTGGTGGCCGGGCAGCATCGTCAGCGACAGCGGCGTCCACCTCCACCACCTGGTCTTCGGGATCGTGACGATGATGGTCTCCGGGGCGCTCGGCTTCCTCGCCTTCGGCACCAGCCCCTGGACCGAGCTCTGCGCCTTCGCCTTCGGGATCGGCGCCGGCCTGACGATCGACGAGTTCGCCCTTTGGGTCTACCTCGACGACGTCTACTGGGCCGAGGAGGGCCGCAGCTCGATCGACGCGACGGTGATCGCCGCCGCCGGGATGGGCCTGATCCTGCTCGGGTTCAGCCCCTTCACGATCGAATCGGGGTCCTTCGGAGCCGTTTTCTTCAGCATCCTCAGCGCCCTGGCCGTCTTCGTCTGGGTGGCGATCTGCTTCGCCAAGGGGCGGGTGATGCACGGTACCGTCGGCTTCTTCGTCTTCCCGCTCGCCGTCTACGGCGCCTGCCGCCTCGGCAAGCCCGGCTCGGCCTGGGCCCGCCGCCGCTACGGCGAGCGGAACCCGGGAAAGCAGCGACGCGCCGAAGAGCGCTTCCCGCCGGACCGGCGGACCGACCGCTTCAAGAACGCCTTCCGCGACCTCGTCGGCGGCAAGCCCAGCGAGGGCCTAAGCGCGGCGCGCGAGGAGGCGATCGCCGCGACCCGGGAGGCCAGCGAAGAAGTGCGCCAGCGGGCCGAACGCCTCGGCCGTCACGACTGAGGCTGGCTGCAGACCTCGAAGCCGACGGCGTCGGCGAGCCGTTCGCGTTCGGGCTGGGTCTGGTCGCGAGCTTCTCGCGCCTTCAGGTAGGCCGTCAGGTCTTCCGCTTCCGCAGCGCGCAAGGCATCCCGGTCCCACTCGCCGACTTCCTCCTGGGCTTTGACGTAGGCGTCGTACTGCTTCTCCAGGCCTGGTGGAGGAACCAGGTCCTGGAAACGGCCGATTGCTTTGCTGGAGATCGTTACCAGCAGGCGCGAGTAGGGGGCGTTCGCTTCGTTCTCTCCATTCGGGAACTCGTCGCGATAGGTCGCGAAGGTGCTCTGGCTGTCGGCGCAGATTTCGTCGCCCTTCCCGATCAGCTGCGCCGCGGTGAGCGTCTGCGGCCTCGGCTTCTGCTGCTCCGTTTCCTTCGTCGTCGTCGCGGCGCCGGTCTCCCCGGGGCCGTTCCCCTCGTCGCCTCCTCCGGTAGCGATCAGCACCGCTATGGCCGCGGCGGCGACCAGTGCCAGCAGTCCGCCCAGAAACAGCGGCCGCCCGCTCCGGTCCGGGCGACTGGATTCCTCGGGCAGGCGCTCGGTCTCGGCCGCGCGCGGCGCGGGCTGCGGCCTCTCCCGCTCGCGGGTCGCCGCGGCGCCGGTCGCGACCGTGCGCTCCGGAATCGAGACGGCGGTGCCGCTGAGCGCCGCCTGCGCCGCCCGACCGAGGTCGCCGGCCGAGGGATAGCGGTCACCCGGAGCCTTCGACATCGCCCGGGCGACGACGTCGTCGAGCGCCATCGAGACCGTCGGCTCGTAGAGCGAGGGCGCCGGCGGCGGGTCGTTGAGGTGGGCGTAGAGCCGCGCCGCCTCCCCCTCGCGCGGGAAGGGCACCTCGCCGGTCAGCAGCTTGAAGAGCAGGCAGCCGAGCGCGTAGACGTCGACCCGGGCGTCGATCGGCTCGCCCGAGATCTGCTCCGGCGCGACGTAGTCGAGGGTGCCGACGAAACGACCGGTCTGGGTCAGGCCCGACTGGGTGGCGACGTTGCGGGCGACGCCGAAGTCGGTGATGTAGGCGTGCTCGGAGCCGGGGTCGCCGCTGAGCAGGACGTTGGCGGGCTTGACGTCGCGATGGACCAGGCCGGCCCGGTGGATCGCGTCGAGACCGTTCCCTATCTGGGCGATCAGCGCCACCGCCCGCGCCGGGTCGAGGCGTCCCTCGCGGGCGATTCGCCGGCCCAGGTCCGAGCCGGCGACGTAGCGCATCGCAATCCACGGCACGCCGTCTTCTTCTCCGGCCGCGTAGATCGGGACGACGTTGGGATGCTCGATCGAGGCGGCGATCCGCGACTCCTCCGCGAAGCGCCGGGCGAAGACGTCGTCGGCGGCGGCCTCCGGCGCGATCAGCTTAAGCGCCACCCGGCGCTCGAGACCGGGCTCGACCGCCAGGTAGAGGATTCCCATCCCGCCGCGCCCGAGGCGGCTCTCGATCCTGTAGCCGGCGAACTCGTCACCCGCGGCGAGCTCCGTCCAGCCAGACTCAACCATTGCCCAACCTTATTCACAGGTTCCCCTGCCTAGACTCGTGCCAGGCATGCGTCCCCGGGCAGTCATAGCGCTCTCGATCGCGATCGTCGCGCTCGCCCTCGGCGGCGGCTCGGCAGCCGTGATCGAACAGCGGGAAAACCTGCGGGTCAGCTTCGACGCCGACTTCGCCCCGCACGCGCTGCCGCGCTCCAAACCGGCCCCGATGAAGGTCGAGATCGGGGGCAAGATCGCCACCACCGACGGCACCCACCCGCCGCCGCTGCGCTGGCTCGAAGTCGAAATCCACCGCAGCGGCAAGCTCTCCGGAGAGGGCCTCCCCGTCTGCCGGCCCTCGGTCCTGCAGTCGACCAGCACGCAATCGGCGACGACCCGCTGCAAGCGGTCGCTGGTCGGGCATGGCAGCTTCCGCGCCGAGGTCGACCTCGGCAACAACGTCTTCTCCAACGGCGAGATCCTCGCCTTCCGCAGCCGGCACGCCGGCAAGGAAGTGCTCCTGATGCACCTCTTCGCCTCGGTGCCGGTCCGCTTCACCCTGGTCGTCCCGCTGACGGTGAGTCACCGGGACGGGCAGTTCGGGACCATCCTGCGGGCCCGGATACCAAGCATCGGCGGCATCGTCTCGGTCACCGAAATCGACCTTTCGATCAGCCGGCGCTACACCTACGCCGGACAGCGCCGCAGCTACGTCTCGGCCGCCTGCGGCGCCCCGTCCGGCTCGCGGATCGCCGTCTTCCCCTTCGCCCGCGGCAAGTTCCGCTTCGAAGGCCACCGGCCGATCCACCCCCCGGCTCTCGTGCAGAGCTGCTCGGTCCGCTAGCCGCTCAAAGACCGAGACCGCCAACGCCACCCTCGTCCCAGCCGAGGTGGTGGGCGAGCTCGTGCCGAAGCGTCTGCTCCACCTGGCGAGCGAGCAGCGAGGGGTCGTGCCCGAAGTCCCGTTCGAGGGTGTCGCGGTAGATGACGATGCGGTCCTCGTAGCGCTCGCCCGCGATCCCGTCGCCGAAATACTCGCCATAGGCATGGCGCTCGGAACCGAGATCGGAGATGACCACAGGCACTTTTTCCAGCAGGCGCTGGAATTCATCCGGCAGGGCGTCGATGGCGTCGGCGACCAGGGATTCGAATTTGTCCGGCTCCGTCTGATTCACTGGCGCCCCAAGCTAAACCAACCGATCTGGAGCATGAAATGAGCAGAAAGCTGCGTGCCCTGTCCCCGTTGTTCGCCGTGATCGCGATCGTCGCCGGCGGCGTCGTCTGGTCCGGCTGTGGCAGCGACAGCGACACCGGCACCGTCCAGGACAACGCCGAAACGCAGATCGAAGAAGGCACGAAGAAGGCAGAAGAAGCGGTCGAAGAAGGCGTCGAAACGACCAAGGAGGGCCTCGAAGAGGCGAAGAAGGAAGTCGAAAAGGGCTTCGACGACAAGACCACCAAGAAGCTCGAAGAAGCTCAGGAAAAAGCCGAAGATCGCCTCGACGAAGGCCAGAAGCAGGCTGAAAAGGGCATCGAAGAAGCCAAGGAACAGGCGGAAAAGTACCTGCCTTAACCCGGTCGGCGTTCGGCTTCGGGCATCTGCGAGCCAGCGGCGACGTCGCCGCTGGCTTCGATGCTCTCCGCGAGGATCTCGACGCTTCGAGCCATCATCTCGTCCGAGATCGTGAACGGGGGCGTGAGGCAGAGGATGTCGTCGAGGAGGCCACGGGTCAGTAGGCCGCGCTCGCGGGCCTCGGCAGCGACGCGGCGGCCGCGCTCGACCCCGGCCGGCCAGCGCGCGCGGCTCTCCTTGTCGGCGACGAGCTCGATTCCGACCATCAGGCCGGCCTGCCGCACCTCGCCCACTTCGGGGTGGTCCCGCAGCGGCCCGACTAGCGCCGCCAGCGTCCTGCTTGCCTCCCCGACCCGCGCCAGCAGCCCCTCGCGTTCGATCGCGTCGATGCTGGCCAGGCCGACCGCGCAAGCGACGGGGTGGCCGGAGTGCGTGAAGCCGTGCATCAGGACCCCGGGGCTCCGGCCGGGGTCGCGGAGCTCGTCCCAGATCTCGTCGCCGACGATCACCCCGCCGAGCGGGACGTAGCCGCTGCTGACCCCCTTGGCGAAGGTGATCAGATCGGGCGAGACCGCCTCGTGCTCGCAGGCGAACCAGGCGCCGGTCCGGCCGAAACCGGTGATTACCTCGTCGACGATCAGCAGCAGCTCGTGGCGGTCGCAGATCTCCCGCAACCGCCGCAGGTAACCGCGGGGCGGCACGATCACTCCCCCGGAGCCGAAGACCGGCTCGACCATCACCGCCGCGATCCGCTCGGCCCCCAGCGCCTCGATTCTCTCCTCCAGCACCGCTCCCTGGCAGACCGGGCAGCTCGCCGGCTCGCAGGGGACACCCGCCGGGCAGCGGTAGGTGTAGGGGGCCGGTATCTCGTCGACGTCGGGGGCGTCGGCGCCGAATTCCCCGTGGTAGGGATCCAGACGGGTCGCGGTCGTGGTCACCCCGGACAACCCGTGGTAGCTGCGGTCGTGAACGAGGATCTTCGACTTCCGGGGCCGACCGCGAGTGACCCAGTGACGGCGAGCGAGCTTGATCGCGGTCTCGTTCGCTTCGCTTCCTCCGCTGACGAAGAAGACCCCGGAGAGACCCGGCGGGGCCAGGCCGACGATCCGCTCCGCCAGTTCGATCGCCGGTGGCGAGGAGACGCCGCCGAAGGTCGCCGCGTAGGGCAGGCGCCGCATCTGGTCGGCAGCCGCCTCGACCAGGTCCTGCCGGCCGTGGCCGAGGTTGACCGTCCAGAGGCCGGCAAAGCCGTCGATCAGGCGTCGACCGTCGTCGGCGACCAGCTCGCACCCCTCTCCCCGCACGACCACCAGCGGACCGGTGTCTGGCAACTGCGAGTGGTCGGTGAGTGGGTGGATCAGGTGCGCCAGATCCCCCGCGACATGATCCGGACGCGACATATTGACCTATCAGGGTACTGCTTTTGGACAGCTTGTCTAGGGGTTCGGAACTACTTGCGGCCCAGCGGACTGCGCGGGGCGTCTTTCGGCGGCACCGAGCAGATCGCGTACCAATGCATCAGCGCGAGCTGGTGGGCGGCCTTGTTGATTTCCTCCTCGCTGGAGGACACGTCGAAAGAAGAGAGCACCGACTCGATCATCGCGAAGGCGGCGCGGACGGCGAACTCGATGTCGATGTCCTCCCGGATCAGGCCGGCGTCGGCGTCGGCGGCGTGGACGTCGACGATCCATCCGAGCAGCGCGTCGTCCGCGGCTTTGTCCGCCTCCTCCCAACCGCTGCCGCGCAGGTTCTTGGCGACGGCGACGATCGGCCTCAGGTCCGCGTTCTTGACCCGCCAGCTGAGCGCTTCGCGGACCATCTCCTGGATCAGGTCGAAGGAAGTTTCGCCTGAGCGGGCGTTTTCGCGAAGACGCTGGGCGATCATCGCGTAACCCGTCATGTAGTCCTTGATGATCGCCGCGAGGATGTCCTGCTTGTCGTCGAAGTTGTTGTAGACCGTCGCCCGCGCGACCTGCGCGCTGCGGGCGATGTCTCCCATCGAGGTCTCGGAAAATCCCCGGCGGGCGAACAGCCTCCGGCTCGCCTCGAGGATCTTCGTCCGCGCGCGCGGCTCTCCCCGCCGTGGTCGAGTCAACTTTGGCCTCTCTCGAGGCGAATGGTCAGCCCCTTCACACAACTGAGACTATCCAAAGCATGTGACACACCGATCGTCAGTGCACTTCTTCGGGAAGTTCGTACCATCGCTTCCTGTCTCCTACTCTCGCTCGAAGCTTCCATACCCGCGTCTTGGGGACCGTGTCCAGTTCAATTCGCAGGCGCCGCAGCCGTTCGGCAACAACCTCCCCCGCCGGGAATTCGGGTAGTGCGAGTGCGAACTGTTCGCTGCGTTCGGCGACCATCCCCAGGGTCCGCCAGAGACCCCAATCCGACGCGATCAGCCTGCCGATATGGGTGGAATTGACGCCGCTGTCGTCATCGCTCAAGTCGTGGTCGGCGAAGATCGCGCAGATGTCGAGGTAATCCTTTTCGTTGGTCTCCACCACCTGCAGCTTCAACACCGTCAGGTCGGCAAGGGAGACCGTCAGCGGCACGGCTTCGATGCGCCGCTTGAGATCGATGCGGTGACAGAGGTGTGCTTCGTCTACGAAGACGTCCACCTGGCGCTGGTTGGCGTCGTCCCAGAAGTTGAGACGGCGGTGGCCGTGCAGCATGTTGAACTCCCGGTCACCCGTATAGCCGAGCGCCGCCATGAGTTCAACCACACCATCCTTGGCGGCACCGGTGGTGGTGAGGTCGATGTCGCCGTACTCCCTCTTCAGCGGCGGGCTCTGGCTGCTCGGGCAGAGGAGCGCGACCGCGACGCCGCCGATGACCCGCAGCGGCAGGCCCCGCTCGGCGGCTGCCTCCGCTATCCGCCTTCCCTCGGCGACGGGGTCCCGCAATGGCTGAATGTCGCCTTTCGTCACTACTCGGGCGGGATCTCCGCCGCCAGCTTGTCCACGTCCACACCCTGACGCAGGCGGGCGGCGCGGGCGATGAAGAACGTCAGCAGCGCCGCGCCGAGGATGTAGGCGCAGTGCCGGAAGAACTGACCCTTGTCGATCGCGAGGTCGGGATAGTGCATGTAGACGTAGAAGATGCCGGCGAGGAGAACCGCGGTCGTCGCCCCCGCGAGGGCGACGACCGGGATCCCCAGAAAGCGCTTGGTGGTTGCCGACGCCCGCCACACCTCGGGCCGACGGTACGGCAGCAGCACTGCGGAGATGCCGAGCAGGATCATCGTCACCAGCTGCAGGACGAAGGCCTCGACCAACACGTCGAAGAAGCCCTCGTCGTTGGTGACCGCCCAGCCGAGGACGAGGATGCCGAGGACCACCGTGAGGCCGATCGCGTAGTTGGGGGCGTGGGTTCGCGACGAGACCCGGGCGAAATGCGACGGCAGGATGCCGTCGAGAGCCCAGGCGAAGAGGGTGCGGACCGGGATCGTCAGGTTGGGGATCATCAAGAGCGGAAAGGAAGCCGCAAAGGTGACGAGGAGCCACCAGGCCAGCACCGTGCTGTCACCCGCGATCGAGGTCAGGAACGTGTAGAAGGGGCCCACGGCGAAGGGATAGCTTTCTTCGCCGAGCGCGTTCACCGCGTAGAAGAAGTCATGGCCGAACTTGCTGAAGAAGAGCGCCGAAAGGACGGCGGCGATCCCGATGTGAACCACGGTCGCCAGGCTCATCATTTTCATCTGGGTCGTGTCCCTCGCCCGCCGCACCTCGCCTGAGATGTAGATCGAGAGCCAGCTGAAGATCGAGAGGCTGCAGATCGCCGCCCAGGTCGGCCAGGTGTTGTCCATGCTGAAGGCCGGACTGGTGTCGATCCCTTCCTTGTGGGCGCTGTCGACGATCGAGCTGTAGGTGTCGGGTTCTCCCGTGATCGGCCCCGCGAACTGGTTGAAGCTGTTGACGAAGCCGTGCTGGGACTTGAAGAGCAGGACGAGGAACACGGTCGCGAGACCGAGCATCATCAACGCCCAGAACCCGTTCATGATCCGGGTCGTCCAGCGCCAGCCGCCGGCAAGCAGCAACGCCGAGACGAGGATCAGCAGGGTCCCGATCGCGAACTGCCAACCCTCGCTGGTGGCAAGGTCGTTGCCCGCGGTCACCAGCGAATCCTGGCCGCTGACGAGACCGACCGCGGTCAGCGACGGCCCGAGCCCGACGGTGACGAAGGCGAGCGCGATGAAGGCGATCGAGAGGATCACACCCGACATCCAGAAGAAGGACGAGATCAACCCGATCACGGGGTGGGTGACGCGGCCGACGAGGACATAGTCGCCGCCGCTGCGCGGGATCGCCGAGGCGAAGAGGCCGTAGGCGACGCAGATCGCGATGGCGACCACCAGGGCCATCGCGAAGCCGAGCCAGATCGACCCTCCCGGGAAGGCGCCGAGCAGGAAGAAGACCGAGATCGCGAGGAAGACCGCGGTCGGCTGTCCCGCCATGTTGAAGACGAAGGTCGAAAACGGAGAGACCTCCCGGACCAGCCCCGTCGCCCTTCGCGCGTAGATCCCCTTCGGCCCGTCCTGCGCCGGGCGCTCCCCCAACTCAGCCATCAGCTCTCCCCCTTGCTGCTCATTTTCGAACTTACCCGGACACGAGATAGTGGTTGACGACCTTGTTCGGCGCCAGGTGCACCAGGCAGCCATCCAGGCGACCGCTTCCGTAGTCGGAGCCCGGGTTGACCGCCACCGTCCGGCCGATCTTGGTCACGCCCTTGCTCTCGTGGATGTGACCGTGAAGGCTGAGGAGCGGCTGCGTCTCTTCGATGATCTGCCGCACCGCCCGGCTGCCGGTGGGGACCTCGTGGGGCCGACCGCCCTTGGTCACGTAACGGAGGTCCTCCCCCACCTCGAAGGCGGTGTCGAGGCTGCTCTCGTACGGCGGGACGTGAATGTTGAGGATCGCCCGGCCCGGCTCTTCCAGCTGATCGACCAGCCGCTTCAGCCGGGTGTAGATCTCGTCCTCGTCGAGCTCGCGGGGCGTCTGCCAGGGGGTGCGATTGGAGTAGCCGAAGGAGGCGATCTCGTGGGGACCGATCTCCTCCACCCTCTCGTCGCAGGCAACCACGCGGCTGCCCGAGGCGAGAATGGCGTCGACCTCCCAGGGGTCGTCGTTGCCGGGGATCACGTAGGCGCGAACGTCGCTGTCCGCGAGGCGCTCGTCCGCGAGCCGGACCCAGAGTCGCAGCTCGTCGAGCAGCGCCCGCTCGAAGGCCTCGTCACGGCGCGCGGCGTCCGTCGCCAGCGCGCGCGCCTCGTCCGGGTCGACGATCAGCGGGTACATCCCGTTGTCCGAGATCGCCCTCTGCATCTGATCGAGCTCCTCCGCGGTGCGAGCCGTTCGCCGCTCGCCGATCACTTCGGCCCCGTAGCTGCCGTCGCCCTCGCGGACGATCGGAACCAGCGCCTTGCCGGTCAGGTCGCCGCCCATCACCAGGGCGTCCGCCGGGTAGTGCGCGGCGGCGTTGACGAACTTCTTCCAGCAGAGCCGCGAACCGTGCACGTCCCCGGCGTAGAAGACCCTCGTGACCTCACCCTTTTTCTGCCGCTTGAACATTCTCTCCCTTTGTTCCCCAGCGGAGATGATGCGGTATTCGGCCGACGATCATCAGCGAGGAAATCTCCGCCCGGTGGTCAGATTGTCCACTCGGGGACTGAGCCGAGCTCATGCCGGAGGAGGCGGATCGCCGCGTCGCGATCCTCGGTCGCGAGCAGGCCCGCGGCGGCAAGTACGTAGTTCGAGTCGACCGCGAGGAGAGGATCGACGGGCGCGAGGGAGCGCTCGCCTCGCTTCCGCAGGGCTTCGCGCAGAATCCACTCGCCGTCTCGGCGGTGGGCGAAAACACCTCCGGTACCCAAAAGCAGCCGTGCCTCCCGCAGGTCCGCGCCCTCGCGGGTCAGCGTCGGCGGGCCGGCGGCCGACCGACTGAGCAGCATCGTCCCGCAGTGGCGGGCGAGGGCCTGAGCGGCGCAGCCGATCGCCAGCAGGCCATCGAGGCGGAGCTCCTCCTCATCCTCGGGGACCCAGTCGGGACGGTCGGCTCGTATCGAGACAGCGTGTCGAATCGCCGCCTCGGCCCCGGCCCCTTCGGCCTCGAGCCAGCGTCCTTCGACCGCGGCGACGCCCGCCGCGCCGGCACGCAGACCGAGGTCTCCCTCGACCGTTCGCAGGGTCAGCGGCGGCGGCAGCAGCGGGTCCTCGATGCCCGGCTGGACGGGCTGCGGCGGGCGGTTGGAATGCACGTCGGTGGTGGCGCCGCCGACGTCGACGACGACGACGTCGCCGAGCAGGCCGCTCGCCTCCAGCACCGCCTCGGGGGTGGGCAGCCTCACCATCCGCTCGAACTCTGGACTGGCGCTCAGCCCCTTGCCGCCGATCACGTGCTCGAGGAACAGCCGCAGGATCGCGGCCCGGGCCGAACCGATCTCCAGGCGCCCCAGCGCCGGCATCACGTTCGCGGCCACCTCGACTCGCGACCCTCCGCCTCGCAGCAGCTCGGCCGCCTCGGCGGCGACGGCCGCGTTGCAGGCGACGACGGCGTTGCCTCCGATGCGGCGGGCGGCCAGGCGCCGGGCGTTCTCCAGCACCAGCTCCGCCTGCCCGCCGTCGGTGCCGCCGGCGAAGAGGACGATCTCGGGCCTGGCCGCCTGCAGCTCGTCGAGCTGCTCGTCGTCGAGGCTCCCGGCCAGCACGACCTCCACCCTGGCGCCGGCGTTCAGGGCCGCCTGCCGGGCCGCAGCCGCGGTCAGGTCGGCGACGAGGCCGACCGCGGCGACGCGCAGCCCGCCCCCGGCGCTGGACACCGCGAGTTGTTCGTCGATTGTCAGTTCGCCGCCCAGCGAGCGCGACGCCGCGCCGAGGGCCGCCGCGTAACCCTCCATCAGGTCACCCGCGACGGTGGTCGGCGCCTCGGCCCGCGCCAGCAGCTCGCCCGCGGCGGGATCGACGAGGCGGACCTTGGTGTAGGTGCTGCCGAAGTCGGCGAGTGCGACGACGCCCACCCGGCGCCTCAGGCCGGGACGCCGCCGGCGCGGCGCTCGATCAGGGCCTCGATCAAGCGGTCGATCGTCCCCGGCGTGCCGATCCCGGTCGCGTTGAGGTCGGCGCTGACGTCGATCGGAATGTCGGACCCGTCGACGTCTTCGTTCAGCACCCCGCCCATGAAGACCGGCACGGAGCCGGCACCGGCGCCCTCCAGCTCGCTCATCAGCAGCTGGCCGAAGGAACGGGCGACGCCGTTGTGGGTGGTGATCACGACCGCGTCGGCATCGGTCTCGATCACCGCCTTGACGATGTCCTCGGGGTCGCGGTTGACGCCGAAATCGATTACCTCGGACCCGACCGCCGTCAGCGTCGAGGCGAGCAGGAACTCGGCGAACTCGTGCACGTCGGTGGAGGTGACGAGGACCTTCATCCCCCGGATCGCCTCCTCTTCGCGACGACCCTGCAGCTCGGTCAGCAGGCGCTCGCGCTCTTCCATCGTCTGTTTCACCAGGTCGGTTTCCAGCACCGGGCGGCGGCCACGGGGAAACTCCGGGTCGGGCTCGCCGGCGCCGAAGAGCTCCTCGCAGCGGGTCGATCCCAGCCGTTTGAGGACCAGCAGCAGCTGGGCGGGGTCGCGGACGTCGATACCGGCGCCCCCGAGTCCCTTCATGACGGCCTCGAAGAACGCCCTGCCGCCGCGGACCAGCTCGTCGCGCATCGCCTCGATCCTGCCCCAGTCGATCACCGGCTCGACCATCGGCAGGTAGTCCTCCATCCGGCGGCTGACGGTCTGCACCGTCGCCACCTCCTGCCAGGTGGGAATCCGCTCGGTCTCGGTCACCGGCACGGCGATCGGCGCCGAGCCCAGGCGGTAGCGCATGTCGACCATCTTGGTGAAGAGGAGATCGGTGTTCAGCACGGCCATGTTGGCGTCGAAGTCCGGGGTGTTGCCGATCGTGTCCCCCTGGGTGTAGAGGAACGGGACCCGGTCGGGATTGACCGCGTCGAGCGCGAGGGTCACCGCCGACTTGATCACCGGGTTCTGGGTCAACCCGCCCCAGGAGGGCGAGTAGGCGGCGCCGATCAGCTCTTCGCTGACGTAGCGCTCGACCATCGCCCAGCCGATGTAGTTGGCGTAGTCGTGGAAGACGCCCGGGTAGCCGTCCTCGAGGTAGGAGTCGAAGACCACCCCCTCGTCTTTGAACGCGGCCAGCAGGCCGGCCGACTGCAACGTCACCACGGTCTGGTTGACGTCGTCGTCGTAGTAGGGCCAGCGCCAGGAGTACTGCGAGAGGACGCCGATCGAGGTGATCCCGGCTCGCAGCGCGTCGATGGCGTTTTCGACCGAGCCCGGCCCGCCGATCGTGTTGTCTGCTGCCTCCGGCTCGATCGGGACGGTGTGCGCCAGCTCCCACCAGTCCTGCTCGCTCATCATCACCGGGCCGGTTTCCTGCGCGGCCTCGGCGCGTTTGTCTTTGGGCAGGCCCATCCGGCGCTCGGCGATCAGGTTGAAGCGGTCGGGCGGCCGCACCCCGCGCGAGAGCGCGTCTTCGTAGATCTCCCCCAGGGCCTCGCGGGTGTCGGCCCAGGTGGCGAGGCCGATGTTCATGCAGGTACAGGGAATCCCCTCCTCGCGAGCCCGTTCGCGCCACTCGCGCTCCGAGCCCACGCCCTTCTCCTCGCAGTAGGTCGACCTCGCCCGCTCGACCCCCTTCGCCATCTCGCGGCCTTCCGCCACCGCCTCCCTGCCGTCCGGCAGATCGGGTGGAAGCAGCGCGCTCAGATCGACGTCTATGTCCGCCATGCCTCAGTCCCCCGGGATCCGACAGTTCCACTCGCCCTTGGTACGCCCAGAGTCTGACGGGTCGAGAGGCTTTGCGCTAGTCAGAGCGGCAACTCGACCGCTGGCTACCGTCCCGTTCGCGCCGGCGGCCTCCGCAGCTGGGCTTCGACCGCCCTCAGCAGCGAGTCCGAGGCGGCGCGGCCGATCGCTGGCAGGGGTTCAGCAACCGGCCGCGGCCTCTGAGCCCCGGCGGGGGAAGTGTTCGTCCGCGAGGATGGCCGGCGACGAAAGGGGCGAGTCGACCGGTGTTCAGCGCGAACGAACACTTCCCAGAGAGTAGAACGAGGGGTACCCGCCTCAAGTGGGGTTGAGCCCGCCCTGCGATTAGTCCATCCTGTGAACATGGCTTCAGCGGGCAGGGCCGGGCGCTCTTTCGAGCCGGGGGACTCACGAGGAGGGATCCAGGCGATGCTCGACGCCCTGCCCGCCCTCGTCGGCTACTGGGACAGCGACCTGCGCAACCGGATGGCCAACGCCGTCTCGGTCGAGTTCTTCGGCAAGCCGCCGGAGGAGCTGCGCGGCCTGCACATTCGGGAGCTGCTCGGCGAGGACGCCTACCGGCGAAACCTGCCTCACATCGAAGGCGCGCTCGGCGGCGAGGCCCAGCAATTCGACAGCGAGTTCCAGACGCCCTCGGGCGAGCTGCGCTACACCCAGACCTCCTACGTCCCGGACTTCGTCGACGGCGAGGTGCGCGGCATCTTCGTCCTCGTCACCGACATCACCGAGCGGCGCCGGATCGAAGACGAGGTCGCGCGCAGCCGCGCCCGCCTGGCGGAGGCGGAGCGGATCGCCCGGATCGGCAGCTGGGAGTGGGACATCCCGGCCAACCGGCTGACCTGCTCGGACGGCCTCTTCGCCATCTACGGGATCACGGCCGAGGACTTCGACGGGCACTACGACCCGAGCAACACCCAGTACGTCCACCCCGACGACCGCGGCCGGGTCGAAGCGGAGATGGAGCAAGCGGTCGAGACAGGCACCCCGGTCGACATCGAATACCGGATCATCAGGCCGGACGGACGCGTGCGCCGCCTGCACAGCCGGGCCGAGCTCTCCGCCGACGCGGCCGGCAACCCTCTGCGCCTAACCGGCACGGCTCAGGACGTGACCGAGCTGCGAGCCGCCGCTGAGGTTCTCCATCAGACCGCCAGCGATCTCGGCCGCCGGGCCGCCGAGCTGCACAGCTACCCCGGGCGATCCCGCACCCTCGATCTGGGCAGACAGCTCAGCGCGCGCCAGCTGGAGATCCTCGACCTGGTCGCCGAAGGCCTGAGCAACGCCGAAATCGCCTCCCGCCTCTACCTCACCGAGAGCACGGTCAAGTGGCACGTGCGCAAGATCCTGCGGGCGCTCGGGGTCTCGAACCGGGCACAGGCGGTGGCGCGGTACCTGTCGGCTTCAGCGACGCAAAGTCAAAGGTAAGGCTCGTCTGGTCCGATCGCCATCCTTCAGGTATGGCGAAAGGCAACGCGATAGGCGATTCCCAAGGAGCAGGGCCGCCCAAAGCCGCCTTGATACTCGGGGCTGGCTGGTCACTACCAGCGGGACTTCCACTTGCCGGTGACCTCTTTAACGACCCACCCATGGACCTGCTCCGGTGGACCCACTTCCCGACGTCCTATGTTCCCGAGGTCTATCTCCAATGGAAGCGGGCCCACCCCGAAGGTACCGCGGAGCATTTCATCGGTGATGTCTACAGGAGGCCCTTTTCATACGAGGTTCCAGCTACCCATTTCCCCTTTAACTCCCATGATTCTCCACAGCTCCAGTTGCCGGAACCAACTGATTCGTGTATTCAGCACCGGCGTCTGTTCTGGCCGACCTTGGTTGAGTACATCCAACTTCGCTTGGCCTGGCCCCTAGCATCATTTCGCTGGCCGTCAGAGCTCGCTACCGGGCTCAGTTGCTGAGGGCGCCTCAGTGCCCGGCCCAAGTCGCAGCATTTAACGAGATTCAAGATCAATTCAACCTGATCGGCGTCGTCACGACGAACTACGACGTAACTGCAGAGCAGGTTCTCGGCGTTGAACCGAGATCAGGCCGCCCCGGCTTTAATTATGGACAGCTTCCATGCACCTACCACCCGCCCAGCTCCCCATTCCCACGGGAGCGGCATGGATATCGGCCGCCTCATGGCTCGGTGAGGCTAAGCAAGCTTCACGGTTCGCTTAGTTGGAGCCTCAGCTCAGGCAATCACCTAGACGTCTACTGCGACCTTCGTGCCGCATTTCGGCAAGGTGGGACGGCTGCACTAATTCCTCCCTTGCCCGAGAAGCAGGTACCCGCCTGGCTTGAAGGAACGTGGAATGACGCCTTTCAGACGCTGTCAGAAGCAGACGTATGGGTCGTCATCGGCTATTCGCTTCCGACTTATGACTTCGAAATACGCAACCTCTTTGGAGCCGCCGCCCACCGTCAGCATTTGAGAATCATGGACCCGAACGCTCAAGCAGTTGCCTCTTCATTTGCAGAAGTTGCACCAGGCGCTTCGTTCGAACTTTGCAGAGGCCTCGAAGTTTCACGGCAGAAACGAGTTTCCAACAGGCGCCGGAGACATCCGAGGACCTCAGGACATGGGGCAGCCTGGACTCGAACCAGGGACCGACGGATTATGAGTCCGCTGCTCTAACCAACTGAGCTACTGCCCCGCGGTTCGAGCCTAACGGCATCGCATCCGGTTTTCGACACAGCCGGCTGGGTCGAAAACCGGATGCGGCTCAGGCGCTGAAGAGCTGGGCGAGGGAGCGGCCGACGTCGGGGGGCTCCTCTTCGCCCTTGGCCGCGGCGGCGGCGCCCTCGGCGAGGGCCTTGGCGGCGTCGGCGATCTGGTGGTCGCGGCCGCCGCGGATCGTGCCGGTCTTCTTCGCTTCGGCCAGGTCGGACTCCATCAGGCCGGCGAGCTCCGCCAGGCGCCGGAGGCCGACGACGCTGGCGGTTCCCTTCAGGGCGTGGGCTTCGGCCCGCATCGTCTCGAAGTCGGTGGTGGCGGTGGCGAGGCCGGCGGAGATCACGTCGCAGCGCCGCTTCGCCTCCTCGGCGAACGACTGCAAGAGCTCCGGGTCGATGGCGGCTTTCTCGTTCATCGGGCGATCGCCTTGTCGACTGCTTCGCGCATCAGCTTTAGCCCGACCGGGCCCTCGATCGCGGCGCGGACGACCCGGCCGCGGTCGATCGTGAACAGGTAGGGCTCGGTCGGCAGGTGGAAGGCTCGCACCTGCGGCCGCACCCGCTTGGCCGGATCGTTTTCGTTGTAGATCTCCATGTGGATGAAAGCTGCCTTGTCTCCGTATACCTGTTTTGCCTGCTCGGCGACGTCGACGACTGGCCCGCAGACCCGACTCTGGCAGAACTCGGGGGTCGCAAACAAGAGCACGATCGGTTCTTTGCCCAGTGCTTCCGCGTAATCCACCTTGTTCTGGGTGTCGGGCGGTATGCGCGTGGTGATCTTCGACAAGTCCCCTCCCACGTCCTGCGCGGTGGGCGTGTGGATCGACGGCGCCTTCTGCCCCGGCCTCGGAATCCGCTTGAACTCACCGACCACGGCCGTTCCGATCGGCGTCCCTCGCAGCTCGCCGTCTTCCCGGATGATCGCCGCGATACGCCACTCCCCCGGGCTCGGCAGGTTCAGGTCGGTCGAGTAGACGACCCGGGCGGCTTCGGGGTCTTCGCTCGTCGTGTCGGACCGGAAGGCGGGCTTGGTCGCGAGGCTTTCGATCGACGCCGGGAACGGACCCACCGCCGGCTGGTCGAGGGCCTGCTGCTGCGCCTTCGCGCTTGAGCCCCGGTTGCCGGACTTCGACTTCGCCCTCGGACCCGGGGCCGGGGCCTTGGCGAAGTAGAGGGCGACTTCGGCGTCGTCGATGCCCCCGTCCTCGCGATCGGCGACTCCGAACGGGTAACGGTTGACCCCCGGATAAAAGACTTCGGCGTAAGGGGAGATCTTCGCTTCCGCCGGTCCGTCGGCGGCCTTGAGCACCTGGCGCAGGGTCCTGTTTGCGACGCTGGGGAACTCCGACCTGGGTGGCGCCGGACGGCTGGGGGCGGGTTCCGCCGCGAGGGACGTCGACTCGCCGCTCTCCGAGTCGCCGCCGCAACCGCCGAGCAGAGCCCCGGCCGCGAGCAGGCTGAGCAGCGCTGGGGCGAGGCGGGGGGCGCGCATCGGCGGCATGTTATGGAGAGATAGGGTGCCCGGGGGTTCTCGACGAGAGGAGATTGGGATGGCTGAGCGTGCAGCACTGGTGACTGGGGCTTCGAGCGGGATCGGCCTCGCGATCGCGCGGACGCTCGGCGAAGAGGGCTACTCCCTGACCGTCTCCGCCCGCCGCCCGGAGAAGCTCGAGAAGGCCGCCGAGGGGCTGCGTGGCGAAGGCTTCGAGGTCGAGCCGATCCCCGCCAACATGGCCGAGGAGGACCACGTCGTCGCGATCTTCGCCGCCCACCGCCAGAAGTACGGTCGCCTTGACGCCCTCGTCAACAACGCCGGGGTCGGGATCGGGGCGCCGATGGAGGAGATCCAGACCAAGCACCTCGACATGCAGCTGGCGGTCAACCTGCGGGCGCTGATCCTCGGCACCCGCGAGGGGCTGCCGATGCTGCGCGTGGCCGGCGCCGAGCACGGCAAGGCGCTGATCGTCAACACCGCCTCGATCGCCGGCAAGGGCGGCCAGGCCTGGCTCTCGATCTACGCCGCGACCAAGGCCGCGGTGATCAACTTCACCCAGTCGACCCACCGCGAGGCGGGCGGCGCCGGGATCCAGTGCACGGCGCTGGCGCCGGGCTTCGTCGAGACGCCGATGACCGAGTTCGTCCAGGGGCAGATCCCGCCCGAGGAGATGATCCGTCCCCAGGACCTGGGTGAGGCGGTCCGCTTCCTGCTGCGCACCTCGCGCAACTGCCACGTGCCGGAGATCGTCTTCACCCGCCCCGGCGAGGGCCTGGATACGCCTTGACGGCCCCTGGGGCCGCCATGCGGCGTCCTCAGTCGCCTAAATGGCGCTGCCATTCAGGCTCCCTGCGTCCTTGCCTGGCGACTCCAGGACCTCGTCAATGCGCATCCTGGTAGCGGCCTTCGGGGACGCCGGTCATGTCTTTCCGGCGATAGCTCTGGGCAAGGCACTCGTGGCGCGCGGCCACGAGGTCGTGATCGAGACCTGGGAGGAGCGGCGGGCGGCGGTCGAGGGTGAGGGGCTGGGCTTCGCCGCCGCCGAGGAATACCGGATGTTTCCCCCGCCCGATCCCGACTCCGCCGAAGGACAGCACGCGGCCGAGGCGGCGCGGGCGCTGCAGCCGCTACTCGACGACTTCCGCCCGCACGTCGTGGTCTCCGACATCCTCACCCTCGCCCCCACCCTGGCTGCCGAGCGAGCCGGGGTGCCGCTGGCGACGCTGATCCCCCATATCTACCCCGTGGTCGAGCCGGGCCTGCCCTTCTTCGCGATCGGCCTGCGGCCGCCGCGAACCGGGGCTGGCCGCCGGCTCTGGCGCGCCGGGCACGACCGGGCCCTGCGGATCGGGCTCGAGCAGGGACGGCGGGATCTCAACATCCAGCGGGCGCGCCTCGACCTGCCGCCGATCGACCGCTTCCACGGCGGCATCAGCCCCGACCTGGCACTGGTCGCCACCTACCCGCAGCTCGAGTATTCGCGCGACTGGCCCCCGGGGGTGGAGATCACCGGCCCGATGACCTTCGAGATGCCGCACCCCGCGATCGAGCTCCCGCCCGGCGACGACCCGCTCGTCCTCGTCGCCCCCAGCACCGCTCACGATTCCGACAACCACCTGGTGCGAACGGCGCTGGCAGCGCTCGCCGACGAGCCGGTGCGGGTGGTGGCGACGACCAACCGGGTGGCGCCCCAGCGGCCGATCGAGGTGCCGGCCAACGCCAAGCTGGTCGAATGGCTCAGCTACAGCCAGCTGATGCCCGCCGCCTCGCTGGTGGTCTCCCACGGCGGCCACGGCACCGTCGCCCGCGCCCTCGGCGCCGGCACCCCGGTCCTCGTCTGCCCGATCATCGGCGACATGAGCGAGACGGCGATGCGGGTCGACTGGGCCGGCGCAGGGCTCTCGCTGCCCTGGCGCCTCTGTCGGCCCGCGCCGCTGCGCTGGGCGACGCGGCGGCTACTGCGCGAGCCATCCTTCGCGGCGAAGGTTGGTGAGATCGCCGCTTGGGGACGGGAGAACGACGGTGCCACACGAGGTGCGGAGCTGGTCGAGCGGCTGGCGCTAAAAGAACGCGCCGCCACCTAGAAAGCTCCGGGGGTGGGACTCGAACCCACAACCCTTCGATTAACAGTCGAATGCTCTGCCTGATTGAGCTACCCCGGACCGTGCTAACCCGATTGCGCTACCCCGGATCAGCGTCCGGAACAGAATTTAGCGGCACTGCCGCAATTCCTGCCTCCACCTCCGCGTGGCAGTTGGAGCAGAGGAGGACGCACTTATCTGCCTCGGCTCGCGATCTGGCCAGTGACCGGGTATGGCTGGTTATCTGGAATTGCTTTGCGCTTGGATCGAGGTGATGAAACTCGAGCGCCCGGTCGCATCGCGAGTATCCGCAAAGAATGCATTTTCCACCTGCCTCCTCCACCAATGTTCGCTTCAGAGAGCGCCGCCGCTTGGCAACCGCCTCAACGCGGCACCGCCGACACCGGTACCTACCGTCGGCTCTCGCAACGAAAGTCGAGAGCCCGTGCTTGCTGCATTTCAGAGTTACCGTTTGCGCGCTCATACGGCAGGCCTCTTTCGATTCCCTAAGCCTCGACGAACGGTCTGTCTCTAGTCCGTATTTGCGCATCCAATGGCGAACCGTGGCCAAACTTCGGTCCAGTCGCCCGGCAATCTCCCTTAGCGACAGACCCGACGCCAGCAGGCGTTCCAGATCCTCTTTCGGCGGCGCCCCTTTTGCCCTGTGCTTCTCCGCTCGCGCCGCCTCCAGCTTGTGCTTCTTCAGCCAGTAGCTGACCGTCGATTCGTGCTTACCGGCTTGCTTGCCGATCGCTTCTAGCGACAGACCCTCCCCCAGGCACTGTTCGAGGAACTCTTTGTCCACATCGTGATCTTCGCAAATGACGCAGACAGAACAATGCGGCCCTGAACGGTCCTACACGCTGCCCGCCGGGCGCTCGGAGTGGGCGATTCGCTCGACCAGTGCCGCGCGCTCGCGGCTGAGGGCGGCGCGGCGCTCGTAGTCGCCGCGCTCGCCTGCGGCGGCGATTTCGCCCTCCAGGCGGCGCTGCTCGAGCTGGAGGAAGTTGAGCTCCATCGCTTCCTGGGAGGCGGGCTCCTCGCGCGACATGATCACCAGTTCGGCGATCACCCCTGCCAGCTCGCCGTCGTCGTGGGGAAGATCGGAGGCGGGGTCCTCTAGGTGGTCGCGGAGCCAGGCGGCGGCGCGCAGGCCGGTTGGCGAGAGGTGGGCGTCGGTCAGCCGGGCCAGGTAGTCCTTGCCCTCGTCCGGGAGCGCGATGCACATCGCCAGCAGCGCCCGCTCGCGGCGCTCGCGGGAAGTCAGCTCTGCCGGGCGTTGCGGGCGCGACTGCTGCGGCCCTCGCTGCGGCGTCGGCGCCGCCTGTTCGCGTCCGCCGCTGGCCGGGGTCGCGGCGACGACCCGGCCCATCACCATCGCCGGCTCGAGATCCAGCCGCTCGGCCACGCGCCGGACAAGGTCTTCGCGTCCCGCCGTCTCCCCCATCCCGGCCAGCACCGGCGCCACCTCGGCCAGAGCCCTGTCGCGCTCGACCGGCGAGCCGGTGTCGGTGCGGTCGAGGACGAGCCCGACCTGGAAGGCGGTCAACTCCGCCGCCCCCTCCAGCAACCCGCGGAAGCGCTCCACTCCCCCGGGGGCCGCCATCATCTCGGCCGGGTCCTCGCCGGCCGGCATCGCCGCAACCCGCAGCCGCATCCGCCGCCCGGCGGCGACGCTCTGGGCGCGCAGCATCGCCTCCTGGCCGGCCGAGTCGGCGTCGAGCGCCAGCACCACCTCGTCGACCATCCCCGAGAGCGCTGCCACCTGCTCGCCGGTGATCGCGGTGCCCATCACCGCGACCGCCTCCTCGACGCCGGCCTGGTGCAGAGCGAGGACGTCGGTGTAGCCCTCGACGACGACGGCGCGGCCGGCTTTGGCGATCGCCGCTTTGGCCCTGTCGACGCCGTAGAGGATCTGACTCTTGTGGAAGAAGTCGGTCTCGGCGGTGTTGACGTACTTGGCGCCCTGATCTGAGCGCATCGCCCGGCCGCCGAAGCCGAGGACGCGGCCGCGGCGGTCGCGGATCGGGAACATGATCCGCTCGCGGAAGCGGTCATAGTCGCCGCCGCTGCGGCCCTTCTGGACCAGGCCGACCTCGCGCAGCTCCTCGACGCTGAAGCCGGCCCGCTGGCCGGCGACCAGCAGCTTGTCCCAGGCGCTGGGGGCGTAGCCGACCGCGAAGGCGCGCAGGACCTCCTCCCCCAGCCCGCGCTCGGCGAGGTAGTCGCGGGCCTTCGCCGCCTCCTTGGACTCCCACAAGGTGCCGGCATAGAAACCGGCGGCACGATCGAGCAGCTCTTCCAGCCGGCGGCGGCGCTGGCGGCGGGCCTCGGCCCGCGGATCCTCCTGCTCGCGCTCCAGCTCGACTCCGTAACGGTCGGCCAGCAGCTCGACCGCCTCGGCGAAATTGAGCCCGTCCTTCTCCTCGACGAACTTGATCACGTCGCCGCCAACCCCGCAGCCGAAGCAGTGGTAGAGCTTTTCCTGCGGCTCGACCGAGAACGACGGGGTCCGCTCGTCGTGGAACGGGCAGAGGCCGACGTAGCGGGCCCCCTGGCGGCGCAGGTCGGTGTGGGCCGAGATCACCTCGACGATGTCAGCTGCCTGCTTGACCCGATCGACGCTGTCGGGCGAGATCAGCGCCATCAGAACCTCGACTCCATCGGAATCGTCAGTTCGGTGAACTTGGCGATGCAGAAGCGGTCGGTCATCCCGGCGATGTAGTCGGTGACCCGCTGCAGGTCGCTCGCGGCGGGATCGCGGCCGGGGGCCTCGGCTGGATTGGCGGCGTAGTGATCGAAGAGCCCGCTCATGGTCCGCTCGACGCGGTCGTGCTCGCGGCGCGCCTCCGTCCCCAGGTAGACGCGGTCGAACATGAACTTGCGCAGACGCAGCATCGCCTGGCCGACCTCGCGACCCTGCCGGATCTCCTCCTCGCCGGCGGAGTGGTCGACGATGTCGCGGACGAGCGTGTCGATCCGCTGCGAGCCGGTCGGTCCGAGCAGCTCGATCTCCTCCGCCGGCAGGTCCTCCGGCCTGAGAATCCCGGCGCGCAGTGCGTCGTCGATGTCGTGGTTGATGTAGGCGACGCGGTCGACCAGGCGGACGATCTGCCCCTCGAGCGTCGCCGGCTTGCGCGAGCCGGTGTGGTTGAGGATCCCGTCGCGGACCTGGTCGGTGAGGTTGAGGCCCTGGCCATCGCGCTCCAGCACCTCGACCACCCGCAGCGAGTGCTCGTTGTGGCGGAAGCCGTCGGCCCCGTGGTCCCGCAGCGCCGCGTCGAGCGCTTCCTCGCCGGCGTGGCCGAAGGGCGGGTGGCCGAGGTCGTGACCGAGCCCGATCGCCTCGGTCAGGTCCTCGTTGAGCCCGAGGGCGCGGGCGACGGTCCGGGCGATCCCGCAAGCCTCCAGCGTGTGGGTGAGGCGGGTCCGGTAGTGGTCCCCCTCGGGAGCGACGAAGACCTGCGTCTTGTGCTTCAGCCGGCGGAACGACTTGGAATGGACTATCCGATCCCGGTCGCGCTGAAACGGCGTCCGGAGCGGACTGTCCGCCTCCTCCTGTCGGCGGCGCGCCGGATAGGAGCGGGTCGCCTGCGGCGAGAGGAACTCTTCCTCCCAAGCGGAGATTCGGTCCTCGAACGTGGCAGTGGCGGGCACCCGTCGATCATAAGTGGCAAGCAGGGGTGGTCTGAGGGAGGATGCCGGTGGGGGTGCCCCGGGCGCACCTCCGCCGGGAGGAACGCCTGCTGCTAACGCCTCAAGGGTCGGTTGCCCGGCTCCATGCTGAGTGCCCGGGACACCCCCACCGGCACCCTCCCTCGACAGCTTTCGTCAGACGCTGTTTACCGAGTCCGCGAAAAACCTTGTACAGCACGGTTTTTCGCGGACTCGCCGGAAAGCTGATCTTCAGC
>DASUTJ010000016.1:0-11552 GCA_036374655.1 Solirubrobacterales bacterium | reverse complement strand
GCCACCCTCTGCCTCGGACTCGGCTTGGGACTCGGCGTCGCGCACGTAGATCAACGCCAGCAGCGCGACGCCGCAGACGATCGCGACGTCGGCGAGGTTGAAGGGCGGCCAGGAGCCGACGGCGATGTAGTCGGTCACCTCTCCGGCGAAGACCCGGTCGGCGAGGTTGCCGAGGGCGCCGCCCGCGACCAGTCCCGTCGCCAACCACATGCCTCTGCGGCCCGGGTCGCGGGCAAAGAGGTAGACGATCAGGCCGAGGGCGGCGAGCGTGACCGCGATCAGGCCGAGGCCGGCCCCGCCGGCGAGGCCGAAGGCGACGCCGCGGTTGTGCGCGAGGGTCAGCTCGAGCGGACCCAGCACCTCGACGTGCTCGCCGGGGACGAGGTTCGACTCGACCGCCGCCTTGGCGACCTGGTCCGCGGCGAGAACCAGCGCTGCGAGGACGCCGGCGAGGGCCCAGGGACGGGCGGAGGCGACGCTCACCCGCGGATCAGGCCGACGACGATCGCCTGGGCGATGAAGAGGACGAACAGGCCGATCATCGGGCTCAGGTCTAGCGCGAAGCCGCCGCCCCCGATCGGCGGCAGGAAGCGGCGGAAGAAGTTGAGGTAGGGGTCGGTGACTTCGTGGACGAAGTCGAGCGTCGCCTTCAGCCAGGGCCGGTAGGGCATGCGGGGAACGAAGGAGGCGACGATACGGATGAAGATCAGGATCACGTAGACGAGGAAAAGGGCGCTGACGTAGTCGGCGAGGTTGTCGCGAGTGAGGGCCAGCGGGATCATCCGCGCATCCTCACCAGCGAAGCCTCGACCGCCGCCTCGAAGGCGCGGCGGGCCCCCTCGCGCTCCAGCGCCTCCAAACCGGCTTCGGTGCTGCCTCCCGGCGATGCGACCGCCTTGCGCAGATCTGCAGGGTGATGGCGGCGCAGCAGCTCGGCCGTCCCGGCGGCCGTCTCGACCACCAGCTCGCGGGCGAGATCGGCGTCGAGCCCGTCGGCCGCCCCGGCGTCGGCGATCGCCTCGACCGCCAGCGCCAGGTAGGCGGGCGCACACCCCATCACCGCGGTTGCCCCGTCGAAGTCCTCCTCGGCGATCTCGACGACGCGCCCGAGCAAGTCGAGCTTCTCTCGCACCTCCGCACTGGCCGACCCGGCCACACAGAGCACGCCCTGTCGAACTTCCACCCCGACGTTGGGCATCACCCGCAAAACATGCTCGGCCCCCGGCAGCGCCGCTTTCAGCTGCTCCAGCGAGGTCACCGCAAGCACGGAGACAACCTCCTTCGCCTCGACAAGCCCAGGAGCGACCTCCCCCAGCTTGTTCGGCTTCACGGCCAGCAGCACCAAGTCAGCCCTGCGAGCAATCTCCTCATTGGAGGCAATCTCTCCTCCGAGCTCCTCAGCCAGCGCCTGAGCACGTCCAGATCCACTATCCGAGAAGAGCATCCGCTCGAACTCCCCACTCCAACCACGAGCAATCGCCGCAGCCATACTCCCGGAACCGACGAATCCAACGATCACGCCCGAGAGACTAACCATGTCCCCGGGACCAACCGAAGCATCGGCCCGCCCACGGCTAGGACTGGTTAAAGAACCCCTTGTCGATCAACCGAGCCTTTTCCTCCGCCGAAACATCGACGTTACGCGGCGTAAGCAAGAACATTTTCTCGGCGATCCGCTGCATCCCCCCGTCGAGGGCATAAGTAAGCCCCGAGCAGAAGTCGATCATCCGCTTCGAGAGCTCGTGGTCGGCGGTCTGCAGGTTGAGGATCACCGGCACCGAGCGTTTGAACTGGTCGGCGACCTGCTGGGCGTCGTTGAAGTTGCGGGGGATGACGAGGTGGACCTGGATGTCGTTGCCGTCGCCGCCGTTGTCGACCGGGCGCAGCGTGCGCGTGCGGCTGGCGGCAATCGGCTCGTCGTCGGCGAAGATGTCGTCGATCTCGTCGCGGCGCGGTCGGCGGCTGGTCGGCAGGCGCCTTACCGAGGAGCTGCCTTCGCCACCGCGTTCCCGGCGGCCCTCGAAGACTTCCTCGGTCCCGGTCTCGGGCTCGAAGTCCTCTTCGTATTCAGGTCCGTAGTCGTGGTCCTCGGCCAGCCCGAAGTAGACCAGCGCCCTATGCCAAGTGTCTTTTAGAGCCATCTGTCCCGCGTGTTTCGGCCTCTAGTGGCCGACTCCTTTACAGATTATTCCCAGATTTCGAGCGAAATCACACGAAGAGGGCGTGCCCTAGGCGAATGATCGTCGCCCCCTCCTCGATCGCGACCCGCCAATCCTGCGACGTACCCATCGAGAGGCGCTCCAGATCGTTGGCCGCGGCCAGCTCCGCCAGCCTGGCGAAATAGGCCCGCGAGTCCTCCGGATCCTCGCTGAACGGGGGCATCGTCATCAGCCCGCCGACCCGGACCGGGCAGCGCTCGAGGAAGGCCGGAAGCTGCGCCGGCTCCACCCCGCCCTTGCCCTCCTCCCCGGAGACGTTGACCTCGACCAGAACTTCGGTCTCCGGGCCGCCGTGCTTCTCTAGCTGGGCCAGGACCGAGTCGGTCGCGACCGAATGGATCAGCCGGCAGAGGGGCAGGACGAGTTTCAGCTTGCGGCTCTGCAGGTTGCCGATGAAGTCCCACTCGAAGGCATCGCCCCAGCGCTCGTGCTTGGCGGCGAGGTCCTGCTGCCTGTTCTCGCCGACCAGGCGAACGCCCGCCTCGGCCAGCTTGCCCATCTCCTCCAGGGGCACGTACTTGGTCGCGACCAGGATCTCGACCCGGTCGCCGGTAAGTGCCTTCGCCTCCTCGAGGTTCGTCCTCACCTTGCCGGCGTCGATGCCGTGGATCAGCTCGGCCACGCCCTCAACCCTCCTCGATCCAGGCGAGGCCCGCCTGCCGGCCGGTACGGCCGGCGTCACGGCGGTGGGAGAAGAACAGCTTCTCCTCGCAGCTGGTGCAGAGCCCCGCGGACTCGACCTGCTCGACCCCGGCTCGAACGAGCAGACGCCGGGCGACCTCGGGAAGGTCGAGCATCCGCCCTTCTGCGACGTCCCCCAGGTCGGCGAATGCGGTCAGCACCTCCTCGCCCACCTCGTAACAGCAGGGCCCGATCCCGGGGCCGACCGCCGCCCGGGTCGCCTCCACCGCCTCGGCCGCCGCCGCTACGACGCCGCCGGCGAGCCCGCGCCAGCCGGCGTGGACCATGGCCACTCCGCCCGGCCCGCGCAGCGCCACCGGCAGGCAATCGGCGGTAAAGACCAGCGGCGCCAGGCCGGGCTCACCGACCACGTGCCCGTCGGCCTCCACCACTCCTCCTTCGCGCGGATGGCGGAGGAGGTCGCTCCCGTGGACCTGGCGGGCGAAGACCACCTGCTCGGGGTCGAAACCGAGGGCCGCGGCGAGCCGGCGGCGATTCTCGGCCACCGCCTCGTTCGCGTCCTCGGTCAGCAGGCCGAGGTTGAGGCTGTCGTACGGCGCTTCGCTGACGCCGCCCAGCCGGGTCGAGAACGCCGCCCTGGCGCCGCCGAGGTCGGCCTCGAGCCAGCGCACTCCCTCTCGCTCGCGCCACTCCATCTCAGTCGCGCAACGCCGCCGCTAGGGCGGTCGCCAGCTCATCGTCCCGCCCGGAGATCTCGCCTTCGAGTTTCTTCAGCCGCGCCGCCCGCAGGCCGCGGCCGATCGCGGGACCCTGCGGTATGCCCTTGGCTATCAGGTCGTCGCCGTCGATCTCCAGCTCGATGCCGCGCCAGACGGTCAGGTACTGGTCGAGCCAGGAGGCCCCCATCGCCCGGGCGAGGATCAGCTCGACCGGGTCGCGCCGCTCGGCCAGCTCCACCCCCTCCCCCGGCTTCGGCGCCCACATCGAGGCCAGCACCTTCTCGGTCCCTTCCGGTCCCAGCGCCGCCGCGATCAGAGCCTGCTCGCGCGGCACCATCTCGGCCCACTGGGGCGCCTTGAGCAGGCCCTCGACCGACTCCATCAGCTCCACCCCGCCCTCGCGCAGATCGATCACGCCCCAGCCGGCGAGCAGGCCGAGCCCGACGGCGCCGTTCGGTTCGGCCGCGAGCCGCTCCAGCTCGGCTCGCCGGCGGTCGGCCGAGACGGTCGCCAGGTCGGCCTGCCGCAGCAGGCGGTCGGTCTCCGGCTCGAGTGTGAAGCCGTAGCGCGACGCGTAGCGCGCGGCGCGGATCGCCCGGGTGGGGTCGTCCTCGAAAGAGCGCGGGTGGAGGACGCGCAAAAGCCCGCGCTCGAGATCGTCGCGCCCGCCCCGGGGGTCGACCAGCCGCGGCTCGCCGTCGAGCGGCAGCGCCATCGCGTTGACCGTGAAGTCCCGCCGGTCGAGGTCTTCCTCGACGCTCCGGGCCGGCGCGACGACCGGCAGCGCCCCCGGGTGCGGGTAGGTCTCGCTGCGCGCCGTGGCGATGTCGAGCTCGTGGCCGTCGAGCTCGACCTTGACCGTCCCGAAGCGCTCGTGCTCGGCCCCGGCGCCGCCCAGCCGTGCCGCCAGTGCCGCGGCGTCTCCCTCGACGACCAGGTCGACGTCGGCCCGCGGCCGGCCGAGCAGCAGGTCGCGCACCGCGCCGCCGACCAGGTAGACCGGCTCGCTCGCCTCCCGCCTGACCGCCTCCAGCTCCGGGTGGGCCGCCCGCAGCGCAGCGCCGAGATCCTGCTCCTGCATAGTCGCCCTACGATGATCGATCGCGCGGATAGGAGCCGCGCCCCTTAGAGCCGGACGGAGATCCCGTCGGCCGCCATCCGCTCCTTCGCCTCGCGCACGCGGTACTGGCCGTAGTGGAAGATCGAGGCGCAGAGGACGGCGTCGGCGCCGCCACGGGCGATCGCCTCGCTGAGATGGGAGAGCTCGCCGGCGCCGCCGGAGGCGATCACCGGCACCCCCACCGCCTCGGCGACCGCCCGGGTCAGCTCGAGGTCGTAGCCGTCGTTGGTCCCGTCCCGGTCCATGCTCGTCAGCAGCACCTCCCCCGCGCCGCGCTCGACCGCCTCTTCGGCCCAGCCGACGGCGTCCCGGTCCTCCACCCGCTTGCGACCGCCGTTGACGTAGACGCCCCAGCCCCCGTCCTCGGCTTTGGCGTCGATCGCGATCACCACGCACTGGGCGCCGAACTGGTCGGCCAGCTCCCCCAGCAGCTCCGGCCGCGCCAGCGCCGCCGAGTTGACCGAGACCTTGTCGGCTCCGGCGTCCAGCACCGCCTGGGCGTCCTCGACCGACCGGATGCCACCGCCGATCGTGAACGGGATGAAGACGTTGTCGGCGGTCCGCCGAGCCAGCTCGACGATCGTCTCCCGCTGTTCGTGCGAGGCGGTGATGTCGAGGAAAACGAGCTCGTCGGCGCCCTCGGCGTCGTAGCGCTCGGCCAACTCCACCGGGTCGCCGGCATCGCGCAGCCCGACGAAGTTGGTGCCCTTGACGACCCGTCCGGCGTTGACGTCGAGGCATGGAATGACGCGTTTCAGTGCCATCGGTCAAGCGTAGAGGCCGCGGTGGTTAAGGGTGAGACGCTGTTCACCGAGTCCGCGAAAAACCTTGTACAGCACGGTTTTTCGCGGACTCGCCGGAAAGCTGATCTTCAGCAGCTGTCCCTCCCAGCCCTCAGCCCTTGAGAGCCGCGATTGCCTCGGCGACGGTGAACTTTCGCTCGTAGAGAGCCCTGCCGACGATCGCTCCTTCGATGTTCGGGGCCGCGTCGCGGGCCAGGTCTTCGAGGTGCGCGAGGGTGCCGACGCCGCCGGAGGCGATCACCTCGCCGCTCGTCGCCGCGGCGATCTGATTCAGCTGGTCGACCGCAGGGCCCTCCATCGTGCCGTCGACCTCGATCGCCGTGCAGAGGAAGCGGCGGACGCCGCGGTCGCTCAATTGCGCAACGGCCGCCGGCGCCTCGAGGTCGCTGGTCTCGGTCCAGCCGGCGAGCGAGACCTTGCCGTCGCGGGTGTCGACCGAGACGACCACGCGCTCGCCGTGGGCATCCACGCATGCGTCCAGAAACTGCGGGTCGCGCAGGGCGGCGGTGCCGATCACCACGCGCTCCGCCCCCGCCTCCAGCACCGCCGAGACGGACTCGGGGTCGCGGAGGCCGCCGCCGACCTGGATCGGGCACCCGACCGCGGCGGCGATCCGCCGCACGGCGTCGAGGTTCTGCGGCTGCCCCGCCTTCGCCCCGTCGAGGTCGACGACGTGGAGGAACTCCGCCCCTTCCGCCGCCCAGCGGGAGGCGGCGTCGACCGGATCGGCGTCGTAGGCGGTCTCGCGCTCGTAATCGCCCTGCAGCAGGCGCACTGCCTGGCCGCCGCGGATGTCGATCGCCGGATAGAGGATCACGCCGTTGGCGCGGGTCAGCCGGCGACGGGCGCCTTGGCGCAGATGCCGGCGAAGTTGGAGAGCAGCCGCAGCCCCGCGGCGCTCGACTTCTCGGGGTGGAACTGGACGCCGAAGACGTTGTCGCGCTCGGCGGCGCAGGCGAAACGGGCGCCGTACTCGGCCGTGCCCAGCAGCTCGCCCTCGCTCGGCCGCGGGGCGAAGGAGTGGACGAAGTAGAAGGGCGTCTCGGAGTCGATCCCCTCGGCGAGACGCGACTCGCGCTCCCAGCGAACCGGCGACCAGCCGATGTGCGGGACCTTGAGGCCCGGCGCGTCGAGCCCGTCGACCGGGCCCTCGAGCAGCCCCAGACCCTCGGCGCCGCCGAGCTCGGTGGTCGAGTCGAAGAGCAGCTGCAGCCCCAGGCAGATGCCGAGGATCGGCACGCCGGCCTCGCGGCGCTCGTCGATCAGCTCGTCGAGCCGCAGGTCGCGGATCCGCTCCATCGCCCGCGGGAAGGCGCCGACGCCGGGCAGGATCACCCCGTCGGCGGCCCGCACCTCCTCGGCCTCGTTGCTGATCGTGGCGGTGACGCCGACGTGCTCGAGCGCCTTCTCGACCGAGCGCAGGTTTCCCATCCCGTAATCGAGGATCGCGATCCGGCTGCTCATTCGCTCAGCGTCCCCTTGGTCGACGGCACGCCGGTCTCGTCGGGGTCGATCGAGACGGCGACCCGCAGGGCGCGGGCGAACGCCTTGAACGAGGCCTCGATCATGTGGTGGGCGTTGGTCCCAGAGCGAACCCAGATGTGCAGGGTCAGCTTCGAGCTGTTGGCGACGGCACGGAAGAACTCCTCGGCGAGCTCGCTGTCGAAGCCGGCGATCGAGACCACCGGCAGGTCGGCGGCGAAGTCGCAGTAGGGACGGCCGGAGATGTCGATCGCGCACTCGCCCAGCGACTCGTCCATCGGCACCAGAGCCGAGCCGTAGCGGCGGATCCCGGCCCGGTCGCCGAGCGCCTCGTCGAGCGCCTGGCCGAAGACGATGCCGACGTCCTCGACGGTGTGGTGCGCGCCGGTCTCCAGGTCGCCGTTGGCCTCGACCTTGAGTCCGAGGCGGCCGTGCCGCGCCAGCAGGTCGAGCATGTGGTCGAGGAAGCCGACGCCGGTCTCGGCGCTGGCCTCGCCGCCGTCGAGGTCGAGCGAGAGCTTGATCTGGGTCTCGGCGGTCTGCCGCTGTTTTTCGGAGGTTCTACTCATCGTCGGCCCTAATCATCGCCGACTCGCCGTGGACGGGGAGTCCCTCCGCCTTGGCGAGGGCGTCGACGTGCGGCGCCAGTTTCGCCGCCGCGCCGGCGTTGAGCTTCACTTCGGAGATCCGGCGCCGGAAGGTGCCGGGGCCTAACGGCCCCGAGAAGCGGCCGGTCCAGGTGGTGGGAAGGACGTGGTTGGAGCCCGCCGCGTAGTCGCCGAAGGCGGTCGCGCCGTAGCGACCGACGAAGACGCAGCCTGCGGTGCGAACCGCTTCCGCCTGCAGCGCCGCGTCCTCCTCGAGCAGCTCGAGGTGCTCGGGCGCGAACGCGTTGGCGAGATCGATCGCGTCGCTCAGGTCGGGCACCTGAACCAGCGCCAGGGCGGCGTCGTTGACGCTCGGCCGCCCGGCGGCGGCGGACTCGGTCGCCGCCGCGATCCGCTCCAGCACCTGCTCCTCGACCGCGACGACCGCGAGCGGGCTTTCGGCGCCGTGCTCGGCCTGGGCGCAGAGGTCGAGCGCCGCCCACTCGGGGTCCGTGTCGTGCCCGGCGACCAGCATCAGCTCCGATGGCCCGGCATAGGAATCGATCCCGACGACGCCCATCGCCTCGCGCTTCGCCTCCTGAACCCAGGCGTTGCCCGGGCCGACGATCACGTCGACGCTGGTGACGGTGTCGGTGCCGTAGGCGAGGGCATAGATGGCCTGGGCGCCGCCCATCGCGTAGATCTCGTCGATGCCGCACAGCGCCGCCGCCGCCAGCATCGGCTGTCCGATCTTCCCGTCGGGTCCGGGAGGTGAGGCCAGGGCGATGTGCTCGACCCCTGCCTCCTGAGCGGGGATCGCGCACATCAGGACGCTCGAGGGGTAGACGGCGCGACCGCCCGGCGCGTACACGCCGGCGCTCGCGACCGGCACTTCCCTCATCGTCACGCTGTGCCCCTCGGGCAGCTGCTCCGTCTCGGTCCGCTCGGCGACCTGCATCCTGGCGACGGCGCGGATGTTGCGCGCGGCGACCTCCATCGCCTCGCGCAGGGAGGGCTCGAGCGACTCGAGGGCGGACCGCGCTTCCGCCGGGTCCACCGCGACGGAGGCGGGCATCTCCGCGACGCCATCCAGCTCCTGGACCAGCCGCCGCAGGGCGATGTCGCCCTCGCGGCGGATCGCGTCCCGGATCCCCTCGACGTCGTCCCGGACCTGGGGCTGCTCCGACGCGAACCAGTCGCGCAGCGCTTTGCCGGTGGGTACGGCCCCCTCCCACTCGAAGCGCCGCGTCCTCATCTCCGGCTCGCCTCGCGCAGCTTCTCGGTCAGCTCGTCGATCTCGGCGGCGCGCAGTTTGTGGGCGACCCGGTTGGCGACGAAGCGCGCCGTGCAGACGACGATCTCCTCTCGCACCTCGAGTTCGTTCTCCTTCAGCGTGCGGCCGGTGGCGACCAGGTCGACGATGCCGTCGCCGAGGCCGACCAGCGGCGCCAGCTCGACCGAGCCCTTCACCTCCACCAGCTCGACCTGACGCCCGGTCTGCTCGAAGTAGCGCTCGGCGATCCGCGGGTACTTGGTCGCGATCCGCATCATCCCCAGCCGCCGCTGCGCTTCGGCCAGGCGGTCGTTGCCGGTGCGGGCCGCCAGCACCATCGTGCAGCGCCCGAAGCCGAGGTCGACCAGCTCGTAGACGACCCGGTCGGACTGCTCGAGCAGCACGTCCTTGCCGGTGATGCCGACGTCGGCGGCGCCCGACTCGACGTAGGTCGGCACGTCCGAGGGGCGCATCGTCACCAGGGTCATCTGCGGGGTCTCGAAGATCAGCGAGCGCGAGTCGCCGCGCGGCTCGCTGGTGTCGACGCCGACCGCGTCGAGGACGTCGAGCGTCTCCCCGAAGAGGGCGCCGCGCGGCACGGCCAGCTTCAGCGGTCCGTCAGGCACGGCGCGCCTCCTCCAGCTGGGCGGTGTGGACGCGGTCCAGGTAGAGGGCGAAGCCGGCGGCGGAAAGGTCGAGGCCGAACTGCTTCATCAGGCCGTCGTAGCGGCCGCCGCCGCCGAGGATGTGCCCCAGGGCCGGGTCGTAGACCTCGAGGATCGCGCCGCTGTAGTAGCCGAGGTCGCGCAGCAGGCCGAGGTCGATCTGCACCCGGTCGGCGGCTCCGCGCCGTTCCAGCTCCTCGTAGGTCTGACTGAGGCTGGTCGTGACCCGGGCGACGGCCTCGCCGCCGATTCCGCGGGCCTGCTCCAGCACCTCCTTGCCGCCGCGCAGCTGGGTCAGCTGCACGCAGGTCTGCGCCTGTTCGGCCCCGATGCCGGCGTCGAGCAGCTTCTGCTCGAGCGCGACGAGGTCGTGCGTGGCGAGGCTGGCGAGAATCGAGTCCCGCGCCTCATCCGCCACCCCGATCTCCGCCAGCAGCTGCCGGTAGAGATCGGCGTCGCCGAGGCCGATCACGGCGCGCCCGAGACCGGCCGCGTCGAGCGCGGCCTCGAGGACCTCGATCACCTCGACCGTCCCCTCCTCCGACCCGGCGCCGATCAGCTCGACCCCGGCCTGGACGAACTCGCGCATCTGGCCACGCTGGGGCCGTACCGGGCGGTAGCCGCTGGCGAGGTAGCTGAAGCGGAACGGCGGCTCGCCGGCGGGAGCGAAACGAGTGGCGACCAGCCGCGCGATCGGCACGGTCATGTCCGAGCGCAGGGTCAGCAGCTCGCCGCTCTCGTCGAAGAAGCGATACGAGGAGCGGGACGGGCCGTCGGCCCGCGCCATCACCTCGTCGTACTCGATTGCCGGCGTCGCGACCTCGCCGTAGCCGCGGGCTTCGAAGACCTCGATCAGGGCGGCCTTGAGCTTGCGCAGCTCGCGCATCTCGTCGGGCAGCACGTCGCGCGTTCCGGGTGGAATCGGGTGGATCATCGGCTCGACCTTACGCGGAGGAGGGAAAAACCCCTGCAATCGCCCCTGCTAGGCAGGCACCTCTGCAGAGACCCTTTCGATCTGCGCCCCAAGGCCGCGCAGGCGCTCGTCGATCTGCTCGTAGCCGCGATCGATCTGGCGGATGTTGCCGATCTCCGACGTCCCCTCCGCCGCCAGGGCGGCGATGAGCATCGCCATCCCGGCGCGGATGTCGGGGCTCTCGACCCGCTCGCCGTGAAGCCGGCTCGGACCGCTGACAATCGCCCTGTGGGGATCGCACAGCGTGATCCGAGCGCCCATCGCGACCAGCTTGTCGACGAAAAACAGTCGGTTCTCGAACATCTTCTCGAAGATCAGGATCTCCCCCTCCGCCTGGGTGGCGAGGGCGAGGGCGATCGAGGTGAGGTCGGCGGGGAAGGCCGGCCAGGGCCCGTCCTCGATCTTCGGGATCGCGTCGCCGAGGTCAGATTCAACCTGCAGGTGCTGTCCGGCCGGGACCAGCATGTCGGTCCCGTCGATCTCGGAGCGCAATCCGAGGCGCTTGAACTGGCGCCGCACGTTGGTCAGGTCGCCGGGCTCGACGTCGCGGATCCGCAGCTCCCCCCCGGTCGCCGCGGCCAACGCCATGAAGCTGCCGACCTCGATGTGGTCGCAGGAGACGGTGTGCTCGGCCCCGCCCAGCCGCTCGGCGCCGTTGACCGTCATCACGTTGGAGCCGATCCCGTCGACCCGCGCGCCCATCTTGGTCAGCAGCCGGGCCAGGTCCTGGACGTGCGGCTCGCTGGCGGCATTGGAGATCTGGGTCGGGCCGGGACAGAGCGCGGCCGCCATCAGCGCGTTCTCGGTGCCCATCACGGAGGGCTCGTCCATGAAGATGCCGGAGGGCTTGAGGCCGCCGGGCGGCTGGCGAACCTCGATCAGGCGCTCGCCGGAGACCTTGGCGCCGAGGTCGCGGAAAGCGTCGAGGTGCGGGTCGAGGCGGCGGCGGCCGATGACGTCGCCGCCGGGCGGCGGCATCACCGCGCGACCGCAGCGGGCCAGCAGCGGGCCGGCGAGGAGGAAGGAGGCGCGGATGCGCTCGGCCAGCACCGGATCGACCTCGCCGCTC
>DASUTJ010000015.1:0-30988 GCA_036374655.1 Solirubrobacterales bacterium | reverse complement strand
CACGGGGGCGACAGGCTTCGACGTGGTCGACTCGTGCGAACGGTTGCAGGTCGAGGTTGCTGGAGGCCTCGTTAAACCCCAGCACAAACCAATACGTGCGGACCATGAGTTCGCCCTCGCCGCTTAGTTAGAAGCTAAGCGCTGTGAGAGTCGGTCCTTCCCCGCCCGCGGGAAGGGGCACCGGCTTCAAAATGCGGGCTCACCCAGGCGGATCGCCCTGACCGCCAGGGGACATCAAAGGGGCTTTATCTCCCGTAGTGCCCGCCGGCGCGGACCCCGGGAGACGAGAATCAAGCGTCGGCTAAACCTGTAGACACCCTCGCACCGCGTCCGCGGATCCGAGTTCGAATCTCGGCGCCTCCACTGGACGGTCAAGGATCGAGCCCCACAGCGGGGCTCGGTTTTGGCCATCGCGGCGCACTTCTCAATCGCTGTCCTCGAACTCCTCGGCCAGGTCGGCGAGCGCTTCTAGAGAAACGCCCAGCGCCGCGGCCACCTTGCGCATGTCTCCCCAGGCCGGGTCCGCATTGCCGCTCTCCAGCTCGGCGATCAGGGATGGAGGCAGTTCGGTCCGATCGGCCAGCGTGGCTTGATCGATTTCGGCCTTCTCGCGCAGATCCTGAACCGCGCGCCCAAGCCCGCTTTGCGGTTCCTGCGGAAGTTCGTCAGGCATTGAGAGGGGAGAGGTTTCGCTTGTACCTGCTTAGGCGGGCATCGCCCCTAAACGCGACATCAAGCAGTTCAAACAGGCCTGTGATGCCGTAGGGCTCTTGCCCCGCGAGCGACGTCGGGCGAGCGATGACCTTCATGCCGAGAAGGAATCAATGGGGCGTGGGCGTGACAAGAGCTATGGCGAGCTACTCGATTGGCTGAGACAATGGAAATGGAACCGATGACGATCGTAGTCGCGGAAAAGGCGTCGCTGGCAAGTCTGCTTCGCTCACTGCGGGGAGAAATCGTCGATGCACGGCCGGCTTACCCGGAAATCTTGCACGTCGAGGTTCGGGACCGCGATGGCGATCTCTGGCTCTTGGCGACCCAGGATGCGGAGTGGTCTCCTGTCGATCCCGCCGCCTTGATTGGGCAGACGATCGAGAGATCTGAGATCGACGAGGAGACCGGCGAGCTTCGATGTCATCTGGCAAGTGCCTCGGTCTTCGCAGTTCAACCCGCAGAGCAGGAGGCCCCCGATGACCCCTGCAACTGGGAGTTGATCACCCCTGGTGGGGTTGCGCTCGAATACGGACCGGGGTTTCGCTGGCAGATCAGTGACGCGAACGCCCCACCTGTCGGGCGAAATTCCCACTGACAGGTCCCGAGTGGATCGCTACGTCGCTTTCCTGCGCGGGATGAACCTCGGCAATCGCCGGATCAAGAACGAGGAGCTGCGGCGGCACTTCGAGGCGATGGGGTTCGAGGAGGTGGCGACCTTCCGGGCCAGCGGCAACGTGATCTTCTCGACGCCGAGGCGGGAGGGGGAGGCGAAGCTGGCGACGCGGGTGGAAGCGGAGCTGGACGAGCGGCTCGGGTACGACGTGCCTGTGTTCCTGCGCAGCGCCGAGGAGATCGCCGCGGTCGCGGTGCAGGAACCCTTTGACTCGAAGGCGGTGGCGAAGTCGAAGGGCAAGCTCCAGGTCTCGTTCCTGAAGAAGAAGCCGAGCGTCGCGGCGCGGAAGAAGGTGCTGGCGCTGGCCAGCGACGAGGACCTGCTGGCGATCGAGGGCCGCGAGCTCTACTGGCTGCCGAGCGGCGGGATCAGCGAATCCGACCTCGACCTGAAGGCGATCGACGCCGCGCTCGGAGCCGGGACGTTGCGGACGATGGGGACGGTCGAGCAGATCGCCGCCAAGCTCGAGACCTAGTCGCGGTCCGAGCGCGGCAGCGCCGCCAGCTCGAAGTCGCGGCTGACAGCGCCGATCTCCTCCGGCAGCCGCGCCAGCTGGACGTTGGCGACGAAGTCCATCTCCTCGCCCAGCGGCCGGAAGAAGTTGTCGTAGTGGGTGGGGACGACCGCCTGCGGTTCGAGCCGGGACAGGATCCGCTGCCAGTAGTCCTCGGTGAAGCTGCGGCCGGCGACGCCGGCGAGGAAGACGTCGACGCCGCGCTCGCGCACCGCCTCGTCAACCAGGTTGGCGCTGCCCTGGTGGTAGAAGCGGACCCCGGCGACGGCGATCGTGATCCCCCACACCTGGCCGCAGCGGTAGGCGCCGGGGGAGAGCGAGTCGAGGTGGTCGCAGCAGAGTTCGCCGTCGTAGGGGACGCGAAGTCCGAGCAGCAGCTTCGAGTGCAGGCTGGGCGTGAAGGAGACCTCGAAGGGGCCGAGCTCATAGGTCCGGTAGGGCTCGACCTCGACCGCCTGCTCGGCCAGGCCGTGCAGCGCCATCAGGTTGAGCAGCGAGCGCGAGCCATAGGCGTCGCAGCCGAAGCGGCGGGCGATCGCCGGCGCGTCGAGGGCGTGGTCGAAGTGGGTGTGGCCGACGAGGACGCCGACGACCTCGCCAGGGGCATGGACGAAGCGGTCGAGCGCCGCCGGGTCGGGCAGCGCGGTCCGCCGCAGGGCGAGGTCGCGGAACGGCACCCGCGAGAGGTAGGGATCGACGAACAGGGTCTTGCCCTCGTAGCTGAACCGGTAGCCGGAGACGCCGAGCCATTCGACCTCGAGCCCGGCCGGCAGCTGCAGCGGCCTCGCCTCCAGCTCGCCCAGCGCCTGGCGGTCGTCGCGTTCGCTGGAGCGGCGCGTCGCCCGCGCCTTCGCCAGGTCGGCCAAGTGCCTCAGCGGTCCTGCCATTACCGTGATCTTGCCATGGCAATCGCGACCGCAACCTCGCTCGACGTCTACGTCGGCGGCAAGCAGCTGTTCGAAGACGTCGGCTTCAAGCTGGAGCCGCGGGAACGGATGACGCTCTCCGGCCGCAACGGGGCCGGCAAGTCGACCCTGCTGCGGGTGCTGGCCGGGGAGCTGGCCCCCGACTCGGGCTCGCTGACCGTGCAGCGCGGCGCCCGGGTCGCCCTCCACGACCAGCGGCCGCCGCGCGACTCGCAGGCGACCCTGGGCGATTACGTCTTCGCCGGCCGCACCGACATGCTCGAGACCGAGGCCGAGCTGGAGCGGCTGGAGGGCGAGATGACCGGCGAGGCGAGCGAGGAGACGATGCGCGCCTACGCCGCCGCCCAGCAGCGGCTCGAAGCCGGAGGCGGCTACCGCTGGCGCGACGGGGTGCTGGAAGTCCTCCGCGGTCTCGGCTTCGACTCCGAGCAGGCCGACCGCAAGCTGGCGACCTTCTCCGGCGGCGAGCTGACCCGCGCCTCGCTGGCCCGCGCGCTCGCCACCCGTCCCGACCTGCTGCTGCTCGACGAGCCGACCAACCATCTCGACATCCCCTCGCTGGAGTGGCTCGAGCGCTACCTGGTCGACCTCGACTCCGCCGTCGTCCTCGTCGCCCACGACCGTTGGTTCCTCGAGGCGGTCGGCACCTCGGTCCTGGAGCTGGAGGCCGGCCGCGCCCGCTTCTTCGCCGGCCCCTGGCACGCCTGGCGCGAAGAACAGGCGAAACGGGAGATCGCCCTCGGCAAGGCGATCGAGCGCCAGCAGGCGGAGATCGAGCGGATGGAGCGCTTCGTCGAGCGCTTCCGCTACAAGGCCTCGAAGGCCCGCCAGGCGCAGTCGCGGGTGAAAATGATCGAGAAAGCCAAGCGCGACGGGCCGATGGCCGAAAAGCGCGATGGCCGCATGCTGCGCTTCCACTTCAAGCCGCCGGAGCGGCCGGGGCGGGTGGTGCTGAAACTGGTCAAAGGCAGGCTCGAGGTGCCGGGGCGGGTCCTTCTCGACAGCGCCGACCTCGAAATCGAGCGCGGCGAACACGTGGTCCTGGTCGGTCCCAACGGAGCCGGCAAGACGACCCTGATCGAGACCCTCGCCGGCCAGCGCGAGCCGGCCTCGGGCAGCGTCCGCACCGGGCACAACGTCAAGCTCGGCTACCTCTCCCAGCACGCCGAGACCGCCGCCGGCAGCGGCAGCGTGCTCGACGCGGCGAAGCGCGAGACCGGTCTCAACGAGGTCAAGGCCCGCACCCTGCTCGGCGGCTTCCTCTTCTCCGGCGCCGATGTCGAGAAACAGCTCTCCGACATCTCCGGTGGCGAGCAGCGGCGGCTCTCGCTGGCGATCCTGGTCGCCTCCGGCGCCAACGTCCTCGTCCTCGACGAGCCGACCAACCACCTCGACATCGAGAGCCGCGAGGCGCTGGAGGACGCGCTGACCGAGTTCGAGGGGACGGTGCTGCTCGTCTCCCACGACCGGGCGTTGCTGGAGGCGGTCGGCAGCCGCACCCTCGTCTGCGAGAACGGCCGGCTGGAGAGCCACCCGAGCGGCTGGGCCGAGTACCAGGCCCGGCGCGACGAAGCCCAGGCGGCGAGCGCGCCGGCGAACCCCGGCTCAGGCGGCGGCAGGAAGTACAGCGCCACCAAGCCGGCGCAGAAAGCGGCGCGCAAGGCGGAGAAGCTGGAGCAGCGGATCGAGAAGGCGGAGGCGAAGCTGCGCGAGCTCGAGGACGAGCTGGCCGACCCGGTGGCCTGGTCGAGCCCGGGCCGGATCGAGCGGGCGACCAAGCGTCACGAAGAGGCCAAGGCGGCGGTCGCCCAGCTGTACGAAGAATGGGAGGCCGCCCAGGCCGAAGCGGAGGGTGTGGCGAGCTAGGCGAGCCGGCGCTCGAGCACGACCCGCGTGTCCTTGGCCGGCGCCAGGGTGATGTTGCGGACGCGGACCTTTTCCGGCTTCGGGTTGGCCGGGCGCAGCTCGGTTCGTTCGACGAACTCGCGGAGGATCGTCCGCATCTCGTATTCGGCGAAGGCGGCGCCGATGCAGCGGCGGACGCCGCCGCCGAAGGGGATCCAGGCGTAGTTGTCTGCTTTGCCCTCGAGGAAGCGCTCGGGGCGGAACTCGTAGGGCTCGGGGAAGACGTCCTCGCGGTAGTGGAGGGCGGCGATCGCCGCCAGCACGAAGGTGCCCTCGGGCATCTCGTAGCCGCCGATCGTCGCCGGCGCCTTCAGCTTGCGGGCGACGTCGACGATCACCGGCCGCGCTCGCAGCACCTCTTTGACCGTGGCGCCCAGGTAGTCCTCGTCGCCGGCGGCGAGCGAGTCGCGCAGCTTGGCCAGCACCGCCGGGTTGCGGGTCAGCAGCTCGACCGCCCAGGCGAGCCCGGTCGCGGTCGTCTCGTGGCCGGCGCCGAGCACCGTGACCAGCTCGTCGCGCAGTTCTTCGTCGCTCATCGGCTCGCCGTCCTCGTCGCGGGCACTGAGCAGCAGCGAGAGGACGTCGTCGCGCTCCTCGTAGCCGGGCGCGGCGCGGCGCAGCTTGATCTCTTCGTAGATGAACTCGTCGAGCGCCTCGCGTGAGCGCAGGAAGCGCGGCCAGGGGCTGCCGGGGCCGAAGTTGCGGCGCAGGAACGGGAACGAGGTGATTACCCCGACCCGGCGGGCGAAGTCGTCGATCAGGCGCTCGAAGCGGATCAGCCGGTCCTCGTCATGGACGCCGAAGACGGCCCGCATGATTACCGCCAGGGTGATCCGCGTGGTGTGGGGGCGCATCGCGAAGGGCTCGCCGACCGGCCAGCTCTCCATCTCCTGGCGGGTCATCTCGACGATCAGCTCGCCGTAGCGCTGGATCCGCTCGCCGTGGAAGGGGGGCAGCAGCAGTTTGCGCTGGCGCATGTGCGGCTCGTCGTCGAGGGTGAGGACCGAGTTCGGCCCCAGCGCCGGCTCCAGCACGGTCGCATTGGCCTCGCCGGCGTGGAAGTCGGCGGGCGAGCCGGTGAAGAGCGCTTTGACCAGGTCGGGCCGGGCGACGTAGACGATGCGGCCGAAGAAGGGGAAGCGGATCGTGAAGATGTCCCCGTAGCGGCGCTGGTGCTCGGCGAGGAACCCGAGCGGGTCGCGCGAGTAACGGATCGCCTGGCCGACAGCGGTACCGCGCGGCCCAGGAGGAAAAGGCGCGCGGCTCGCAGCCTGGGGCCGGGGGAGGGTCGCCTGCTCCATCGGTGGGGAGGTTACAGAAGACTGGCCAGCCAGCCAGTTTTAGAAGACGATCGTGCGCTCGCCGTCGACGAGGACGCGGTCGTCGAGGTGGGCCATCACCGCGCGGGCGAGGACGAGGCGCTCGATGTCGCGGCCGATGCGGATCATGTCGGCGACCTCGTCGCGGTGGTCGACCGGCTCGACGTCCTGGGCGATGATCGGGCCGGCGTCGAGCTCGGCGGTGACGTAGTGGGCGGTGGCGCCGATCAGCTTCACCCCGCGCTCGTAGGCGCGGTGGTAGGGGTCGGCGCCGACGAAGGCGGGCAGGAAGCTGTGGTGGATGTTGATCGCCGGCGCGGCGAGGGCGCGGAGGAAGTCGTCGGAGAGGATCTGCATGTAGCGGGCGAGGACGAGCAGGTCGACGCCATCCAGCAGGTCCAGGGCGCGGCGCTCGGCCTCCTGCTTGGCGCCTGGCTCGACCGGGATGTGGTGGAAGGGGAGGTCGACCGCTTCGACCTGGGCTGCCTGGTCGGGGTGATTGGAGATGACCGTGACCAGCTCGCCGCCGAGGTCGCCGTTGCGCCAGCGCCAGAGCAGGTCGGAGAGGCAGTGGTCCTCGCGCGAGACCATCACCGCGACCCGCTTCGTGCGGCCGGTCTCGGCGAACTCGTAGTCCATCTCGAACGGCTCGCCGATCTCCGCCGCGAAGCGCCGCTCCAGCCCCTCGCGCTCGGGCTCGGGCACGCGGTCGAAGACCATCCGCATGAAGAAGCGCCCCTCGGCGGTCGAGTGCTGGTCGACGTCGACGATGTTGAGCCCCGACTCGGCGAGGAAGCCGCTGACCTGGGCGATCAACCCGGGGCGGTCGGGACAGGCGAGCAGCAGGCGTGAGGTCGGCGCGTCTCCCATCCGCCGATCATCGCGGATAGGCTGCCGCCGATGCGACTGGGAGCGATCCCCGACAGCCTGATCGAGCGGCTCGGCCTGCTGCTCGGCAAGGTGCCGACGCCGATCGGGGAGGCGATGTACTCGATGCCGGTGGCGCGCTCGCTGCAGGTGGCGCAGCGGACCGGGATCCTCGGGGCACTGGCCGAGGGGCCGCGCGACCCGGCCGAGCTGGCCGAGCACCTGGGGCTGCAGGCGACCGGGACGGTCCGCGTCCTCGACGTGATCGCGACCCTCGGCCACGTGCGGCAGAACCCCGACGGGACCTACGAGATGACCAAGGCCGGCCGCCGCTGGCTCGACCCGCGCTCGGACACCTACCTGGGCGACTTCCTCGCCGACACCTACGAGTACTGGGACTGGTACGCGGGTCTCGAAGACCTGGTCCGCGACGGCAAGCACGTCGAGCTGCACGCGAAAGCGCCCGACGACCCCTACTGGCAGTCCTACATCCGCGGCCAGTACCAGCTGGCGCGGCTCTCCAGCGCCGAAGTGGCGAAGACGATCCCGCTGGCGCGCGGCGCCCACTCGGTGCTCGACGTGGCCGGCGCCCACGGCGAGTACTCGATGGCGCTCTGCCGCCGGCACGAGGGTCTGCGGGCGACGATCGTCGACCTGCCCGGCAGCGCCGCGGTCGGCGAGCAGATCGTCGCCGAGGCGGGGATGGGGGACCGCGTCCGCCACCTGGTCGGGGACATGTTCGAGGTCGACTACGACGGCCACTACGACGGCGCCCTCTGCTTCAACATCGTCCACCACCTCTCGCCCGACCAGACCAGGGCGCTGTTCCGTCGTATCCACGCGGTGCTGCGGCCCGGCTCGCCGCTCTGCGTCCTCGACCTCTACGACCGGCCGGGGGGCAAGCAGGCCAACCTCGCCTCGATCCTCGGCCTCTTCTTCCACCTCACCTCCGGGGCCGACACCTACACCGTCAACGAGGTGTCGCGGTGGATGAGGGAGAGCGGCTACGGCAGCGTCGAGGTCAAGTCCCTGCGCAACCTGCCGGACCTGCGGCTGCTGATCGCCAAAGCCGACTGAGCGCAAGATCCCTGCCAATGAGGTAGGCGGGGGAGACTCTTCTGTGCCTGAGCTTGTGCGCGCTGTTGCGAGCGCCAGGGCCTGTGTGATGGCCCCCACACATATACCTTCAAGGGAGGTACGTTGAAACGCGCGTCCCAAGCGGAATTTGAGGGCGAAAACCCGTGAATTCCGCTCTACTCGTCGATCAGCGGCGCGAAGAGGTCGATGACCTCGCCCACAAAGCTGGCCAGCTCGTTGAGCGCTTTGCCAACCGGCTCGTAGATGGAGATCTCCGGCTCGTAGAGCGCTACTCCGAAGGCAAGCTCCAGGTGCATCTTGCTCTCCTCCTCAAGGGGAGCGGCGAAGACAACGGTGCCCACTTCGATCATGTCCCTCTCGGCCGGATTGAGAGTGACCGGCATCGAAGGCCAGTCGCTCTTGCCGAGCAGTTCGCCTGCCAGCAACCCAAAGTCGATGGTGACGTGCTCTTGCCTCGCGGCGACCGTCAGAAGCAGTCGGTGCTTATCGATGATGTCGAGCTTGTGCAGTCGCCAGAGGGCGTCATTCCCTCCCTCGTAAGGCTTGAGACCGTCGAGAATTTTCAGCGCCGCCTTGCTGATTCCCTTTGCATAACCCGGTCGGCCGGATTTGTACTTGGTCTCGGATTGCCAAATTGGAAACGCGGTCTTGTCGTTCGGCTCTCCGCCGTTGGCGACGACCAGTTGCCAGATCAGATGGTCCAGAGCGGAGCGCAAGTTATGGATCACATCTCCACTGATCAGGCTCAAGGAATCGGGAACGGGATCGGCCCGTTTGACGACAAGCTCTCGCTGGCCGGTCTCAAGGTTCTCCTTCTCCCAGAGGTCGTAAGGATTGGCGTCGAAGAACCGTTGGCGCGCCGCTTCGAGATCGCGGATGTGGTGCTTGGCCCGATCCAGTTTTAGCTGTGGCCCCTTTAAGGAGGCGACCTGCTCGCTACCCTGACCGTTCATGGCCGATCAGCCTAAATCCCAGAAGACCACGCCGAAAGGCACCGACAAGAGCGGCAAGCCTCACGAGCCGATCGACATCCCGGTACCCAAGCGCAAGGACTTCGAGGACGTTCTACGCCGCGCCTCCCGCCCGAAGTAGCTACTTGCCTACTAAGCGTCTTCGTGACGGTCTCCCGGGCTTTCGAAGCTCGACATCAGATAGCTGAGTAGGAAGACCTTGTCCTCCGGCAGGTCGGCCACGCGCTTCTTGCAATCCTCGCCGACCTCGATCAGTTCTTCGAGCGCCCGCTTGAGGATGCCGTGAGCCTTTTCCCAGCCCTCCATATCGACGTGCATCACGTCCCATGCGAGGACGCTGTCGGGTAGCGACTCGAAGCTCCCCGAGTCAACCGCCTCGCCGATCACTTCGACGGCTCCGCTGAGAGCCGTCGCGGCCAGGTTCTGTTTGACCGCCGAGCCGAGCATTTCCCACTCGCGGGTCCAGGCCATCACTCGCTTCACCGGCAGGTAGAGATGTTCGGTGGCCCCTCGCCTCTGGATCGTTTCGGCGACGTCGATGCAGCCGGCTTTCTGGAGCGCTCTGAAGTGGTAGCTGGCCAGGCCCATCGAGACGCCCGTCTCTTCGGCGAAGACGCTCGGAGAGAGCTTCCGTGCCGGGGCATTCATTGACATGAGAATCCGGACCCGGAGCGGATGGGAGAGAGCCCTTCCCATGACCACGCTCGCCGACCCGCTGGTGATGTGCTCGCCTCTATGACGCATCGTGCTCCTCTCGGGGTTTACCTCGCAACCTCCTGTCCGATTGAACGATCTCAAGTTTCTGAGGCAAATTGCATAGATCCGTCTTCTTTGGTGAAAGCAATTCCACTAAAACCCTCTCGTGGTAGCCGAATAGGCGAGACCGCGAGAGGGGGTGATTCCGTGATCGTGGCCATCGAGAGGACCATTCCGACTACGTCCATCGTGAAGGCGGGCTAGGGGGAAGCGGCTCCGCTCCGATCAACGCGCGAGGTCGGGGCGGAGACCTGGAAAGTTCTCGGATTCGGCTCAGGGAGCCGCTCCCCTGAAATGGCCAGCTAGCCGCGGCTTGGGGCGGTTTCGCGGTAGTGAGCGGGGTGGCGGATGCCCGCCGATCAGAGGGAATTACCCCGCGCCCCAGCTTTTCCCTGCGCGTGGGTCGGTTTGGTCATTTTGAACGTCCTCATGCAGCTCAACCGATCCGCAGGTATGGCGAGGCGGCTGCCCGAATAGCGAGAGGTTCCCAAATGTCTCCGCTTTCGTCCCAAGAGAACCAGCATGGCGCCCTCTTCTATGGAGACAACCTCGATGTTCTACGGCGACACATCAAGGACGAGAGCGTCGACCTCATCTATCTCGACCCGCCGTTCAACAGCAACGCCAACTACAACGTTCTGTTTTCTACGCAGGACGGCACGCGTTCTGAGGCGCAGATCAAAGCCTTCGGAGACACCTGGCGTTGGGATCGCGTAGCTGCCGCTGCTTACGAGGAAGTTGTAGAGCGCGGCGGCGAAGTGTCCCGAGCCATGCAGGCGTTCCGCACCATCCTCGCCGAGAGCAACATGCTCGCCTACCTGGCGATGATGGCTCCCCGGCTGGTTGAGCTTCATCGGGTGCTGAAAGACACCGGCTCGCTTTACCTCCATTGCGACCCCACTGCGAGCCACTATCTGAAGATCCTTCTCGATGCGGTTTTCGGACCCAAAGGCTTCCGCAACGAGATCGTCTGGAAGCGAACCAGCGCCCACAATGACGCCAAGCGCTTCGGCCGTATCCACGATGTTTTGCTCTATTACGTGAAAGATCCCCGGAAGGCACCTTTCACCCGGCAATATCGGCCCTACGACCCCGCCTACATAGAGGCCGAGTGGCGACGCGATGAGAACGGCCGCTGGTTCAAGCTCGAGAACCTGACCGCTCCGCTTCGAGGCACCAAAGGCCAGTTCGAGTTTCACGGTCGGACGCCGGGCGGGAATCGGATGTGGCGATTCAACAAAGAGGGCATGGAAAAACTCTGGAACGAAGGACGGATCAAAACCGACAAAGAAGGCGTCCCTCTTCGTCGCGGCCATCTCGTCTACCTGGACGACATGCCGGGCGTACCGCTCCAAGACATGTGGGACGACATTCCGCGCATCGGCAACACCGCGAAGGAGCGGCTTGGCTACCCCACTCAGAAGCCAGAGGCGTTGTTAGAGCGGATCATCGAGTCCAGCAGTTCGGAAGGAGATGTTGTTCTCGATCCGTTCTGCGGCTGCGGAACTGCCGTTGCAGTTGCCGAGCGCCTTGACCGTCGCTGGGTGGGCATCGACGTCACCTATCTGGCAACGAATCTGATCAAGAGTCGCCTGGTTCACGCCTTCGGCGAAGAAGTCGAGTTCAGCGTCACCGGAGAGCCGACTACGGCTGACGACGCAGCCCGGCTCGCAAAGGAAGACCCCTACCAGTTCGAGGCTTGGGCGCTGGGATTGGTTGGCGCCCGCACGGCGGACAAGAAGAAGGGTGCCGACCACGGCATTGACGGGCGTCTGATCTTCCACGAGAAACAGGGCGGGAAAACGCGGCAGGTATTGATCTCGGTGAAGTCGGGCCGCACCAGTGTCCGCGACGTTCGAGACCTGCGGGGAGTAGTCGAGCGCGAGGGTGCCGAGATAGGTCTTCTGATCACGATGAAAGACCCGACCCAGCCAATGCGCACTGAGGCGGCTTCCGCCGGCTTCTATCGCTCCGGTGGAGAGGGCGTGGGGTCCTGGGGAGAGCATCCCCGCATCCAGCTTTTGACCGTCGAGGATCTGCTCGATGGGAAGCGGATCGACATGCCGCCGCTGTCTGGCAATCTCACCTTCCGCCGCGCACCACGTGTCGAGCGACGGCGGCCGATGGCCAAGCCGCTGTTCCGCAATCTCGCTGCGCCACCGGCGCAAGACGAGATGTTTCAGTCTTAGCGCTAGGGGCTAGCTAGCCGCTGCTGCCCGTCGCAGCAGCTGCTCGAACATCGAGTCCTCTCCGCGCCGAGCGTTGTAGCGCCAGGCGTACTCGTCCAAGTAGGACTGGAGGTATTTGCGGGACACCTTCTTGTAGGCGCCTCGCATCCCCGTTTTGAGGTTGCCGAAAAAGCCCTCGATGGTGTTCGTGTGGATGTTGCCTTCGACGTATAGGCCGGCGGAGTGATTGATCACGGCATGGTCGAACTCGCGGCGAAGCGGTTTGTAGGCAACCCAATCGTCAGTGAGCATGAACGCGGCCGGGTCCAGATGCGCTCGCACCTCTCGACTAAATGCCTCGCCGCGCCTTGAAGGGATGACCCGCACCCGGACGCGCCCGCCGCGCTCGACCAGGCCGAGGATCGTCGGCTTGGCTTCCGCGAATTTGGTTGCCTCTGAGCGTGATTTGAACGGGCGGCGCGCCTTGCCGCCCCAGGAGGTCTCGTCAACCTCAACCTCGCCTTTCAGCGGCGGCTCGCCCTCGTCGTTCATCAGCTCCGTGCGGATCTTGTTGAACATCCTCCAGGCCGTCTTGTACGTAACGCCAAGCTCTCGCTCTAGCTGTTTGGCGGAGATCCCGCAGCGAGTGCTAGCCATGAGGAACATGGCGTAGAACCAAAGCTGGAGCGAGGTCGTCGACTTCTCGAAGATCGTCCCCTTCATGGGGTGCAGGTGCTTCCCGCACGAATCGCAGGCATAGGAGGCTCGAGATTTGATGCGGTGGAACTTCCGTTCTCTCTCACAGACCGGGCAGTGGGCGTGGTGACCATCGGGGGCGAAGCGGTCGCGCCAGAGCCGATCGAGACAGGCCGCATCGTCGGGGTACTCGCGCCAGAACTCGACCACCGTCATGTCGGAATCCGAGGACGGGCGGTTCGTCGGGTTGTTTCTGTCGTTTGCAGCCATGCCTGCAGTATACATACCTTGAAGGGATAAGTGTGATGGCCCCCACACATGGATCGAGCGCGAACCCTCACGGTTTTGCGCTTGCTCACAAAACGCAAACATTTCACCCCGATCTTGTTCATCCTCCTTGCCTTCCCGGCCGCGGCTCTGGCTGCCGGCGGGGAGGAGGGGAGCACCGCGGGACCCGCCGTCGGCCAGGCCGAGGTTGCTCCGCTGGCGCCGCTGCAGCGGCCGGTCGATCGCTTCCACCATGTGGTGAAGACGATCGCCGCCGACATCCGCGCCGACGAACGCCGCGCCGCCGAACGCGAGGCGCGCGAAGAGGAGGAACGGTTCGCCGAGCTGGGCGTCTCGATGGCGACGCTGGAATCGATCGCCTCCTGCGAGTCCGGCGGCGACCCGACGATCGTTTCCTCCGACGGCAGCTACCGCGGCAAATACCAGTTCTCGTTCAGCACCTGGGAATCGGTCGGCGGCAGCGGCGACCCGGCCGCGGCCCCCGAGGCCGAGCAGGACTACCGCGCGGCGTTGCTCTATGCGCAGTCCGGCTCCAGCCCCTGGCCCGTCTGCGGCTAGCCGAATTCAGCGCTCGCTGAAAAAGTGCCCCTATAGGCGGTCGAATTCAGCGAGCGCTGAAAATGTCCGGGGCGGGCATCCGTACGATGCGCGCGATGGCTGAGGAGAAAGTTCCCGCACCCGATCCAGAGGGGCCACAACGAAAACCGCCGAAAGAGGCGATTGCCGAGGCTCGGGTTCGGGCGCCGACGCGTGGCAACCGCAGGCTGGAGAGCTTTCTCGAGGCGGTCAACTCCGACGAGCAGGTGCGGGCCTGGTGGTACATGACCCAGGTCCACGCCGAGCGGCTGGGGATGTCGGACCACAGCTGGGTCCACATGCAGATCGTCCTCAACATCGCCCTGCGGCTGCTGCGCCTGCTCCTTCGCGCCGGGGTCGAGCCGGCGATGGTCGCCGACCACGGGATGCGCGACCGCGACGCCGAAGTCGTCGTCGCCGGCGGCGCCCTGCTGCACGACGTCGGCATGTCGATCCACCGCGCCGACCACGAGGCCTACTCGCTCTTCCTCGCCAACGGCGCCCTGCAGCGCCTGCTCGCCGACGTCTACAAGGAGCCGGAGCGGACCGTCGTCGCCTCGGAGATCCTCCACGCGATCATCGGCCACCGCCGCCGCGGCGAGCCATACACGCTCGAGGCCGGCGTCGTCCGCGTCGCCGACGCCCTCGACATGGCCCAGGGCCGCACCCGGATCCCGCTGGAGTCCGGCCACGAGGGGATCCACTCGATCTCCGCCGCCGCCGTCGACGAGGTCACGATCGGCCAGGGCGACGAGCGGCCGGTGAAGATCGAGATCCAGCTCAACAACTCGGCCGGCATCTTCCAGGTCGACGACCTGCTGGCGACCAAGATCCGCGGCACCCCGCTCGAGGGCAAAGTCGAAGTGGTCGCCAAGGTCGAGGGCGAGACCGAGAAACGCCTGCTCAGCGGCTTCCGGCTCTCCTGAGTCAGCCGGCGTCGTCGAGCTCGGCGATCAGCGCCTCGACCCGCCGCCCGATCTCGTCCCGGGTCGCCCGCACCGCCTCGACCGCCTGGCCCTTGGGGTCGGGCAGGTCCCAGTCGACGTAGCGGACGCCGGGCACGTAGGGGCACTTGTCCCCGCAGCCCATCGTCACGACGACGTCGGCCCATTCGGCGTCCCCGGTGCTGAGCAACTTCGGCCGGCGGTCGGCGAGGTCGATCCCGATCTCGTTCATCACCTCGACCACCTCGGGGTGCACGCGCTCGCCGGGCGTCGTCCCGGCCGAGCGTGCCTGGTGGCGACCCTCGACCGCGCGTTCGAACAGCGCCTGGCTCATCTGCGAGCGGCCGGCGTTGTGGAGGCAGACGAAGAGGGCGCGGGCCATCGTCGTCAACTCGGCTTGCGGGCGCGGATGATCGCCGAGCCGGCGTGCTCGTGGACCCGGTGGGTCTCGGTGATCTCGATGTCCTCCAGGCCGGCGTCGCGCAGCGCCTGCTCGAACTCACGCCGGGTCAGCGCTCCGGCGATGCAGCCGGTCCACTGCGCGATGTCGGCCCGCGTCGCCGCGTCCATCTCCTCGTCGGCGATCACGTCGGAGACTGCGAAGCGCCCGCCGGGACGCAGGACCCGCGCCGCCTCGGCCAGCACGCGCGGCTTGTCGCCGGAGAGGTTGATGACGCAGTTGGAGATCACCACGTCGACCGAGTCGGCGGGGAGGGGGATCGCCTCGATCTCGCCGCGCAGCCACTCGACGTTCTCGATTCCGGCCTTGCGCTGGTTCTCGCGCGCCAGGGCGAGCATCTCGTCGGTCATGTCGAGCCCGTAGGCCTTGCCGGCCGGGCCGACTCGCCTGGCCGAGAGCAGCACGTCGATGCCGCCGCCCGAGCCGAGGTCGAGGACGGTTTCACCGGGGCGCAGCTCGGCGACGGCGGTCGGGTTGCCGCAGCCGAGCGAGGCCATCGTCGCCGTATCGGGAAGCTCGCCGCGCTCGCCCTCGCCATAGAGGCCGGCCCCGAAGGTCCGGACCTCCTCGTCGTCGAGGACGGTTGCGGTCCCGCAGCAGGAGCCGGAGCCCGCGCCGGAGACGCTCCCGGCGGCTGCCGCGTAGCGCGAGCGCACCGCCTCGCGGATCTGCTCGGGTGAATCGGTCAGGTCAGCCATGCTGAGAACTCCTCCAGGGACTCGGGGATCACGTAGTAGTAGGCCCACAGGCCGCGCCGCTCGGAGCCGACGATGCCGGCTTCGCGCAGCTTCTTCAGGTGGTGGGAGACGGTGGGCTGGGAGAGGTCGAAGAGCGGTACCAGCTCGCAGACGCAGACCTTGCCGGCGTGCTTTCGCAGCACGTCGACCAGTTGCAGCCGGATCGGGTCGCCGAGCGCCTTGGCGATCGTCGCCATGCGCTCGGCCTGCTCGCGCTCGACGTCGGGATAGACGACCGGCTCGCAGCAGGGCTCCCCGGCGGGGCGCTTGGTCTTCGGGGCGAGCTCCAGATCGACGGTCATCTATTTACATATATCTATTGAACTCACGTCTGTCAATACATAGGATCGCGCCCGATGAACCCCGCGCCGCTGCCCCGACGCCTGTTCGCCGAGTTCCTCGGGTCCGCCTTCCTCGCCGCCACGGTGATCGGCTCGGGGATCGCGGCCGCGCAGCTTTCGCCGGGCGACACCGGCCTCCAGCTCCTCGAGAACGCGGTGGCGACGGCGGCGGGCCTCTTCACCTTCATCCTCATGTTCGGGCCGGTCTCCGGCGCCCACTTCAACCCGGTCGTCTCGCTGGTCGACGCCGCCTTCGGCGGCCTACGCTGGCGCCACGCCTTCGCCTACATCCCGGCCCAGGTCGCCGGCTGCGTCGCCGGGGCGGTCGCCGCCAACCTGATGTTCGACCTTTCGGCGGTCAGCATCGCGACCACCCACCGAGCCTCGCCGCCGCACCTCTTCGCCGAGGTGATCGCCACCCTCGGCCTGCTGCTGGTGATCTTTTCCCTGGCGCGGAGCGGACGCGGCAACCTGGCGCCGGCGGCGGTCGGCGCCTACATCGGCTCGGCTTATTTCTTCACCAGCTCGACCAGCTTCGCCAACCCGGCGATCGACGTCGGGCGCATGTTCTCCGACACCTTCGCCGGCATCGCCCCGGCATCGGTCCCGGCCTTCGTCGTCGCGCAACTGTTCGGCGGGGTGGTGGGGATCGCGGCGATCCGCGCGCTCTACCCCGATCTGACGCCTGGAGAGGCGGCGGAGGTCATGCTGCCGCACGAGGAGGGCGACGGAACTGTGCCAGAGACGGACGCTCCGACCGCTAGTTAAAACGCGCCAGGTCGCCCTTGCGCTGTTCCTTGCGCTTCTCCAGGCGCCCCTGGATCAGCGAGAGGACGATCACCAGCGCGGCGAAGAAGGCGATCACGCCGAAGCAGAAGAAGGTCACCGTTTTGTCGGTGGTCGGGCCGGCGAGGCCAGCACCCTCATTGGCCAGCGCCATCGGGGCGGCGGTCAGCATCAGGGCCCAGACCGAGAGCAGGGCTGCGGCGGTGCGCTTCACGGGCGGGAATTTAGCGCACATATAGGCGGCGCTGCGTAGGATGCGCCGCCATGTCCGAGTTAGAGGCGCTCCTGCTGGGGGTGGTCCAGGGTCTGACCGAGTTCCTGCCGATCTCCTCCTCCGGCCACCTGATCCTGGTCCCCTGGCTCCAGGACTACACCTTCCTGAAGGAACACCCGGAGTTCAACAAGACCTTCGACGTCGCCCTCCACGCCGGCACCCTGATCGCCGCGATCGCCTATTTCCGGGTCGAGGTCGTGGTTCTGATCCGCGGCTTCCTTCAGGCCGCGCGGCAGCGCGCGATCGAGACCCAGGAGCAGCGGCTCTCGGTGGCGATCGCGATCGGCACCGTCCCGGCGGTGATCGCCGGCGGCCTCGGCGCCAGCTTCATCGACGAGCACCTCGGTGAGCCGTGGATGATCGCGATCCAGCTGATCTTCTTCGGCTTCCTGCTCGGCGTCGCCGACAAGATGCCCCAGCGCCGCAACCTCGAGAACACCGGCCTGCGCGACGGCTGGTACGTCGGCCTCGCCCAGGTGCTGGCGCTGGCGCCGGGCACCTCGCGCTCGGGGATCACGATCACCGCCGCCCGCTGGCTCGGGCTCGACCGCGACTCGGCCGCCCGCTTCTCCTTCCTGCTGCTGATCCCCGCGGTCGCCGGCGCAACCGTCTACAAGGCGTACGAGTCGATCAGCGAAGGGCTGCCCTCCGGGGTGGCGGGCCCGATGATCGTCGGCACGATCGCCGCCGCCATCTCTGGCTACCTGGCGATCGCCTGGCTGCTGCGCCTGCTGCGGACGACCAGCTACCGGCCCTTCGTCCTCTACCGCTACGTGGTCGGGATCGGGATCCTGCTGATCATCGCCACCGGCTTGCGGCCGGCCACCTTCTAGGCGCACTTAGCCGCAAATTCGGGGTGGGCCGGCTCCCACCTGTGAAAATCCTGTGAACGCAGGGAGTTCTCGCCCTCCGGGGTGCATACACTTCGCTTATCCGAATCGCCGTGATCGACACCGACAGCGGCTTCGTCACCGTCCTTGCCCGTCGTGCCGAGGCTGCCGGCTGGCAGATGAGCCAGAAAACCGGCCCCGTGCCGCCGCGCGACCTGGTCGCGATGAAGCTGAACGCGCTTCTGGTCGACCCGGCCGTGCTGGGCGACCAAGCCTGGGACTACCTCGACCGAGTGGCCTCGATGCTGCCCGACCTCGGCCTGGTCGTCTGCACCGGCCGCTCGACCGTGGCCCAGCGGGTGCGCGGCCTGCGGCTCGGCGCCGACGATTGGATGACCAAGCCCTGCCATCCCGAGGAGGCGCTGGCCCGCCTTGAAGCCGTCTCCCGCCGCCGCCGTCGCGGCCGCCACGAGCACGAGGCCGCCCCGCTTGCCGCCGGCGAGCTGGAGATCCGGCCCGATCGCTTCCAGGCCTTCGTCCGCGATGAGGCCCTCGATCTCACCCGCCGCGAGTTCGAGCTGCTCTACCTGCTTGCCGAGGAGCGCGGGCAGGTTCTCGAGCGCGAGCAGATCTACCAGCGGGTTTGGGGATACGCGATGGCCCACGGCGACCGCTCCGTCGACGTCTTCGTCCGCAAGCTGCGCAAGAAGCTGGAAAGCTTCTCGCCGAGCTGGACCTACATCCACACCCACTTCGGGATCGGCTATCGCTTCGACCCCGAACCGGCCGGCATCGTCGCCGAGGAGATCCATCCGGCGCCCGAGCAGCCGGAAGCGCCGCAGGCTGACGAGCCCGCGGCCGAGCCCCCGTCACAAGCCGTTCACAACACCTTTACGGCGGGATAACCGCGCTCGCCTGAGTCGCCGCCATGCTCGGACGCATGGCACGGCTGGAGATCAAGCCTGAAGAGCACGCGGCGCTCGTCGACGGCCGGCCGCTGAGCCTGACCGTCCGCGAGCTGCAGCTACTGGTCACCCTCTCCGCGCACCCGCAGCGGATCATGACCCGCGAGGAGCTGTTCGCCGAGGTCTGGGGCGGGCGGCCGCGCAGCGACGATCGCTCGGTCGACGTCTACGTCAGCCGCCTGCGGGCCAAGCTCGGCGAGGCGCTGCCCGGCTCGCGCCTGATCCACACCCACAACGGGATCGGCTACCGCTTTTCGCCAGAGGGCTGAGCCCATTTGGCGCCTTTCATCTCGCTTTTACATCTTTTTCACAGGCTCGACACAGCGACGTAACAAGCTGCGTGCCGGCCGCTGCGACGCTGGCGCCACTGTGGTGAACAAACCAGAAGGAGACAGAGTGAAAAGCTCTAAGTGGCTCGCGGCGATCGTCGCCGCGGCGGTTCTCGCGGTCGGCGTTGCCGCCTGCGGCAGCAGCGATGACACCACCTCCAGCGGCAGCGGCGGAGGCGGAGACCTCTCCGGTTCGATCCGCATCGATGGATCCAGCACCGTTGCCCCGCTGACCGAAGTGGTGGCAGAGCAGTTCATGGCCGAAAACTCGGGTGTGCGGGTCACGGTCGGGACCTCAGGCACCGGCGGCGGCTTCGAAAAATTCTGCGCTGGCGAGACCGACATCAGCGACGCCTCACGCGCGATCGAGCCCGAAGAGGAGCAGGCCTGCAAGAAGGACGGGGTCGGCTACGAGGAGGTCCACATCGCTACCGACGCGCTGACCGTGATGATCAACAACGAGAACCCGGTCTCCTGCCTCACCGTCGACCAGCTCGCCGCGATCTGGGGTCCTGACTCGAAGATCGACAACTGGAGCGATATCCCCGACGTCAAAGAGGACTTCGACGAGGAACTGGCGCTGTTCGGTCCCGGCACCGACTCGGGCACCTTCGACTACTTCACCGAAGCGATCAACGGCGAGGAGGGCGTCAGCCGCACCGACTACAACAACGTCGGCGAGGACGACAACGCCACGGTCAAAGGCGTCGAGGGTTCGCCGGGCGGTATGGGCTACGCCGGCTTCTCCTTCTACACGGAGAACGAAGGCAGCCTGAAAGCGCTGGAAGTCGACAACGGCGAGGGCTGCGTGCCGCCGTCGGTCGAAACCGCTCAGGACGGCAGCTACGCGCCGCTCAGCCGGCCACTGTTCATGTACCCGAGCGAACAAGCGCTGCAGAAGCCCGAGGTGAAGGCGTTCGTCGAGTACTACCTCGAAAACGTCAATTCGGTCGCCGAATCCCTCGGCTTCGTGCCGCTGACCGACGAACAGCTGTCCGAGTCCGAAGCGGCCGCCGAAAAAGCCGGCGTCTAGGAGCAGCGACCTCAGTTGAGCAGCGAGATGACTACTGCACCGGAGCCGGCGGGAGGGAACCCCCGCCGGCTCCAGGCGCAGAGCAAGCGCTACGGCGAGCGGCTGATCAAATGGCTGCTCGCCTTCTGCGCGATCCTCTCGGTCCTCACCACCACCGCGATTCTCGTCTCGCTGCTGCTGCCGACGATCGAATTCTTCGGCATCGTCAACTTCTTCGACTTCATCACCGGCAGCGACTGGTCGCCCCAGTTCGAGCCGCCCAGCTTCGGCGTGCTGGCGATCGTGGCCGGCACCGTCAACGTGGCGTTGTGGGGGATGCTGGTCGCGATCCCCGTCGGGCTGGGCTCGGCTGTCTACCTCAGCGAGTACGCCTCGCCCCGCATGCGCAAGACGATCAAGCCGGTGCTGGAGATCCTCGCCGGCATCCCCACGGTCGCGATCGGCTTCTTCGCGGCCAGTTTCATCCTCCCCAACATCATCGTCCCGATCTGGCCCGGCGATTTCCTCGGCGGGGCGGAAGGGAAACCCTTCATGGCTCTGGCGGCGGCGCTCGGCATCGGCCTGATGGTCGTGCCGATCATCGCCTCCCTCTCCGACGACGCGATGCGGGCCGTCCCCCGCGGCCTGCACGAAGGCGCCTACGCCCTCGGGGCGACCAAAGCCAAGGTGGCGACGAAAGTGATCTTCCCGGCGGCCCTCTCGGGGATCGTCGCCTCGGTCGTGCTGGCGATCTCGCGGGCGGTTGGCGAGACGATGATCGTCGTCCTCGCCGCCGGCTCGACCCCGCAGATGACCCTCAACCCGGTCGAGCCGATCCAGGCGATGACCTCATACATCGCGGTCACCGCCACCGGCGACATCCCCGCCGGCTCGATCGATTACAAATCGGTCTTCGCGGTCGGCACGCTGCTGTTCGTCATGACCCTGGTGATGAACGTGATCAGCATCCGCCTCGTCCGCAAGTACCGCGAGGTCTACGACTGATGGCGAGCTTCGGCGAACGACGCAACCGCCTCGCCGTGGCCGGCGCCCGATCGACGACCGAGGCGATGCTGGGCGGCCAGCCCCGTAGCGACGTGATCCGCAACGCGGTCTTCGCCGGCCTGCTGCTGCTGGCGGTCGGGCTCGCCCTGGCGGGATTGCTGGCGCTCCTGATCCAGGCCTTCGCGAAAGGCGCTCCGGCGCTCAGCCCCGACCTGATCACGAACCCACCCTCGACCGCCTTTCCCGAGAAAGCCGGCTATCGGCCGGCGATCATCGGATCGCTGCTGCTGATCGCCGGGGTGGTCCTCTTCGTGGTGCCGGTCGGCGTCGGCGCCGCCCTCTACCTCGAGGAGTACGCCGACAAGACGCGCTGGTGGAACCGGCTGATCGAGGTGAACATCCAGAACCTCGCGGCCGTGCCGTCGATCATCTACGGGATCCTCGGTCTCGGCTTCATCGTCCGCGGACCGCTTGACCTCGGCTTCATCCTTGCCGCCGGCTCGCTTACCCTCGCCCTGCTGGTCCTGCCAATGGTGATCATCGCCGCCCGCGAGGCGATCCGCGCGGTGCCCGACTCGATCCGGCAGGGTTCGTTGGCGCTGGGGGCGACCCAGTGGCAGACGATCCGCCGCCAGGTGCTGCCGGCCTCGATCCCGGGTATCGCGACCGGGGTGATCCTCGCCGTCTCCCGCGCCCTTGGCGAGACGGCGCCGCTGCTGCTGGTCGGTGCGACCGTCTTCGTCACCTTCGACCCGACCTTCCTCGGTACCGACGGCTACTCCGCGATGCCGGTGCAGATCTTCAATTACGCGCTACGTCCGCAGGAGGAGTTCCAGCAGCTGGCCGCCGCGGGCATCATTCTGATGCTCGTGGTCCTGCTGGCGATGAACTCCTTCGCGATCTGGCTACGAAATCGTTACGAGCAAAGGTGGTAGGTGGTCTACTTTGAAAGGACAGATGGCCCAGGACGAGATCAGACCTGAGGCGGCACGGGAGACTCGCGAAGCGGCGGCCGAGAGGGCGGCGATCGCGGTGCGACCCGAGTTCCGCTCTTCCAGTGCCGCTGGCTTCGAGGACAAGGTCTTCGAGATGAAGGGCATCGACGTCCGCTACAGCGGCGTGGCCGCCGTCAAAGGGATCTCGATGGACGTCGGCCGCAAGCAGGTGACCGCGCTGATCGGGCCCTCCGGCTGCGGCAAGAGCACCCTGCTCCGCTGTCTCAACCGGATGAACGATCTGATCCCCAATGCCGAAGTGGAGGGGGAACTGCTCTACCACGGCGAGGACCTCTACGGGCCGAAGGTTGACCCGGTCCAGGTTCGAAAGCTGATCGGGATGGTCTTCCAGAAACCGAACCCGTTCCCGAAGTCGATCTACGACAACATCGCTTTCGGCCCGCGGATCCTCGGCCGCAAGGACGGGCTCGACGAGACCGTCGAGAAAGCGCTGCGCGGGGCGGCGCTCTGGGACGAGGTCAAGGACCGGCTCAAGGACAACGCCTTCGGCCTCTCCGGCGGCCAGCAGCAGCGCCTCTGCATCGCCCGCTGCATCGCGGTCGAGCCGGACACGATCCTGATGGACGAGCCCTGCTCGGCGCTCGACCCGATCTCGACCGGGAAAATCGAGGACCTGATGATCGAGCTGAAAGAGCAGTTCTCGATCGTGATCGTCACCCACAACATGCAGCAGGCGGCGAGGGTCTCGGACCGGACCGCGTTTTTGATGGTCGAGCTCGATGCCGACGAGCACAACCGCTGGGGCCGGCTGGTCGAGTACGACGTGACCGAGAAGATCTTCACCAACCCGGCCGACAAGCGCACCGAGGATTACGTCTCCGGGAAAGTCGGCTGATGCCCGAGAGCGTCCGGGTGCATTACCAGGAGGAACTCGAGAACCTCGAGGCCAGCGCCCTGGAGGGACTCGACATGGTCAATACGGCCTTGGTTCGGACGATGGAAGCGGTCGAGCACCAGGACGTCGAGCTGGCCCAGGTGGTGATCAACGACGACGACCGGATCGACGGCCGCTACCTGGAGGTGCACCAGAGCCTGATCACGCTGCTGGCGACGCAGTCGCCGGTGGCGACCGACCTGCGCCTGATCTCATCGCTGCTGCACGTGCTGAAGAGCATCGAGCGGATGGGCGACCAGTGCGTCAACGTCTGCAAGGTGATCCCGCTGACGGGCACCCAAGCCCCGGCCGATCCCGAGATGGTGAAGCTGATCCTGACGATGGGCGGCCACACCCGAACGCTGATCACCCAGTCGAAGCGGGCTTTCGAAGAGCGCAACGTGGAGATGGCCCGCGATCTGGTTCGCCGCGACGACGTCGTCGACAACCTCAACCGCGAGTGCTTTCACCTGGCGCTGGAGATCGGCGACGACGCCGACCGCCGTGAGTGGGCGATGACGATGCTGCTGTCGGCGCGGGCGATCGAGCGGGTCGCTGACAACGCGGTGGACATCGGCGAGCAGGTCGCCTTCATCGTCACCGGGCTGTTCCGGGAGTTCGAGGACGCGTCGCATCCTTCTTGAGCGCTGGGCGCCCGTGAGGGTGTCCTGCGCTGGATGCTCGGACACCCTCACGGGCGCACCCGAGCCGCGCTTGAGATCCGGGCAGCCTGGGAACATGCGGGGTCTACGCCGATGACGCTCTGCGCCGCAATAGATATTGGGTCCAACACCACGCGACTTCTGGTCGCGGAGCCGGTCGACGGGCAGTTGAAGAAGGCGATGGAGCAGCGGGCCTATACGCGGATCGGGAAAGCGGTCGACGGCAAGGGCCGGATCTCCGAGGAGAAAGTCGAGGAAGTCGGCGAGGTCGTCGCCACCCAGGTCCGGCTTGCCCAAGAGCTGGGCGCGAAGGAGATCCGCGCTGTCGCCACCGCCGCGGTGCGCGAGGCCAAGAACGGCGAAGAGGTCGCCGAGGCGGTCGCCGCTACCGCCGGCATCCCGATCGAGATCCTCTCCGAGGAGGAGGAGGGCCGGCTCTCGTTCCTCGGCGCGACCAAGACCTTGGGCCACGCCCCCGAGGGTCTGGTCGGCGTCGTCGACATCGGCGGCGGCTCGACCGAGGTGATCCTCGGCACCGTGCCCGACGGCGTGCAAAGCGTTCAGTCCTGGCCGGTCGGCTCCGGCAACCTCGCCGACGAGCTGCTCTCCTCCGACCCACCCTCGGCGGCGGAAATCCGCCGCACTCGCGATCGCATCGAGGACATCTTCGAGGGGGTGGAGATCGAGCGCCCGGCCCAGGCCGTCGCGGTCGGCGGCTCCGCCACCAGCCTGCGCCGCCTGGTCGGCGCGGTGCTCGAGTACGAGACCCTGGAGCGCGGCATCCGCGTCCTCTGCGGCGATCCCGCCGCCGACGTCGGCCGCCGCTTTGAGCTGGACCCGACCCGCGTCCGCATCCTCCCGACCGGCGTCCTCCTCCTCGAGAAGCTCTCCGACCTCCTCGGCCAGCCCCTCCAGATCGGCAAGGGCGGCCTCCGCGAGGGAGTCATCCTCGACCTCCTCAACGGCAGCGCCAACGGCAGCTCCCCCGAGCGCGTCGCGGCTTAACCGAACTCTTCGCGCAGGGCGAGTTTGCGGCGCGCGCGGAGGCGAGATCGCTCTTCCTCTCGCTGCTCACTTTCTTTTCTCATGCGGATCAGGCGTTCTGCCTCCGCAGGATTGAACTCAACGAGCTCAAGAGCCTTCTCGAAATCGAAGACCTTCGAGCCCTCGGCAAGGCGCCAGGCTAGATCTCTTTTTTCCCGCTCGGTCATGGCTTCGAACTTATCTCCAGTTGCGTCTTGTCTTCTGCCTTTTCGGTCTTCAAGTTTGCGGCGGCCAGAGCTTCGTCAAGGTTGTTAATGGCTGCATCGAGCCGGCGGATGTCTGCTTCGTTCCGTTCCGTCGACTCATCTGCCCCCTCGGCGAACTTTGCTCCTCGCAGGGAGATCTCGGTTGGCAAGCGGCCACGGATCAAGCCTGAGAAAGCTGGGGTGACCAACAGGAGGCTGCCGTAAAAGACCAGAAGCGAGATCTCCAGCCGATAGAGCCCAGTCTGTCCGAAGGCGGCAGAGGGTAGGTCTGGCATCCCTTTGTCTCCTCGTGGGATCGGTACGGCGACGAACGCCAGAAGGGCAAGACCGAGCGCGAAGGTCACGAAGATTCTGGTGAGGAGACGCTCCACTATGCCTGGGTAAGTCAGCCTCCGACCCAGCTCTCCCCCTGCTGGACAGGCGTTCTTCGCGTTCTCCGCCTTTTCACATCTTTCGCCCGCCGGTGGCGAAGCCTGTGGGTGAAACAGGAATCGAAATAGGGAGAGCACCGATGACTTCCCGCGTTGACATGCATTGCCACTCGACCGCGTCGCAGTACTCGAAGCTGGGTGTCCAGCGTTCGCTTGGGTTGCCGGAGTGCGCGACCCCACCCGAGGAGGTCTACGAGCTCGCCAAGCGGCGGGGGATGGACTTCGTCACGATCACCGACCACGACACGATCGACGGCTGCGTCGAGCTCGCCGATCGTCCCGACTGCTTCGTCTCCGAGGAGCTGACCGCCCGCTTCGCCGGCGAGCCCCAGGCGGTTCACGTCCTCTGTTACGGGATCACTCCCGGAGACCACGAGTGGCTGCAGGCGCACTCCGGCGACGTCGAGGCCTGCGCCGCATACCTTCACGACAACGGGATCGCCTGCGCCCTGGCGCATCCCTTCTTCAACGTCGCCGCGCCGCTGACGCGGCGACACCGGCGACGACTGGCGGAACTGTTCCCGATCTGGGAGGTCCGCAACGGGTCCCGGGCCGCCGAGCTGAACATGCCCGCCGCCGTCTACGTCGAGACGCACGGCGGCACCGGTATCGGCGGCTCCGACGACCATGCCGGCGTCGACATCGGCCGCACCTTTACCGAGGTGCCGGCCGCTGCCACGCCGGAAGAGTTTCTCGCCCACCTGCAGCGCGGCGACGCCGAAGCGAGTGGGGAACAGGGCAGCGCGGCGAAGTGGGCGCATGCGGCGATGGCTCTGGCTACTCGGGCTCTTGCGGTGGGGGGCGGGCAGGTGCCCCTCCCCGGACAACGGCGGGGAGATTCCGGGGAGGGGCACCTGCCCGCTCAACAGACCGGCCCGAATCCCGCTGCCGTGATGAAGATGGCCGAGCGGGTGATTCGGGAGGGGGCTGCCCGTGAGGGGAAGATTGCTGCTGATGTCGGGCCTGAGGACGCGCGGGCGCTTTTGGAGGCTTGGCTCGACGGGGTCGGGCTCAAGGTCCGCGGCGCCGAGCTGATCGCCTACCTGCAGGCGGACGACTTCTCTCATGCCGATCTCTACCGCCGCGCCCGCCGGCGCCACGACCGTGGTTTACGCGCCGCGGTCGACGGCGGCGCCGAGGCGGTTTCGAGCGGCGACCTGCAAACCGCCGTCAACGGCCTCTTCGCGGCTCTCGTCCCGGCGATTCCCTACGCGCCGGCGACCGCCTTCCTCGGCGCCGAGAAGGCGAAGCTGCGCGACCGCCGCGGCGAGCGGCAGCGGGTGGCGGTGATCGCCGACGGGATCGGCTCGATGCACGGCGTCACCCACACGATCGAACAGATCCGCGAGCGCGGCGTCCCCGGCTTCGAGGTCGACATCGTCGGCACCGACCCCGGCGTCGACCGCCGCTTGCCCGCCGCCGCCGAGCTGGAGATTCCCTTCTACGAGGGGATGCGCCTCGGCGTCCCCGGCCTGCCGGACCTGGTCGAGACCCTGGCCGAGGGCTCCTATGACCTGGTCCACGTCACCGCCCCCGGCCCGGCCGGGATCGCCGCGACGCTGATGAGCCGGATCACCGGCGTCCCCCTGCTTGCCAGCTACCACACCGAGATCGCCACCTACGCCGGCATGCGCAGCCAGGACAGCACCCTGGAGGCGCTGACCCGCACCGGCCTCGCCGCCTTCTACACCGCCCCCGCCGCGGTGCTCTCGCCAAGCCCCTCGGCCGACGCCTCGATCGCCGCCCTCGGCGCCGACCCGGCCCGGATCGGCCGCTGGGAGCGGGGCGTCGACCCCGACCGCTTCGATCCCGCCAAGGCCGACCGCGACGCCTTCCCCGGTGAGATCAAGGTCCTCTACTCGGGACGCCTGACCCGCGAAAAGGGGGTCGACCTGCTGACCGAGACCTTCCTCCGCGCCCACGCGGCCGACCCGCGCCTGCACCTGCTGCTCGCCGGCGGGGGCCCCGAGGAGAACGAGCTGCGCGAGCGCCTCGGCGAGCGCGCCACCTTCCTCGGGTGGCTCTCGGGCGAGGATCTGCCGCGCGCCTACGCCAGCGCCGACGCCTTCCTCTTCTGCAGCAGCACCGACACCTACGGCCAGGTGATCCTCGAGGCGGCGGCGAGCGGGCTGCCGATCGTCGCCGTCGCCGAGGGCGGGCCGGCGGCGCTGGTCGAGAACCGCCACACCGGCCTGCTCTGCCGGCCCGACGCCGACCACCTCGCCGGGACGCTGCTGCAGCTCGCTTCCTCGCCGCAGCTGCGCCGCCAGCTCGGCGAGGCCGGCGCCCGCGCCGCTCGCGAACGCTCCTGGGAGCGCTCGATGTCCCAGCTCGCGGCCGGCTACCGGCGCGCTCTCGACGCCGCTGCGGCGGCTCCTGCGCAGACGTTTGCCCGTGCCGCCTAAGAGCGCTCCGTGCAAGAGCACGGAGCTCGGCGATCAGCCGGAAGACCCCCAGTACGATGGATCGATCGACGATCCCGCCCTCTATTTCAATCGCGAGCTCTCCTGGCTGGACTTCAACCAGCGGGTGCTCGAACTGGCCGAGGACCCCGAGGTGCCGCTGCTCGAGCGGGTCCGCTTCTGCGGGATTTACGCCAACAACCTCGACGAGTTCTTCATGGTTCGCGTCGCCGGCCTCTTCGACCAGCTCGACGCCGGGATCGAAGCGCGCGGCCCCGACGGGCTGACCCCGAAGGAGCAGATCGACGCGATCCAGCGGCGGGTGCTGGAGCTGGACGACCGCCTCTGCGAGTGCTTCAGCGGTGACCTGCGGCCGGCGCTGGAGGAGCACGGGATCAACATCGTCACCCTGGAGACTGCGAGCGACGAGGAGCGGCGCGAGATCGACGCCCGCTTCGAGCAGCAGGTCTTCCCGGCGCTGACGCCGCTGGTGATCGGCCTCGGCCGGCCGTTCCCCTACATCTCGAATCTCTCGCTCAGCCTCGGCGTCCTCCTGCGCGACGCCGAGTCGGGCAACGAGATCATCGCCCGGGTCAAGGTGCCGAAGGAGCTGCTCGGCCGCTTCCTGCCCCTCGGCGACGACGGCAAGACCTTCGTGCCCCTGGAGGAGGTGATCGCCGCCAACCTCGACGCCCTCTTCCCGGGGATCGACGTGATCGACCACGGCTACTTCCGCGTCACCCGCGACGCCGACTTCACGATCTCCGACGAGGCCGACGACCTCCTGCAGGCGGTCCAGGACGAGATCCGCCGCCGCCGCTTCGGCGAGGTGGTGCGGCTCGAGGTAGCCAGCGGCATGAACCCGAAGCTGCGCGCCCAGCTGGTCGACGCGCTGCGGCTGGAAGACCGCGAGGTCTACGACGTCGAGGGGTTGGTCGACCTGGCCGACCTCGACTCGATCGCCGGCGTCCCCGGCCACGCCGAGCTGCGCTGGCCGCCCTGGACGCCGGTCATCCAGCCGCGCCTGCAGGGCGACGACGACGACCAGGTCGACATCTTCTCCGAGATCCGCCAGCGCGACCTGCTGGTCCACCACCCCTACGACTCCTTCTCGACCTCGGTCGAGCGCTTCGTCGCCCAGGCGGTCGCCGACCCCGACGTGCTGGCGATCAAGCAGACCGTGTACCGGACCAGCGACGACTCGCCGCTGGTGCCGTCGCTGATCCGCGCCTCCGAACGCGGCAAGCAGGCGGTCTGCATGGTCGAGTTGAAAGCGCGCTTCGACGAGGAGGCCAACATCCACTGGGCGAAGTCGCTGGAGGAGGCGGGAGTCCACGTCGTCTACGGCATCCCCGGGCTGAAGACCCACGTCAAGGCGATCCTCGTCGCCCGCCGCGAGGGTGAGGAAGTGCGCGAGTACGTCCACGTCGGCACCGGCAACTACAACCCGACGACGGCCCGCCTCTACACCGATTTCGGGCTCTTCACCGCCGATCCCGACATCGGCGCCGACGTCGCCGAGATGTTCAACTTCCTCACCGGCTACGGCCGCCCGGCCGAGTACCGCAAGGTGCTGGTCTCGCCGACCACGATGCGTGACCAGATCGTCGCCGAGATCGAGCGGACCGCCGAGGCGCAGCAGGCGGGGGAGGAGGCGCGGATCGTGCTGAAGATGAACGCGCTGGTCGACGCCCGCTGCATCCAGGCGCTGTACGAGGCCTCGCAAGCGGGGGTACAGATCGACCTCAACGTGCGCGGCATCTGCTGCCTGCGGCCGGGGGTCGATGGGGTCTCGGAGAACATCACCGTGCGCTCGGTGGTCGGCCGCTTCCTCGAGCACTCGCGGATCTACGCCTTCCGCCGCGGCGAGGAGACCCGGGTCCTGATGGGCTCGGCCGACCTGATGCCGCGCAATCTCGACAGCCGGGTCGAGCTGGTGGCGCCGGTCGAGGACGCGGCGCTGAAGGCGGAGATGCTCGACGTGCTCGAGCGCTGCCTGGCCGACAACGTCAACTCCTGGGAGCTCGACTCCGACGGCAACTGGACCCGCCGCGAGGTCGAGGGCGAACCGCGCAACGCCCAGGAGGAGCTGATGGCAAGACATTCCGCACGTGCCGCAGAGCACCTGGCGACTTCGCCCGCCTGAGACGCGTCTCCGTCCGCCGCGTCACTAGGATGCGCCGCAGTGGCGCGCTTCTCGCTCCTCCCTCGCGACCGGACCTTCTTCGACCTCTTCATCCAGGCGGGTCAGAACTCGCTGCACGCTGCGCGCCTGCTCGACGAGATGATGCACACCTGGCCCGACTCGGGCGGCCTCTCGCGCTCGATCGTCGAGGCCGAGAACGAGGGCGACAAAATCACCCACGAAATCGTCCAGCGCCTCAACTCGACCTTCGTCACCCCGATCGATCGCGAGGACATCTACGGGCTGGCGACGCAGATGGACGACATCGTCGACTTCACCGAGGAGGCCGCCGACTTCCTCGGCCTCTACAAGATCGAGGCGCCGATGGAGCAGGCCCAGGCGCTGACCAAAGTCCTCGTCGCCTCCTGCGAGCAGCTGGCGATGGGCCTGGAGGGCCTGCCCACCTTCAAGGACCTCGACAAATACTGGATCGAGATCCACCGGCTCGAGAACGACGGCGACCGGATCTCCCGCGACGCCGTCGCCTCGCTCTTCTCCAACGGCATCGACCCGATGATCGTGATCCGCTGGAAGGACATGTTCGCGGTGCTCGAGGAGGCGATCGACGCCACCGAGACCGCGGCGCAGATCCTCGAGGGCATCGTCATAAAAAACAGCTGAGCCTGTGGATTCCGACGTAATCCTCGTGATCGTCATCGCCACGGCGCTGGCGTTCGACTTCACCAACGGCTTCCACGACACGGCGAACGTCGTGGCGACCTCGATCTCCACGCGCGCGATGGCGCCCCGCTTCGCCGTCGCCTACGCCGCCGTCCTGAACTTCGTCGGCGCGTTCCTGTCGCTGAAGGTCGCCGCGACGGTCGCGAACGACGTCGTCGAGGCCGACGTCGTCACGCCGCTGATGGTGTTCGGCGGCCTGATCGGGGCGATCGCCTGGAACCTGATCACCTGGTGGTTCGGCCTGCCCTCGAGCTCCTCGCACGCGCTGATCGGCGGCGTCGTCGGCTCCGCCGTGGCGGCGGTCGGCTTCGACGCGGTGATCGCCGAAGGCGT
>DASUTJ010000014.1:0-37387 GCA_036374655.1 Solirubrobacterales bacterium | reverse complement strand
GAGATCACCGCCTACTACGTGCCGGCGATCATCACCCTGGCGGTGATCTCGGCGACGATGCAGAGCCTGGCGATGTCGCTGGTGATCGCCCGCGAGGACGGCCGCCTCAAGCGCGGCCGCGGCACCCCGATGCCGGCCTGGATCTTCATCGCCGGCCGGGTCGGCAACTCGATCGTCGTCGCCCTGCTGATGCTCGCCGTGATCGCGCTGCTCGGGCGCGTCCTCTACGACGTGCCGATCCCCTGGGAGGAACTGCCGGCGATCGTCGTCACGCTGATCATCGGCGCCGCCGCCTTCAGCTGCCTCGGCATCGCCCTCACCGCGCTGATTCCCTCCCAGGACGCCGCCGCGCCGATCGTCAACGCCCTGCTGCTGCCGCTCTACTTCCTCTCCGGCATCTTCATCCCGGACGACGAGCTCCCCAGCGGCGTGATCGAGTTCGCCAACCACTTCCCGATCCGCGACTTCTTCCAGGCCTTCTTCACCGCCTACCTGCCCGGCGGCGACTCCGGCCTCGATTGGGGCAACCTCGCGGTGGTCGCGATCTGGGGTGTCGCCGGCCTCTTGCTGGCGATCCGCTTCTTCAGGTGGACCCCAAGGTCGGGCTGAGCCAGGCGACTTGCCGGGAGGCGCCCCGATAGCCTCCCCATTTCAATGCTCCACCACGTCCTCCTGGAGGTCGCCGACCTCGATCGCAGCGCGGCCTTCTACGACTCGATGCTGGCCCCCCTGGGCTGGCGACGCCATTTCGAGCAGGACCAGACGATCGGCTGGGGCATCGCCAAACCCGTCTTCTTCGTCTCCGCCAAGCACGATCCGGCGCCCGGCTTCGGCCTGCTGAGCTTCTCGGCGCTGGGGATCGTCGCGGTCAAGGCGGCCTGGGAGAACGGGGTGAAATCAGGCGGCGTCAGCGTCTCCGACCCCGGCGAGCAGCGCTCGCACGGGTCCGGCTCCTACTCCGCCTTTCTCAAGGACCCCGACGGGTACGAGATCGAGATCACCATCGGCTCCGATTAATCCGGAGCCGGAAGTGCCGAGTCCATAGGATTTGGCTCCCCCAAACGACCCGCCTCACCAACACGAATCAGGAGGAACCAGTACATGGCTGTGAAGGTCGGCATCAACGGTTTCGGCCGCATCGGGCGCAACGTCTTCCGCGCCGCAAAGGCAGCGAACGCGGACATCGACTTCGTCGCGGTCAACGACCTCGTCGACACCGGTACGATGGCCCACCTGCTCAAGTACGACTCGATCCTCGGGCGCTATCCGGGCGGGGTTGAGGTCAGCGGCGACACGATCGTCGCCGACGGGGACGAGCTCAAGGTCCTCTCCGAGCGCGACCCGGCACAGCTGCCCTGGGGCGACCTCGGCGTCGACGTGGTGATCGAGTCGACCGGCTTCTTCACCAAGCGCGAGGACGCCGCCAAGCACCTCGAGGCGGGTGCCAAGAAGGTGATCATCTCCGCCCCCGCGACCGAACCGGACGTCACCGTCGCCCTCGGCGTCAACTTCGACGAGGCCTACGACGCGGAGAACCACCACGTCATCTCCAACGCCTCCTGCACGACCAACTGCCTCGCCCCGCTGGCCAAGGTGCTGCACGAAGCCTTCGGGATCGAGCAGGGCCTGATGACGACGATCCACGCTTACACCGCCGACCAGCGCCTGCAGGACATGCCGCACAAGGACCCGCGCCGCTCGCGCGCCGCGGCGCTCAACCTGATCCCGACCACGACCGGCGCGGCGAAGGCAGTCGGCCTGGTGCTGCCGGAGCTGAACGGCAAGCTGAACGGCTTCTCGATGCGCGCTCCGGTCCCGACCGGTTCCGCCGTCGACCTCGTCTTCACCACCCCGAACCCGGTTGACCCGGATCAGGTCAACGCCGCCCTCAAGGCGGCCGCGGACGGGCCGCTGAAGGGCATCCTCGCCTACACCGAGGACCCGATCGTCTCCTCCGACATCGTCGGCGACCCGCACTCCTCGATCGTCGACGCGGCGTCGACGATGGTGATCGGCGACGGCCGCATGGTCAAGGTGATCAGCTGGTACGACAACGAGTGGGGCTACTCCAACCGCTGCGTCGAGCTGGCCGGCAAGGTCCTGTAGTCCTGACGCTGCCGACCCTCAACCGCTGATGTCCTTCGCCAAGGCCAGCGTCCGCGACGCCGAGGTCAAGGGCCGCCGCGTCCTCGTCAGGGTGGACTTCAACGTCCCCCTGGCGGAAGGCGAGGTGGCCGACGACACCCGCATCCGGGCGGCGCTGCCGACGATCGAACTGCTGCGCGAACGCGGCGCGGCGCTGATCCTGATGTCGCACCTCGGCCGCCCGAAGGGCAAGCCGGACCCGGCGCTCTCGCTGGCGCCGGTGGCGAAGCGGCTCGGCGAGCTGCTCGGGACCCAGGTGAAGCTCGCCCCCGGGGTGATCGAGGGCGACGTCGACCTCACCTGCGGCGCGCTCGGCCCGGGCGACGTCCTGATGCTGGAGAACCTCCGCTTCGAGCCGGGGGAGACGAAGAACGACCCGAAGCTGGCCGAAAACCTGGCCCAACTCGGCGACCTTTACGTCAACGACGCCTTCGGCGCCTCGCACCGCGCCCACGCCAGCACCGCCGGCGTAGCCGACTACTTGCCCGCCTACGCCGGCCTGCTGCTGGAGCGTGAGGTGACCGAACTGACCAGGGTGGTCGAGTCGCCGCAGCGGCCGCTGGTCGTGGTGCTGGGCGGGGCCAAGGTCTCCGACAAGGTCGGGGTGATCGACCGCTTCCTCGAAGTCGCCGACAAGGTCCTGATCGGCGGCGCGATGTGCTTCGGCTTCTTCAAGGCCCAGGGGATCGAGACCGGCAACTCGCTGGTCGAGGGGGTCGAGCTCGCCGGCGAGGCGCTGGAGCGCGCCAAGCAGTCCGATTGCGAGCTGATGCTGCCGGTCGACCTGGTCCTCGGCCGCGAGTTCTCGGCCGACACCGAGCACAAAGAGAGCGACGGGGTCGAGGTGCCGGAGGGCTGGATGGGTCTCGACGTCGGCCCGAAAACCGCCAGCGCCTACGCGCAGGCCGTCTCCGAAGCCGGCACCGTCCTCTGGAACGGCCCGATGGGCGCCTTCGAGCTCGAGCCCTTCGCCGCAGGCACCCGCGCGGTTGCCGAAGCGGTCGCCGCGGCACCGGGCACGACCGTGGTCGGCGGTGGCGACAGCGTCGCGGCGCTGAACCAGTTCGGCCTCGAGGACAAGGTCGACTGGGTTTCGACCGGTGGCGGGGCCTCGCTGGAGCTCTTGGAGGGGAAGGAACTGCCGGGCGTCGAGGCCCTGCTCGACGCCGAGGAAGAGGAGGAAACCGATGTCTGACCGCACGCCGTACATCGCCGCCAACTGGAAGATGCACAAGACGGTCGCCGAGGCGGCCGAGTTCATCGACGCGTTGCTGCCGCGGATCGCCGCGACCCAGTCCGACGTCGTCATCTGCGCGCCGTTCACGGCGCTGACCGCGGTGGTCGAGCGGCGCTACGGAACCGCCGTCAAGGTCGCCGCGCAGAACATGCACGAGGAGGACTCGGGCGCCTTCACCGGCGAGATCTCGGCGCCGATGCTGGTCGAGCTCGACGTCGAGGCGGTCGTCCTCGGCCACTCCGAGCGGCGCCAGTACTTCAACGAGACCGACGAGGCGCTGGCCCGCAAGGTGCCCGCCGCGCTCGCCGCCGACCTGGAGCCGATCCTCTGCGTCGGCGAGAGCGAGGAGGCGCGCGACGCGGGGGAGACCGAGGAAGTGCTGGAGCGCCAGTTGCAGGCCGACCTCGCCGGCATCGAGGCGGGGCAGATCGAGAACGTCGTCATCGCCTACGAGCCGATCTGGGCGATCGGCACCGGCCGCACCGCGACCCCCGAGCAGGCCCAGGAGGTCTGCGCCTTCATCCGCGACGTGCTGCGGGCCCGCGGCGCCGCTGCCGACAGGGTGCGGGTCCTCTACGGCGGCTCGGTCAAGCCCGCCAACGCCGCCGAGCTGCTCGCCCTGCCCGACGTCGACGGCTCCCTGGTCGGCGGCGCTTCGCTCGATGCGGAGGATTTCGCCGCCATCGTCGAGGCGGCAGACTGAGGTAGATGAGTCCGCTCGTCCCCTCGCTGGCACTGATCATCCTCGATGGCTGGGGATTGGCCGAGCCGGGGCCGGGCAACGCGATCTCGCTCGCCGAGACGCCGGTCTTCGACCGCCTCTGGAGCGAGTTCCCGCACACCCAGCTTTCCGCGCAAGGCCCCGACGTGGGACTGCCGGAGGGGCAGATGGGCAACTCCGAGGTCGGGCACCTGAACCTCGGCGCCGGGGCGATCGTCAAGCAGGACCTGGCCCGGATCGACGACGCGATCGCCGACGGTAGCTTCTTCGAAAACGAGGCCCTGCTCGCCGCCTGCGAGCGGGCCCGCAACAGCCCCCGCGGCCGCCTCCACCTGCTCGGCCTGGTCTCCGACGGCGGCGTCCACTCCGGCTGGGAGCACATCGAGGCGACGATCGAGCTGGCCGCCCAGGAGGGTGTCCCCGACGTCGTCTTCCACGCCTTCACCGACGGTCGCGACACCCTTCCGCACGGCGGCAAGGGCTACCTCGAGGAGCTGGAGCGCTGGCTGCGCCAGGCCGGCCGGGTCGCCACCGTCAGCGGCCGCTACTACGCGATGGACCGCGACACCCGCTGGGAGCGGACCAAGCTCGCCTACGACGCGATCGTCCACGCCCGTGGCCTGAGCGCGCCGAGCTCGGCCGCGGCGATCGCCGAGTCCTACGAGCGGGGGGAGACCGACGAGTTCGTCAAGCCGACCGTGATCGGCGACTACGACGGCGCCGCCGACGGCGACGCCGCGATCTTCATCAACTTCCGGCCCGACCGCGCCCGGCAGCTGACCCGGGCCCTGGCCGAGCCGAACTTCGACGAGTTCCCGCGCGGCGGCGGCCCGGTGCTGGACCTGACGACGATGACGGAGTACCGCAAAGGGTGGCCGTACCCGGTCGCCTTCCCCGAGCAGCGGCCGAAGACGACCATCGCGGAGACGATCGCCGCCGCCGGGGGCAACCAGCTGCACGTCGCCGAGACCGAGAAGTACGCCCACGTCACCTACTTCTTCAACGGCGGCAAAGAGCAGGAGATCGAAGGGGAAGAGCGAGCGTTGGTCGAGTCGCCGCGCGATGTCCCGACCTACGACCACAAGCCGGAGATGAGCGCCGAGGACGCGGCCGAGGCCTTCGTAGGTCAGTGGGGCGAGGGCAGCTACCGCTTCGGGATCATCAACTTCGCCAACCCCGACATGGTCGGCCACACCGGCGTGATCCCCGCCGCGGTCAAGGCGGTCGAGACCGTCGACGCCCAGCTCGGCAAGGTCGTCGAGGCGGTGACCGCCAAGGGCGGTGCCTGCATCGTCACCGCGGACCACGGCAACTGCGACCACATGCTCGAGCCCGACGGCTCCCCCAACACCGCCCACTCGCTCAACCCGGTCCCCCTGATCGTCACCAGCAAGGGCCTCGACCTCCGCGACAGCGGCATCCTCGCCGACGTAGCCCCAACCGCCCTCGACCTCCTCGGCATCCCCCAGCCAGAGGCGATGACCGGGCGCTCGCTGGTCAGCAAATAGCACGCCCTACTTCTTGAGCCTCCGTCGCTCGCGGCGTTCTTCCCATGCTTTCTCGAGCGCAAGGAGTTCCAGGCCCCAGGCGGGGCCTTTCCACAGGGCGATGACGACGATCGCCGTCAGTAGCTCGAGGTGTTTTCCGATGAGAGCCAACAAAAGGTTGTCTGCCGATGCTTGATTCGCATGGACTGGTCCTTTCGTTGAACTCGCGGAAAACACGTAGTCCCAATGTGTCGTTCCCGGCGACACCTACGCATGGGGCATGTATATCAAGCCCGTGGGCCTGTCGCTTTATGCGTCCATATGAGCGCATAAAGCGACACGGATACATACGCTCCCCGCGTGCGCAGCGACTCGCAGCGACTCCGCTTTGAGATCGACGCCCGCGACGGGAGTGCCCGCGCGGGCGTCATCCATACCGCCCATGGGCCGATCGAGACGCCGGCGTTCATCCCGCTGGCGACCAAGGGAACGGTGCGGGGGTTGGAGTCGGCAGAGGTGGCGGACCTCGGCTACCAGTTGATCCTCGGCAACACCTACCACCTGTTCGTCTCGCCGGGTCCGGAGCGGATCGCCGCTGCCGGTGGGCTGCATGGCTTCATGAACTGGGAGCGGGCGATCATTACCGACTCTGGCGGCTTCCAGGTCTTCTCGCTCGCCCACGGAGGCGTCGCCAACGAGGTCAAGGGCAGCGGTCGCTCCGGCGACCACGGCTCCAAGGTCGAGATCAGCGAGGAGGGGGCACGCTTCAACTCGCCCCGCGATGGCGCCGAGCTGTTCATCTCGCCCGAGGTCTCGATGAGCGTGCAGGCGGCGCTCGGCTCCGACATCGCCCTCGTCTTCGACGAGTGCACGCCCTTCCACGCCGACTACGAGTACACCGCCCGCTCGACCGAGCGCACCCACCGCTGGCTCGACCGCTGCCTCGCCTGGCACGGCGAGCATGGGCCCGAGCGCCAGGCGGTCTTCGGGATCGTCCAGGGCGGCACCCACGAGGATTTGCGGCACGAATCGGCGGCGGCGGTCTCCGCCGCCGGCGTCGACGGCATCGCGATCGGCGGCACCCTCGGCCGCGACAAGGAGGAGATGGCCGGCGTGCTGGCGATGACCGCGCCACTGCTGCCAGTGGAGGCGCCCAAGCACCTGCTCGGGATCGGCGAGGTAGACGACCTGCTCGGCGGCATCGCTGTCGGCCTCGATGTCTTCGACTGCGCGGTGCCGACCCGCCTCGCCCGCCACGGCGTCGCCCTCGCGCCCTCGCCCGAGACCCGCTGGCGCCTCGACATGCGCAAGGGCGGTTGGGTTGGGAACCGTGAGCCGCTGGTCGAGGGCTGCCCCTGCCCAGCCTGTCAACGGCACGACCGCGACTACATCAGCTACCTATCCCGGGCCGAGGAGCTGACCGCCGTCCGCCTCATCGTCCAGCACAACCTCACCTACATGCACGAGCTGACCACCCATGCCAGAGCGGCGATCGCGGCGGGTTCATTTGAGAATTACCGCGCTGCGGTCTTGACGGGTGTGCCACCGTGGCAGGGGCTGTCGCAGGCCGCTGATTAAGCAAGGCGCACCGCACATCAAGCGTTTTCTTTGACGGGTCGTTCCATGTCCCAGGGGTAGCGACCGATCGAACGCTCGACCAGTTCTTCTACTGCAGACTCCGTTTGCGCGGCCAGCCGCTGGATGTGATTGTTGAAGTTCTTAACTGTTGCCTTAGATACGGCTGCGTCGCGTAGCCCACGATGGGCTATCGCATTGCGCAACTCAATGAAAGAGTCAAGCTTGGACATGTTTTCCTCGGAGCTGCTTCCAGTCATTACCCAATGCGAGGACATCCTGTCGATGCCGAGTCCTTGCTTAAAGAATTCATCGATGTTGGCGGACTTTGGCGTGTTAAGCCGACGATTCCGTTGCTCCTGGAGGTAGTCCAAACGCGTGCGAAGTACCTCTCGCCAGCCATCCCCGGCAAGGCGCCACACCGCTAATTCATGGGGGGAGTGCTTTAGCTCCCGAGCAACGGTCCGTCTCAATGGAGTTGGCAGTGCGGCGGCGTCTGGTGCACCGTCGACAAGTAAAGACACGGCCTCCGCCGTGAGGTCCTCACAAAACCCCTCCCAGACGGCCGCTAGGAGCACGATCATGCCCTTGTTCAACACATCCAACTTTTTGCGAACGGCTGGCATCTCCTTTACCAGCTGGTGAACTGCATAGAAGTCGCGAATCTCGACCCGGTCCGCTCTAGATTGAGCCGTGCATTACTCGACATCGAGCTATCGCTCCGTGCCTATTCGGTGTTTTCGCGGACCAGGTCCTTCACTTCTTCGACGACCTTGTCCACGGTGTCGCCGGCGACTTTGGAGACCTTGACGCCTGCCGCCTTGTCGGTGGTGACGATCACCGCGGTGGCGACGACGGCGGCGACCAGGATCAGGGCCACCGCGGCAAGGACGAAGCGGACGAAGCGTGAGAAGGCGCCGCGACGCGGAGGTTGGGCGGCGCGGGGTGCCGCTGGAGCCGGCTCGCGCGGGGCAGGCGCCATCCGCGGCTGCGGCCGGCGCGTCTGCGACTGCGCGGGCCGGTACTCGGTCTGGGCGGTGTCGCGGCCCATGTGGCGGGTCGCAGCGGTGTCGCCGAGCACCCGGGTCGCCGAGGTCCCCTCGTCCAGCGGCAGCGTCACGTCCTCGCCTTCGAGGCCCAGCCGCAGGCCGCCGGCCAGCTCCTCGGCGCTCGCGTAGCGCCGGCTCGGGTCGCCCTCCAGGGCCCGCAGCACCGCCGCGCCCAGGGTCTCGGGCACTTCGCTGTTGTAGGTGTCGGGCGGCAGCGGCTTCTCGTTCTGCTGGCGCACCGCCAGCTCGGCCAGCGAGGAGCCCTCGTAAGGCAGCCGGCCGGTGAGGAACTGGTAGAGGACGACGCCGAGCGCGTAGACGTCGGTCGCCGGAGTCGCCTCCTCGCCGCGCACCTGCTCGGGCGCCAGGTAGGCGGCGGTGCCGACCACCGAGCCGACCTGGGTGATCCGGGTCTGCTCGATCGCCCGCGCGATCCCGAAGTCGGTCAGCTTGACGACCATCTCGCCGCCCCCGACCGGACCGCCGACGATCATCAGATTCCCAGGCTTGACGTCGCGGTGGATGATCCCGCGCCGGTGCGCGTAGTCGAGCCCGGCGCAGGCCTGGATGCCGATCTCCGCCGCGGTCTCGGGCTCGACCGGGCCGTGGCGCTGCAGGATCTGCGCGCCGCTCCGCCCCTCGACGTACTCCATGACGATGTAGTGGCGGCCTTCGTCGATGCCGGTGTCGTAGACCTGGACGATGTTGGGGTGGATCAGCTTCGCCACCGCCAGCGCCTCGCGCCGGAAGCGGGCGACGAAGCGCTCGTCGTCGCTGAGGTGCTCGGCGAGGATCTTCACCGCCACCGTGCGCTCGAGGATGCGGTCCGTCGCCTTGTAAACGTTCGACATCCCGCCGGTGCCGAGTTTCGCACCCGTTTCGTAGCGACCCGAGAGGGTGCCCGCGCCAGCCTCCATCATTCGACTCCCACGCCCGGACCTACACCGCCGGACGGCGCGGTTTCTTCCGGTTCGCTTTCGGCCGGCGGCGGGCCGCCGCCTTTTTCTTCGCCTTTGCCGTTCGCCTGCGGGGGCAGTTCCGGCCCTTCGCCTTCCGAGGGTTCTTCCTTGGGTTCGGCCGGCTCTTCCTTTTCGGGCTTTTCCTTCTTCGGCTTCTTCTCGTCTTCCACTTCTTCGGGTTCAACAGCGGTTTCCACCGATGGTTCCGTTTCCTCTTCGGTGGTTTCTTCTTCGCAGCGGCCGACCACTTCGCTCAGCCTCGCGGTCCCGTCCTCCAAGGCTCGCTGCAGCCTCGCGTCGACGCCTTCCAGTTCTTCCACCTCGGCGGCGACCTGGGCGACCGCGTCTTCCGCCCCGAAGCAGTCCTGTTCGGCCGCCAGCTGCTCGACCTGGTCGAGGTTGGCTTCGATCTCCTCGGCGGTCGTCCCCGGCAGCAGGTTGGCGTCGTCGCCGCTGCCGCAGGAGACCAGCGCCACGGCGCTGGCCGGCCCGAGGACGATGGCGATCAGAAGTGCGCTCAGGCGGGCCATGATTCGAGTCTAGACAAAGGTTGGGAAGCGATATTTGCCCTGCAAAACCGGGTCATCGACCGACCTCCAGGCGCTCGGCGAGGAGGGCGGGGAGGCCGGCCGCCCGGATCGCCGCCGCGGCACCCTCGATCTCGTACTCGACCCGGTGGTAGCGGGCGGTCCAGGCCTCGGTGTCGAGCTCTAGCCAGGCGGCCCGCGGGTCGCCGTCGCGGGGCTGGCCGACGCTGCCCGGGTTGAGCAGCCAGTCGCCCTCGCCGATCTCGATCTCTGTCCCGTCGGTCGCCTGGGCGCCCTGCGCGTAGCCGCGCACCCCCGGCGTGCGGCAGAAGAAGAGGGCGATGTGGGAATGCCCGATCAGCCCGATGCGCTCCTCCTGGGCTTCGAAGCCGGCCTCGGCCTGGTCGGCGGAGAGCACGTACTCCCAGACCGGGTCGCGCGGCGAGGCGTGGAAGAGCCCGACCCCGCTCTTCGAGGCGACGGGTTCGAGCGAGGCGAGGAACTCGAGCGTCTCTTCGCCGACGTTCTCCCGGGTCCACTCGACCGCGGCCGCCGCCGCATCGGAGAAGGTCGAGATGTCGAGCGCGCCCAGCACCGCCAGGTCGTGGTTGCCGACCAGGCAGACCGCGCTGCGCTCGCGGATCAGCGCCGTGCAGGCGTCGGGCTCGGCGCCGTAGCCGACCATGTCGCCGAGGCACCAGATCTCGTCGACCTCGGCCGCGTCGACGGCCCCGAGAACCGCCTCGAGGGCATGCCGGTTGGAGTGGATGTCGCTGATCACAGCTGCGCGCAAGCAGAGGAGCGTACCCCCCTGGTCCCCTGGTCCATACGATTGACCGGTGACCGAGACCGATTCAGTCAGCGCCCTGCGGGGTGCCGTCGAGGCCGCCGCGCGGGCGCTGCGCGACGGCGAGGCGACCGCGCAGCGCCCCACCCTGGAGCGGCCGCCGAAGCCCGAGCTGGGCGATTACAGCTCCAACGCGGCGATGCTGCTGGCCGGCCTGCTGGGCGACAACCCGCGCGCGGTCGCCGAGCAGCTGCGCGGCGAGCTGGAGGCGGATACGAACCTGGCCCCCGACCTCGAGAGGATCGAGGTCGCCGGCCCCGGCTTCGTCAACTTCTTTCTCGCCGACTCCTGGTACCTGCGGGCGCTGGACTCCCTGCTGGGGGCCGGCGACGACCTCGGCCCGGCGCCGGTCGAGACCCCCGAGAAGGTCCTGGTCGAGTTCGTCTCCGCCAACCCGACCGGGCCGATCCACGTCGGCACCGCCCGCAACGCCGCCTACGGCGACTCGCTGGTGCGGCTGCTGCAGGCGGCCGGCGACGAGGTCCAGCGCGAGTACTACGTCAACGACGCCGGCAGCCAGATCGGCCGCTTCGCCGACTCGATCGCGGCCCGGATGCGGGGCGAGGAGCCGCCCGAGGACGGCTACGCGGGCGAGTACGTGACCGAGGTCGCCGCCCGCCTGAAGGCCGAGGGCGTCGACCCCGGAGATCGCGAGGCGCTCGAACTGCGGGGTATCGAGGCGATGCTGGAGGAGATCCGCAAAACCCTCGATCGCTTCGGCGTCCATTTCGACAACTGGTTCTCCGAGCGCAGTGTCTACGCCAACGGCGAGGTCGAGGAAGCGCTCGCGGAGCTGGAGAAGCGCGGCCACACCTACCGCCACGAAGACGCGCTCTGGCTGCGGACCACCGACTTCGGCGACGACAAGGACCGGGTGCTGATCCGCTCCAACGGCGAGGCGACCTACCTGACCCCGGACATCGCCTACCACTGGGACAAGCTGCAGCGCGGCTTCGACCGCCTCGTCAACGTCCTCGGCGCCGACCACCACGGCTACGTGGCGCGGGTCCGGGCGGCGATCGAGGCGCTCGGCGCCGACCCGGAGCGCTTCGAGGCGCTGCTGATGAGCCTCGTCCACGTGGTCGAAGGCGGCGAGCGGGTGCAGATGTCGAAGCGCACCGGCGACTTCGTCACCCTCGACGAGCTGATGGACGACATCGGCGTCGACGCGACCCGCTGGTTCATGCTCTGGCGCAGCCACGAGACGACCGTCGACCTCGACCTCGAGCTGGCCCGCAGCCAGTCGAGCGAGAACCCCGTCTACTACGTCCAGTACGCCCACGCCCGGATCTCCAGCATCCTGCGCAAGGCGGGGGAGGGGGCCGAGCCCGCGGTGGCCGCCGGCCGGCCGAAGCTGGAGGAGAGCGAGAAGGTCCTGGTCAAGCGTCTGCTCGAGTTCCCCGAGGAGGTGCGGGTCGCGGCGGCGCGGCGCTCGCCGCACCGGATCTGCGCCTACTCGACCGCGGTCGCCGCCGACTTCCACGCCTTCTACCGCGACTGCCAGGTGGTCGGGGCCGAGGGCGACGGCGTCGAAGCCACCCGCCTGGCCCTCTGCCTGGCGACCAAGCGGACGATCGCCGCGGCGCTCGACCTGCTGGGGATCTCGGCTCCCGAGCGGATGTGATGCTGCGCGGCCGCTCCAGGCTGCCGCTGCTGGCCGAGATCTCGGGGCCGGCGGACGGTCCCGCCTGGGCCCTGCGGCGCGGCGACTTCGAGAACCTGCGCGAGGCCCTGGGCCGACTTGCCGGGCAGCGGGTGCTGGCGATCGTCGGCGAGGGGGAGGCGCCCGCCGCCGCGGCGATCGGCATCGCCGCCGCCGCATCGGCGGCCGGTCGCGGCACGATCCTGGTCGACTGCGACCTCGCCCGCCCGAAGCTGGCCGGGAGCGTCGGCATCGCCGCCTCGCCCGGCCTGCACGAGTACCTGCGCTGGGAAGCCGAGCCGCGGGACGTGCTGCAGCCGGTCAGCCTCGCCGGCGCCGCGGCCGGCGACGGCACCGCGCAGCTGGTCTGCTTCGCCGCTGGCCGGCCCGCGGCGAAGACCGAGACCCTGCTCGGCCTGCAGAGCTTCGCCCACATGGTCGCCAAGCTGCGCGGGGCCTACGAGCTGGTGCTGCTGCTGGCGCCGCCGCCGCTCTCCGAACCCGCCGCCTGCCTGGCCGTCGCGGCGCAGGCCGACGGGGTCGTCGCCGGCGAAGCGAAGGGGGGCGACCGCGCCGTGAAGAAGGCGATCCAGAGCCTGCCGGTCCCGGCCCTGGGATCGATCGCCGTCGGTTAGAGGTCGTAGCGCGCCAGGTCGGCGTCGAGCCGCTCGGCGTCCTCGCCGCTCGGTCCCTTGGCCCCCGGCGTGCCGCCGCCCTTCGTCCCGCCGGCCCGCCGCCAGCGCCAGACGCCGAGCGCCAGCGCCACCGCGGCGATCAGGAAGGCGACGATCGGGACGACGTAGGCCGAGAGGTTGAAGCCGGAGTCGGGTGGCAGCGCCAGCACCTCGTCGCCGTACTCGGCGACCAGCGCGTCCTTGATCTGCGCCTCGGTCTTGCCTTCCGCGATCAGGCGTTTGACGAACGCCTTCTCGCGCTGAGCCTGCGGCGATTCGGCCAGCTGCAGGAGGGTGCCGCAGACGGGGCACATCACTTCCTTTTCGATCTCGGCCAGCGAGGCTCGCTGCTCGGCGGCAGCGGCCGGCGCCAACATGGTGAGCGCCAGCACCGCGACCAGCAGCGATCGCCAGCTCACGACTTGCCCCCCGGCAGCAACGGCTCGACTTCGTCGCGCAGGTACTCCTCGTCGACCGTTCCCGGGACGGCCAGGCGGATCTTGCCGGCGGGGTCGACGAGGAAGGTCTCCGGCACGCCGGTGGTGCCGTATTCGTCGGCGGTGTCGCCGTTGCCGTCCCGCAACTGGGGATAGGAGACGCCGAACCTCTCGACGAAGTCCACGGCGTCGTCGCTCAGGTCCTGGGTGTCGATGCCCAGGACCGTGAAACGGGGACCGCCGTGCTGCTGCTGGAACTCCTCCAGCGCCGGCGTCTCGGCCCGGCAGGGGGGGCACCAGGAGGCCCAGAAGTTGACCAGCACCCACCTGCCCCGGTAATCGGCGAGCGATTCGCTCCCTCCGCCCTCGAGCCGGGGCAGCGCCGCCGTCGGCGCCGGGTCGCCCGGCTCCAGGCGCGAGGACCCCTTGCTGGCCAGCCCGAAGACGAGCAGGCCGACGACGGCCAGCACGGCGAGGACCACGATGAAGGAGCGAGTGCTCACGAAGAAGCGGACGACGGGGGTCGAACCCGCGACCTCAAGCTTGGGAAGCTTGCGCTCTACCAACTGAGCTACGTCCGCGCGGCGGGGATTCTACGCCGCCGCCGTCTTCCGCCCCAACCCGACCTCATCTGTCGGGATTCCCTATCCTGCCGCGATTAGGTGACCCTAATTAGGGAGCCCTAATCGAGAAAGGAGCCAGTCGTGTACATCGTCATGAACGTCGTCGAGGCGAAGGAGGGCCGCGTCGAGGACTTCGAGCGCGCCTTCCGCGAGCGGGAGCGCCTGGTCCAGGAGGCGGAGGGGTTCGTCGGCTTCGAACTGCTGCGGCGCGACCGCGACCGCGAGTACGTCGTGCTCACCAGGTGGGAGGACGAGGAGACCTTCAAGTCGTGGGTCGGCAGCGACCTTTTCAAGCGCAGCCACCGCCACGCCGACGGTCAGTTCGCCCACGGCAACGAGATCCGCTGTTACGACGTGCTCGACGTCGAGGTGGCGGCGTGAGGCGAGTTCTTCTCCTGGCGCTGTCGCTTGCGCTACTCCTGCCGGCCGGCGCCCAGGCTGCGCCGCGGATCGTCGCCCTCACTCCCTTCGGCGCCAACACCCTGGCCAAGCTCGGGGTCGAGCCGGTCGCGGTCGGCCAGACCCTCGGCGGCCGCGACCGGCTCTCGCCGAAGCTGAAGGGCGTCCCGGTCCTCACCCTCTCGCACCCGAACGGCCCCAACCTCGAGCAGCTCGCCTCGCTGGAGCCGGACGTCGTCCTCTCTTCGCCGACCTGGGCGAAAGGCAACGAGTCGATGGGGGATCTAGGGCTCGAGGTCCTGATCCGCGAGCCGCGACTGGTGCGCGACTCCTACTCGCAGACGCTGGCGATCGGCAAGCTGGTCGGCAAGGCGAAGGCGGCGAAAGCACTCGTCAGGAACATGCAGGAGCGGGTCGCGCAGGCGCGCCAGGACATCAAGTCCGAGCCGCGGGTGATGCTGATCCTCGGCGTCGGCCGCACCCCGTTCGTCTTCCTCCCCAATAGCTGGGGCGGGGACCTGGTCAGCAAGGCCGGCGGCGAGCTGCTGACCGGCGGGGTCGAGTCCGGCTCGGGCTTCGAGCGGATCTCCGACGAAGTCGTGGTCGCCGAAAACCCGGACGTGATCATCGCCGTGCCGCACGCCGAGGAGGACGACATCCCCAGCCTCGCCGAGTACCTGCGGACCAACCCCGCCTGGGCCGGGACCAACGCCGTCGAGAACGACCGCATCTACATCTCGGTCGATAACTCGCTGCTGCAGGCCGGCACCGACGTCGCCAGGACGATCCGCAAGGTCCGCCGCGGTTACCTCGACAACTGGCCGCGATGAGCGCCCACGGCCTGGCGATCCGCGAGGCCGGCGTCCCGATGCGCCGGCCGCTCGTCTACGCGGGGCTGACCGTCGCGCTGCTCGCGGCTGTCGTCGCCTCGCTGGCGCTGGGCGCGGTCAAGGTCCCGGTCGCGACCGTGATCGACGTCCTGCTGGGACATGAAGCGACCGGGCCCGACAAGCAGATCGTCGAGACCCTGCGGCTGCCGCGCACGGTCGAGGCGCTCTGCGTCGGCGCCGCGCTCGGGGTGGCCGGCGCGATCCTCCAGGGCGCCCTCGCCAACCCGCTCGCCTCGCCCGACGTGATCGGGGTCACCGGCGGCGCCGGCTTCGGGGCGATCCTGATCATCATCCTCTTCCCGGGCTCGATCGCCCTGCTGCCGCTCGGGGCGCTCTTCTTCGGACTTCTTGCCGCCGCGCTGGTCTTCGCGATCGCCTGGAGCGGCCGGAACCGCGGCAGCACCGGCAAGGTGATTCTCGCCGGGATCGCGGTCCTCTCGCTCTTCACCGCCGGCACCACCGGGCTGCTCGCCGCCTACCCGGAGAAAGCCCCCTCGGCGATCTTCTTCATCGCCGGCGGGCTGACCTCGAGCGGCTGGGAGGAGATGGGTTCGATCTGGCCCTACTTCGCCGCCGGCTTCGTCGCCGCCCTCTTCCTGATCCGGCCGCTCGACCGGCTCGCCCTCGGCGACGACGTCGCCGGCTCGCTCGGCTCGCGCCCCCACATGATCCGCCTCGGCGCCGCGATCGCCGCCGCCCTGCTGGCCGCCGCCTCGGCGGCGATCGCCGGGCTGATCGGGTTCCTCGGCCTGGTCGTCCCGCACGTGGTGCGGATGGCCGGCGGAACCTCCAGCCACGCCTTCGTCGTCCCCGCCTCGGCGCTCGGTGGCGCCGCCCTGCTGGCCGCCGCCGACACCCTGGCGCGGACGCTGCGCGCCCCGATCGAGATGCCGGTCGGGCCTTTCATGGCGATCCTCGGCGTGCCCCTCTTCCTCTGGCTGCTGCGGAGGGTCGTGTGAGCGTCGCGCCTCTGCTGGAGGCGCATGGCCTCGAGGTCGAGATCGCCGGGGCGCCGATCCTTCGTGGCGCCGACTTGCAAATCGATGCCGGCGAACTGGTCGCGGTGGTCGGACCCAACGGCGCCGGTAAGTCGACCCTGGTCCGGGCCGTCTCCGGCCTGCAGCCGTACTCGGCCGGCGACGTGCGCTGGAGGGGACGGGTGCTGCCGGGCCTCCGCGGTCGCGAACTTGCCCGCCTGCGCGCCTTCGTCCCGCAGCGGATGCCGGTCCCCGCGGGGGTAATCGTGCGCGAAGCGGTGACGATCGGGCGCTCTTCGCACCTGCGCCCACTGCGCCGCCTGCAGGGGGTGGACCGGGACGCGATCGAGGCGGCGATGGAGCGGGCGGGCGTGCTGCGGTTCGCCGAGCGGCAGCTGAGCACCCTCTCGGGCGGCGAGCTGCAGCGGGTCCAGATCGCGATCGGGCTGGCCCAGGAGACGCCGGTCCTGATCGCCGACGAGCCGACCTCGCAGCTCGACCTTGGCGCATCGGTCGGGATCGCGACGCTTCTGCGCGGGCTCGCCGACGAAGGGTTGGCGGTCCTGCTCGTCGTTCACGACCTGGCGCTGGCGGTCGCGGTCGCCGATCGCGCCGTGGTCGTCTCGACGGGGCGGACGGTCGCTTGCGGCGAGCCCGGAGAGGTCCTTACCAGCGATCTGCTGGCCTCGGTCTGGCGGGCCGACGCAGAGCTCAGCGCGGTGGACGGGCGCACCGCCCTCCACGTCGCATGGCTGCCGGAAGAAGGTGTTAGGGCACCCTAATTCCTACTTTGTTAGTGTGGATTTATTAGGGCGCCCTAATAAGGCTGCCACGTACCAGTCAAAGGAGACATCTGAAGCAATGGATCGGAAGCGAATGAACGAGCGAGGCGCGATCGCCTGGGCCCTGGCCCTCGGCGCCCTCGCCTGCACCTGGCTGCTGGCCGCCTCGCCGGCTTGGGCCGCAAGCGCCACCGGCAGCGCCGAGCTGAAGCTCGCCCAGCACGACAAGGGGAGAACCCTGAGCGGCCAGGGCGGCCAGCTCGTCGCCGGCGCGCTGCCGATCACGGAGCTGGATGTCGCCAAGGCGACCGCCGCCACCTCGGGCGCCCTCAGCTTCCGCAGGGGCGGCCGCGAGGTCGCCCTCACCGGAATCCACTTCGACTTCGCCGCCGGCACCCTCCACGGCGTCCTCGGCGGGCAGGAGACGGCGGTCTTCAAGCTCGGCTCGGCCCAGCTCGATCCCGCCGCCGGGTCGGTGCGGCTGAGCGAAGCGATGCTGCGCTTCACCCCCGAGGCAGCCAAAGTCGTGCGCGCCGGCCTCGACCTTCCGCGGGCTCTGCGCCACAACGGCGTCGGCATGCTCTGGCTCAGCGCGCAGCAGGCCGGGAGCGCGAAAGCGATGCCGGCCCCGGAGCCCAAACCCGCCCCGGCGACGCGCTCGGTTGTCTCCGGCGCGATCGACTGGGGCTTCAAGGCCTCCTGGCGCGGCTACGTGATCTCGGCACCGCCGGCCGGCTCGCAAGAAGTCCTCGAAGGCGCCACCGCAACCGGTCCGCTGACCAGCCCGGCGACGACCTACGGGTTCCCCGGGACGGGCGGCTCCCTGACCGCCGTGCCCGAGGGCGCCGTCGACGCCTTCTTCCTGAGCAGCGAAGGAGCAGTCAAATGGGCCAAGCCCGGACACGGGATCAACGAAGTCCGCTTCTCCGACCTGAAGATCGAGATCGGCAGCGGCGGGTCGTGGCTGATCGGCGACGTCAAAACCGAAATCGGCCCGCCGGCTGAAAGCGACGACGTCCGCATCGCCGAGCTGGCGACGACGGGCATGACCCCGGTCTGGTCGGACGGCGGCAGCGCGGTGACCTGGTCGGAAGTGCCGGCCACGCTGACCGCCGAGGGCGCGTCCTCGTTCTCCGGCTTCTATGAAGCGGGGACCGAACTCGACCCGGTCACCTTCACGGCGGACCTCGGGTGATCCGAGCGACGCTCACCCCGGCGGTCGGCCTCGCGGTCGCCGCTGTCCTGATCGCAGCCGCCGCTCCGGCGGCGGCTGCCCCGGGCCAGGCCGTGCTCGAGGTCGGCGGCCGGGCCGCGCAGGCGCTGCGGGCCCAGGGGGTGAAGGTCACCCCGCTGGGCGCCGCCGAGGGCAGCGCCCGGCGCATCGTCCTGCCGGTGCGAACGGGACTGGTCGGCTCGACCGCGACGGTGCTTCGCTTCGGCGGCGGCATCTCGCTGCGGAAGGGCCAACGGCGGGCCCGCCTCGGCGATCTTCGCCTCACCCTCGGCAGGCGCAACGGGCTGGCGGGGAAGCTCGGCGGCGACTCGGTCGGGCTCTTCCGCGTGCTCGCGGGGGGACAGCGCGACGTCGACGTCGCCCACGGCAGCGCCCGGCTCAGCGGTCTCCGCCTACGGCTGACCCGGCCGGCGGCGCGGGAGCTGGCCGACAGGCTGGGGCTCGGGCGCCGGCCCGCCGGCGTCTTCGCCACCCTCTCGGCGGCGGACGAGGATCTGCCCCAGGCCGCCCCGACTCCCGTCCCCGGCTCCCAGCCGCAGGACACGAGTTGCGCCCTCCCGAGCACGGCGGGACCGGCACCCGAGGAACCGCTGCCGGTCGCCCCGCGCCCGCCCGGCGCCGTCGACGTCACCGGCGCCAGCCTCAGCTGGAGCGTGCGCGATTCCTTCATTCGCTACATCAACACGGGTGAGGGGACGAGCGTCTCCGGGGGTGCCACAGCGGCCGCCCCCGAAGTCCGCCCCGGCAGCTCGCTGCCCTTCACCTACGCCTTCGGGTTCCCCTTCGCCGGCGGCTGGCACGATGCCGGCGCAAACCCGGCCGATCCGGCCGACGACCGGGCGGCGATCTACTTCGACGGCGGGGTCCGCTTCCTCTACGGCGCCCACGGAATCGATCTGCGGACCAGCGCGCCGGAGATCGAGCTCGGCGGGGGCGCCTCGCGGGCGATCTTCGCGGTCGCCGAGGGCGAAGCCCCAGCCGAGCGCCAGGTGATCGTCAACCTCGACCTCGGCCGCGCCGCCTCGGTGCAGCAGAGCGGCGCCATCATCACCTACGACCGGGTGCCAGGGGCGATCCCCGCTGGTACCGCCACCTCGACCTTTGCCGGCTTCTACGCGCCGGGGACCGACTTCGGATGCTTCACGGTCACCTACTCGGTCGGCTCCTGATCGCGACCGCGGCCCTCGCCGTCTCGGCAGCGGGGGCGCCGGCGCTCGAGGCCGCCCGCGCCGACGCGGCCCAGGCCACGATCGTCTCTCCGGGCGGGAGCCAGCAGACGCTCTCGCTCGACGCCCTGGCCGGCAGCGAGGACGTAATGGACCGCGGGTACGCCCTGCGCTCCAGTGACGGCGAGAGACGCGAGGTCGTCACCGGCTTTTCGCTCGCGGCGCTGGTCGAGGCGGCCGGCGCCGACCCTTTCGGCTTCTCCTATTTGGAAGTGCTGCGCCCCGCCGGCGGGGCGGTGCTCCTCAGCCGCGACCAGGCGCTCGACCAGGGCGCCTTCCCCGACGGTCCGCCGGTCGTCTTCGCCAGCCCCGCCGGCACCTCGTTCCTGCGCCCGAGCAGCGGTACCGACGACCTCAACGCGAGCGACTCCTTCGAGGCGCCGCAGGGGGTGACGATCGTCCTGCGCAAAGGCTCGCCGCTGCGGCTGCAGGCCGAGGCTTCGACGCTGCGGGCGCGGCCGGGAGAGACGGTGCGCTTCTCGGTCGAGGTCGAAGGCGCCGGCGCGGGGGAGGCCCTGACCTACTCCTGGTACTTCGACGACGGCGATTCGGCGAAGGGCGCGGACGCGACCCACAGCTTCTCCCGCCAGGGCAGCTACGACGTCGTCGTCGGCGTCACCACCCCCGGCGACAGCACCGGCAGCTCGGCGGTGGTGACCGTCCAGGTCGGGCCGCCGCTCCGGGGCCCGGACCGCAAGGGAGGGGGGACCCGCCGCGACCGCGATGCCCCCGACCACGGCGCCGCGACCGGGGCCGACGGTCCGCTGGGCGGGCTGCCGGGTGCCGGGACGGTGCCGCCGGAGAGCCGCGAGCCGACGCCGGCCCCGAAGCACCCGGCGAAGCCTTCCCCCAAGTCCGCAGCGACCAGTCAGGCACCCGCGGGCGCGCCCATCAGCGGCCAGCTGTTGAGCGCGCCCGCGGCGGCCACGCCCGAGCCCCGGGAGCAACCCGGCGCCCGCGCGGGCAACCCCGAGAACGAGACCAGCGGCTTCGGGCTCCCCGGCGCCGCCCTCGGCCTGCTGCTCACCGGCGGCCTGCTCGGCCTCGGCGCCCTGACCGAGACCCGGAGGCTGCTGCCTTGAACGTCGAGCAGATCCTCTTCGAGGTCTCCGAAGCGCTGCGGGTACCGGTCCTGATCCTCGCGCTGGTCGCCCTGGCGGTCGCCCTGGTCGAAGCCGGCGCCCTGGCGATGGAGCTCTGGCGGCGGCGCGGCCGCAGCCTCTGGCAGCTGGACCACGCGATCGCCGAGTGCCAGGGGAGGCTGGCGGCAGGGATGCAGGCCCAGGCCGTGGCGGCGCTGCTGCCGATTGCCCGCAACCCGGCGATGGAAGCGGTGCTGTCCGACCTCGTCGCCCAGCGGGGCACGCTCGACGGCGAAGCTCGCGTCGCCAAGCTATTGGCCGAGTACGACTACCGCTCGCTGCGCAAGCTGGAGCGGACCCGGATGCTGGTCCGCATGGGCCCGGCGCTGGGGTTGATGGGAACCCTGATCCCGCTCTCGCCGGCGCTCGCCGGTCTCGCCGACGGCGACGTCGCCACCCTGACCGAGAACCTGCGGGTCGCCTTCGGCGTCACCGTCGCCGGTCTCCTTGTGGGCGCCGTCGCCTTCTCGATCTCGCTGGTCCGCGACCGCCTTTACGCCCAGGACTACTCCGACGTCGAGTACGTCGCCGCCCGGCTCTCGTCGGTGCCCGCGACCAACGGCGCCCCGGTCGGTCACAGCCACTGGGGGGTGGCGCCTTGAGGGTTACCGCCCGCGCCCGCAGCCGAGACGATCGCGCCGGCGACCCGCTCGACGGCCTCGTCAACCTCTTCGACCTCGGGATCGTCCTCTCGGTCGCCTTCCTGCTCGCCGCTCTCTCCTCCCTCGACCTCACCTCGGCCCTGACCGAGAAAGACCGGCAGGCGGCGGCCGAGGCCCGGCAGCAGAGCGCCGTGGTTGCCGATCGTGACCAGCAGGTGAAGCCGCTGCGGCTGGAGCCCGGTCAGCGCGTGGTCGGACGCGGCGTCGCGGTCGGCACCGTCTACCGGCTCGCCGACGGCCGCACCCTGATCGTCAAGGGGCGCTAATCGCGGCTGTAGAGCCGGTCCTTGGCCGCCAGCAGCTCGCGATCGGCGATGGCCATCAGCTCCTCGCCGTCGAGGCTCTCGCTGGTGGCGATCCCGAAGGAGAGGCCGATCCCACCGCCGCCGACCCCGGCTCCGCTAACCGCCTTGGCCAACCGCCGCGCGGCGATCTCCGCCTCCTCGGCGGTGGTCCCCGGCATCAGGATCGCGAACTCGTCGCCGCCGATCCGGAAGCAGTCGTCGGCCACCCGCGAGTCCCGCAGAAGCGCGGCGACCTCGCGCAGGACCTCGTCGCCGGCCGGATGACCGAGGCGGTCGTTGACCCCCTTGAAGCCGTCGAGGTCGAGCAGGACCAGCGAGAGAGGGCGGCCGGAGCGGGAGAAGCGGGCGAGCTCCACCGGCAGCCGCTCTTCGAAGGCGCGGCGGTTGGCGAGGCCGGTGAGCGCGTCCTGGCGGCTCTCGCGCGACTCGGCCTCGAACAGGTTGGCGTGGGAGAGCTGGGCGGCGATCAGCTCGCTCAGGAGTTCGAGCGTCTCGACGTCGCCGTCGTCGAAGTGGCGCGCCTGCGGCGAGTAGACCTTCAGCACGCCGACGGTCTCGTCCCGGTGGGAGAGCGGCACACAGATCATCGAGCCGGCGTTGACCCGCCGGCAGGCGACCGCGTCGACGCGGGGGTCCTCGGCGGTGTCGTCGCTGCGCAGGACCCGGCCTTCGCGGACGCAGAGCCCGGAGAGGCTGGTGGCTCGTTTCAGCGAGGTCCCCAGGTAGGGAGTCGCCTCGCCGGTGGTTACCGCGTAGACCATCTCCTCGCCTTCGGCAAGCTCGATCACGCCGCTGCTGGACCGGGTCAGCTGCTGGGCCCGTTCGGCGATCAGCTGCATGATCGCGGCGGGGTCCAGATCGCTGGCGGCGATCTCAGTCTGGGTCCGGATGATCTCGCGCAGCTGGGCGTTGGAGCGCTCGCTCGTCATCTCCCCACAAATCGACAGCGACGCGCTCCTTGTTTAGAAGCTCAGGCCATCGCCCAGGCGGGCTCGGACTCCTCGCTGCGGCTTGCCTCGGGTCCGGTGCCGGGCAGGCGGTAGAAGTGCTCGGTGGCGCCGCGCACCTGACGCTCCCGCACCAGTTCGATCAAGCCCGATTTCGCCAGCTCGGTGACGTGGTAGTTGGTGTTGCTCAGGGGGATCTGCAGCTCGCGGCTGAGATCGCTGGGGGAGAGCACCCTGCCGCCGTCGATTCCGAGGATTTCGAGGATCGAGACCCGCAGGGGGTGGGCGGTGGCCCGCGCCAGCCGCTCCCAGTTGACCGGGACCGACGAGCGGTTGCCGTTGTGGCCGTTTTCCGCCGTATGTGCGGCGGAATTGCCGTTTGAAGTGTGACCGTTGTGGGGAAATCCGTCTTGGGGTGGCATGAGCCGACATTACCAAAAATTATTGACTCATGTAATGAATTTCGGGTAGGCTATTCGTCGAGAAATGCTTTTCGGGAACTTTGGAGGAGATATCTGATGCAGGGTCGCGCCATAGCCGCAGTTCTGTCTCTTTGCTTGCTTTTGCTTCTGCTGCCGGCAGCAGCGCAGGCAGGCGGCACCGAAGAAGTGATCGCGCCGAGCGACCCGCACGATCCCAAAGTCGACTCCGGCTGGCAGGCCGGGACCTGCAAGACCGAAGCGCCTGACCCGGGGGCTCCGGGGGCGGAGGTCTGCTCGGTGGATACGCCGACGTGGTTCTTCGAACAGGCCGCCGGCCATCCGCATTGGGGCTTCACCCAGTTCATCGTCAAACACAAAGAAGAGGTGGGGGGGCTGAAAAAACCGGAAGCGGAATTGGCCCGGGTACGTGTCGACCTCCCGGTCGGGCTCAACGTCAACCCGGGCGCGACCGAGCGCTGCCCCCTCGCCGTCTTCGAGGCTGGCCCCGCCGGCTGCCCGGATGAATCGCACGTCGGCGACAGCTACGTCACCGCTGCGGACCCGCTCATCGGCTTGTCGCTACCCCTCCACGCCGAGGTCTACAACGTCGTCCCGGTCGACGGAGAGAGCGCGCGGTTCGGGCTCAACCTGGCCGGCAACAACGTGTATCTCGAGGGGGACGCCGACTGGTCCGGCAACTACCACGAGGGCTTCACGATCGAGGTCCCGAAAGTCCTGCCCGCGGCGCTCGAAGGATTCATCCTCAAAAACCGCCTCGTCTTCAACGGCCGCGCCGGGGACGGCACCTTCATCACCACCCCCAGCACCTGCCTCGGCGAAGCCTTCACCGAATCCGGCAGCGTCTACTCCACTTACCTGCTCGCGGCCTCCTACCCCCAGCTTGAAAAGAAATCCCCCTACGAGAACTACGTCTGGCCGCAGAGCGCCGAACCGCCGCTCGAATCGCCTATCCCTCCGAATACTTCGCCCAAAGAATGCAATTCGATCCCCTACGACCCCTCGCTCGCGGTCGATCCCGGGACCTCGCAGACGAACTCTCCCGCCGGGGCGACGGTTGACATCGACATCCCGCACCTGACCTTGGCCGAGAGCGAACAGCAGAGCTCGACGACGAAGGAATCGAAGCTGACGCTCCCGCTGGGCATGGGGCTCAATCCCTCGGCCGCCAACGGCCTGCAGGTTTGCACCGACGCCCAGTTCGGCAAGGGCACCAAGAACCCCGTCACCTGCCCGGCGGAGTCGCGGGTCGGGACGGTGACCATCGACTCGCCGGCCCTGCCGACGAAAGAGGACGGCGAAGAAGAAGAGGACGCAGGGCCGGCGCTGAAAGGCCCCGTTTATGTAGGGCAGCAGCTCAGCCGCGATCCCACCTCCGGCAACCTGTACCGGATCTTCATCAACGCGGTCTCGACCCGTTATGGGATCGATGTGCGGCTGATCGGCAACGTCAGCGCCGACCCGCAGACGGGTCAGCTGACCACCACCATTTCCGACACGCCTCAGTCCCAGGTCGAGAACTTCGAGGTGAAGCTGGACGGTGGCCCGCGGGCGACCCTCAGCAGCCCGCCGACCTGTGGCCCCAATCAGAGCAAAGCGGTGATGACGCCGTGGTCGGGCAACCCGCCGGTCACCCCCGGTCACAGCTTCGCCATGAGCACTGCTCCTGGTGGCGGACCTTGCGCCAAGACGATGGCCGAGCGACCCTTTGCCCCGGGCTTCGCCGCCGCCCCGGACAGCCCGAAAGCCGGCGCCTTCAGTCCGCTTTCGATTCAGATCACCCGGAACGACGGCCAGCAGGAGCTGAAAGGGACCGACATCCTGTTGCCGCCGGGAATGACCGGCAAGCTGCGCGGCATCCCGTACTGCCCGGAGGCGGCGATCGCCGCGGCGGCCGCGCGGGGCGGCGAGGAAGAGAACGCCAGCTCGAGCTGCCCGCCGGCGAGCCTGGTGGGGACCGCCGCGGTCGCCGCCGGAAGCGGCCCCGCTCCGTACAGGATCCAGGGCAAGGTCTTCCTCTCAGGCCCTTATAAGGGGGCCCCTCTCTCCCTGGCAGTGATCACCCCCGCCACGGCCGGGCCGTTCGATCTCGGCACGGTCGTGGTGAGGGTGGCGCTGTTCGTCGATCCCGAGACGGCCCAGATCCGCGCTCTGTCGGATCCGATCCCGCACGTCTTCGGCGGCACCTTGCTCAGCGTCCGCTCGGTCGACCTGAAGATGGACCGGCCGAACTTCACCCTCAACCCCACCAGCTGCGATGCGTTCGCCACCGCGGGCGCGCTCAACGGTGGCGGTGCCGACCCGGCCAACCCGGCTGCCTTCAGCGCCTCTGCGGTCAGCGCTCCCTTCCAGGCCAGCGACTGCGGGGCGCTGAAATTCCGCCCGAAACTCTTCACCAAGCTGATCGGCGGGCGCAAGAAGATGCGGCGCAACGGCCATCCGGCCTTCCGTGCGGTGCTGGTCGCCCGGGCGGGCGACGCCAACATCAAGCGGGCGGCGCTGACCCTGCCCCGCTCCCAGTTCCTCGACCAGAGCCACATCGGGACGGTCTGCACCCGCGTCCAGCTTGCCGCCGCGGCCTGTCCGGCCCGCTCGGTCTACGGCTTCGCGCGGGCCGAGTCGCCGCTGCTCGACGACCCGGTCGCCGGCCCCGTGTACCTGGTCTCTTCCGACAACGCACTCCCCGACCTCCTGGCCGACCTCAAGGGTCAGGTAAACGTGCGCCTGCGAGGCGTGATCAGCTCTTCGAAGCGGCGGATGAAGACGGTCTTCTCCTCCGTGCCGGACGTGCCCGTCAGCAAGTTCGTCCTCAACATGAGGGGCGGGGGGAAAGGCCTGCTGGTCAACTCGCGGGACCTCTGCAAAGGCAAGAACAGCTCGATCCTCGGCTTCAAAGCCCAGAACGGGAAGAAGCTGAAGGTGAAGAAGCTGCCGCTGCGGACCCCGGGCTGCAAGGGCGCCAAGAAGCGGAAGAAATAGCGCCCAGGCGACAGCTTGTTTAGTCACGCCGAAGAGCTGGGTAGACGGGGGTCGATGCCGAGGGGGTCCGCGATCGCAATCGTGCTGGCAGCGCTTTCGCTGCTGGCGCTCGCCCCTGTCGCCGCGGCCGACACCGGCGACATCATCGCCCCGCAGAACAACCCGCCCAGCGCCGAGGACGGCTGGCAGGCCGGAACCTGCACCACCGATGTGCCCGAATGCACGCCGCAGACGCCGGGGCAGTTCTACACCCAGGCCGCCGGGCACCCGGACGTCGGCCTGACCCAGTTCATCGTCAAGAACAAACCGTTCGAAGTCCTGGGTCTGCCGGTGCCTGGCACGGAAAACCCGGTGGGCACCCTCAAAACCCTGCGGGTCGACCTGCCGGTCGGCCTCAGCGTAAACCCCCAGGCGACGCCGCAATGCGAGCTGTCGAGCTTCCAGGCCGAACAGTGCGCGGTCAGCGCCCCCGGCTCGCAGGTCGGGACCAGCGCGGTCACCGCCGCACTGGAAGGGCTGCCGGCGCCGGCGCTCGACGGCCTCACCAAAGTGCCGGTCTACAACCTGGTCCCGAAGGACGGGCAGCCCGCTCGCTTCGGCTTCCGCATCCTCAACGAGGAAGTCTTCCTCGAAGCCGACGTCGACTGGTCCGGCGACTACCACGAGGGGTTCACGATCGCGGTGCCGAAATCGCCGATCGGCGAGATCCTCAAGAACCGGCTGGTCTTCCAGGGCCGGGCTGGCAACGGCACCTTCCTCACCCTTCCCAGCACCTGCTTCGACCCCGCCCAGGCCGGCTTCGAGCACGCCTACTCGACCCTGCTGCGGGCCGACTCCGTCGAGCAGCCCAACCCGAGCTTCCCCAACGGGTCCTCCTACTTCGAGTCGACCCTGCCGCCCGGGATCAAGCCGACCGGCTGCGACAAAGTTCCCTTCCAGCCGACGACCGCGGTCGACCCCGGCACCCAGCTGACCGACTCGCCCAGCGGGCCGATCGTCGAGGTCAAGGTCCCCTTCGAGCCGTCCGGGACGGCGATCGCCAACTCCAACGTCAAGGACGCCGTCGTCACCCTGCCGCGGGGCATGGGTCTCAATCCGGCCGCGGCGCCGGGGCTGCAGGCGTGCACGACCGAGCAGTTCGGCAAGGGCACGCGCAACCCGGTCGCCTGCCCGGAGGCGTCAAAGATCGGAACGGCTTCGATCGAGACGCCGCCGCTGCCCGCCGGGGCACTCAACGGCAACGTCTATCTCGGCCAGCAGCTCAGCCGCGACCCGCAGTCGGGCAACCTCTACCGGGTCTTCCTCAACGCGGTCTCGAGCCGCTACGGGGTGGACGTCCGCCTGATCGGCAACGTCAAGGCCGACCCGCTGACCGGCCAGCTGACGACCGTCTTCAAGGACAACCCGCAGGTGCCGTTCACCTCGGTGAAGCTCGACTTCGACGACGGCAAGGGCGTGCTGACCAGCCCGCCGACCTGCGGACCGAACGCCGCGACCCACGCGATGACCGCCTGGTCGGGAACTCCGGACCAGGGCCCGCAGGAAGGCGGTTTCACCCTCGGCAAAGCTCCCGGTGACGGGCCCTGCGCGAAGACCATGGCGGAGCGGCCCTTCGCCCCCGGCTTCAGCGCCAAGCCGCAATCGGACGCGGCCAAGACCTTCACCCCCTTCACGGCCCAGATCGTCCGGCCGCAGGGCCAGCAGGAGCTGAAGGGCGTCGACATCACCCTGCCGGAAGGGGCGACCGCGAAGCTGAAGGGCGTCCCCTACTGCCCGTCGAAAGCGATCGCCAGCGTCGCCGAGCGCTCCGGGGCGGCGGAGCGCAACGACGCGAGCTGCCCGAATGACAGCAGGATCGGCGGGGCTTCGGTCCAGGCCGGCACCGGCGGCTCGCCGCTGAAAATCGGCGGCGACGTCTATCTCGCCGGTCCATATAAGGGGGCCTCGCTCTCGCTGGTCGTCGTGACGCCGGCCGTCGCGGGCCCGTTCGATCTCGGCAACGTCGTGGTCCGGGTGCCGCTCTTCCTCCAGCCCGAAACGGCGCAGATCAACCCGCGGACCAACGCCATCCCCGACGTCTTCGGCGGCGCCAAGCTCGACATCCGCTCGGTCTTCGTCAACGTCAACCGCAAGGACTTCGCCCTCACCGGCACCAACTGCCGCAAAGGCGCGACCGCGGGGACGATCGCCGGCGGCGGGGCGGACCCGACCAACCCGGCCGCCTTCTCGGCTGTCCCGGTCTCCGACCCGTTCCAGGCGACCGGTTGCCGCAAGCTCAAGTTCCGGCCGAAGCTCAACGTTCGCCTCTTCGGCAAGACCCAGCGGGCCAAGCACCCGAAACTGCGGGCGGTGCTGAAGGCGCGAGGCAAGGACGCCAACATCCGCAAGGCATCCGTCGCCCTCCCGCACGCGCTCTTCCTCGACCAGGCGAGCCTGGCCACGGTCTGCACCCGGGTCCAGTTCGCCGCCGAGAACTGCCCGAAGCGCTCGATCTACGGAAAGGCCCGAGCCTTCTCGCCGCTGCTCGGCAAACCGCTCGAAGGGCCGGTCTACCTGCGCTCCTCGAACAACACCCTGCCGGACATGGTCGCCCACCTGCGGGGCCAGGTGACGATCGACCTGGCGGGACGGATCGACAGCTTCCGCGGCGGCATCCGCACCACCTTCGGCCGCGTGCCGGACGTGCCGGTGAGCAAATTCGTGCTGACCCTGCCCGGCGGCAAGAAGGGCCTGCTGGTCAACTCCACCAACCTCTGCGCCAAGCCGGTCAAGGCGATCATCCGACTCAAAGCCCAGAACGGCAAGAAGGTGAACCGCAAGCCGAAGCTGCGGACGCCCTGCAGTAAGGGCAAGAAGAAGAGAGCAAAGAAGTGAGTAAACACCGATCTGTGTCACGTCACAGATCGGTGTCACGGTTACCAGGGTGGTAACTGGGGTAGGTACTTGAAAGCGCTACACGGCTGTGTATGTTCTGTAGCGGGAGAGTTGCTCTAGGGCGCTTCAGGGGGCGTCCTCGTTAAGGGAAAAACGAGGAGGGAATTGATGGCTAAGCGCTCGCTTGCGCTGCTTCTCATCTGTCTGGGGGCTCTGTCTGTCATGCCGGTAATGGCACAGGCGGATACCCAAGACATCATCGCACCGCAGAACGATCCGTCGACCGCGGCGGATGGCTGGCAGGCCGGTACCTGCAACGTCGAAGAATGCACGCCCGAAAGTCCGGACGCGGATTACTTCACGCAGGCCGGCGGGCACCCGCCATTCGCATTCACGCAGTACACGGTCAAACAGGAACAGGTCGAAGTCGCTCCGGGCGATATTCGCGAAATCCCCGTCGGGTCGGTCGGTCGGCTTCGGGTCGATCTGCCGCCGGGGCTGATCGTCAACCCGCAGGCGACGGTCGATTCCGAAGGGAATCCGATTCGCTGCAAAATGAGCGAATTCAACACGCCGGTCGACCCACCCTTCGAACTCCCCGGATGTCCTCCGGAGACCCAGGTGGGCGTCGAGAAAATCACCGTGAAAGTCATCGTCGGTCCGGGTACCGGGACGATCGTCCCGCCCACCCCGAAAGTGACCCTGGTCCCGGTCTACAACCTCGAGCCAGAACCGGGGCAGCCGGCCAAATTCGGGTTCAAAGCCGGTGCGCCCGGCGACAAATCGTCTGTCTTCCTCGAAGCCGACGTTGCCTGGGAGAGCGACTTCCACGCCGGGTTCGTGATCAACATCCCGCCGCCGAAAGTCGGCGCCACCACCCGCACGTGGAAAAGCCGTCTGATCAACATCGGTGACAAAACCGGCAACGGGATGTACATCAACACCCCGACCACCTGCTTCGACCCCGAAGCCCCCGAAACGGACAAGCTCTACTCGACCTGGCTCCGCGCCACCACCTCGGTGGAAGAGGAAACGGGCGAAGACGCGGCCTTCCCGGCTGGCTACACCGCCTTCGAGGCGAAACTGCCCGAAGGAATCGGGACGACCGGGTGCGACAAAGTACCGTTCGAACCGAGCGTCGACGTGGCTGCGGGAACCACTGCGGTCGACTCTCCGGCACCGGCCACGGTGACGGCGAGGATGCCGTTCAAACCCGAGGTCGAAGGTGACACCGGAATCGTCCAGTCCCACGTCCGCAAAGCCGAAGTGGCGATGCCGAAAGGGTTCGGCCTGAACCCGTCCGGCGCGCAGGGCCTCGTCGCCTGCACGGACGCCCAGTTCAAGAAGGGCGTTCGCACTTACACTAACGAATGCCCGGCGGCTTCCGACATCGGTTCGGTCGAAGTCGACTCCTGGCCACTGTCCGAAACCCTGGTCGGCGACGTCTACGTCGGCGAACAGAAGAGCAGCGACCCCGAATCGGGCGATCTGTTCCGGATCCTGATCGAAGCCAAGAACGAGAACGAGGGCATCAACGCCCGCCTGGTCGGCCGCGTCAAGGCCGACAAGACCACGGGTGACCTGGTCGCCGAAGTCAACGACCAGCTGGTCAGCCCGCTGTTCGGGCCCCTTCCGTCGGGCCTGCCGCAGGTTCCGTTCGAGGAGATCAGGCTCAAATTCGACGGCTCGAAAGAGGTCCTGACCAGCCCGTCGGTGTGCTCGGCATCTGGGACCAGTCGATTCGAACCGTGGGCGCGACCGGGCGAGCTGAAACCCGTCCCATCCTCGGTGACCCTGACTGGGGACCCGACCGGCGGTGCCTGCCCCGCGACGATGGCCGAGCGGAAGTTCACGCCGCTCTACAAAGCCAAAGTCGACAGCAGCCAAGGCGGGGCCTACTCGCCGTTCCACATCAACATCGGACGCCGCGACGGCGAGCAGGAGCTCAAAGTCGTCGACGTCACCCTGCCGAAAGGCCTGACCGGCAAGCTGGCCGGGATCCCGTACTGCCCGGAGGAGGCCATCGCGGCCGCCGTCGGGAATAGCGGCAAGGCCGAGATGGCGGCTTCAAGCTGCTCGACCTCAAGCCTGCTCGGCAAGGTCACCACCAGGTCCGGCTCCGGGGCGAACCCGCTGCAGCTCAGCGGCAACGCCTATCTCGCCGGTCCGTACAAGGGCGCTGCGCTCTCGCTGGTGACGATCACGCCGGCGGTGGCAGGTCCGTTCGACCTCGGCACCGTGGTCGTCCGGGTGGCGCTCAACGTCGATCCGGAAACCGCCCAGATCCACGCGGTCTCCGATCTCATCCCCGACGTGTTCGGAGGGGTGAAGCTGGACATCCGCGCGATCGATCTCGACATCGACCGCAGCCAGTTCATGCTCAACCCGACGAATTGCTACTACCAGGAGACCACTGGGGCAATCAACGGCGGCGGCGCTGACCCGGCCAACCCGGCGACGTTCAGCTCCTACCCCGTCAGGGATCCGTTCCAGGCAACCGGCTGCGAGGGTCTCGGCTTCAAGCCGAACCTGAAGGTGCAGTTGTTCGGTCCCACCAAGCGGGCGAAGAACCCGCGCCTGAAGGCGACGTTGACCACCCGCACGGGCGACGCCAATGTCGGCCGCGTGGCGCTGCGGCTGCCGAAGGCCCTGTTCCTCGAGCAGAGCCACATCGGCACCGTCTGCACGAGGCCGCAGCTGGCCTCGCACACCTGCCCGAAGGCCTCGGTCTACGGCAAGGCGTGGGCGAAATCGCCGTTGCTCGACAAGAAGTTGCAGGGCAAGGTCTACCTCGTGTCCTCCGACAACGAACTGCCCGATCTGCTCGTCGATCTGCGCGGCCAGGTGGAGATCTACCTGCGCGGCGTGATCAGCGGCAAGGGCGGCGGTTTGAAGACGGTGTTCCACGAGGCCCCGGACGTGCCAGTGAGCAAGTTCGTCCTCAACATGAAGGGCGGTAAGAAGAGCCTGCTGGTCAACTCGGAAAACATCTGCAAGAAGAAGCAGCGTGCTTTCCTCAACATGCGGGGCTGGAACAACAAGAAGGTCAAGACCAACAAGTTCAAGCTGAACATCACTTCCTGCGGAAAGAAGAAGGGCAAGAAGTAGTCCAGCAAGCGAGTCGATCGCACCGGCGCGGATGGCCAAATAGCCTCCGCGTCGGTGCGCCCGACGCTTTCAGTCCTGATCGTCGCCTACGACAGCCGCGACGATCTCGGTAGGACCCTTCCCGCCCTGCTCGGTGAGCTGGGCGAGGGCGACGAGTTGATCGTCGTCGACAACAAGCCCGGCGATGGCAGTGCCGAGCTCGTGCGCGAGCTGGCCCCGGCGGCGCGGATCGTGGTGCCCGGAGGTAACAGCGGCTTCGCCGGCGGCTGCAATGCCGGCGCCGCGGAAGCGAGCGGCGACCTGCTGGTGATCCTCAATCCGGACGCCGCCCCGCAACCCGGCTTCGGCGAGGCGATCCGCAAGCCCTGGGTGGAGCGACGCGGCTGGGACGCCTGGCAGGCGCTGGTCACCGACGGCGGGGGGACCCGCATCAACTCGGCCGGCAATCCGATCCACTTCACCGGCATCGTCTGGGCCGGCGGTCACGGCCGCCCGGTCGACGAGGCGCCCCCGGCGGGGGAGGTGGCCGCGGCCTCCGGGGCCTGTCTGGCGATCCCGCTGGCGAGCTGGCGGCGGGTCGGCGGCTTTCCGCCCGAGTTCTTCATGTACCACGAGGACGTCGACATCTCGGTCCGGCTGCGGGCGGCAGGGGGCGCGGTCGGGATCGAGCCGGCGGCGGTCGTCGCCCACGACTACGAGTTCTCCGCCAACGCCGACAAGTGGCGTTGGCTCGAGCGCAACCGCCTCGCCTTCATCGTTCGCACCTATCCCGGCGCCCTGCTGGCCCTGCTCGCCCCGGCCCTGCTTGCCACCGAGCTGGCGCTGCTGGCGGTCGCCGCGGGTGGGGGATGGGGACGGCAGAAGCTGCGAGCCAACCTCGAATTCCTCCGCTGGCTACCGCGCCTGCTGCGCGAGCGGCGCGCGGTCCAGCGCCAGCGCACGATCGGCGCCGGCGAGTTCGCCGCCTGGCTCACGCCCGACCTCGACTCGGAGCTGATCAGCCCGCTGGTCCGCTCCTGGCCGGCGCGCCTCGTGCTGCGCGGCTACTGGCGCCTGGTCCGCGCCCTGCTGCGTTAGCTCGACTGGCTGATCGGGCGGATCAGGATCTCGTTGACGTCGACGTTCGGCGGCTGTTCGAGGGCGTACATGACCGCCCGGGCGATGTCGTCGTCGCTCAGGGCGCTGTCGCCCGGGCGGTTGTCGAAGAACGGCGTGTCGACCATCCCCGGCTCGATCAGGGTGACGCGGATGCCGTGGTTCTCGTGCATCTGGCGCAGCTCCTGGCGCAGGCCCTCGCCGATCGCCGTCGCCGCCCACTTGGTCGCCGAGTAGAGCGAGCCCGGCAGCACCCGCCGGCCGGCGATCGAGCTGGTGACGAGGAAGTGACCGTCGCCGCGCTCCAACAGATGGGGGAGGGTGGCGCGGATCGTCAGCGCCACCCCGTAGACGTTGGTGAGGACCATCGAGCGCCAGTGCTCCGGCGTCTCCTCGAGGTAGCCGCGGCTGGCGCCGAAGCCGGCGTTGGCGAAGACCGCGTCGATGCGGCCGAAGCGCTCCAGCGCCGTCGCCGCCATCGCCTCGACCTGGTCCCACTCGGTGACGTCGCAACGGATCGCGATCGCCCGCTCCTCGCCGCCGAGCTCGTCGGCCAGCGCCTGCAGCTCCTCCTCGCGGCGCGCCGCCAGCGCCAGGCGGTAGCGCGGCGCGGCTGCCCGGGCGGTCGCGGCTCCGATGCCGCTGCTGGCTCCGGTGATCAGCAGGACGGGGTCGTCGGCCATGCCGTGATTCTCCCAGGTCGCCACCTTGCGATAATCACAGGTGCCTGTGGACCCTCAGCGCAAGCGGAAGATCCGGCTGGTCGTAGCGCTCAGCGCTGCCGTGCTGCTCGCGGTGGCGCTCATCTACACCTCCTTCTCGGCCTCGACCGAGGCGAAGGAGCCATCCGAGCTGCTCGCCGCCACCTCCGGCACCAGTTACGAGATGAGCGGCCGCGTCGTCAAAGGCTCGGTGCAGCGCGAGGGCGGCGAGCTCTCGTTCGACGTCGTCGACCGCGACGGCGGCGGCAAGAGCCTGCCGGTGACCTACACCGGGACCGTCCCCGACCCGTTCCGCGGCGGTCGCGAGATCATCCTCACCGGGGCGATCGAGAACGGGACCTTCGTCGGCGAGCCGGACACCCTGATCACGAAGTGCCCGTCGAAGTTCACGACCAAGTCTGATGGCTAGCCTCGGCAGCGCCCTTCTGGGCCTTGCCTTCCTCTCGGCGCTCGGTGCCGGCGCCCTCGCGCTCGCCGGTCGCCACGGCGACGAGCGCCGGCTGCTGCAGTCCCGCCGCGTCGTCTACGCCTTCTGCGGGCTGCTCACCGGCTGCGTGGCGATCATCGAGATCGCTTTCGCCAACAACGACTTCTCCTTCAACATCGTCCAGCAGCACTCCTCGATCGAGACGCCGTCCTTCTACAAGATGGCGGCGATGTGGTCGAGCCAGGAGGGCTCGCTGCTGCTCTGGGCCTGGGTGCTCTCGATCGCCGCCGCGGCCGCCCTCTACGCGACCCGCAACAGGCTGCGCGACCTGGTCCCCTGGGCGACCGCGGTGATGATGGGCGTCGCCGCCTTCTTCACCGGGCTGATGCTGTTCGCGCCGGGCGTCGACCCGTTCGCGACGCTCGACCCGGCCCCGGCCAACGGGATCGGCCTCACCCCGCTGCTGCAGCACCCGAGCATGATGATCCACCCGCCGATGCTCTACTCGGGCTACGTCGCCTTCACGGTGCCGTTCGCCTTCGCGATCGGCGCCCTCGTCACCCGGCGGCTCGACGCCGAGTGGATCCGCGCTACCCGCCGCTTTGCCTTGATCGCCTGGGCCTTCCTCGGCCTCGGGCTGCTGCTCGGCGCCCGCTGGTCTTACACCGAGCTCGGCTGGGGCGGCTACTGGGCCTGGGACCCGGTCGAGAACGCGGCGCTGATGCCGTGGCTGCTCGGCACCGCCTTCCTGCACTCGATCATGGTCCAGGAGAAGCGGGGGATGCTGAAAGTCTGGAACGCCAGCCTCATCGTCGGCACCTTCTCGATGGCGTTGCTCGGCACCTTCCTCGTCCGCTCCGGCGTCCTGCAGTCGATCCACGCCTTCGGCGACAGCACCGTCGGCCCTTACATCCTCGGCTTGATCGGGGTGGTCCTGGTCGGCTCGACGGTGCTGATCGTCAGCCGGCTCGACGACCTGCGCTCAGAGAAGCGAATCGACTCACTGGCCTCGCGCGAGTCGGTCTTCCTGGTCAACAACCTGCTGCTGGTCGGGATGACCGCGGTGATCTTCTGGGGCACCTTCTTCCCGCTGATCTCCGAGCTCTTTACCGGCGACAAGGCCTCGCTGGCGGCGCCCTGGTTCGACGAGTACACGACGCCGCTGGCGATCCTGCTGGTCCTCTTCACCGGGATCGGGCCGCTGCTCGCCTGGCGCCGGATCAGCTGGGAGTCGGCGAAGCGGGTCTTCCGGGTGCCGCTCGCGGTCGCCGCGGTCGTGACCCTCGGCCTTGTCGCCTTCACCGACGCCGCCGACAGCCTCTGGGCGCTGGCGCTCTTCGCCTTCGCCGCCTTCGCCCTGACCGGGCTGGCGCAGGAGTTCTGGAGCGGCGCCTCGGCCCGCCGCCGCCTGACCGGCGAACCCGGGCCGCAGGCCCTGGTCGGGCTCGTCAGCCGCAACCGCCGCCGCTACGGCGGCTACATCGTCCACGTCGGCGTCATCGTCCTGCTGATCGGCATCGCCGCCTCCTCCAGCTTCCAGACCAACCGCGACGTCGAGCTCAAACCGGGGGAGAGCGTCGTTATCGACGGTCGCACGATCACCTACGTGAAGCCGATCGTCTCGGTCGACGAGGAGAAGCTCGGCTTCGGCTCGCTGCTGCGGATCGAAGAAGACGGCGAGGTCGTCGGACACCTGACCCCGAGCCGCGAATACTTCCGTCCCACCGGCCAGGAAACCGGCCTCATCTCCAGCTTCTTCGCCGGCGAGGCGACCAGCGAGGTCGGCCTACGGGCCGGGCTCGGCGCCGACCTCTGGATCGCCGAGGAACCCGACATCGCCGCCGTCCAGGGCCGCGGCCGCGCCGCCGACAGAGGCTTCAAAGCCTGCATCCGGGGTGGACCGGGAACCCCCGCGGAGTGCAAGGCGCTGGGAGCACTTATGCGTGCCTCGGTCGGGAACCCGCAGCGCGAAGCCCAGGCGCTCGAACAGATCTCGACCCTGCAGAGCCTGGCGGCCGAGCGGGTCGCGAAGAGCTACCTCGAGGACGACGCGACGGCGACCTTCCGGATCATCGTCGACCCGCTGGTGACCTGGATGTGGATCGGCGGCATCATCGCCCTCGCCGGCGCCCTGATCGCCCTCTGGCCGACCCGCGGCCGCCGCCGCGGCGCCCTGGTCCGGACCGAAGCCGACGCCCGCAAGGAAGCCAAGTACCGCGAGATCCGCGACGCCGAGCTCGATCACGCGTCGGGCAAGCTCAGCGACGAGGACTTCGCCGCGCTCGACGCCGAGCTGCGGCGCGAAGCGCTGGAGATCCTCGACCGGACCGATGGCGGCGGCAACGGAAACGGCAACGGGTCCCACCCCCGCGAGCCGGACAAGGTCGAGCAGACCTAGATTCCCCTAGACTTTCCCGCGCATGTACACGTTCTTCAGCGTCATCCAGGTGATCTTCGCCGTCGTCCTCATCTTCCTCATCCTGCTGCACTCGGGGAAAGACGCGGGGCTCTCCGGCGCCTTCGGCGTCGGCGGCGCGGGCGGTAGCGGCATCGGCGGCGGCTCGATGGTCGAGAAAAACCTCGACCGCGCGACCGTCATCGTCGCCGTCCTCTTCGCGTTGAACACCTTCCTGCTGCTCAAGATCTAGCGCAGCAGTCTTCTTCAGATCCAAAACGTCCGCCAATTGCGGACAATTTGTGCTGCGTTGTATCTTTGCTTGACAAATTTGCGATCTGTGTCAAAGTAGCGCACGACACGCGGGTTTTTGACAAGGAGGGGCTGTGGAGGCACACGCGGAGCACGCGCATCACCATCACCACCATGAGCACGTCGAGGTCAACCCGGCGGAATGGACCGACGGCAAGCGCTACGCCTGGTTGCTCGGGATCGTCGTCCCGCTGTCGCCGTTCTTCGCCTGGTTCTACTGGTCGCTGACCGACATCGGCGCCTTCTGGTTCATCGGCCCCGTCCTTGTCTTCGTGATCTTCCCCTTGCTCGACATGGCGATCGGGATGGACTCGACCAACCCGCCCGACAGCGTCCTCAAGTTCCTCGAGCAGGATCGCTACTACCGCTGGTGCACCTACCTCTTCATCCCGATCCAGTACGGCGGCCTGATCTTCGCCTGCTGGCTGTGGTCGAGCGGCGACCTCAACACGATCGAATCGATCGGCCTGGCGCTGACCATGGGCGTGGTCGGGGGGATCGCGATCAACACCGCCCACGAGCTCGGCCACAAGCGGGCCAGCTCGGAG
>DASUTJ010000013.1:0-13445 GCA_036374655.1 Solirubrobacterales bacterium | reverse complement strand
TTAGGTCGCGCACGACCGCGGCGATGCTGCCCGATTTGCCGGCCCGCTGGCGGAGCCAGCGGTACTGGGCGTCGTCTAGATATAGCTGGGTTCTGTGCTTCATGCTGGAATACAGCATAGAGCGGAGATCGGCGGTAAGTGGGATCTGGGTTGCGGTCATCGGTTTCCTCCCTTGCGGTGACGCGGGAGGGCGGCGCAGGGCCGCCTCTCCCCTCATTTGAACGCGACCTTGTCGACCGCCTCCTTGATCTTGTTGACGATCACGTCGGCGAGCTCGGTTCCCTGTTTCCCGTTGAAACCTTTCATCGCCGCGACCATCCCGACCATCAGCAGGGCGACGAGCAGGATCAGGCCGACGTACTCGACCGTGCCCTGTCCCGTCTCCCCTGCCAGGCGGCGAATTTCCTTCACCCGCCGGAAAATCGCCGCGTGCAGGTAGCCGGCCAGCATGTAGATCATCGTTGCCTCCCTCGGTTGGTTTGAGGGGGCGATGCTGGGTCTGGCGGGCGCGCGGAACAAGACCTGAAAGCGCCGGAAAAGAAACTCTTTTGCAAAATCTTCCCAGCGCCCGTTTACCTCAAAGCGGGGATATGCACCGCGAACTTCGCTGACGATTCAAGCGAGGTGAACGTCCACGCCTGGATGCCGACCGTCTGGGTCGAGCTGGGGATGCTCTTCCTCAACCTCGCCGTCTGGCTCGAGGCCGCCGCCCGGGTGGCCGGCTGGACTCACGCCGTCTGAGTCTGGATCTCTCCCCGCTCGAGCGCTTTCACCACGGCCTCGGTTCGCGTCCGCGCCTCCAGCTTGCCCATCGCGTTGCGGACGTGAGTGCGGATCGTCTCCGGCGAGAGCACCAGGCGCTGGGCGATCTGCTCGCCGGTCAGGCCGCGGGCGAGCAGGGCCAGGATCTCCGCCTCGCGCCCGCTCAGCGCTTTCGCCGGACCCTCGTCGTCGGCCTTCGGCGAGAAGCGCGGGTCGAAGTAGCGGCCGCCCCGCCAGACCTTGCGCAGCGCCTCGACCAGGGCCGGAAGCCCTGCCGGCTTGGCTACCAGCCCGCGGGCACCGCTCCGGAACGCCGCCTCCAGCAGGTCGGGCTCTTCGAGCCCGGTGTAGATGACGAACTTGGTGCCGTTGCTCCGATCGTGCAGGCGCCTGATCAGCTCGGTCCCCCGCTCGTCCGGCAAGTCGACTCCGACCACCGCCACGTCGGGATGCCGCTCGGAGATCACCTCCTCGGCCCGGGCGGCCGTGGTCGCGCAGCCGAGCACGGAGAAACCGCGCCGCTCCAGCAGCACCGCCAGCCCGTCGCGCAGGGCCTCGTGGTGCTCGACCAAAACCAGGGACGGATTGCCGCTCGCCTCCTCCATCTTTCCCTCCTGCTCGGTGCCCGTCGGCGAACGGTCAAATACCCACACCCCATTGAGGGGAAACGCAAATGCCTAACGGAACGCCTGGATCCCCGTGACGGCGCCGCCGATCACCAGCGCGTGCACGTCGGCGGTCCCCTCGTAGGTGACCACGGACTCGAGGTTGTTCATGTGCCGGATCACCGGATACTCGAGCGTGACGCCGTTGGCGCCGAGCACCTGGCGGGCGCTTCGCGCAACTTCCAGGGCGCCGTTGACGTTGCCGAGCTTGCCGAGGCTGACGTGCTCGGGCCGCAGCGTGCCGGCGTCCTTCATCCGCCCCAGGTGGATCGCCACCAGGGTCGCCCGGTTCACCTCCAGCACCATCTCCGCCAGCTTCTGCTGCTGGATCTGGAAGGAGGCGATCGGGCGGTCGAACTGGACCCGCTCGGTCGCGTACTCGAGCGCCGCTTCGTAGCAGGCGCGGCCGGCGCCGGCCGCCCCCCAGACGATCCCGTAGCGGGCCTCGTTGAGGCAGGAGAGCGGGCCTTTCAGGGAGCTCACCTCGGGCAGCACCGCGTCGGCCGGCAGCCGCACGTCGTCGAGCAGCAGCTCCGAGGTGACCGAGGCCCGCAGCGAGAGCTTCTTGTGGATGTCCTGGGTGGTGAAGCCCTTGGTCCCCTTCGGGACGAGGAAGCCGCGGACGCCCTCGTCGGTCTGCGCCCAGACGACCGCCACCTCGGAGACCGAGCCGTTGGTGATCCACATCTTCTGCCCGTGCAGGATCCAGTCGGAGCCGTCGCGGCGCGCCCGGGTCCGCATCGAGCCGGGGTCGGAGCCCGCGTCGGGCTCGGTCAGGCCGAAGCAGCCGAGGGCCTCACCCGCGGCCATCCGCGGCAGCCACTCCTGTTTCTGCTCCTCCGAGCCCCAGCGCCAGATCGCGTACATCGCCAGCGAGCCCTGGACCGAGACGAGACTGCGGATGCCGCTGTCCCCCGCCTCCAGCTCCATGCAGGCGAGCCCGTAGGCGGTGCCGCTGGCGCCGGCGCAGCCGTAGCCCTCCAGGTGCATCCCCAGCACTCCGAGCTTGCCCAGCTCGGGCGCCAGCTCGGCGACCGGGACGCTCGCCGCCTCGAACCAGTCCCCCACGTTCGGCACCACCTCGTTGCGGACGAAGGCGCGGACGGTGTCGCGGATGTCGCGCTCCTCGTCGGAGAGGAGGGCGTCGAGGGCGAGGTAGTCCTGCGGGCGAATCGGCGGCGCGGCGGCGGTGGTCGATGACATGGGCGTCCTTGAATTGGGTGCGGGTCACTGGGATCGTGACCTAATGGCCGACTCGGCGCTAGGGCGATTGCGGATCCTCGACTTCTCGCGCGTCCTCGCCGGCCCGCTGGCGACGATGACCCTGGCCGACCTCGGCGCCGAGGTGACCAAGGTCGAGCGACCGGGGGTCGGCGACGACACCCGTTCTTGGGGGCCGCCCCACGACGCCGAGGGCGAGGCGACCTATTTCCAGGCGGTCAACCGCAACAAGACGAGCCTCGTCCTCGACCTCGCGGACCCGGGCGACCTGGCCGAGGCGCGGCGGCTGGCGCTGGCCAGCGACGTCGTGGTCGAGAACTTCCGCCCCGGGGTGATGGCGAGGCTCGGCCTTGGCTACGAGGCGCTGGCCGCCGAGGAACCCGGACTCGTCTACTGCTCGATCACCGGCTTCGGCGGCAGCGGCGAGGGCGCGGAGCTGCCGGGGTACGACCTCCTCGTGCAGGCGCTTGGCGGGCTGATGAGCGTCACCGGCGAGCCCGACGGGGAGCCGCTGAAGGTCGGCGTCGCCCTGGTCGACGTGATCGCCGGGCTCTACGCGGCGGTGGGGATCCTCGCCGCGCTCGAGCACCGGCGCGAGAGCGGCGAGGGCCAACTGGTCGAGATCGACCTGCTCTCGGCCCTGCTCGCCGGCCTCGTCAACCAGAGCTCGGCCTTCACGGTCGCCGGCGCGGTGCCGGAGCGGATGGGCAATCGCCACCCCAGCATCGCCCCCTACGAACTGCTGCGCTGCGCCGAGGGCGAGCTGGTTCTCGCGGTCGGCAACGACCGCCAGTTCGCCGCGCTCTGCGATGCGATCGGCACCCCGGAGATCGCCGTCGACGAGCGCTTCGCGACCAACCCGGCGCGGGTCGAGAACCGCGACGAGCTGAAGTCCCGGCTGGAGGCGGCGCTCGCCGCCCGCCCGGCTCCCGAGTGGGTCGAGCTGCTGACCGCGCGCCGCGTCCCCGCCGGGGTCGTCAACGACGTCGACGCCGCCTTCGCCTTCGCCGAGCGACTCGGCCTCGACCCGACCGTCGAGATCCCCCGCGCGGACGGCCCCTCCGTCCGCCTCCCCCGCAACCCGATCAGGCTCTCGAAGACCCCGGCGACCTACCGCCTGCCGCCGCCCCGCCTCGACCGGACGTAGTTGTTCCCGCATACCGGGAACAACTACGTTCGCTCACCTATTTGCCGCTGATCATTTCGACCACGTAGGCGGCGACGTCTTCGATTTCCTTGGTCGAGAGCGATTCGGCGAAAGCCGGCATCCCGCCGCCGCCCTCGGTCACCTGTTCGATCGTGCCGTTGAGGCTTTTGGCTTTCGGCGCCGTTTTCAGCGAGGGCCCGCCGTTGCCGCCGCCGCCGGTTGCGCCGTGGCAGGTGCCGCAGTTTTCGGAGAAGACCATTTTGCCCGCGGCGGCGTCGCCGCCGGAGGATTCCTCTTCGACGTCTTCTTTGCCTTCGGTGCCGCCGCCGGCCGATTCCTCCGGCGAGCCTTCCGATTCCTCGACCTCGGCCTGCGGCGTTTCCTCACCCGCGTGCTGGCCCTGCTCGGCTTTGCCGCCGCCCTCGACCTCCTCCATCTCGCCGTCGAGCGAGAAGAGCCAGAGGTTGTCGCCGTGGGCGCTGGCGGCGAGCGAGTTGCCGCCCGCGTAGAAGGCGAGGTACTGCTTGCCCTCCCATTCGAACACGCTCGGCGTGTTGTTGGCGCCGGCGCCGGTCTGGAAGGACCAGAGCTCGTCGCCGGTCTCGGCGTCGAGCGCGGTCAGCTCGCCGTTGCTGCGACCCATGAAGACGAGGTTGCCGGCGGTGGTGACGGTGCCGCTGTAACAGGATTCGTCTTCGAATTCCCGCTGCCACTCGATCTCACCGGTGCTGACGTCCTGCGCGGTCAGGGTGCCGTCGTAGGTACCGAAGCCGGTCAGCGTCAGCACGCTGGAGAGGTAGATCTCTCCGAGTTTGTGTTTGTCGAGCCCTTCGGTCAGGTAGCCGGAGTAGCTGGAGATGCCGCAGATGTAGACGTCGTCGGTGTTGCGGTTGTAGCTCGAGGGCGGCCAGTTGGTCCCGCCGCTTGGCCCCGGCGCCACGACTTTCATGTTGTTGTTGCCGAACGGGTCGAAGATCTCACCCGCTTCGACCTCGACGTCTTTGCCGAGGGTTCCTTCGGCCAGGCCTTTGATCTCTTCAACCTGCCCTTCGGTGGCCTTTTGGGGAGCGAACGCCTCGGTCAGCGGGTAGGGCTGGGTCGGCCAGGTCGCCTGCTGGCGCTTGTCCTGGGGCACTTTTTTCTCGACGATCCCGTGCACCGGCTCGCCGGTTTCCCGGTTCAGCATGTAGAGCCATCCGGTCTTGCCGGGCTGACTCAGACCCTTGACCTCCTCGCCGTCGACCTCGGCGTTCCAGAGCACGACCGGGCTCGGCGCGTCGTAGTCCCAGATGTCGTGGTGGACCTGCTGGAAGTGCCATTTGTATTTGCCGGTTTCGGCGTCGATCGCGACGATCGAGGCGGCGAAGAGGTTTTCGCCGGGGCGGCCGCTGCCGTTGAGGTCCGGTGAGGCGTTGCCGGTCGAGAAATAGAGCATGTTCAGTTCCGGGTCGACCGCGGGGGTGTTCCAGATCGGCGCGCCGCCCTGTTTCCAGGCGTCGTTGTTGCCTTCCCAGGTCTCGTGGCCGGTTTCGCCCGGCCCGGGGATCGCCCAGAATTTCCAGTCGACCTTCCCCGTCTTGGCGTCGACTGCGGTCAGGCGCCCGCGGATCCCGAACTCGCCGCCCGAGAGGCCGGTGTAAACGCGGCCGTTGTAGTAGAGCGGCGCGTTGGTGATCGTCTCGCCGTTCTGCCATTTCCCGATCGCCGTCTTCCATTTCACCGCGCCGGTGGTCTGGTCGAGCGCGACGAGCGTGCCGTCGAGCTGGCCGAGGAAGACCATCCCTTCGCCGAGCGCCACCCCGCGGTTGGTCCAGCCACAGCAGACGGTGTCGATCTCTTCGGGCAGTTTCGCTTCGTAGACCCAGAGCTTTTTGCCGGTCTCGACGTCGACCGCGAAGACGTCGTCGGCGCCGCTGACCACGTACATCACGCCTTCGTAGACGATCGGCTGGGCCTCGGCCGAGTACTTGGTCGCCTCGCCCGAGCCGTTCAGGTGGGTCATCCAGACGCCTTTCAAGTCGCCGACGTTCTCGGTGTCGATTTCGTCGAGCGGCGAGTAGCGAGCGTTGGACAGGGAGCCTCCGTTGGTGAGCCAGTTCTCGCGCGGGTCGGCGGCCAGTTCCTCGGCGCTGAAGGCCGGCGCCGGGGCGATGTCGCCAACGGCCTCGCCGCCGGGGGCGGCGGCGCGGACGGCGACCGACTCGGTCACCGTCTTCTCGTCGCTGTTCGCGTGGCCGATCAAGTAGCCGACGACGAAGGCGAGGACCGCTCCGGTGAGGAGGGCACCAAGGCCCCCGAGGGCGATCAAACCGGTTGACGGACGTCGTTCTCCCACGTGACGTTGCGTCTACCCGATCCCACGGCGGCTATACCCTGCTGCCGTTGCGCGTTCTTGTCGTCACCAACTTCATGCCCGACGCCGCGGCCCCGCAGCGCGGGCGCTGGGTGCGGGACCAGGTCGACGAGACGCGCAAGCGGGGGATCGAGGTCGACCTCTTCGAGTTTCCCCGAGGACGCAGCGAGTACCTACCGGCAACCCGCCGGCTGCGGGCGCTGCTGCGGCGCGAGAGCTTCGACCTCGTCCACGCCCACTACGGGCTGGCGGGCTGGGTGGCGAAGGCGGCCGGAGCGAAGCCGCTGCTCGTCACCTTCCACGGCACCGACGTCCGCCACCACCTGGTCGGCCACCTCTCGCGCCGCCTCGCCTGGCGGATCGACCTCGTCGCCGGGGTCTCGCGGACCCTGTTCGAGGTCGAGGACGGGCGGCCGGGACTGCCGGCGGTTCCCGGCTCCGCCGTCCTCCCCTGCGGTCCCGACCTGAGCCGCTTCGAGCCGCTGCCGCGCGCCGAGGCGCGGCGGCAGCTCGGCCTCGACCCCGAGAGCCGCTACCTCTTCTTCCCCGCCAACCCAGGGCGGCCGGAGAAGCGCCACGACCGAGCCGCCGAAGTAGCGGCTGCCTGCGAAGCCGACTTGATCACCGGCGGCTCGATCGATCCCGAGCAGATGCCGCTCTGGCTCAACGCCGCCAACGCGGTACTGGTCACCTCCGACTACGAGGGGTTCGGAATGGCCGCCGTCGAGGCACTGGCCTGCGAGGTGCCCGTGCTCTCGACCCCGGTCGGCATCGCGCCGTACGCCCTGCGGGATATCGAGGGGTGCCTTTGCGCGCCGTTCGACGCCGATGCCTGGGCGACGGTCGCCCGCCGCCACCTCGAGGCCGACGACCCGCGGGTCGCGGGCTCCGCCCGGGCGGCGACGCTCTCGGCCGCGACGATGGCGGAGCGGGCGATCGTGGCCTACAGCGCGATAGTGAATAGGTGAATTAGATTGGGGCGCGATGAACGCTGAAACGGGTGCCGGCGGCGAGAGTCTCGAGAAGCAAATCCGCGAGGCGGAGCGCCGGCTGGAGGAGGCGGCGACGCTCGCCGCCGAGGCCGAGAAGCGGGCCGAAGAGGAGATCAAGGCGCTGGAAGCCGACCTCGAGCGGGAGCGCGCGGAGAAGGAGAAGGCGCTGGCGGGGGCCGAGGAGCGGCTGAACGAGATCGAGACCCAGGTCGAGGCGGCCGAGAAGCGGGTCGAAGCCGCCGAGCGCCGCGCCGACGTCGCCGAGGAAACGGTCGCCGACGAGCTGGCCCGCGCCCGCGAGGCGGCGGCGAGCTGGCTGCAGGGACAGCTGGACACCCTGCGCCGAGAGGCTGAGGGGCGATAGCAGCCGCGGAGTACGACGTCGCCGTGGTCGGCGGCGGCGCCGCCGGACTTTGGAGTGCGCTGCGGGCGGCCGAGCTCGGCGCCCGGGTCTGCCTCGTCTCCCGCACCCCGCTCTCGCAGAGCGCGAGCTACTGGGCCCAGGGCGGCCTCGCGGCGGCGCTCGAACCCGACGACTCCCCCGACCGCCACGCCGCCGACACGATCGCCGCCGGACGCGGCCTCTGCCGCACCGCGGCGGTGCGGGTGCTGGTCGACGAGGCGCCGGCGATGGTGCGCGACCTGGTCTCCCGTGGCGTCGTCTTCGACGTCGACCACGAGGGCCGGCTGGCGCTGGGCCTGGAGGGCGGCCACGCCCATCGCCGCATCGTCCACGCCGGCGGCAGCCAGACCGGCTACGAGCTGACCTCGAAGCTGGCGACGATGGTCGCCGCCCAGGAGCGGATCGAGGTGATGGAGCGGACCTCGGCGCTGGCCCTGTGGAGCGACGGCGAGCGCTGCCACGGGGTAATCACAGACACCGGGCCGGTGGCCGCGGCGGCGACGATCCTCGCCACCGGCGGCGCGGCGGCGCTTTGGCGGCGGACGACCAACCCGCGCGGGGCGATCGGCGCCGGGCCGGTCCTCGCCTCCTTGGCCGGCGCCGACCTCGCCGACCTCGAGTTCTGCCAGTTCCACCCGACCGCGCTGGCGCTGCCGGGGACCCCCGACGACGGCGTCCTGATCACCGAGGCCGTCCGCGGCGAGGGGGCGAAGCTGCTCGACGCCGAGGGCAAGCGCTTCACCGACGAGCTGGCGCCGCGCGACGCGGTGACGGCGGCGATCCTCGAGCAGATGCGGGTCGACGGCAGCGCCCAGGTGGAGCTCGACCTGCGCGAGATCGACCCCGCCCGCTTTCCCAACGTCTTCGCCTCGCTGGCCAAAGCCGGCCTCGACCCGCACAGCCGGCCGGTTCCGGTCTCTCCCGCCGCCCACTACACGATGGGCGGGGTCGTGGTCGACGTCGACGGCCGCTCCTCCCTGCCCGGCCTCTTCGCCGTCGGCGAGTGCTCCTGCACCGGTCTGCACGGCGCCAACCGGCTCGCCTCCAACTCGCTCAGCGAGTGCTTCGTCTTCGGCAACCGCGCCGCGGCGGCGGCGATCGGCGAGCAGCCGGCGGCGACCCGGCCCGCGCCGCCCGAGTGGCACTTCGAGCCACCCAGCGACGAGACCCGCGACGCGGTCTGGCGCTATGCCGGGCCGATGCGCAACCCCGACGACCTCGCGCGGCTGATCTCCAACCCCTATCCGCTGGCGCGGGCGATCGGCGCCAGCGCCATGGACCGGCGCGAGTCGCGCGGCGGCCACCTGCGCCGCGACTGCCCCGAGACCGACCCGGCGCTGGACGGCATCCACGTGATCGTCACCTCGGACGGCAGCGTCCGCGAGGAGACGTGGCACTGAACCGGACGCAGTTGTTCCCGGTATGCGGGAACAACTGCGTTAGCTAGCGTCGGCCCATGCTCTTAGGGGTGGATGTGGGCGGCACCTTCACCGACGCTGTCCTGCTCGACGGCGGCGCCGTCCACACCGCCAAGGTGCCGACCACGCCGCGGGAGGAGTCGGCCGGGGTGATGCGGGCGGTCGAGGCGGTGCTGGGCCGGGCGGGCGCTGCGTCAAGCGACGTCGATGTCTTCGCCCACGGGATGACGGTCGGCACCAACGCCCTGCTGGAGGAGCGGGGCGCGCGGACGGCGCTGGTCGCCACCGCCGGCTTCGCCGACCTGCTGGAGATCGGCCGCCAGGACCGGCCCGACCTCTACCGCCTCTGCACGCCGAAGCCGGAGCCCCTGGTCGGCCCGGCGATGAAATTCGAGGCGGCGGAGCGGGTCGGCCCCGCCGGGATCGTCGAGCCGCTCGGCGAGGACGAGCCGGAGCGATTGGCGGCCGCGATCGAGGCCAGCGGGGCCGAGTCGGTCGCCGTCTGCCTGCTCTTCTCCTACCTCGACCCCGGCCACGAGCTGGCGATCGCCTCGCACCTGCGCGAGCGCCTCCCCGGCGTCCACGTCTCCGCTTCGCACGAGGTCCTGCCCCGCTTCCGCGAGTACGAGCGTTGTTCGACCACGGTGATCGATGGCTACCTAAGCCCGCTGCTCGGCCGCTACCTCGGGCGGCTCGGCGAGGCGGCTTCGGACGCGGGTCTGCCGCAGCCGCTGGTGATGAGCTCGGCCGGCGGCGTCGCCCCTGCCGAGGAGGCCGCGCGTTCCGGCGCCTGGAGCGTCCTTTCCGGTCCGGCCGGCGGCGCGGTCGGCGCCGGCCTGCTCGCCGAGATCAGCGGCGACGGCAACGCCCTCGGCTTCGACATGGGCGGCACCTCGTGCGACGTCTGCGTGGTCGAGGACGGCGAAGTCCGCCGCACCGACTCCCGCGAGATCGGTGGCCGGCCGATCCAGCTGCCGATGGTCGACGTCCACACCGTCGGCGCCGGCGGCGGCTCGATCGGCTGGCGCGACAGCGGTGGCGCCCTCCGGGTCGGCCCCCAGTCGGCCGGCGCCGACCCCGGCCCCGCCTCCTACGGCCGCGGCGGCAGCGAGCCCACGGTCACCGACGCCAACCTCCTGCTCGGCCATCTCGCCGGCGACTCGCGGTTGGCGGGAGGCGTCGAGCTCGACGCCGAGGCGGCGGAGCGGTCGGTCGCCGAGCTGGGGCGCTCGCTCGGCCTCGACACCCTGGAGACCGCGAGCGGCATCCTCCGGGTCGCCAACCAGGAGATGGTGCGGGCGCTGCGCGTCGTCACCGTCGAGCGCGGAGTCGACCCGCGCGGCTTCGCGCTGCTGCCCTTCGGCGGCGCCGGGCCGATGCACGCGGCGGCGATCGCCGAAGAGCTGGGGATCGAGACGATCCTCTGCCCCCGCGCCGGCGGCGTCCTCTCCGCCCTCGGCCTCTGCGCCTCCGAGCGCCGCCGCGACACCGCCCGCACCGTGATGCTGAGCGGCGACGAGCTGACCGCCGAGCGAATCGCGGCCGAGGTCACGGCGATGGTTGGGGAGACCGGCGCCGGTCTCGAGGAAGAGGCAGAGCCCCGGGTCACCTACAAGCTGCGCTACGCCGGCCAGGCCTTCGAGCTGCCGGTGCCGGGGCCGGTCGACCCCGACCCGGCCGAGCTCGTCGCCGGTTTCGAGCAGGCCCACGAGGAGCGCTACGGCCACCGCGACCCGGAGGGCGAGGTGGTGCTGGTCGACGTCGAGCTGGCGATGGTCGTCCCCGGTCCGGCGCCGCAGCCGGAGGCGGCAGGCGAAGGAGCGCTCGAACGCTCCAGCCGGCGCGTTCACTTCGGCGGCGAGTGGGTCGAGACCCCGGTCCTGCGCGGCGAGCCCGGCGCCGGCACCGAGGCCGACGGCCCGGTCGTCTTCGAGCTGCCGGAGGCCACCTTCGTCGTGCCGCCGGGCTGGACCACCCGCGTCGACGAGCACGGCACGATCGTCGCGAGGGCCCGATGACCGCACTTGACCCGATCGCGCTCCAGGTTCTGATCGGCGGCCTGCGCGCCGCCTGCGACGAGATGGGCGCGACCCTGATCCGCTCCGCCTACTCGGCCAACATCAAGGAGCGGCACGACTGCTCGACCGCGCTCTTCGACCCGGCCGGAGAGCTGGTGATGCAGGCCGAGCACATCCCCGTCCACCTCGGCTCGATGCCCGACGCGGTCGCCGCCGTCCTCGGCGAGGAGCAGTTGCCGGGCCGGAGCTGGATCCTCAACGACCCCTACCGCGGCGGCACCCACCTGCCCGACGTCACCCTCGTCTCCCCGGTCTTCGCCGCCGGCGAGCTGCTCGGCTTCGCCGCCAGCCGGGCCCACCACGCCGACGTCGGCGGCCCCACCCCCGGCTCGATGCCCGCCGACTCGCGCACGCTCGAGGAAGAGGGCGTGGTGATCCCGCCCACGGTCGCCGGCGCCGAGACGCTGGCGGCGCTCGCCGCCCAGATGCGCGCCCCCGAGCAGCGGCTGGCCGACCTCCGCGCCCAGGAGGCCGCCAACCGGGTCGGGGCGACCCGCCTGCTGGAGCTGCACGAACGCCTCGGCGGCGAGGCGCTGCGAAACGGGATGGCCGAGATCCTCGCCTACAGCGAGCGCCGCACCCGCGCCGCCCTCGCCGACCTTCCCGACGGCAGCTACCTGGCCGAGGACGTGCTCGAGGGCGACTGGAACGGCGAGGAGCGCGACCTGCTCCTGCGGCTGGAGGCGACGATCGCCGGCGACTCGCTACGCCTCGACTTCGGCGGCTCCGAGGACCAGATCGACGGCAACCTCAACTGCCCCCTATCGGTGACCAAGTCGGCCGCCTTCTTCGCCGTCCGCGTCCTCACCGACCCCGACGCGCCGCCCTCGGCGGGCGCCCACCGCCCGGTCGAGGTCCTCGCCCCGTCCGGCTCGCTGCTCAACGCCCGCCACCCGGCCGCCGTCGCCGCCGGCAACGTCGAGACCTCGAGCCGGGTCGCCGACCTCGTCCTCGCCGCCCTCTCCCAGGCCCGGCCGGGTCCCGCCCAGGGCCAGGGGACGATGAACAACCTGACCCTCGCCAACCAGGACTTCACCTACTACGAGACCCTCGGCGGCGGCCAGGGCGCCTGCCCCGGCGCCGACGGCCCCAGCGCCATCCACGTGGCGATGTCGAACACGCTCAACACCCCGATCGAGGCGCTGGAGACCGAGTTCCCGCTGCGGGTGCGCGAGCTCTCCCTGCGGGCTGGCAGCGGCGGCGACGGGACTCACCGCGGCGGCGAGGGGCTGGTGCGCGAGCTGGAAGCGCTGGTGCCGATGCGCTTCACCCTGATCACCGAGCGCCGCCGCCACCGGCCGCGCGGGCACGGCGGCGGTGGGGACGGGGAGGCCGGCGTCAACCGGCTGAACGGCTCTGCGCTGCCGTCCAAGGCCGCCGGTGAGATGCGGCCGGGGGACAGCCTGCGACTCGAAACTCCGGGCGGCGGCGGGTGGAGTTAGGTCACATTTCGCAAATTTCCCGGTTTTTTAGTTGAGATTTCGCCGCACTCCTCTAGAATGCGCGCCTCCGGCGGACCAGAAACTGTCTTGTCAGGCTCTGACGGCAGCGGTCCCGCCCACTCGCTCTGGAACTAACGAACTTCTTAGCTGGACTACTTCAATGCCGATCGCTCTCAAGGAATGGGCTGTAACCGTCCGCGCTCTCGCCGAGGGCGAGCAGCTGCTGACCCTGCGTAAGGGCGGTATCCGCGAGGAGAACAAGCACTTCGAGCTCGAGCACGAGCGGTTCTTCCTCTATCCGACCTTCGACCACCAGCGGAACAACCTGGTCCGCGAGTCCCATCACCCGGAGCTGCGCCGCGCGCTCGAGGAGGGTGTCTGGCCCGACGAGGAGCCGCCGCCGAAAGCGCTGCTCCAGGACGGCGGCATCCCCCAGCCCGACCGCGTCCGCCTGCGCGCCTGGGCCGAAGTCGTCGACCACGTGACGATCAACGACCGCCGCAGCCTCGACGCGCTCTCTCCGTACTACATCTGGACCCCCGACTACGCCGAAAAGCGGCTCGCCTGGAAGCGCCGTCATCCGCTCCACGTCCTGCTGCTGCGGGTCCACCGGATCCCGCGCCCGGTCACCGTGCGCGTCCGCGACGAGTACCACGGCTGCCGCTCCTGGGTCGAGATCGATCGCGAACTGCCCTTCGAGGGCACCCCGGTGATGGCCGACGAAGAGTTCGACCGCGCTCGCCAGGAGATTCGCGACGTGTGCGAGCAGCCTGAGCCTGCACTCGTCTGAACCGACGGACCGGCGCATTTCGGCGTCCTCGGTCGCTCGCGTGCCAGGGCACGCCACGCTCCTTGCGTCCTCGATCTGCTGGTCGGGCGCCGTTAGACGAGGGCCGGCTCTTGGGCCGGGGCGCACACTTCGCGGATCTCGGTGCGGGCGCGCTCGAACTCCTCGTCCGCCATG
>DASUTJ010000012.1:0-23833 GCA_036374655.1 Solirubrobacterales bacterium | reverse complement strand
GACCGACTCCTCGGGCCCGCCGGCGACCAGGCGCTCCTCGCCGCTGTCGGCCAGCGGCGCCACCCAGAGCTCGGTGCCGTCCCAGGGCATGTTCGGGTGGTCCCAGCAGGTCCAGGCCAGCCAGGCGCCGTCGGGGCTGATCCGCGGGAACGAGTAGAAGTCGCGACCGCTGGCGAGCACCTGCGGCTCGCCCTCGCCGTCGAGCGAGAGCGAGACGATCTCGTTTACCGCTTCGCCCTCGCCCTCGCCCTCCCGATGCGATTCGCGGACGCAGACGACGGTTTCGCCGTCGGGCGCCAAGCGCATGTCGGCGTAGTGGAAGGCGCCGGCGGAGGGGGGCTCCGGTGAGATCGCCACCGGCGCCTCGCCCAGCCGCTGTCGGTAGAGCCGCTGGTCAGCGAAGTCGACGAAGAGGACGAGGTCGGGCCCGGCGACGCACCAGGAGCCGCCGCCGTACTCGTGAACGCGCGTGCGCACGTTGACCCCCTCGGGGGTGACCGCCTCCGGCTCGCCGCCCGGCGCGCGCCGCATCAGCACCACGCGGCCACCTTCGCTCGGCCGCCCTTCGGCCCACCAGACCGCCCCGTCGTCGGCGATCGCCGGCGCCGCCAGCCGGCGCCCGGCGCTGGCCACCGTCGCCGCGTCTATCGGCGAGTACCAGGAGCCGTAGGGGGCGACGGTCGGCATCTACTCGTCGGCCTCGACCTCGCGCAGGCGGTGGCTGTCGACGTCGTAGACGAAGCCGCGGACCACGTCGACGTGGAGCAGGAAGGGGGACCGGCGAACGCGGAGGATCGACTGGCGAACGTCGGCGTCGACGTCGCCGAACGACTCGATCGCGAAGGAGGGGGCGGTGCCGGTGCTCTCCTGCAACTCCTGGCGGAAGCCGTCGTCGGTGATCTTCTGCATGCCGCAGTCGGTGTGGTGGATCAGCATCACCTCGCGCGTCCCCAGCCGCCGCTGGGAGATCGCCAGCGAGCGGATCACGTCGTCGGTGATGATCCCGCCGGCGTTGCGCAGCACGTGCGCCTCGCCGGGGCCGAGCCCCAGCGCGGCGAAGACGTCGAGCCGCGAGTCCATGCAGGTGACGATCGCCAGCTGGCGTTGCGGTTCGACGTCGAGATGCCGCTCGGCGAGGCCGGCGGCGAAGACCTGGTTGTTTCCAAGCAGCGCGTCGATCGTGTCCATGGCGCGGCAGCCTAGCCCGTGCCCGGCCTCACCGAGTTTCCGTGCCTCGGCGCCGGGGTAGCCGCGGGGCAGGCGCCCCCGCCACAGACGACCAGAAACCGGAGATCGATTCGATGGAGACGAGCAGCATCAACAAAGGCATTCTCGACGGCGACAAATCGACCCGCGACCACATCGTCGAGCTGCTGACCAAGGCTTACTGGATGGAGATCGAGACGGTGATGAGCTACCTCTCCGCCTCGACCAACCTCGACGGCGTCCGCGCCCAGGAGATTCGCGAGTCGCTGGCCGAAGACATCAAAGAGGAGCTCGGCCACGCCGAAGAGTTCGCCCGGCGGATCAAGGAGCTCTACGGCGTTGTCCCCGGCTCCGAAGACTTTTCAGCCGAGCAGAGCTTCCTGCAGCCGGCGGCTGAGCAGACCGACGTGATCCACGTGATCCGCGGCGTGATCGAGGCCGAGACCGGCGCTATCGAGCACTACACCCGGATCGTCGAGGAGACCGACGGGGTCGACCCGGTGACCCAGGACATGGTGATCGCGATCCTCCGCGACGAGCAGGGTCACCGCCGGCTCTTCGAGGGCTTCCTGCGCGAGTACGAACTCGAAGGCAAGGCATAGGCACGGCGCCGCGGCGAAGCCGCGCTTTTCCGATGCGCTACCTCCACCTCTGCGCCCACGAGCAGTTCCCGCCCGACCAGCTGCTGCGCCAGGCGGTTGCCGCCGAGGACGCCGGCTTCGCCGGCATCGGCTGCAGCGATCATCTGCAGCCCTGGTGGGAACCGGGCGAGTCGGGCCACGCCTGGGTCTGGCTCGGGGCTGCCGCGCAGGCGACCGAGCGGGTCGCCTTCGGCACCGCGGTGACGCCGCCGGGCGCGCGCTACCACCCGGTCCTGATCGCCCAGGCCTGGGCGACGATGGAGCTGATGTTCCCCGGCCGGCCCTACCTCGGCGTCGGCTCGGGCGAGGCGCTGAACGAGGTGCCGCTCGGCGCCGACTGGCCGACCCCCGGCGAAAAGGTCGAGCTGATGGAGGAGGCGCTGGAGATGATCCGCGCGCTCTGGGAGGGCGAGCGGCTCAGCCGCAAGGGCAAGTACTTCACCACCGACCGCGCCTACATCCACTCGCGACCGGAGAGCCGACGGCCACCGATCTACGTCAGCGCCTTCGGGCCGAAGGCGGCGGCGGTGGCGGGCCGGCAGGGCGACGGCGTTTGGACCCTCGCGGATCCCGAATCCGCCCCCGAAGTCATCGACGCCTACAAGGCCGCCGCCGAGGACGCCGGTCGCGAGCCGGGAGAGATCGTCCTCCAGGCCGCCTTCTCCTGGGCCGAAGACGACGACGCCGCCCTGGAGGGCTGCCGGGTCTGGAAGGGCTCGCAGCCGAAAGAGTTCTACCGCGACGACTGGCACGACCCGGCGGCGATGTACGAGGAGGGCGAGCGCCAGGTCTCCGACGAGGACCTCAAGGAGGCGCTGATCATCTCCGCCGACCCCGAAGTCCACGTCGAACGGATCCGCGAGGTGGAGGCGATGGGGGCGACCACGGTGGCGCTGATGAACAACTCCGGCGCCGACCCGCTGGGCGCGATCGACGTCTACAAGAGCTCTGTCCTGCCGCGCCTCGCCGGCTCGGCCTGAGTGCGTCGCCTAGGCTGCGGGTCGCGATGGCCACCGCCAACGACATCGAGATCCGGCCGGCGACCGAGGCCGACGTGCAGCTCCTCTTCGACCTGATCCTCGAGCTCGCCGGCTACGAGAAACTCGCCGACGAGGTCAGAGGCGACGCCGAGGTCCTGCGCCGGTCGCTGTTCGAGGAGAAGGCCGCCGAGGCGCTGCTGCTCGAGACGGCCGACGGCGAAGCGGTTGGCTACGCGATCTTCTTCACCACCTTCTCGACCTTCGAGTGCCGTTCGGGGATCTGGCTCGAGGACGTCTACGTCCGCCCCGAGCACCGCCGCGGCGGCATCGGCCGCCTGGTGATGGAGCACCTCGCCAAACTCGCCTTGGACCGCGGCCACGTCCGCCTCGACTGGGTAGCGCTGGAGTGGAACGAGCCGGCGCTGAACTTCTACGACCAGCTCGGGGCGCGGCGGCTGGACGACTGGAAGATGCTGCGGCTGGAAAAGGACGGGATCAAGCGGTTGGCGGGGGAGGGCGATGGGTGACCCTCGCCAGACACATCTCGCTTATGGCTCGATGTTGAGTGTCTGGAGAGGGTCACCCATCGCCCTCTGTCCGGCGCAGTAGAAGCTCCCTCTCGCGGTCGTTTGCGGTCATGTCGGCCGCCTTCTTGAATTCAGATGCGGCTTCATCCTGGCGGCCCGCTTTCTCCAGCAGGTCTCCACGCACGCTGGGGAGGAGGTGATTGCCGGCCAGCGCCGGGTCGTCCTCGATCTCGGCGATCAGGGCGAGGCCCGGCTCGGGGCCGAAGGCCATGCCGACGGCGACCGCGCGGTTCAGCTCGACGATCGGCGAGGGCTGGATCTGGCCAAGTGCCTCGTAGAGGGCGGCGATCCGGACCCAGTCGGTTTCCTCGGCCCGGATCGCGCTGGCGTGGCAGGCGGCGATCGCCGCCTGCAGGCCGTAGGGGCCAATCGGCTTGGGCAGGGCTTCGGCCCGCTCCAGCGCCCGCCGGCCGCGGATGATCAGCAGCGGGTCCCAGTGGCCGCGGTTCTGGTCCAGCAGCAGCACGGGCTCGCCGCTCGGTCCCCGGCGGGCGCGCAGACGGGAGGCTTGAATCTCCATCAGCGCCACCAGCCCGTGCACCTCCGGCTCCCGGGGCGCCAGCTCGGCCAGGATCCGGCCCAGCCGCAGCGCTTCCTCGCAGAGGTCGGCGCGGACCCAGTCCTCGCCGGCGCTCGCGGCGTAGCCCTCGTTGAAGACGAGGTAGATGACTTCCAGCACCGAAGGGAGCCGTTCGTCGAGCTCGGCGCCGCGGGGCACCTCGAAAGGCACCTTGGCCTCGCGCAGCGTCTTCTTCGCCCGCACCAGTCGCTGGGCCACCGTCGACTCGCTCGCCAGGAAGGCGCGGGCGATCTCCGCCGTCGTCAGGCCGCCGAGCAGGCGCAGCGTCAGCGCCACCCGCGCCTCGCGCGAGAGCACCGGGTGGCAGCAGGTGAAGATCAGCGCCAGCAGGTCGTCGCCGATCTCGTCGTCGGCCGCGGCCTCGAAGTCGGAGCGCTCGAGCGCGAACAGCAGGCCGGTGTCGTGGGCGACCTCTTCGCGCTTGCGCTCGTAGGTCTTCTCGCGCCGCATCCGGTCGATCGCCCGGTTCTTCGCCGTCGCCATCAGCCAGGCGCCGGGGTTGTCGGGCACCCCGGACTCGGGCCATTTCTCCAGCGCCGCCACCAGCGCGTCCTGCGCCAGGTCCTCGGCCAGGCCGACGTCGCGCACCATCCGCGCCAGACCCGCGATCAGGCGGGCGGACTCGATCCGCCAGACCGCCTCGATCGCGCGCGTGGCCTCGGCCATCGAACGGCCTCAGGAGCCCCGGTAGGCGTCCTGAATTTCCTGCGGGAAGTCCTCCAGCTCGAAGATCCGCCGCACCTCGACGCGGCAGCTCTCGCCGGGAACGCGACTGGCCCACTCCAGCGCCTCCTCCTTCGAGCGGGCCTGGATCAGCCAGTAGCCGCCGACGACCTCCTTCGTCTCGGCGAATGGACCGTCGGTAACGGTCGCCCTGCCCTCACCGTCGAAGCTGACGCTGGCGCCCTCGCTGGGCGGGCGCAGCCCGTCAAGGGAAAGCAGCATCCCGGCCTTCTGCAGCTCGTCGTTGTAGCGGCCCATCGCCTCGAACGCCTCGCCCTTGGGCTCCCACTCGCTCTCCTCGATCTGCGGGTACATCAGCATCATGAAACGCATCCGGTCCTCCTTCGTCGCGGGCGGCGCCTCCGCCCTTTTACCCGACGACGAACGGGAGCCGGCGGAATCGACAGGAGCCGCCGCTACTCGTCGCGCGGGGTGATGCGGAAGATCGAGACGACCTCGGCCTGGTGCGCCTCGGGATGGACGACGTAGGCGCTGGGGCCGCCGCCGAACCAGCCGGCGGCTTCGTTGTCGCCGACGAAGACGCCGGGGTGGCGCTTGCCGTCGCCGTCCTGGACCCAGACCTTGTCGCCCTCTTTGAACCCGTGCTCGATCGCCTCGCCGCTCATCGGCCGCAGTCTAGTCGCGAGGGCAGGGGCCGAGCTGCCGCAGCTTGCGCCGGTACTCGTGCATCGAGGCGTGGCGCCAGTCGCCGTGGGTCTGGTTGCGCAGGCTCGGCACCCGCTCGCGGTGGTAGGGGGAGGCGAGGCTCTCCGCGTGGCCGATCACGTCGCCGACGCCGATCCCGAAGCGGCAGCGCAGCCAGCGGGTCAACCGCAGCGAGGCGCGCAGCTGGGCGCGGTCGCCGAGGACGTCGCCGTCGCCGTAGCCGACGTGCTCGATCCCGATCGCGGTCCAGTTGAGGCCGACGGTGTGGCGGCAGCGGGTGCGGAGGTTGACGAGCCGGAAGATCCTGCCCGCGTCGGAGACGACGAAGTGGGAGCAGACGTTGGGCAGCTCGCCCAGCTCCGGATCGGGGTGGTCCGGGGCGAAGGTGTTGTAGACCGCCGCGGCGGTGCCGGTCTGCGCCATGTGCTCGACGATCACCTTGGGATGGCGCAGGCGCCAGGTCCGTTCGCCGTAGTGCCGCTCGGAGTAGGCCGCCATCTCGCGCTTGCGTTTCTGGCCGTAGGGGATCGGCCAAGACTTGACCGGCGGCGCCGGCGGAGCGGGGAGGAGCAATCCGGCCGCGGCGACGGCGACGAGCGCGAGCTTCATCGCGACGATGGTAGAGGCGTCCCGAAGCGGGTAGGAGGACGGATCGAGTCGATTGGAACAGAGGAGGCACCACCGCCATGGCGGATTTGAACGAGCGTGACGCGAAGTTGGTCCAGTACCTGAGCGAGGCTTACGGCAAGGAGCGCGAACTGGAGACTGCCCTGCAGGCTCACATCGCGATTGCCGGCAAAGGCCCGTACAAAAAACGGCTCCAGCAGCACCTGAAAGAGACGAAGGCGCACGCCAAAGGGGTCGAGCGTCGGATCAAGAAACTCGGCGGCGGCGGTCAAACGCTGCAGACGGCGGTCGGCAAGCTCACCGCCGCGGCCAAGGGTCCGCTGCACGCGGTCCGCGGCGACAGCGAGGCCGAGAAGATGCTGAAGAACGCCAAGACCGAGTACTTCAACGAGCACGAGGAGATCGCCAACTACCTGGCGATCGAGACGCTGGCGAAAAAGGTCAACGACTCCGAGACGGCGAAACTGGCGCGGGCGATCCGCCGCGAGGAGGAACGGATGGCGTCCTTCCTCGAGGGTCAGATCAAACAGCTGACCGGCGCCGTCGTGCGGGAGGACATCCCCGCCGCCCAGCGCCGCGCCGCGAGCTCGAAACGGAAAGCGAAACCCGCGGGCAGATCCGCAACCAAACCCGCGACCAAAAAATCGTCGGCGGCGAAAAAATCGCGCCCGAAAGCCAGCGGCAGAAAAACGACCGGCCGGAAAAAACCGAGCGCCGGGAAAACGACCGGGAAAAAACCCGCCCGCAAAAAAGCGGCGGCGAAAAAACGCTAGTCAGGCGGGGCGCACGGCGAGGACGACGAGGTCGTCGCGCAGGCTTGCGGAGCTGCGCCCGACCGCGTCGGCTCGCAGGCGCTCGGTCATCTCCTCCAGCTCCAGCCCGCTGAGGGCCTGCGTCATCTCGGCGAAGGCCTCGGGTCCCTGGTGGGAAGCGACGGGTCCGGCCTCGAGCCAGCCGTCGGTGCAGATCGCGAGCGTCTCCTCGCCACCCAGCCGGCGCTCGTGCCGCTCGACGTTCGGCTGCGGCCAGGCGCCGAGCACCGAGCCGCCGCCCAGGAGCGCGGGGCCGCTCGGGCCGGCCAGGACCGCCGGCGGGTGCCCGGCCGTCGCCAGGACCAGGTGCCACCCGTCGCTGGCGCGCCGCAGCCGCGCCAGCATCGCCGTCGCGAAGTCGTTGAGGCTTTCGCCGCCGATCAGCAGCTCGTTGACCCGGCGCAGGACCTCGTCGGGCTCGTCCAGCTCGCGGACCAGACCGCGCACCGAGTGGCGGACGGCGACCGAGACCCCCGCCGCGGTGCTGCCCTTGCCGGCGACGTCGCCGACCAGCAGCCAGCAGCCGTCCTCGCTCGGCAGCACGTCGTAGAGGTCGCCGCCGACCTCGATTCCCTCGCCGGCGGCCTCGAAGACCACCGAAATCTCCAGCCCGGGCACCTCCGCCGGCCGCGGCGGCCGCAGACCCCGCTGCAGGTTCTTGGCCACCCGATCGCGCTCCTGGTACAGACGCGCGTTGTCGAGCGCCAGCGCCGCCCGCTCGCCGAGCTCGGCGAGGAATTCGAGGTCGCCGCTGTCGTAGCGCATGTCCTGGCGGGCGTGGAGAAAGGAGAGGGCGCCGAGCGACCGTCCCCGGGCGACGAGCGGTACTACCGCGGCCGAGTTGTAGCCGGCCTCCTGCATCAGCTGCAGGTGTTCGTTGTTCTGGGAGACCTTGTCGACCACCTCCGGTGCCTTCAGGTCGCGCCAGACCATCGGCTGGTTCAGTCGCAGCACCTGGGCCACCGGGTGCTCGCCGCTCGGGTCGAGCGGCTGCTCGCGGCGGATCCGTTCCAGCCGCGCGGCGATCTCCGGGTCGCCGGCGGCGACGACGGTGTCCCCGAGCCAGCCGTCGGCGCGGCGGAAGTCGATCAGGCAGAGGTCGGCCAGCTCGGGCACCGCGGTGGAGACGATGGTCCGTGCCGTCTCGGTCGGGTCGAGCGAGCTGTCGAGCAGGCGGCTGGCGGCGACGAGGAACTCCTGGGCCCGGCGGCGGCGGACCTCGGCGGTGATGTCGCGCGCCACGACCGAGGCGCCGACCAGGCCACGCATCGCGCTGCGGATCGGCGAGACCGTCAGGGAGACCGCGAGCCGGGTTCCGTCGGCGCGGATCCGCTCGGTCTCATAGGTGTCCAGCCGTTCGCCCCGCTTCACCCGCTCGAGGATCGTTTTCTCCTCGTCTTTGTGGTCGGGCGGGACGAGGAAGGAGATGTGACGGCCGATCGCCTCCTCGGGGCTGTAGCCGTAGAGGCGGGCCGCCGCCGGGTTCCAGCTGGTGACGATCCCGTCCAGGTCCTTGCTCAGCACCGCGTCCTGGGTGCCGCGGACGACCTCGGCGAGGTGGTTGCGGAGGCGCTCGGCTTCGGCGCTCCTGGCCTCCGCCCGGCGCCGGGCGATGAAGGTGCCGAGCTGCTCGGCGAAGCCGGAGAGCAGCGCCATCAGCTCCTCCGACTGGGGGTTGAAGGAGGTGGTGTGGAACTCGGCGATCGCGAGGACGTTTTCCGGCGAGCCGGTCGGCACCGGGATCGCCAGCGCCGGCGACTCGAAGGCGATTTCACCGCTGCGCCGGGCGTCGGCGATCAGCCTCATGTCGAGGTCCTCGGCGGCGCGTCCGTACACCAGCCGCAGGGGTTCTTCCTCGTCGTCGAGTACCTCCCACAGCGCACCCGCCTCCCAATGGATGAGGTCGGCGACGATTTCGAGGAAGCGAGGCGCCACCTGGTCGAGCGAGTCGCCTTCGATCAGGCGTGCCGCGAGATCGCGCTGGCTCTGCAGATAGCGCCACAGCTCCAGTTCCTGCGGCCCTTGCATCCCAGCTCAAGCTACCCGGTTGCAGGTTGGCGCTACCGCCTACCTCATTCCGGGGAACCGCAGTTTTTCGCCTTGTCCCATGGGTAGGAAGCTACTCAACAGGGTTAGACGCAGAGGAGAAAAAGATCATGTTTCGTTGCGACAACTGCGGCAGTGGATATTCGGCTCAGGCAGCCTCTTCATGGACCTCGTGCCCGAGATGCCTGGCCAGGGACAAAGTCCAGGTCCCCCTCACCTTCGAGCTCGGTTGGAAGCGTCCCCAGGCGGGACTTTCCCCCGTTTTGCCCCCCGAGACGAGGGGTAGCCGGGCGCTAGAAGGAAGCGGGGCGCTCGACCAAGCGCGCCGAGGAGATCGCCGCCCGCGCCGTGAACAAGGAAAAGTCGCGCTCGGGCGAAGCTAAGAGCTAGCTCGGAAGACCGAAGTAGCTCTCCACGGCGCCTCCACGCGGCGCGCTGTGGATCAGTTCCAGGCAGCCGTACTGGACCAGCACCTTGACGTGGTAGGCGATCACCTTGGGGCGAGCCCCCAGTTCTCGCGAGAGCTCGGTCGAGCTGGCGACGCCGCCCTGCAGCTTTCGCAGGATCTCGATCCGCAGCGGGTGGGACATCGCCTTGGTGAGTCGCGGTTCGATCCAGGCAACCTCTCCGATCGGAGAGGAACGGCCAACCTTCAGCTTCGATCCGACTCCGCAAATAGCGACTCGAAATCGAGCTCGTCGATCGATTCCACCACCTGCACGGCTCCGGCCTCGCGCAGCTCGGCCTCGGAGAACCCGCCGGTGAGGACAGCGAGCGTGGGGACATCCGCCGCCCGCGCCGCCTTCACGTCCCAAACCGAGTCGCCGACCATCACCGACGCTCCTTCGCCCGCCTTCTCGAGCGCGGCATGAACCAGGTCGGGGTGGGGCTTGGTCCGCTCGACGTCGGCCGAGGTGGTCCAGCCGTCGACCAGCTCGCGGGCGTCGAGCAGGTCCAGGTATTGGTCGACCTCATCCTGCTTGGCGGAGCTGGCGAGGATCACCGTCGCCTCTTCGGCGCGCAGCCTCTCGAGCAGCTCGCGCGCTCCCGTCATCGGTTCGACTTCGCCGATCAGCTCGCCGTAGGCCTCGCCCTCCGCCTCGCGGATCGCGTCACCCTGTTTCGCCGCCGCCTCCTCGCCGATCAGGGCGTCGAGGATCTGGTCGCCGCCCATGCCGATGTGGCGGTGGACCTTCCAGATCGGCACCCGCTGGTCGTGGGCGCGCAGGGCCCGGTGCCAGGCGAGGGCGTGGTGATAGTTCGTGTCGACGAGCGTCCCGTCGACGTCGAGGATCGCGTTCAGCGGCATAGTCGTCTTCTCCTGGGGTAGTGGGCTTACATGCCAAGCATCAAGAAAGCAGTCGCGAAGAAGGCGGCCAGGAGCGCTGCCAAGCACACCGCTCACGGGACCGTCTCGAAGCTGCGGCGGGACCCGATGCGCGCCGTCGCCCTGCTCGGCCTCGGCGGCCTCCTCGGCGCCACCGCCGGCTGGCTCGCCGGTCGCACCGCCAGCACCGCCTCGGTCAGCACCGGCTCCTAAGCCGGCGCCAACCGGGTCGGCATCCCTCAGACTCAGGCGCCCAGACGCGAGCGCAGCAGCTCCTTGCCTTGTTCGGCGCCCTTCTTGCTCGTCTCCTGGGCGCGGCGGAAGAAGTCGGCGAGATCGGAGTCGCCCTCACGATCCGCGTCTTCGACGTAAGTCTCGAGCCGCAGCACGTTGCTGAGGCACTGCTCGGTGAACCAGATGACGTTGTAGTCCTTGTCCTTGGTGCCGGTTACGTGCCCGGCCTCTTGCGTTCCCATCGTCACTCCTCGCGATTGCGTTGCTTGTACCTATGCGACTACCCCTCGGCCGGGAAGCGGAAAACGGCAGGCGCGTTTCGTGCCTGGGCGCCAGGGGTACCCGCCGGGCATGTACGTGATCCCGCTGGTCCTGATCGTCATCCTGGCCCTGATCGCCGTCGCCTGGTCGCCGATCTTCGCCCTGGTCTTCTTCATCATCGGCTTCGTCGGCTTCCTCGCCTACGCCGGCCTCAGCCGCCGCGCGGATGAGAAGCTGTCCCCACCGGAGAGCCCCGGCCGCCAACCTCACCACGAGAACGAGGTCCCCACCGGCGCCTGGGGAGAGAGGAAGGAGTCATGATGGAGACCAACCCGGAGCGGGACCCGATCGCCGAGGAAGAGGCCGAGGCGGCTGCCGCGGAAGCGGCCCGGATCGGCGGCCCCGCGCCAGACGACCACGTCGAGGACCCCGCCCAGCGGCCGGTCGTCGAGGGTGGGGAGGGCGAGGCCGAGGGCTTCGAGCTGGCGGAGGAGGATTTGGTTGACAACGCCGAGCATGGCGACCAGAAACACTTCCCCGACAGCGACGCGCCGCCGCCGGAGGAGCCGAGCGACGCCACCTACGGCGAAGCGGACGAAGAGATTCCCCGGGACGCCGACGAGTCGATCCGCAAAGACGACGAGTAGGAGGCCAGCCATGTCGCGCCGAGTCATCGCGGTCTTGACCGACAACCTGCACGGCTCCGAGCCGGTGGAGGAGATCCTCGCCCACGCCGACAGCGATGGGGTCGAGCTGAGGATCGTCGTTCCCGCCGTCGAGGCGACCGCTTTCCGGCACACGATGGGTGACGTCGACGAGCCCAGGGGCCAAGCCGAAGAGCGGCTGGAGCGGGCGCTGGGGATGCTGCGCGAGCGGGGCATCGAGGTCAACGGCGAGGTCGGCGACCCCGACCCGGTGCAGGCGGCCCAGGACGCGCTGTTGAAGGCGCCGGCCGACGAGGTCCTGATTTTCGAGCACTGCGAGGAGCAGTCGAAGTGGTACGAGGAGGGCATGCTGGAGCGGGCCCAGGAGGGAATCGAGCCGCCGCTGCGGGTCGTGATGGTCGAGACCGGCGACGACGCGCACGCCGATCACGTCGTCGACGTCGAGGAGACCGGGCAGGGGACGGTCAACCCCCTCGAGGGCAGGGAAGTCGCCGGCGGCGCCTACGTCCCCGGGATGACCCGGAGCGACTTCCTCGGCATCGTCGTCGGCATCCTCGGCACGATCGTCGCCGGCGTGCTCGCCGCGGTTGCCGCCTCGGGCAGCGAGGCGAAGGCGGGTTGGGCGGCGGCCGCGATCCTGATCGCGATCGGCACCGCCCTGATCAACCTCGCCCACGTGGTCGGCCTCACCCTTTTCGAGTCGATCGGCTACCGCGGCCGCTTCGCCAGGTTCTTCCACACCGCGTCGCTGACGATCACGCCGCTTGCGGTCCTCGTCAACGCGGCGATCGTGATCTTCGCGATCGACTAGGGACCGACCGTCACGGCCGTTCGGATTCCGCCGTCGCGGGTTCCGAGCGCCGCAGCGCGTCGAGCACCTCCTCGGCCAGCTGCGACCCGTCCTCGGCCCGCAGCGGCGTCGCGTTGACGCGGAAGACGACCACGTCGCCGTCCATCTCCTCGAGCGAGACGCCCGGTTTGTAGCGGGTGGGGACGGTGATCGCCCGCAGCAGCCGTTCCTCTATCTCTCTCGGGTTCGCCTGCGCCGGGAAGCGCACCCGGACGTCGACCTTCTCCGGCTCGCGCAGCGGCACGACGACCAGGCTGAGGAGGACGTTGTTGGGAACCATCAGCCGGTCGGCTCCCTGGCTCAGGGTGGTGTAGAAGAGCCCGAGCGAGGTCACGGTGCCCTCCAGCGAGCCGGCCAGGGCGCCGCCGACCAGCCGCACCCGTTCGCCGACCCGGAACGGCCGCGTGCTCTGCAGGACGATGCCGGCGAAGATGCCGCTCATCGCCTGCTGGGCGGCGAGGCCGAGGAGGACCGCGGTGAAGGCGCCTCCCACCGCCAGGGTGCCGGCGTTGACGCCGGCGATCCGCAGGGCGAAGACGACAACCGCCGCCGTGACCAGTAGGCGGACGACGAAGCCGGCGGTGCCCGCGGTGGCCGGGTCGAGCCGCCGGTAGAGCCGGGGGGAGAGGCCGCGGACCAGCCAGTGGGCGGCGACCGAGCCGACGACGGCGAGGACGATCGCGGTCCCGAGCCGGATCCACTGGCCGTAGCCGGGGGCGATCTCCTTGCGCTGGTAGTAGACGAAGAGGGTGCCGGCGATCACCAGCAGTGCCGCGAGCAGGCCGCCGAGCTGGCGTTTGGAGAACTTCGGCGCCAGCTCGTCGCCCAGGCCGAGCGAATGCCACGCATGACTGCGGGTCTCGAAAAGCTCCCGCGGCAGGCGGGGACGGCGGGGCGCGGGGGACATCACCATGGGCTACCCCGGGCGACGCGCCCCTATTCAGCTGTGTGACGAGTGAACTCTGGTGAAGCGAGCAGGGGTGTCAGGCGCTGAGCGCGGCCATCGCCTCGTCCCGGGTCGGGTGGACCGGGATCGAGAGCTCGAGGCCGGTGATCTCCAGCACGCGGCGCACCTGGTCGTTCTGGCTGCAGAGCACCAGCGATCGCCCGTGATCGCCGTTCTGCAACCGCTGCCAGGCGCGGACGATGAGGGCGATCCCGGTCGAGTCGATGAACTCGCACTGGGTGAGATCGATGAGTACCGAACCCTCGTCGCTCTCGAGTGCCTGATCGAGGGGCCCCTCGAGCTCGGGGGCGGTGCTGAGGTCGAGCTCGCCGCGAACGGAGATCGTTCGCACGCCGTTTTCCAGGTCGCCGGCCTTTGCCTCGAACGGGGCAGGATTCACGGCTCGATGCTACCGCAGTGGGGCGACTCGTCTGCATGCTGTTTTGCTGCCAGGCCCCAGGGGTAAGCAGCCTTTGATGCGAGGCAGCCGGTTATGCTCGCGATCGATCTAAGAGCCTCGATGCTCCTGGGGGCAGGCTGGAACTTTGGATAGCTCAACCAACGACCGCTCGGGGCTGAAAATGTCCCTTCCCGCTCGGGCCGAGAACGTGGCCGTGGTTCGCCACGCCCTCGCCGGCCTCGCGGAACGCCTCGGCATGGACGAGGCCTCGCTCGCCGATCTGAAGACGGTCGTCACCGAGGCCAGCATGAACGTCGTCGTCCACGCCTACGCCGGCAGCGAGCCCGGGCCGCTGGAGGTCGAGGCGGAAAGCGATCTCGCGGGGCTGACCGTCGTGATCCGCGATCACGGCACCGGCATCCGCCCGCGCCCCGACGTCGACCGGCCGAGCCTGCGGATCGGGCTGACCCTGATCGCGGCGCTCTCCAGCAGCTTCGAGATCAAGGGCGGTGCCGAAAAGGGCACCGAGATCCGCATGCACCTGCCGCTGCAGGCGCGCGAGGACGGGCCCATTACCGGTTCCACCTTCACGGTCACCGCCGACGAGGAGACCCGGATCAGGGTCGGGCCGCCGGAGATCGTCGGCCCGGTCCTCAGCCGCGCCCTCTCGGCTCTGGCAGCGCGGCAGGACATCAGCGTCGACCGGCTCTCGGACACCATGCTGCTCAGCGACGCGATCTCCGCCCGGGCCCCGCAGGGCTTCACCGACGGCCACGTCTCACTCAGCATCGCCGAGCTGCCGGAGGGGATCGAGCTGAAGGTCGGCCCGATGACCCACGGCGGCGCCGAGCGCCTGCGCGAAAGCTTCGAGCTGCCGGAGGTGGGCGGCTCCCTGGAGGCGCTGACCGACGAGCTGCGGATCGAGGACGGCGACGAAGGCGAGTACCTCGTCGTCGGCATCTCCTCCTTCTCGAAGAAGTAGGGCCCGCCCGCTACTCGGCGTCGCTGGCGGCTTTGCTCTGCTCGGCCACCTCGGCCCTGATCCGCTCGAGGGTGCGGCGGAGGATCCGGGAGACGTGCATCTGGGAGTGGCCGATCCGCTCGGCTATCTGGGACTGGGTCAGGTCCTCGACGAACCGCAGCTGGAGGACGAGGCGCTCGCGCTCGTCGAGGTGGGGGAGGGCGCCCTCCAGGGCGAGCTTGTCCTCGACCAGCTCGAAGCCGGCGTCCTCGTCGCCGACCCACTCCGAGGCCGGCGATTCTTCGGAGTCCTCGCCGCCGACGGGCCGGTCGAGCGAGAGCGGACGGCGGTTGTGGTTCGCCTCCAGCACCTCGAGCACGTCGGTCGGATCGCATTCGAGCCGACCGGCGATCTCCGGCACCGAGGGCGAGCGCTGCAGTTCGACGGTCAGCTCGGAGATCGCTTTGTCGACCTCGGCCATGCGGTCGTGCAGGCCGCGCGGCACCCGCACGGTCCAGACCCGGTCGCGGAAGTGGCGCTTCAGCTCGCCGAGGATCGTCGGCGAGGCGAACGCCGTGAACGGGGCGCCGCGGTCGGGGTCGAAGCGGTCGATCGCGTTGACGAGACCCAGGCTCGCGACCTGGAGGAGGTCGTCGAAGGACTCGCTCGCCCCCCGGTAGCGCAGGGCCAGGTTCTTGGCGAAGGGGAGGTAGCGGCGGACGAGCTCCTCGCGGATCGCGGGATCGCGGTCTTTGACGAAGCGCGCCCAGAGGGCGCGCTCGTTTGCCAGGCCCTCGCCGGGACCCGGGCTCGACTGGTCTTTTGTCTCCTCGCTCATCGCAGCGTCGTTCGGATTAGGCGGCAATACCTGTGCAACGTCGCTGCCCTGAGAGCGTCAGTCCGAAGCTGTGCAGCGCGAACGGCGAAGTTTCGCCGCCGGCCAACGATACCGGGCGAGATTGCCGGGCCGACGGCGCCGCTCGACTGGGAGCGGGGCCGCGGCTCGGGTGAGCCTAGGAAGCGGTCTGGTCGGAGGTCTCGTCGCCCGACGCCGGCGACTTGAAGTGCAGGAGGTGGACTTTCGAGAGGATGCCCTCCTCCCCGCCGGTGGCGATCCTTTCGGAGGCTTCCGTCTGAATCTCCAACAGGCGGTCGAGCGTTCCTTTCAGCAGGGTCGAGACGTCGGACCAGCCCTGCTTGTCGACGACCATCGGGGTGCGGCTGAGGTGGATGTCCTCGACCTCTTCCAGGGTGCCGCTCTTGGCGGCGGCCTCGATGTCCTCGAAGACCGATTTCAGCATCGCTCCGGCCATGCCGGGCCGCAGGCTCTCCGGCATCCGCGACCATTCGTCGTCGCTGAGCAACTGCCGGCGGGTGGCGCGGTAGAAGTGCTCGGTGGCGCCGCGGCGCTGCTTCGTGTCAACCAGCTCGATGCAGTCGTATTTCTCCAGCACGCGGACGTGGTAGGCGACCAGATTGAGGCTCTGGTCGAGTTGCTGGGCGAGCAGGTTTGGGCTCGCGACCTTCTCATTCAAAATGATCAGGATCTGCACGCGCAGCGGGTGGGCGAACGCTTTCGCGACTATCTGTTCGACGCCCTCTTTTTTGTTCTTCGTCTTCGGCAAGGCCGTATTTCCTTAGGTCGTTGCTAGGGATATGGCCGATACCAAGACTTTACATCCTGTCGATCAGGATTTTCACAACGCTCCCGCGTTTTCCGATTATTGACGAGGTTTGCTGGCCCTACCTTGATTGCTGGAAACATTTCGAGTAAAAATGCTCAACCGTATTAAAGCGGTCGCCGCAGACGGGCGGTGCAGCAAGCAAGGGAGAGGGGAGGTGTTTGATCGTGAAGATCGGGACCGTGCAGGGCCGTGTCACTTCGGTGGCGCTCGTCAAGGGCAGCTGAAAGTTGTGATTTGGGACGGCGGTCGGGTGCCTGCGAGGCTTTGGGGGGTGAGTCCCTGGAAGCTGCCTCTGATCGTCGCCGCGATCGTCGTCCCCATCGCCCTCTCCTTCCTCCTGGTCGGTCCCTCTGTCGGGCTGCCGATCGGAGCGCTGGTCGCCGGCGCGCTCATCGTCGTGGCGGTCAGGCAACGGCCGCGCGGGGCGATCGAGCCCGCCGCGGCGTCCCGCGCCGAGCAGCGGCTGCTCGTCGTCATCGCCGATCCGCTCGAGGACCCCGCGGCTGTCGAGCGGATCTCCGAGGCCGCCGCCGGCGACTCCGCGGTGATGGTTCTGGCGCCGGCCCGGATCGGCTTCCTCGATCGCTGGGCCTCCGACGTCGAGGGTGCCCGCCGCGACGCCCAGCGACGTCTGGTGATCAGCGTCGCCGCGCTGGCCGCCGCCGGCGTCGAGGCCGAGGCCCGGGTCGGTGACGAGGACGTGGTGCAGGCGGTCGAAGACCAGCTCGGCGACTTCCCCGCCACCGAGGTGATCCTCGTCTCCGCCGCGGGCGCCCCGGCCGCGATCGCAGCCGCCGAAGAGCTGCGCTCGCGACTGCGCGCCGACTTTCGCTGGATCGCTACCGGTCGAGCAGATCGCTGAAGCGCAGCGCCGCGCGGGTCGGCTCGACGAAGCGGGCGTCCCGGTGCAGCAGGCCGACCGCACCCAGGTCGCGGACCGCGCGTTCGACCGCGTCCCGCGCGGCGAAGCCGTCGTGCTCGTCCTGGTCGCCGCCGAGCTCCCTGACCAGCTCCGCCAGCGTCAGCCGGGTCGGGTGCAGCTCCAGCAGCTGGCGCAACACGGCTGACTCGACCCTCTCGTCTTCGGCCAAAGTGGTCCTGCTCTCATCGCAAACGTTCATTCGCTTCCCCCTGACTAGGTGGAGGCGCCTCCGCCCTTGGGCTTCTCCCTGGCGCCCTCCGAATCGGTTGTTCCCACGCCGAGAACCTGGCGCGCCCACGGTGCCTGCACGGTGCTGCGGTAGAAGTGCTGGATCGAGCCGCGGGTCGGCTTGGTTCTCACAAGCGTTACGGCCTCACTTTGGACCAAGACCCGGACGTGGTAGCTGACGTTGCTGAGCGGCTGACGCAGCGCCTCCGACAGCTCGCGGGGGCTGACCGGTTTGCCGTCCGCCATCGCGCGCAGGATCTCGCGTCGCAGCGGGTGCCCGAGGGCGTTCAGCAGGTTCTCTTCTTCGGGGCGATCCAGCGGTGCCATGACCGCCGATCAATATAGAGAATCCGAAATCTGTTGTCTGTAGATCTTTTGTCTACCACCAACGCGATGCGGGCTCAGCCCTCGCGCACGCCGCCCATCTCGGTGAAGACCGCCGTGAAGCCGCCGTTCCCGCGCTGCTCGTCGGCGATCACGTGCGAGACGGCATTGATCAGGGCCAGATGGGTGAAAGCCTGGGGGAAGTTGCCGAGGTGCTGGCCCGATTCGGCGTCGAGCTCCTCGGCGAAGAGGTCGAGCCAGCCCGCCGCCTCCAGCAGCCGTTCGCAGAGGTCGCGGGCGCGGCGCGGCTCACCGATCTCCGACAGCGCCGAGACCAGCCAGAAGGAGCAGATCAGGAAGGTCCCCTCCTTGCCCTGCAGGCCGTCGTCGGTCTCTTCCACCTTGTAACGGCAGACGAGTCCGTTCTCGCTCAGCTCGGCGGCGATCGCGTTGACGGTGTCGCGCACCCGCGGATCGTCGGGAGGCAGGAAGCGGAAGAGCGGGATCAGCAGCAGCGAGGCGTCGAGGGCGTCGGTCTCGTAGTGCTGGCGGAAGACGCCGTCGCGGACGCCGCGCTCGAGGATCTCGGCCTTGAACTCGTCGGCCTTCGCCTGCCACTCCTCGGCCAGGGCGTCGATTCCGTTGCTGCGGGCGAGGCGGGCGCCGCGGTCGACCGCGACCCAGATCATCAGCTTCGAGGAGACGTAGTGCTGCGGCTCGCCGCGCGACTCCCAGATTCCCTGGTCGGGGTGCGGCCAGGCCTCGATCGCCGCTTCCACCTGGTAGCGGATCAGTTCGCGATCGGTCTGGGTGCCGCTCCCGCGCAGCGCCTTTTCGTGGATGTAGACGGAGTCGAGCAGGGAGCCCCAGACGTCGTTCTGGCGCTGGTCGTAGGCGCCGTTGCCGATTCGCACCGGCTTCGCCCCGCCGTAGCCGGAGAGGTGGTCGAGCGTCTTCTCCTCGAGGTCGCGCTCGTGGCCGATCCCGTACATGATCTGCAGGTCGGGACGGTCGTGGCAGACGCTGACGATGAAGCGCATGAAGTCCCGCGCCTCCTGGTCGAAGCCGAGCGTGTGCAGGGCCCAGAGGCTGAAGGTCGAGTCGCGGATCCAGCTGAAGCGGTAGTCCCAGTTCCGTTCTCCCCCCGGCGTCTCCGGCAGCGAGGTCGTGGCGGCGGCGAGGATCGCGCCGGTCGGGGCGTAGGTGAGCCCCTTGAGGACCAGCGCCGAGCGCTGCAGGTGGATCCGCCAGGGGTGGTCGGGGAACTTGCCGGCGCGCAGCCATTCGCGCCAGAACTCTTCGGTCGAGTCGATCCGCTCGAGCGCCTCGGGGGCGCTGCGCGGGCCGCCGAGGTCGCCATCGCTCCAGGTCAGAGCGCAGAAGGCGGTCTCGTCTTCGCGCAGGGTGACCGTGCCCCGGGCAGCGCCCTCGCTCAGCTCCAGTTCCATGTCGCTGGTCAGCAGCAGCTCGGTGCCGTCGCCGGCGGTGGCCACCGCTTCGCCCAGCTCGCCGCCGCTCCAGCGCGCGCCTTCGACTCCGTACCCGAAGCGGGGCAGGCACTCCATCTCCATCTCGACCACGCCGTCGATGCAGGTGATCGTCCGCAGCAGCGAGCGGTCGGACTCGTGGGCGGTCTGCGGGCGTCCCTGCCCGCCCTCGCCGTCGCCGGCCGACGCCCAGTCGGCGATCGTCAGCGCATCCTTGACCACCACCCAGCCGGTCTCGGTCACCCAGGTCGTCTCGATCACCAGCGTCCCCGGCGAGTAGCGGCGGCTGATCGGGACGATTACGCCCTTCGGTCGCAGCGACATCTGGCCGGCGCCGCGGTCGAGCAGGGCGGCGAAGGCGCTCGGCGAGTCGAAGCGGGGGCAGCAGAGCCACTCGACGCTGCCGTTGAAGGAGACCAGGGCCGCGGTGTGGCAGTCGGAGAGGAAGCCGTAGCTCCCGATCGGGGGGAAGCGGTGGTTCTGGGAGCTCACGGGCCAGGCCAAGCTAGCAGCGGGCTACGCTGAAAACGATGCATCTTCCGCTCGCCCACGTCGAGGCGGCGTTCGCGCCGCTGGAGCTGCTGCCGCTGCTGGTCGTCGCGGTCCTCTACGCGAAACGGTCGCTCACCCTGGCGGCGAAAGGCAGGCCGGTGCCGCTCTGGCGCCAGCTCTGTTTCGCCTCCGGGCTGCTGCTGATCGCCGTCGCCCTCGCCTCGCCGATCTCCCACGTCGCCGAGGAGCTGGTGATCGCGCACATGGTCGAGCACCTGATGCTGGGCGACCTCGCGACCCTGCTGCTGGTCCTCGGCCTGACCGGACCGCTGCTGCAGCCGATCCTCGCGATCCCCGTCTTCGACAAGCTGCGGATCCTCGCCCACCCGCTGGTCGCGTTCCCCCTCTGGGCGCTCAACTTCTACTTCTGGCACATCCCGGCGCTCTACGACGCGGCCTACGGCGGCGCCTTCCTGCACCTGGTCGAGCACGGCAGCTTCATCTTCTTCGGCTGCCTGATGTGGATGCCGATCTTCGGCCCGCTGCCGAAGCCGGCCTGGTTCAACGCCGCCTGGAAGGTCGGCTACGTGATCGCGGTGCGGTTCGCCGGGGCGATCCTCGGCAACGTGCTGATGTGGTCGGGGTCGGTGCTCTATCCGCGCTACGCGGAGGGCCAGGCGTACTGGGGGATCTCGCCGCTGGCCGACCAGAGCACCGCCGGGGTGGTGATGATGGTCGAGGGGACGTTCCTCGGTCTCGGCCTGCTGGCCTGGGTCTTCTTCGAAGTCTCGCGCGAAGGGATCGAGAAGCAGCGGCTGCTCGACCTGGCGCTGGAGCGGGGGGTCGAGCTCGACGAGGCGCGGGCCCAGCGCGCGGTCGCGGCCGGCCAGGCGGAGCGGCTCGAACGGCAGCTCGTCGGTGCCGGGGGTGACGGCGACGACCGCCCGGTCTGACACCCGCCTGCTGCCGTTCCTGGTCTTCGTCGTCGGCGCCTCCAGTCTCGGCGTCGAGATCGCCGCGGCGCGGCTGCTGGCTCCTTACTTCGGCGCCTCGACCGTGGTCTGGGCGAACACGATCGGTGTCGTCCTCGTCGCCCTCTCCGCCGGCTACTGGTTCGGCGGCCGCTACGCCGATCGCCACCCGCGCCTGCGGCCGCTCTGCTTCGTGGTCCTGGCGGCGGCGGTGCTGATCGCCCTGGTGCCGTTTGCCGCCCGACCCTTCCTCGGCTTCTCGGTCGACGCCTTCGACACGGTCTCGGTCGGCGGCTTCGCCGGCTCGCTGTTCGGGGTCCTGGTCCTGGTCGCGGTGCCGGTGACCCTGCTCGGGGCGGCGGCGCCGTGGGCGGTGCGGCTGGCGGTCGGCGAGGTCGGCAGCTCGGGCGAGGTGATCGGCCGCCTGTACGCGATCTCGACCGCCGGCTCGCTGGTCGGGGTGATGGTCTCGGCCCTCGTCTTCATCCCCGTCCTGGGGACGCAGCGGACCTTTCTCGCCTTCGCCCTGGCGCTGGCCCTGGTCGCGGCGGCCGGAGTGGGGGCGAGGGCGCTGGCCGTGCCCCTCTGCCTGCTGGCGGCGCTGGCGCTCCCGGTCGGGACGATCAAGGCCGACGCCGACGGCCGCGTTCTCTTCGAGGCGGAGACCACGCATCAGTACGCGCGGGTGATCGAACGCGACGACGGCACCCGGGTGCTGGAGCTGAACGAGGGCCAGGCGGTCCACTCGCTCTACCGGCCGGGCTCCTACCTGACCGGCGACTACTGGGACGGCCACCTGGTCCTGCCCGCGGCGGCGAGCGATCTGCCGCCGCGCCGGATCGCGATCCTCGGCAACGCCGGCGGTACCGTCGCCCGCTCCTTCGGCCACTTCTTCCCGACCACCGCGGTCGACGCGGTGGAGATCGACCCCGAGCTGACCGAGCTGGGCCGCCGCTATCTGGACCTCCGCAATCCCCGCATGGAGGTCTTCAGCGAGGACGCGCGGCCCTGGCTGGAGCGCTCGGCGGGAGGCTACGACGCGGTGATGGTCGACGCCTACCGCCAGCCGTACATCCCGTTCTATCTCGCCACGCGCGAGTTCTTCGAGCTGGTGCGCGAGCGGCTGGCACCGGGCGGGATCGCGATCGTCAACGTCGGCCACCCCGAGGGGGCGCGCGAGCTCGAGCGGGTGCTGGGGCGGACGATGGCGGCGGCCTTCCCGCGGGTGCTGCGCTGGCCGATCGAGGAGACCAACACGCTGCTGGTCGCCGGCGAGGGCTCTTTCTCGGCGGCGCGGTTGCGGGCGAACCTCGGAGCGCTGCCGGCGGCGCTGCGACCGGAAGCCCGGCGGGCGGCCGCGGCGCTGGCACCGCGGCTGGCCGGCGGCGAGGTCTACACCGACGACCACGCCCCCGTCGAGTGGCTGGTCGACTCGTCCCTGCTGGAATACGCCGGCGAATGAGAGCGGTGCGAGGAGCGGACGAGCGGGTGCGAGCGTGGCTGGTGACCGGCCCGGTGGGACGCGGGCTGGCCTTCGCGATCGACTTCGCGGTGGCGCTGCGGACGATGCTGTCCCAACGCCGCTATCGCTAGGGTCACCCGCAATGAAGACGACCCTCAAAGAGCTGCCCAATTCACGCGTCGAGGTCGAGGTCGAAGTTCCCGCCGCCGACGTCGAGAAGGCCATCTCCCGCGCCGCCCGCGCGATGGCGAAAGAGATGCGCCTGCCGGGCTTCCGCGCCGGCAAGGCGCCGTCCTCGCTGGTCATCCAGAGGCTCGGCTTCGGGCCGGTCCTGCAGGAGGCGATCCGGGACGCCCTGCCCGAGTGGTACGAACGGGCGCTGCTCGACTCCGGCGTCAGCCCGATCGGCGATCCCAGCATCGACATGGCCTCGATGCCCGAGGCCGAAGGTGAGCCGCTGAACTTCAAGTTCGAGGTCGGGGTGCGGCCGCCGGCCCAGCTCGGCACCTACAAAGGGCTTGAGGTCGGTAAAGAGGAGAAAGAGGTGCCCGACGAAATCGTCGACACCGAGGTCGACCGGATCCGCGAGGGCTTCGCACGGCTGGAGCAGGTCGAGCGCGCCGGCGCCGAGGGCGATTCCCTGCTGATCGACTTCGAGGGTTTCGTCGACGACGCCGCCTTCCAGGGCGGTGCCGCCGAGGACTACCTGCTGGCCCTGGGCTCGGGTCAGCTGATCGAGGGCTTCGAGGAGCAGCTGGTCGGCGCCGGGGCCGGCGAGGAGCGCGAGGTGAAAGTGACCTTCCCGGCCGACTACCAGGCCGAGCACCTGGCCGGCAAGGACGCGGTCTTCAAGGTCAAGGTCAAGGAGGTGCGGGAGAAAGTCCTGCCGGAGCTCGATGACGACTTCGCCTCCGAGGCCTCCGAGTTCGACACGCTGGAGGAGCTGCGCGGCGACATCCGCGAGAAAGTCGGCACCGCGCTCGGCAGCCGCGCCGAGGAAGACTTCCGGATGGCCGCGATCGACGCCGCCGTCGAGGCGGCGACGGTCGAGGTGCCCGACGAGCTGGCGACCGCGCGGGCGACCGAACGCTGGGAGCGGATGGAACGGCAGCTGGCCCAGCGTGGCATGGACCCCAATCAGTTCCTGCAGATGCAGGGCAAATCGCGCGACGAGCTGATCGAGGAAACCAAGCCGGACGCGGAAAAAGAGCTGAAGCGCGAGGCGGTGGTGACGGCGATCGCCGAGGCGGAGGGGATCGAGGTCACCGAGGAGGAGATGATCGAGGCGCTCGAGCACAGCGCCGAACACGAGCGCACCAGCCCCGAGAAGCTGCTCGAGCGCCTGCGCCAGAACGGACGCGACGCGCTGATCCGCGAGGACCTTCAGGCCCGCAAGGCGATCGAGCTGGTGGCCGACGCCGCCAAGCCGATCCCCAAAGAGGAGGCCGACGCGCGCCAGGAGAAAGCCGAGGCGCGGGAGAAACTCCTCGCGCCCGAGGGCAAAGGCGACGCCAAATCCGGCGGCCTCTGGACGCCGGGTAGCGACTAGCTGGGTGGTAGGGAGGGACGGGTGCCCCTCTCCCAGAGACCGTCGCGCAGCTGATCGTTCTGCTGGGCGCCACCGTGGTCTCAGGAGCCTCTGTGAGAGGGGCACCCGTCCCTCCTCTCGACAGCTGCTGAAGATCAGCTTTCCGGCGAGTCCGCGAAAAACCGTGCTGTACAAGGTTTTTCGCGGACTCGGTAAACAGCG
>DASUTJ010000011.1:0-5784 GCA_036374655.1 Solirubrobacterales bacterium | reverse complement strand
CCGGCGAGCTCGCCAGCGGCGGCGGCACCGTGCTCTTCGTCGGCACCAAGAAGCAGGCCCGCGACTCGGTCCAGGAATGGGCCGACCGCTGCAAGATGCCCTACGTCAACAAGCGTTGGCTGGGCGGGCTGCTGACCAACTTCAACACGATGTCGGGCCGGATCGCCCGTCTCCACGAGCTCAACGGCTGGAAAGAGGAGGGCAAACTCGACCTCCTGCCGACCAAGGAGCGGATGGGGATGGAGGCCGAACTCGCCAAGCTCGAGTTCAACCTCGGCGGCGTCCGCGACATGGACCGCCTGCCCGACGCGGTCTTCGTCGCCGACCTGAAAACCGAGGAGATCGCGGTCAACGAGGCGGCCCGCCTGCGGATCCCGATCATCGGCCTGGTCGACACCAACTGCGACCCGACCCCGGTCGACTACGTGATCCCCGGCAACGACGACGCGATCCGCTCCTGCGAGCTGGTCATCGGCACGATCGGCAAAGCAGTCGAGGACGGTTCCTCGTCCTGGCGCGTGCAGGAGGAAAAGCGGATCGCCGAAGAGATGGAGCGGCGCAAACGCGAGGAAGAAGAGCGGAAGAAGCGCGAGGAGGAAGAGAAAGCTCGCGTTGAAGCCGAGGAGGCCAAACAGCACGAAGAAGAGACTGCTCGGAAACAGGCGGAGAAAAAAGCTGCTGAGGCTCAGGCCGCGGAGAAACAACAGGCTCAGGCTCAGGGCGCCGGGAAACCCGCTCAGGCTCAGAGCGGGGGGGCCGCGGGTCCTGTCTCCGATACGGCCCCCGCGCCTACCGGCGCGGGTCCCGCATCGTCGCCACCCACGGCAGATGCGTCTAAAGCCGAGGCTCCGGCCGCTGAGGAGAAAGCTGCTCCTACTGTCGCTGGGGAGGCTTCGGTCGCCGAGGTGAAAGCGGAGGCTTCGGAGGAGCAGCCTCCGGCGCCTCCGGCTGAGAGTGCTGAGGCTGCCGAGTCAGCTGAGGGTGAGAAAGCTGCTGAGACTGAGGGAGAGAGCAAATGAGCGTTACTGCTGCTGACGTGAAGGCGCTCCGGGATCGGACCGGGGCGGCGATGATGGATGCCAAATCCGCCTTGGTCGAGGCCGATGGGGACGTGGAGCGCGCGGTCGAGTTGCTGCGCGTCAAGGGTCAGGCTTCGGCCGCCAAGCGCGAAGGGCGCGGCACCAGCGAGGGCGTCGTCGCCTCCTACATTCACGCCAACGACAAGGTCGGGGCGATGGTCGAAGTCCAGTGCGAGACCGACTTCGTCGCCCGCAACGAGGAGTTCAAGGTCTTCGCCTACCAGGTCGCCCTGCACGCGGCGGCGACCGCCCCGCAGTACGTCTCGACCGAGGAAATCCCCGAGGACGAGCGCGAGGCGGAAAAGAAGGTCTTCGAAGAGAAGGCGCGCGAAGAAGGCAAGCCCGACAACGTGGTCGAGAAAATCGTCCAGGGCCAGCTGGACAAGTGGGCAAGCGAAGTGGCGCTGCTCGACCAGGCTCACGTCAACACCGAAAAGCACGAGGGCAAGACGATCGAGGAGCTGCGCCAGGAGCTGGCGGCGAAAACCGGCGAGAACATCCAGATCGGCCGCTTCTCCTACTTCCGCGTCGGCGAATAAGCTGCGCGCAGTGACCGACTCTGCCGAGCCGCGCTTCGGGCGCATCCTGCTGAAGCTCTCCGGCGAGGCCCTGATGGGCAGCCAGGACTTCGGCACCGACGGCGCCGAGGTTGCCCGGATCGCCCGGCAGGTCGCGGCTGTTCGGGACCGCGGCGTCGAAGTGGCGATCGTCGTCGGCGCCGGCAACATCTACCGTGGCCTCGACGGCGCCGCCAGCGGCATGGATCGGGCGACCGGCGACTACATGGGGATGCTGGCGACGATCCTCAACGCGCTGACCCTGCAGGACGCGCTCGAGCGCGAGGGCCAGTACACGCGGGTGATGTCGGCGATCGAAGTGCAGGAGGTCGCCGAGCCCTACATCCGACGCCGGGCGATGCGACACCTGGAGAAGGGGAGGGTGGTGCTCTTCGCCGCCGGCACCGGCAACCCGTTCTTCACCACCGACACCGCGGCGGCGCTGCGGGCGCTGGAGATCCACGCCGAGGCGATCCTGATGGCGAAGAACGGGGTGGAGGGGGTCTTCGACTCCGACCCGGCGACCAATCCCGGCGCCACCTTCATCCCCGCGATCAGCCACAAGGAGGCGATCGAGCGCGGCCTGCGGGTGATGGACTCGACCGCGCTCTCCCTCTGCATGGACAACGACCTGCCGATCTACGTCTTCAACATGGGCGACGAGCGGAACATAGATAGGATCGTCTCCGGCGAGAAGGTGGGAACGCTGGTCTCCAGCTCCCCCGCAGACTGACGAGGACGGGACCCCAGTGGAGCTGATCGACGAACTGCTCGCAGACGCGAAGGAGCGGATGGCCAAATCGGTCGAGTCCAGCCGTGGCGAGCTCGCCACCGTGCGGACCGGACGCGCCTCGCCGCACCTGCTCGACCGGATCACGGTCGATTACTACGGCAACCCGACCCCGCTGAAGCAGCTGGCCAACGTCTCCGCCTCGGACGCCCGCCTGCTCACCGTCACCCCCTTCGACAAGGGCGCCCTGGGGGCGATCGAGAAGTCGATCCAGGAGTCCGACGTGGGGCTTACCCCGAGCAACGACGGCAACCTGATCCGCCTCCAGATCCCGGAGATGACCGAGGAGCGGCGGCGGGAGATGGTCAAGGTAGTCCACGGCGTCGCCGAGGAGGGCCGGGTCGCGATCCGCAACGTCCGCCGCGACATCATGGGCGACCTGCGCGAGCTGAAGAAGGAGGGCGAAGCCGGCGAGGACGACGAGCGCCGCGCCGAGGCGGCGCTGCAGAAGCAGACCGACGAGGCGATCGCCGAGATCGACTCCCTGCTCAAGGGCAAGGAAGAAGAGATCCTCGAGGTTTGAGGCGGGCCACCGCAGCGTGACCGCAGCAAAATACGTAGCGATCATCACCGACGGCAACGGCCGCTGGGCGAGCCAGAGAGGTCTGCCGACGGTCGAGGGACACAGGGCCGGAGCCGACACGCTGAAGGCGCGGCTGCGCGACGCCGCCGAGCTGGGAATCGAGGAGCTGACCGTCTACTCGTTCTCGACCGAGAACTGGAGCCGGCCCGAGGACGAGGTTCGCGGGCTCCTGCAGATGATGGGCGAGCGGATCGGCTCCGAAACCCCGGAGCTGAAGGCCGAAGGCGTGAGGATGCGCTACATCGGCCGCCGCGAGGGGCTCGACCCGGCGCTGATCGAGCGGATGCGGTGGTCGGAAGAGGAAACCGCCGCCAACGACCGGATCGTCCTCTACGTCGCCTTCAACTACGGCGGCCGGGCCGAGATCCTCGACGCCGCCCGCGGCTTCGAGGGCGACACGGAGGAGGAGTTCCGCGACCGGCTCTACGCGCCGGAGATGAACGACCCCGATCTGCTGATCAGGACCAGCGGCGAGCAGCGCCTCTCCAACTACCTGCTCTGGCAGTGCGCGTACTCGGAGCTGGTATTCCGCGACGAGCTGTGGCCCGACTTCGACCGGGCCGCCCTGGAGGCCTGCCTGCGCGAGTACGAGACCCGCCAGAGACGTTTCGGGAGCCGGGCGTGAGGACCGATCTCTTCGACGACGAGATGTTCGAGGAGGAGCCGCCGCCACCGGAGCGGCCGCCGCGCGAGCCACGCAAGCGCCGCCGCGACGGGGGCGAGACGGTCAAGCGGGTGCTGGTGGCCCTGCCCTGGATCGTCTTCGCGATCGCGATCACGGTCGCCGGCGGGCCGATCTTCGCGCTGGCGATGGTCGGCCTCGGGATCGTCGCCCTGGGCGAGTTCGCCGGCATCGCCGCCCGCTACCGCCCGCTCGTCATCCCCGCCTACATCTCCGTCGCCGGCCTGATCGCCGCCGCCTACCTGGGCACCTCCTACAGCGTCCTGATGGTCCTCGCGGCCTCGGTGCCGCTGCTATTCGCCTTCGCCGCAAGGGCCGGCTACCGCGAGGGGGCGACGGTCTCGCTCGGGATCACGCTGCTGGCCGTGGTCTGGATCGGGGTGCCGCTCGCCCACGCGGTCTTCCTGCGCGAACTGCCCGACCACGGCGCCGCGCTGCTGATCGACGTCCTCGTCGGCACCTTCGTCGCCGACACCGCCGCCTACGCCACCGGCCGCATGTTCGGCAGCCACAAAGTCGCCCCCAACCTCTCGCCCAACAAGACGATCGAGGGCCTCGTCGGCGGCTTCGTGATCGGCACCATGGGCTTCTGGTTCGCCGGCCTCTACCAGGACTGGCTCTCCGGAGTGGATGCCCTGATCATCGGCGCCGCCGTGGCCGCCGTGGCCCCGGTCGGCGACCTCTTCGAGTCCCTCCTCAAGCGCGACCTCGGCACCAAGGACACCGGCACCCTCTTCGGCCCCCATGGCGGCCTCCTCGACCGCCTGGACGCGGTCTTCTTCACCGTAGTCGTCGGCTATTACCTGTCAGTAGCGGTCGTTTACTGATCCGCAAGACTGGCTCCGTATCCTCTGTCAGGCATGAAGAAGGTCCTCGTACTCGGGTCGACCGGGTCCATCGGAACGCAGGCCCTGGAAGTGATCGGCGCCTCGCAGGAGCTGCAGGCCGTCGGCCTGGCGGCTGGCTCGGGCTGGGAGACTACGGTCGAGCAGGCGCGCGAGCACGGTGTGCCGGTGGTCGCCCTGGCCGACGAGGAAGCGGCGGAGAGCGCTCGCGGCAACTGGAGCGGCCGCGTCCTCGCCGGCTCCGACGGCGTGCGTGAGCTGATCGCGACCACCGAGCCCGACCTCGTCCTCAACGCGATCGTCGGCGCCGCCGGGCTCGGCTCGACGATCGTCGCGCTCGGCGAGGGGATCGACGTCGCCCTCGCCAACAAGGAGAGCCTGGTGCTTGGCGGCGAGCTGGTGATGGCGCTGGCCGAGGCGACCGGGGCGCGGCTCCTGCCGGTCGACTCCGAGCACTCGGCGCTCTTCCAGCTCGTCAACTCGGAGCCGCCGGGAACGGTGGAGAGGCTGGTGCTGACCGCCTCCGGCGGCCCCTTCCGCGGCCGCGACGACCTCTCCGGAGTCAGCGTCGCCGACGCGCTCGCCCACCCGACCTGGCAGATGGGGGGGCGGATCACGATCGACTCGGCGACGCTGATGAACAAGGGCTTCGAGGCGATCGAGGCTCACCACCTCTTCGCCGTCCCGTATGAGCGAATCGAGGTCGTCGTCCACCCGCAGTCGCTGATCCACTCGCTGATCCACCTCAACGACGGCTCCACGCTCGCCCATCTCGGCTATCCGGACATGCGGGTGCCGATCTCCTACGCCTTGAACTACCCCGAGCGCGCCGACGTCGACGTGCCCCAGCTCGACCTCGCCAGCGTTGGCTCGCTCACCTTCGAGGAGCCGGACCTGGAGACCTTCGCCTGCCTGCGACTGGCGCTGGAGGCCGGGGCGGCGGGGGGGACCGCCCCCTGCGTGCTCAACGCCGCGGACGAGGTGGCGGTCGCCGCCTTCCTCGCCGAGCGGATCCCGTTCACCGGAATCGCCGCGGTGATCGAGCGGGTGCTGGAGGAGATGCCCGCCCGTCCCGTCAGTCACTTCGATGACCTTTTCGCCGCCGACGCCGAGGCCCGTGAACGCAGCCAGGAGCAGGTTCGGGGGTTGATGCCCGCATGAGCTGGTTCCTGGTCTTCGTCGGCTTCTGCCTGCTGATCATCCTCCACGAGGCCGGGCACTTCTTCGCCGCCAAGGCGACGGGGATGC
>DASUTJ010000010.1:0-32889 GCA_036374655.1 Solirubrobacterales bacterium | reverse complement strand
TGGGGAAAGGACGAACGCCGCCAAGCCAATGCTCCGTTGCCGCGTTGGGGACCACCCGGTGCGGCGCCGGCCAGGCGGCGCCGAAGAGGTCGGTGAGGATCGTCTCGCTCGCTGCCACCAGGCGCTGCCGGTAGGCGGGGTGGGCGCGGCTCTCCTCGGCGAGGAGGAAGCGGGTGCCGGCCACTGCCGCGGTCGCGCCTACCTCCAGCGCCGCGCGCACGTCGCTCGCCTCGGCGATGCCGCCGGCGAGCAGCAGCGGGTACTCGGGCGGCAGCGCGGCCCGCGTCCGCTCCAGCAGCTGCAGCGCCGGGACGGTGCCGCGGACGTGACCGCCGGCCTCGACGCCCTGAACGATCACCGCGTCGGCGCCGGCCGACTGGGCCTCGCGCGCCTCGGCGACCGAGCCGCACTGGTGCAGCCAGACGCCGGAGGTGCGCCGCCGCGGCCTCCCCCAGAAGGTGACGACGACGTCCGCTTCGGCCGCGGCCTCGAACCAGTCCCGCCGGGCGAACGGCAGCAGCAGGTTGACCGCGAGCGGTCGCCCGGTCAGCGCCCGCGCCGCCGCCAGCTCGCGGCGGATCGCCTCCGCACCGCTGACCGCGATCGTCCCCAAGCCGCCCGCCTCGGAGACCGCTGCCGCCAGCTCGTGCCGGCTGAGCCCGCCACCCATCCCGGCCTGGACGACGGGCAGCTCAACCCCGAGGCGCTCGAGCAAAGACGGCACCCGGCCAGGCTAGCCGGAGACGTCGGCCTCGGCCCAGACCGCCAGCACCAGCCGCAGCCACTCCGCCTCGACGCCGAGGGCCCAGCCGTAGCCATCGCTCGGGGCCTGCGACCGGTCCCCCTGCCGGACCGGTCGCAGGATGTCGCCCCTGGCCAGCGTCTTCAGGTGGTAGGCCACCTGACCGACCCGCTGGCCCGTCGCTTCGGCGAGCTCCTTCGCGGAGGCGCACTCGACCGATCCATCGAGATAGGCGAAGAGGATCCAGCGCCGCAGGGGGTGGTTGACGGCGCTGATCAGCTCTGAAGCGGTGGGCGGCATAGATGACCGGAACGGACAGCGCTCAGCCCGTTTCCGGCGCTCAAGATCTTAAGGCATAAATACTCTAACACTGGAGTCTTTTAATAGAGAGGCTCCCGGGAGCGATGCCGCCCCCGCGCCGCAGCAAGCCCCGCTCGCCCGAGCACGCAGCGCTCGGCGATGCCCTCCGCCAGCTCCGCCGCGAGGCCGGCCTGAGCCAGGAGCAGCTCGCCGAGGGCGCGGGCACGGACCTGACCCAGGTGGGCGGCATCGAGCGCGGCGTGCGCAACCCCAGCTACACGACCCTCCTTCGCCTCGCCGGCGCGCTGGGAACCAGCGTCGGCGAGCTGACGACGCTCGCCGACGAACTGCGCAGTTAGGTAGTCGGCGGGCCTAGCCCGTCGGCGTACAGGGGAACGGGTGGGAGATGTGGAGGCTGGTGCCGTCGACGAAGCGAGCTTCGCCCTTTGCCATCCAGACGCCGTTCGGGCAGCCGGCGGTCACGAAGCTCTTCTTCTCGCCCTTGTAGGTGAACCTGCGGCCCACCTTCAGCTCGAACTGGGTGACCGAGCCGGCACCGCCGGCGATCTTGGGGACGGTGGCTTGGATCCGGAGGCCGAAGCGGCCGTCGTGGATGCGGGTGACCGTCGCGGGGACGACGATCGCGGTCGGCGCCGGCACGTTTACGTAGGCGTGGAGGAACAGGGTGGTCGTCGGTCCCCTCTGGCCGCCGTTGAAGAGGATCAGCGGACCGGAGGAGCGGAACGCCGGCTGTTCGGGGAAGGCCACCTCGACTTCGGCCTCCCCCGAGCCGACGATCGCCTCGCCGCAGGCGCTTTTCGCGGTCGCCGAGCTGGTCGCCCGAAGTTGTCCCAGCCTGCAGGTCGGTAGCCCGACCGGGTCAATCGAGACGTTCTTCTCGACCCTCAGGTCCATCGATTCGAAGGCGGGCGGATGGCTGCCGTCGCGGGTGCTGATCTCGGCCTTGAGCCAGGCGCTGACCGGCGCCCTCCCGTGCCGCGGCAGCTTCGTCGGGCTGATGCCGCCGTCGTCGATGACGCAGATGTTGCCGGCGCACCAGGATTTCCGGTTGGGGCTGCCGATCGCCACCGCGGCGAAAACGAGGACGAGGGCGGCGACTACGAGGCTGAGGCGAATCGGGGATCTGTTCATGACCCGATCCTGGGCCGCCCGGGGTGCCGCGGCCTCCCCGATGTGGGGTTCCCGGGCGGGGCGGATGACCAGATTGGGTAGGCGCCCCGCGGGCTACTCGTCGAGGCGCAGCGCGATCTCGAGGTCCGCCTCGGCCCCCTTGATCGGCCGGCCGAGCAGCTCCTCGATCGCGCCGATGCGGTTGCGCACCGTGCGCCGGTCGACGCCCAGCGCCGCCGCGGTCGAGGAGACGTTGCGCTCCGCCGCGAAGTAGGCGCGCAGGGTTTCGCGGGCGACCTTGCCACCGTCGCGGGCGCGCTCCAGCGGCGCCAGGTAGAGCTGGCGCAGCGAGGTGGCGATCAGGTCGTCGCCGGCGATCGCCGCCAGCAGGGCGACGTCGGCGTAGCGGACCACCGGTTCCCCGCGGCGTTCGGCGATCGGCAGCGCCGCCTTCGCCTGCTGATGGCTGAACCGCCAGCCGCCGAGCCCCTCGCCGGGCTCGCCGACGGTGATGAAGACGCCCTCGGGCAGGTCGCGACCGAGCGCCGCCAGCGCCCGCTCGGAGGTCAGCTGCCGGCGGCCGCCCAGCCAGCAGGCCCGGGTCGGCTCCTCCTCGCGCTGCACCATCAGCAGCCGCCGGTCGACGGCCTCGGCCAGGCTCCGCATCGCCTCGTCCGCCCCCTCGCCTTTCGCCATCACCGCGAGGTGGTGGCCGTCGAGCTCGTAGCCCAGCTCCGAGTGGTCGACGAGCTCGCCCGCGAGCAGCCGCTTGACCGTCTCGCGGCGCCGTTCGGCCGGCGTCGTCGGCCGGTTCTCCGCCTCGCGCGCGTACTCGGCGCTGACCGCGGCGATGAGACGGTCGCCGACCGTGGCCTGCGCCGCCAGCAGCTGCCGCAGGGCCGAGCTCGGCACCTCGGCCCGCTCGGCCTCGTTGACGAGGAAGTCGCCGAAGAGCACGTTGCCGGCGAAGTAGCGCCGCAGGACGGTGTCGAGCGAGACGTTGTCGCGGGCGTCGAGCCGGGCGTGCGCGAGCAGCGCGGTCGGAATCGACGGCGCCTGCCGTTCGCCCGCCTCGAGCACCGCCAGCCGGTACTCGATCGCGGCGGCCATCGCCCCGTTCAGCCCCTGCAGGTAAGAGGGATCGGCGACGTTGCGCGGATCGGAGATCGAGTAGACCCGGGTCGCGACCGCGCCCTGCAGCTCCGGCAGCCGCTCGCGCAGCCGCGCCGCGAGCGCCGTCCTGATCTCGGTCGCGGAAGCGGTGTGGGCCGAGCGCGTCATGATCCCCGCAATCGTGGCACGGCTGGCAAGCAGGGGACTCGTTACGGCGGCACTGGCAACGATCGCCGTCGTCGTCGCGCTCGCCTCCTGCGGCTCGCCCTCGGAGGAGGGCGAGGCGGGCGTCGGCTTCGCGGGCTGCGAGCCGGAGAGCGTCGCCCGCCACCTTGGCGGCTTCCTCAACGCGGTCAGCGCCCGCCAGGAGGAGCGGGTCCTGCGCTACCTCGCGCCGCGCGGCGAGTTCATGAAATTCACCCTCTACGACTGGGTCAGTCCGGGCGGCGGCCGCGACGACTCCCATAACCCCCGCGAGCTGCACGACAGCTTCGTCGCCGCGATCCCCAAGAACCGCGTCGCCGAGTTCCTCGCGGTCGAAGTCGGCCAGCCCGGCCCCTTCGCCTTCGAATACGAAGAGCGGGCCGGGTCGCGCGAGACTGCTGGCGTCCAGGTCGCGGCCCGGATCGGCGGGGACCGCTACCTCTCCGGCAAGTTCGGGATCGAGTGCGACGCGGGCCGCATCTACGCGGGGGCGATGAACCTGCGTCCCCACCTCGAAACGCGCGTCGCCTGCGGCCGGGCGATCGGCGCCGGCGCCGAGCCCGCCTTCTGCCGCGTCGACTAGCCGGCGGTTCCCATGCGCTACTGTTAACCAAATGGTTAACGATCCGTTCAAGGCGCTCTCCCATCCGATCAGGCGGGGGATCGTCGAACGCCTCTCCGCGGGGCCGGCGACCGTCGGCGAAGTGACCCGCGATTTCGGCGTCTCCAAGCCGGCCATCTCCAAGCACCTCAAGGTCCTGGAAGAGGCGGGCGTGGTCAGCCGCGCGGTCGAGGGGCGGACCCATCGCCTTTCGCTGCGGCCGGCGCCGCTGGACGAGGCGGCCGAGTGGATGGATCGCCAGCGCGCCCTCTGGGGCCGCCTGTTCGACGTCGTCGACGACTACTTGAAGGAGGACCCGAGATGAACCTGCCACCCGTCGTCTCCCCGCAGGAGTGGAACGCCGCCCGCGAGGAGCTGCTGGTCAAGGAGAAGGAGCTGACCCGCGCCCGCGACGCGCTGGCGGCCGAGCGCCGGCGGATGCCGCGCATGGCGGTCGAGAAGGAGTACCGCTTCGAGGGGCCGGACGGCCCGGTCGGTCTCGAGGACCTCTTCGCGGGGCGGCGCCAGCTGGTCGTCTACCGCTTCTTCTTCGACCCGGACGTCAAGGGCTACCCGGAGAAGGGCTGCCCCGGCTGCTCCTTCGTCGCCGACCAGGTCGCCCACCTCGCCCACCTCAACGCCCGCGACACGACCCTGGTGTTCGTCTCCCGCGCCTCGCAGGAGGAGATCGCGCGGCTGAAGGAGCGGATGGGCTGGGAGATCCCCTGGTTCACCCTCACCGACGACTTCGACGCCGACTTCGGCGTCGGCGAATGGCACGGGACCAATGTCTTCCTCCGCGACGGCGGCGAGATCTTCCGCACCTACTTCGTCGACAAGCGCGGCGACGAGCAGATGGGCGGCACCTGGAACTACCTCGACATCACCGCCCTGGGACGGCAGGAGGAGTGGGAGGACTCGCCGGAGGGCTACCCGCAGACGCCTCCCTACCAGTGGTGGAATCGCCACGACGAATACCAGTGATCCCGCGATGAGCGACGGTCTCAACCTCCGCATCGAACGCACCTTCCAGGCGCCGGCCGCCAAGGTCTTCGAGGCCTGGACCAGCGAGGAGGTGATGCGCCGCTGGTTCCACGCCGAGCACGACTGGGAGACGACCGAAGCGAAGGTCGACCTGCGCCTCGGCGGCGCCGTCCGCGTCGTCATGCGCAACCCCCACGAGGACGCCGAGTACGGGGGCGGCGGCACCTACACCGAGATCGACCCGCCGAACCGTCTCGCCTTCACCTGGACCTGGGACCGCGACAACCGGCCGACCCTGATCGAGCTCGACTTCCTCGAGGCCGACGGCGCGACCACCGTCCTTCTCACCCACCGCGACCTCGCCGACGAGGAGTCGGTGCGCGATCACGAAGATGGCTGGTCGAAATGCCTCAGAAACCTGGGGCTGGCAGTTGAGGGGCGAGCGTGAGCTTCGAGGCCGGTAGCGACTATGCCCCGTACTTCAGCGCGGCCTGACGGAGCGCCTCGTAGGAGGGCTTGCGCGAGCCGTCGGTGCGAAGCACGCCGTACCAGCTGCTGGTGCCGAAGTCGCGGTAGTTGAAGTAGATGACCTGGGCGATGTAGTCGGTGCTGGCGGCCCAGCTGATGAAGTTGGTGATGTTCGCGGCCTGCTCGGACTCCGTCCACTGCAGGCTGTCGCCGGTGGAGGGCTGGCTCACCGCGGTCGGCCAGCCGACCTCGGTGATGTAGATCGGGCCGTTGGTCATCGCGTGAGCGCTTTCGATCCGTTCGCGGTTGCCGAGCGCCGAGCTGCCCCGCGAACCGGTGCCGCCATAGGGGTGGACGATGAAGCCGTCCACGTAGGTCCTCCAGTCGGAGGTGACCCAGGCTTTGCCGAACGAGAGCCCGTTGGCGCCGTCGAGGGTGCCGAGGATCTTCGGGGCCGAGGAGCCGTACTGACCGTGGAAGGCGGTGTAGGTCTTCTTCAGCAGTTCCCGGTAGCAGACCGCGTTGGAGCTGCTGGTGGCGTTCGAGCCCCAGAACCAGGTGCCGCCCGGCTCGTTCAGGACCTCGATCGACGGGGTCTGGGCCGGGGTGGTGTTGGCCTTGTAGAAGGACAGAGTTTCGGAGACCCAGGCGGAAGCGTTCAGCGCGCACACCCCGCCGCTGTTGTACGGGCCGGAGAAGTTCATCTGGATGCGCAGGCCGGCGTTCTTGAAGGCTTCCAGCCCTTTCACACCTCGTTCGGTCTCGTAGCGAACGGTGTTGACAGCGCCGCGCACGTCGGCGGCTCCGGTGCTCCCGTAGTTGCCGGCGTCGAGACCGACGGTGAGGGCGGGGGCCTCAGGAGTGGGGATCGGGGTCGGCTCGGGGGTGGGAGTGGGCTCAGGGGTCGGAGTCGGCTCGGGCTCGGGAGTGGGAGTCGGTTCCGGAGTCGGGGTCGGCTCGGGGATCGGAGTCGGAGTCGGGGTCGGCGCAGGAGCGAGCGCGTTGGCGATGGTGACGGTCCGCGAGGCCGAACGTGAGTTGCCCGTTCCGTCGTAGGCGGTCGCGGTCAGGGTGTGAGCTCCATCGGCGACAGCGACTGAGTTGAACGTGCAGCTCCACGGGGCCGAGAACACCGTGTTGAGAACGGTGCCGTCGACCTTGAAGACGACCCGCTTGACCCCGCCCTTGTCGCTGGCAGAGACCTCGCAGGCCGAGCCCTGGATCGTGCCCTTGACGGTCGCACCGGCCGCCGGCGCCTTCCAGCTGACGCTCGGGGCGGATTTGTCGCCCTTACGGTGCACCGCCGAGCGGGCGGAGGCCTCCTTCGCCTTCATCTCGAGGACGGGTCGATCCGGCTGGCGCGCCGAAGAAGAGCTGGCGGTCAGCATCGTCAAGAGACCGGCCAGAGCCATACCAATCACGACAACGCGCGCCGGGAAAAAGCAGGACCTCATCTGACGTCTCCTTCGGTGGCGGGGCTGCCTCAGAGAGGCCCCTGGCTTTGCGACCCCGCCTCGCGACGGGTGTGCCTTTTCGGTGAGTGGAACTGCTTGGACAGCGAGTGTCGGCGTCAGACCGGGACAGGCTTAGGGTCCGCCCTGGAAGTGGACGAAAGGTCCACTAAGAAATCGCCTCGATCATCGTCCGGAAGGGCCACTGCTGATTGACCGAAGGTGTGGAGTCCACCAGCGTCGTCTTCTGAGCGGTAGCCTCGCCGGGCCAAGTCAACCGCCACAGGGGGATCGGGAATGGCGGAGCAGGTACCGGCGGTCTGCGATGTGCTCGATGCGATCGAGCGGCGAAACTGGGAGCGGCTGCGGCGGCTCCTACATCCCGAGGTTCATTGGACGACGGCGGTGGAGGAGCACCTGCATGGCGCCGCCGCAGTGATCGCCTGCCTCTCGGAGGATCCGCCGCCGGCTCCCCCGGCGTATCACGAGCTGGCGGGCGGGCGGATCATTCGCTGGATCGATACGCCTGGCTGACCGTGCCCCCACCATGAGCGGAGGTCGACTCCTAGAACTTATCTGGCTACATTGAGCTAAAATGTGGCCACTATGGAGAAGGCGACCGTAGGCATCCGCGAACTAAAGGACAAGGCCAGCTCGATCATCGACCGGGTCGAGGAGGGTGAGGCGATCACGGTGACGAAGCATGGCCGTGCCGTGGCCAGGATCGTTTCCACTACGACGCCGCCTCATCTCGCAGCGCTGATCGCCGACGGCTCCGTCCGCCCGAGCGAAGGCCCTCGCCACTTGCCGAAACCCGCAAAGCTCAAAGGCACGGGCATGAGCGCTGCGGACTACGTCTCCGAGGGACGGCGCTGAACCTCTACCTCGATACCAGCGCCATGATCAAGCTGCTGGTCGATGAGCCGGGGACGGAGGAGGCGCAGGGTACCTACAGCGAGGCCGTCGGCATCCGAACCACCGCGATCGCGCACGTAGAGGCGACCGCTGCCTTGAGCAGGATGCGCAAGGGAGGGCGGCTGACCCCGACCCAGCTCCGCCGCGCAATCGACGACCTGGACAGTCTTTGGCGGGGAGTCGACAGCCACGCCGTCGACGCTGGGCTACTCGCGAAAGCCGCCGAGAGCGCGCGCGCTCATTCGCTGCGCGCTTACGACTCGGTTCACCTTGCGGGAGCCCTCTCCTTCGCCGCCGGCGAAGAGCTCGAGTTCGCCTGCTGGGACAGGGAGTTGCGCGATGCTGCGAAGAAGCACGGCTTCGCGCTGATTCCACAGCGGCTCTGAGCAGTCGACCGGCCCCGCCTCCTCCAGCCTCTCCCAGCCGCCGGCCCGACGCCGGCCGTTTCCGCCGGAGCAACCGCAGGGTAGTGACGGCATGTGCCGATTCGCGTCGCCTCCGTGCCAGCAGACCATCCCTACATACGCCACCTGGGGCGGCCGGGCGACGCCGAGGTCGAACGGCTCGACGATTGGCGGGCGCCGGGGCAGCGCGGCTGGTGGCCGCCGCGGATGCTGGAGCCGGACTGGGTTGAGGAGAACGCGGAGGCGTTCGACGTCTTCCACGTCCAGTTCGGCTTCGACGGTCGCCACCCCGAACAGCTGACCGAGCTCTGCGACCTCCTGCGGCGGCTGCGCAAGCCGCTCGTCTACACCGTGCACGACCTGCGCAACCCCAACCACGAGACGCCGCGGCTACACGCCGAGCAGATGGAGGTCCTGATCGAGGCGGCCGACGCGCTGGTCACCCTTACCGGCGAAGCGAGCGAGCTGATCGAGGCCCGCTACGGCCGCCGCGCCCTCGTCATCCCCCACCCTCACGTCATGCCGCTCGAGCGCATGGAGGCACTGCCGGCGCCGACCGAGCGCGAGACGGGCCCTCCGCGGGTCGGGATCCACCTCAAGAGCCTGCGGGCGAACATGCTCGGGGTCGAGCTGCTGGAAGCTCTCTCGCCGCTGGCGGCGGAGCCCGCCCCCCGGATTCGCCTGCAGGTGAACGTCCACGAGGAGATCTGGGACCCGCAGGCGCCCGGTTTCCGCGCCGACCTGCGCTGCCTGCTGGAGCGGCAGCGAGACCGGGGAACCGTCGACCTCCGCATCCACCCCTACTTCGACGACGACGAGCTCTACGACTACCTGCACTCGCTCGACCTCACGGTGTTGCCCTACCGGTTCGGCACCCACTCCGGCTGGCTGGAGGCCTGCCGGGACCTCGGCACCGCGGTGGTGGCGCCGAGCTGCGGCTGCTATCGCGGCCAGGGCGCCACCGCGATCTACCGGTTCGACGAGCGGCACGGGCTGGACGCGGCGAGCCTGCGCGAAGCGGTCCTCCTCGCCGCGGCCGAGCTGCCTGCGCCCCTTGGGGCGGAGCACCGCTGCCGCCAGCGCGAGCAGATCGCCGCCGCCCACCTCGCCCTCTACGAGGGCCTGCTCGAAGACCCGCGGGCGGCCTCAGTCGCGGCGGGCGGGCGGGTCCGATGAGGGTCAGCGTCCTCACCCTCGTCCGCGACCGGCTGCCCCACCTCACCGGGCTGGTCCGCGGCCTGCGGTCCTCGCGGGTGCAGCCGGCCGAGCTGCTCGTCGCCTGGATGGGAGGCGAGGACCCCCGACACGTCCTCCCCGACGGTCCCGATCTCCCCACCCGGACGATCGCCGTCGACGGCGCGGATATGCCGCTGGCGCGGGCGCGAAACGAGTTGGCCCGCGCCGCCCGGGGGGAGTGCCTCATCTTCCTCGACGTCGACTGCATCCCCGGCTGCGACCTGGTTGGAGCCTTCGCCGCGGCGCTCACGGAGCACGACGCGATCGCCGTCGGACGCACCCTCTACCTCCCGCCCGGCGCCGAGGGCGGGGAAGCGGCTCTCCACCGCCTCGCCGAGGCGCATCCCGACCGCGAGCGCCTCTTCGGCCCGGAGCCGCGCATCGACCGGCGCCACGACCTCTTCTGGTCGCTCAACTTCGCGGTGCGGCGCGACTGCTTCCTCGAGCGGATCGGCGGCTTCGACGAGGGCTACGCAGGCTACGGGATCGAGGACACGGACTTCGCCTTCCGGGCGCGCCAGCGGGAGGTGCCGCTGGCCTGGGTCCGCGCGGCGACCGCGTTCCACCAGCACCACCCGCCGACCCGAGAGCGGCCGGACGCGATCCCGGCCCTGGTCCGCAACGCGAAGCGCTTTCAGCGCCGCTGGGAGGCGTGGCCGGCGAGGGGCTGGCTCGACGAGCTCTCCGAGCGCGGGCTGATCCGCTGGGACGAGCGCGAGAACGTGCTGGAGCCGGCCAGCTTGGCCGAGGCGGCGAGCTCCGCCAGCCACTCTGCGGCCCGCTGAGCGCCGTCCCCGTCGGCCCATCGCGCCAGCCGCTCGCGCCGCGCCAGCGCCGCGTCCAGGACCGCGGGCCAGCCGTCCGGCGAGGAGCCCTGCCCGAGCACGACCGCCGCTTCGTTCGCCCGCAGGTCCTCGGCCCGCGCCAGCTGCTCGCCGAAGGGCCGCTCCTCGGGCATGCAGACCAGCCCGCACCGCGCGAACGCGGCCTCCGCCACGACGTTGGCCCCGCCGGCGCCGAGGACCAGCGCCGCGGAGGCCAGCAGCTCCAGGTCCACCGCCTCGGGATCGACGGCGACCAGGTTGGGTGGTCCCTCGAGCGGCCCGTGGGTTGCCGCCAGCACCCGCCAGTCCGGCGCCGCGTGGGCGACCTCGGGCGCCCGCCGGGCGGGCTGGGCGCCGATCGCCAGGAGCCGTTTCGCCCGCGGCCCGAGCGGTGGGCGCCGGCCAGCGTCGAACCGGGTGATCGCGCCGCTGTGAAAGCTGCGGTCGAGGACCCAGGCCGGCGTCCCCTCCCGCTCCAGCCAGTCCGGATAGGGGGAGAGCAGCCCTGCCGCCCATGAATAGGCGAGCCGGTGCGCGGGGTCGTCGCGGCGGCCGGACTGGCGCACGTAGACGACCGGGACGCCGCAGAGCCGGGCCAGCGCGGCGACCTCGACCGAGACGTCGACGACGAGGAGGTCCGGCGCCTCGGCGGCGATCCAGCGGGCGACGATCGCCATCCGCTCGCGCAGGCCGGGAGAGTGCAGCGGCGCGAAGTGCAGGTCGGGCGGGGCGGCGGCGACGCCGTCGTCCTCGAGCGGCAGGGAGACGACCGGCCCCGCCTCCCGCAGCCGGGACGGCGGCAGGGAGCCGAGGAAGGTCACCTCCCCGGGGAACGCGCCGGCGATCGCGGCGGCGCGGCTGGCGTGACCGCTGCCGTGGTGGTGGACGTAGTAGCCGATCCGCGGACGGCGACTCATCGGAGCAGGGCGCGGTAGACCTCGACGTAGCGGTCGATCATCGCCGCGAGGGAGAAGCTGCTCTCGGCCCGATCACGGCAGTAGCCCGAGTCCTTGTCCATCGCCGCCGGGATCTGCGCGGCGAGGTCCTCGACGTCGTCGGGGCGGGCGAGGACGCCGCAGCCGGGGTCGATCACCTCCGGCAGCGCCCCGCGCGCAAAGGCGGCCACCGGCGTGCCGCAGGCCAGGGCCTCGATCGCGACCAGGCCGAAGGGCTCCTCCCAGCACGGGGTGACGAGGGCAACCGAGGCGGCGCCGACCAGCCGCGCCAGCTCGGCGGAATCGAGGTGACCGTGGTAGGTCACCTCCGGTCCCGCGTCGCCCATGCACTCGAGGAAGTAGTCGCGGTCGCCGACCGGGCCGGCCAGTGTCAGCCGGATGCCCGCCCGGCGGGCGGCGGCGATCGCCAGGTGGGTCCCCTTCTCCGGCACGATCCGGCCGCTCCAGACGGCGGTCGGCTCCCGGGGCCCGGCCGCGAACCCCCAGCTCTCCAGGTCGACGCCGTTGTAGATGACCTGGCAGGGCTCGCAGACGTGCCGCCAGGCGGCGGCGTTGGCGCGGGAGACCGAGACCCAGCGCGGGCTGTCGGCTCCCGAACGGCAGCGGATCGCGCTCTCGAGCCAGGGCGTCGGCGGCGAGTGCAGGGTCGTCAGCATTGGCGTCCGCACCGCGCCGGCCATCGCCACCGGCAGGTAGTGGAGGCAGTTGTTGTGGACGACGTCGTAGCCGAGCGAGTCGAGGCTCAGCATCAGGGAGAGGTAGGCGTGGTGCTCGGCCATGAACCGCTCCGCCGGCATGCTCACGTCGCTGCGGGCGGCGGCCGAGAGCCGCAACTGGCCGGCCCGGGCGACGGACGCGGAGTCGGGGCCGTCGCGGTCGGCCGCGTGAACGGTGACCTCATGACCGCGTTCCCGCAGCGTCCTCGCCAGCGCCGCGGTGTGCGCCTCCATCCCGCCGGCAAACGGCTCCTCGACGGTCTGGGTGGCAGATGCGATCAACCCGATGCGCAATGGGTAGCTCCAAGCTGACTGGGCGCCATTCGGCGCATTTCGGCTACCGGACCGATCGCGTCGTCTGAGAGCGGCGAGAGGGGAGCGGTGCTGCTGAGGTGACCGAGGGAAGTCGCGGTGTCGCGCCTGCCTCCGCCTACTCGAGAGGTACCCGCGAACCACACGACAAAACCGCTGACCGGTCGTTGACGACGAGCGCCCTAGAGGCGAAGCCGCGGCAAGCGCTCCGAGAACAAACTTGAGCTTCGATCCGCATGCTGCGTCGATGTGACCGAGATGAGACCTGATTAGTCTGTCGACTCGGCGAACGCGCAAATGCCGTGACGCCGACACGGAGGTGACTTGCCCAGTCTCGTCTCACAACTGACCGATCCCGAGGCCGTTTTGGCTGCCATCGAGGAATGCGACCAGCTTGGCCGCGAAGCGTTCCTTGCCAAATACGGCTACGGAAAATCACGACGGTACTTGCTGAGACACGAAGGCACGGAGTACGACGTCAAGGCAATCGTCGGCGTGGCCTTCGGGAAGCAGTTCCCCGAGCGGGGGCCGCTCGGGAACTCGGACCTGACCTCCGGGTTGCGGACGACCGTGCCCAAGCTGCGAGAACTCGGATTCGAGGTCGTAGAGCAGAGTGGTCCGTCGATCGGAGATGCCCTACGGGCTGTCATAGACAGTTACGACGCCGCGGACAAACGAGGTGGTAGGGAGCTTGACGACCTGGTCACCGCTTTTGAGGAGACTTCGTCGGTTGCCAGAAGAGAAGGGCTAAAGGTCGTACGGTCCATGGGCGTAGGGCGGTGGCCGAATGTGCCGTGGCTGGCCCTCCTGGACTCGAGGGAGACGGAATCCACCCGCAGGGGCGTCTATCCCGTCTACCTGTTTCGGTCGGATCTCACCGGCATGTACCTGACTCTGAACCAAGGTGTCGAACAGTCGATAAACGACGTCGGGGTCGCCCAGACGCTCCCTGCGCTCGAACAGAGAGCCACGAGGATCCGCGACGACTTGCAAGCCGTTGACGGCACCGTCTTCGACCCATCGGGGACCATCGATCTAGGCCCGAAGAAAGGAAGGCTTGCTAGGAGTTACGAAGCGGGGTGCATCCTCGCTCGCTTCTATCCCAGCGACGAGCTGCCGGCGGACACTCAGCTCGAATCGGATCTCGAGGACCTGCTCGCGGTATACGACGCCTATCTGCAGAGGGTGTCTTCTTCGCCCCCCTCCCCGAGCGCCCCGTCGGACCGCCTGGCAGCTCTCGTTGAGCAGTGGAAAGCCGAGACCTCCTATCCGCGACCTGTGGACGAAAAAGTCAAGAAGGAGCGCGCCGAACTCGCAGAGGCCCTCACCGAGGAGAAGCTGCTGGCGGCGATCGACGACCCCGAGCGCTTCTCGGACCTCGAATTTTCGAGGTTTGCGGGGCAGGCCGCCGGCGGTCCCGGGCCGATGGCCGCGGTCAACTCGTACCTGAAATCCGGCGACGACGCCAAAGTCCAGGTGGCGCAGGCGATGCACCACCTGCTCTACGACGACGAGGAGCTCTCCGATCGGATCAACGATGTCCTTATCGGAGAAGAATGGAGCGCGGAAGGGTTCAAGGTGGCGTTGGTCACGAAGGCCCTCTGGATCGCCCGGCCCGATGAATGGATACCGGTCTTCAACGTCAGGGGTCGAAACGGCAAGCGCGCGCTGATGGAGCTCCCGCCGCTGGGGATCGACATTCCCGAAGACGTGGACGACCTTTCCCTTGGCCGACGCGTCGAGTGGAGCAACCAGGTCCTCCGCGACAGGCTCCGGCCCCTCCTGCCCGGCGACACCCGGGCGCAATCGGAGTTCCTCTTTTGGCTGCGGGACCAACAGCCAAAAGCGCAGACGTCGGAGACCCTGGGGGAGCTGGCCGCGGGGCTCCTCCTCGACGAGGAATGGCTGTCGGAGGTGGTCGAACTGCTGGAGGAGAAAGGACAGGTCGTCTTCCAAGGGCCGCCGGGCACGGGTAAGACCTACGTCGCCCGGGAGCTTGGCAGGTACTTCGAACGACTCGGCGGCGGCTGCGAGATCGTGCAGTTCCATCCCTCTTATTCCTATGAGGACTTCGTCGAGGGGTACAGGCCGCGGGTGGTCGCGGGGCAGCCCGGCTTCGAGCTGAGCATGGGGCCGCTGATGCGTCTGGCCAAGAAGGCCGAGGCCGACACGGAAAACAAGTACGTGCTGGTGATCGACGAGCTCAACCGGGGGAACGTCGCGAAAGTGTTCGGCGAGCTCTACTTCCTGCTCGAGTACAGGGGCGAGCGGATCCGCCTGCAGTACGCCCCGGCCGACTCCGGCTCACAGGAAGACGTGGGGTTCGCGCTGCCGAAGAACCTGTGGATCATCGCCACCATGAACACGGCGGACCGTTCGATCGCCTTGATGGACGGCGCGCTCCGGCGCCGTTTCTACTTCGTCGACTACTTCCCGGACGAGCCTCCTGTCTCCGACCTCCTCGAGCGCTGGCTCGAAACGAACTCGGAGACCTCGAAGGCCTGGCTTCCGAAGGTCCTGGCAGAGGCGAACCGGAGGCTGGGCGACCGTGACGCCGCGATCGGCCCGAGTCACTTCATGGTCGACGATCCGAGCTCGCTGACGGAAGAGCGAATCGAGCGGATTTGGCGGCACGCGGTGATCCCCTACCTCGAAGAGCGGCTGATCGGGTCGCCGGATCGGTTCGCCGAATTCGCCCTACCCGCCCTGCGGAAGGCCGTCGACGGCGATGGGCAGGCCGAGCCAGATGGTCAGTGAAGCCGCGGCGACGGTCCTCGTCGAGCATCGGGATTCGCAGCCGATCAGGCTGAACAGCGGGGAGTGTGGCTCCCTGCGAGCGCTGGCTCCGGGGGTGTCGGTCACCGGGGTCGCCGGCACGCAGGATCTCTACGTGCTCAACCCGGGCAATAACGTCGGCGCGCTGCAACTTGGCGAACGTCGTTTCGTCCTGCGGCCGAAGATCGGGATCCGGCGGCTCCTCTTCCTCCTCTCCTACTCGATGGACCCTCGCCGATGGCGGCAGCTGGGATTCGACTTCGAGGAGGACGAGGACCTTTTCGAGGCCTTGATTCCCGGCTTCGCGTTTCAGCTCGAAGAGGCGCTTCGCCAAGGGCTGCTGAGCGGTTACCGCCTCGAAGAAGCCTCCCTGCAGACGGTCCGCGGCCGAATCCGCATCGCCGATCAGCTGCGGACCACCTTCGGCCTGGTCCCGCCCGTCGAATGCAGCTACGACGAGTTCACCGACGACGTCGTCCTCAACCAGTTGCTCAAAGCCGCGATAACCCGGCTCGGCGAAATCCGTATCCAGGACCCCCGCAGTCGGACCCGACTGCGGGCGCTGGCGGGCGCGTTCTCCAACGTCAGCAGCGTCTCCTTCGACGGCCGCCGATTGCCCGAGATCACCTACGACCGCCTAAATGCTCACTTTCGCCGACCGGTCGAGTTCGCCAAGCTCGTGCTCCGATCGCGCTCCTTCGACGCGCAAGCCGGAAACGTCGGCGGGGCCTCCTTCCTGATCAACCTCGCGGATGTCTTCGAGGACTTCGTTGTGATCGCCCTGCGTGAGGCGCTGGCCCTGTCGCCGCGCCTCTTCCCCCAGCAGGCGCGCGGGCGGTCCCTTCATCTGGACGCGGGCGAGAAGCTCAAGTTGCTGCCGGACATCTCCTGGTGGCGCGGTCGGCGTTGCGTCTTCGTCGGTGACGTCAAGTACAAGAAGACCCCAGCCACCGCGGGCGTCAAGCATCCGGACGCCTACCAACTGCTCGCCTATACGACGGCCACCGCCCTGCCCAGAGGCCTGCTCGTCTACGCCGCCGGCGAGGAGGTCGAACGGACCATCCGCATCCCGGCGGCGGGAAAGGAGATCGAGGTTCTGACGCTGGATTTGAATCAGGCTCCGAACGAGGTCCTCGATCAGATCGCCGGGATCGCCGAGGTGGTGCGCTCGCATGCCTCCGCGATTCCGGCCGTGGTCCCTTCTCCGACCTGACCGAACTTAATCGGCGGCTCGCCGGGCCCAGTAGGCCGCGACCTCCGCAGCGGCGCGGCGGCGTGGATCGCCGGCCACCGGCTCTACGACGTAGGCGCCATCAACGTCAACTACGCAGAACGGCGCGCCGCTTGCCCGCAAGGCACAGGATCGGTGCTGCCCGTTGGTGACCGAATCCTGCCCCGGGCTCCAGACGATCGGATCCGAAAACAGGGAGCGACACCATGCTCCCTCTGCCGTGTTGCCGAGGATCCGGTCGACCGCCTCGAAGACGACGTCGAGTTCGGCGTCCTCGGTCAGCCCTTCGAAGATCTCGACGCTTACGTCGGCGATCCGCTTCCAGTCTGCTTGGTGGTAGGGACACACCTGGTAGTCGGTCTCTTCCAGGGTGTAGGACCAGTGGGCTCCGACCGCCGTGCAGTGCCGATGGGAGGATCCATAGAGCTCGGCCAGGTCGTCGAAGCGTGGTTTCGACGCGCACTCGCTCGGGTTGTGAGGCCAGGGCAGATCGGCCACCGCGACGAGGGCCAGGTCCTGGATCGGGTTTCGGTCGGGCTCCGGAGGCGGGATCAGGGCGAGGAGTGGGTGGCCTTTGCCGCCGAGATCCACACAGGTCGCGCGGTCTGGCGCGGGATCGACGAGCTTTTCGCCCACCAGCGCCTCGACTTCCTCGATCGTGCGGGGCTCGAACTCGGTCCGATCTCCGCCGAAGATGATCTCCGTCCATCCCTCTCCCCGTGAGTCGCCTGGATACCTGGTCATCAGCCGGATCTTCTCCGCCGGGGTAAACGCACGCGACAGGTCCCGGAGCAACTCCTCGGCGCCGTTGGTAACCGAGGGCCCCGGGTTGTCGATCGGGTCGAAGGCAAGGGCTACGGCCTGACCGTCCCTGAGCAGGTAAACGCGGACCCATGCGATCGATCCACGTCCGAAGGCGACTAGATCTCTGAACGCGAGTTCGGGCAGTAGAGGCAGCTTAATGGTCCTATGCTCACGAAGATGGCCTATCTGAAAGCGTTGCCGACCGAGGTGGCACACGCCGCGACCGATAAGTCCCAGCGCTTCCTCGTCAGCGCACACGAAGCAGTCGAGGCCACCTTCGACACCCTGCACAAGATTCGTCAGTTGCGTAAATCGGAAGGCGGCGGGATCCAGGGACAGCTGACGAACAACGAGAACGACCAGCTGCGCGCGGCCATCGTGTTTTCAGGGGCAGGACTCGACGCCACCCTCAAGCAGATGATCCGCGACACGCTTCCGTTGCTCTTGGAAGCCGGAAACGAACAGGCCCACAAGAAGTTCGAGGACTTCACCCATGAACGCCTCGGCACCGGCGAGATAGCCGACACCCGGATCCTCGCCCGGTACCTCACCTCGGCGAGTCCCCGCGACCGGTTGATCGAGGACTACATCTACGACCTCACCGGCTCCAGCCTCCAGTCCAAAGAGGAGGTCCAGAAGGTGGCGGGCGCCCTCGGCATCGACAACAAAACGCTACGCAAGAAGATCGACACTCTGAAACCCCTCTTCACGCAAGAAACGAGATCTCCCACGAGCTGGACCTCCAGAGCCCGGAGAAACCAGGAGACCGCAGCAGAAGGTCCCGACCCATCGGACACACGAAGGAGATCTGCAACAGCGCCTTCGAAGTCGGCCAGCTGATGATCAACGATGTCGGCAGCCGACTCTGACTAGATCAACCGGAGCCTCGGCAGCCGATCAGGCCGCCCCCGATCGGTTCAGGGGGTTGTTTCGGCTTGAAAGGAGGACGGCGTTCGCGTAGGTAGCGGGATCGCGGCGGCGATGTGACCCGAATGCGACCCGCAGACGCAGGTCCGTTGAATCAGTGCGTCTGAAGCTCCGGCTTGAGGACCCGAGTGCTGCCGTCAGCTGAGACCACAACCAGCGGGAGGCCTTCGTCCGCCGCGCACTCGATGTCATGGCCGGCCAAGGGAACGTCGGCGTCCGCAGGGCGCCGCGCCCTGGATAGGGCGAATGGCCCTCGATCGCGAGATCTATGCTTCGTCACCGTCGGTTGGCACGCGCAACTCCCGCAAAGTGCGATGGAGCAATGAGCCTTACACCTCTACGGCCACACTAGCGTTGCCCGACCAACGACACCCCCGTTTCCTACCACCACGACCGACAAGTGGGTGCCCATAAACCTACTGATGGGACCACTCGCGGCAAAGTGCACAACTCCCGTTCTGGAGACGTTCGCTACTCCGAGTACCATTACACTCTTCTTCTTGGTTGCCCGGAGAGTTGCTTGCCCTTCTGCCAACCCTTCTCCTGTGGCCGTCACCTGGAGCCTGTCTCCGCGACGGACCGCTGCCAGCTCTAGGAACGATGCATCATCTTCGAATGCGGCAACGACGGCCGGTATCGGAATCGCGAGGAACGCAATCACCAGACAGCCAGAGGCCCCCCGCAATAGTCGAGCACGGGTACGCAGCTGCCCTGAGAAGAACCTGTCGACCTCCTCCAAATCCCCCGGCCGGATGATCTTCGACACTGGGATCGATGCGAACACGGCCAACACGACTGCCAGCCCCGCAAACACAATCGCCGGCAATGACCACGCCCAGCTCACTTCCGATAGCTCCACGGCACTGAAAAGGCCTAATCCTGATGCGATCGCTGCGGCAACACTTATCCCTCCAACAACTCGCTCGGAAGCCTCCGCCACGGCACCAAGCGAGACATGGGGAGACAGCTCGTCCCGCGAGCGGGCTAATAGGCGCTCACGGGTCGATGGAGGTCTACCCTCATTCACCATTCGCCACTAAAGGTGAGTTCGTGCCCCATGGGACATCTCATCGTCACCGTCCATCGCCCCTCTCTTTTCCTGCTGCCGGTCCTTAGAATGGCTAGCTCTTCGTCTCGCTCGGCGAGTACTTGCTCCGTCAAGTCCCGAGGGGGATCGCATTGGGGACAGACGAACTGCATAGACCCCTTGTTACTCACCTAGATCCCGACTCCCACCAAGACAGGTATATCGGTAACCAGAGGCTGGAGCAACGAGGCATAGGCCACAGTCCGATCGTACATGTCGACACCGGACGGACCCTTGATCGTTACAACTAGCGCATAGGTTAGATCCTCGGCGTCCTTCTGGAGATCGCCGCCTTCTCGGGAGAGCATATGAAGGTCGAGTCTTGGGCGACAAAGACTTTGCCCGTGCAGCCCCTTGTCCATACGGAGAAGGCCCTCCCACTTGCCATGGATATGGCGTAGATCTACCTCAGGGGCGACTCCGGTCTGCTCTGCTGAGCGGGGGAATTCTGCCTTTTTGTAGCCTTCATGTTTCGTCATATGTTCAATTTGCGGTGCTTCATCGATCTCATGAAACGGGCCGATTGACTGTTCGTCCTGATCAGTGAGCATGAACTTGTGAATATGCGGCCGGAATATCACCTGTATCCCATTCGTGGAGTAATCAACCGGGTTAGCAGGATCAACTGGAGTAAAAAAGCTAAGCGTCCATCGAAATTTGAACGTTTTCGTGGGCGTTTCCTCAAAGATCTCGTTAGGAATAGGGACAGGCAGCTCTATACGCTGGCGACGCTTTAGTGCCCCCTCATAAACGATAGTTACCTCACTAGCGTCCTGCTCCAACAAATGGCGGAAACTAGTGGGAAACCGGCCGTATCCGACCGAACGGGCAGAAGAGCCGTCATCTTCAGCTTCTTTCTTTGATGGGCGCTCACAGAGGTGGACTGCGAGGGCGCGCAGGAGGTTTGCTGATCCAGTCCCACCTAGAAGGGCATTCAGCTCCGCGCATCCCCTGGCAACGACAGGTGCCGAGAGGCTGGTCCCCTCGTCGCCGATTACCCCTCCGACAGAGTTGAATGCCCCAAACGGCTTCGTTTCAAGGTTGCCGCCAAACTGCACTCCCGTGGGCGCCGTCATAGCTCCTGGTCGCCCTGGCCCCACGCAAGAGTAGTCATCTCTGATCACCTTCCCTTCTGGATCAGTACATGCCCCTACGCTCAGACCGTTCATGAGATCCGCTGGGACAAGTATGCGATTGAGCCCTGCGGCAAGTTCACCTTGGTTCCCGCCCGCAACCACGAACAACACATCGTGTTCGACAGCCAAACGGTCCAGAACAGCCGTCCATAAATGGGGCTCTGAATCCTCAACGGTAAGAGCCGGTGCGAGCGTAATTACCGCAATTCGATAGTCCCCCGTCGAGATGACCTGCTCGATTTGCCCAAGGACCCAAGGCAGCTCAAAGTCCGTGGGCACATCGGACGGGAGAGGCCACACTCGGAAGTGGTCGACCGGCGTGTGGGGCTGCGGCAATGGGCCCCCCGACTCGAGATTGCCGAACAGGGCTGCACTCGTTACAGCAGATCCATGCTCGAGCGGTGCCGGTGACGGGGGGCGATCCGTTAAATCGGTCACCGAGATCCACGCTGGCCCTTCAGGGACAAAAGTGCCGGTACCCCCATCAAAGATCGCTATGCGCCCTGGGTGCTGAGGCACACCTAGCGTACCTGCGGTGATCTCACCCGGGTAGCCGTCACGGGGCTCTGGAGTTGCTCGTATGCGAGGCATCGGGCGCAGAACCCTTAGCTGGGCAAACTTTGCAGCGTTAATAATCAAGGAAGGGTCGAGCGGAAACAGCACAGGGACGTGCCACATATCTCCCTCAAACCGCGTATAGCGGTCGTCAGCCTCTGCGCCTAGCGACTCAAGATAAGCCCGAAAGTCTTCAAGAACTCGCTGCGCCGCAGCGGGGTCCGGCTCTCCTGGCTGGATGAACTGAGGATGCAATACAGCCTCATATACGTACTTGCCGTTTACTGCCTCTGGCAGCTCGCCAGTTCCTCCCAGAACGCGCTCGGGGTCACTGAGTGAGAATGCGGTGAACTTCAATGCGTCCCGCCATAGACCCTCTCTCTCAGGTTCCCGCTCATAGACTTGGCCTAGTTTCGCGACCGCCTCTTGATCACCGGCAAGCAGGTAGGTCTTAGCGGGCTGGTCAGGGATATCCTCTTGTTTGGGTTGCTTCCGAGTCCCAGTTGCAGTGCGACTGCCCACCGGAACTAGCTTGGTCTCGGCTAGCAAGTCGGCTGGATAGTGGCTAGCAGCGAGGTAGTTCGGCAGTACCGTCGCTTCGACCACGACTTTTCCATTGCGCCCAATTTGCTCTGCGGTGAGCTGGGCTGCTTGCTCTTGAATTTCTTGAATCTGCTGTCGAGCTACGCTGGCAACCGTCTCAAATGGCCACCACGGGTCACCAGGCCCGCGCGATTTTGAAAACGGAATATCGCCTGCGTATGCCTCGCCTTTACGCAGCGGAGGTCTGTCCAGACCCTCGCGGCCACCTTCCCCTGAAGCCTCCATAGTCAGCGGATCTTGCCACGCTGAATCTAATTTTGCTTACTCGACAGACGTGCTTGCTGAGATCCCAGCAACCGTCGTTGCGCTCACACCGATGGCTGCGGCAATCCTCTCCTCATCCCACTCTGTCTCACTGAGTTGCTTGACAGCACGGTTTCTTATCTCGCTCGCTCCTTTTCCTCGGCCAATGAACCTTGCCGCGAGAAATTGCTGACCCAGGCAGGCCTCGATCGACATGCCATCGATGATCGATCGCCGAATTGCGGAGACAGTTTCGTTGACCAAGGAGCTACCAGACTGATTGTCAGTTGAGGATGCAATGACGTCTAAAAGAACTGTTGGAACCTCTTTCCCTGCCCGTTCCAAAGTCGCCCTAACAATCTCCCGCCGGCCATTAACAGAGGGATAGCCAAGGTCAATGGTCATCTCAAATCGACGCCGAACGGCCTCATCGAGCACCTCAGCGTGATTCGTGGCTGCGACTAAGAGACCATGCACAGGCCACCTATCGAGCTCAAGCAAGAGCGTATTCACCAGCCTCTTGGGCTCCGCAATATCGTGCGTTTCTCCACGCCGACGTGCATAGGCATCAAGCTCATCCAAAAACAGAAGACAGGGTGAGGCTGCAGCGTTTTTCATCAGTGCAGACAAGTTGCGGGCACTCTGTCCCATAACCCCGGTGAGAACCTGGCTGGGCTCTGCCAGCAGGAGAGGAACCCCCAAGCGGGCAGCAATGAACCGTGCGGTCATCGTCTTCCCACCTCCCGGCGGCCCTGCCAACAGCACCCTAGTCGTCGGGGCGAGATTGGCCTCCTCTAGTAGATGCCTATTCTCGTACTCGCGTATTAGGCGCCGTACCTTTTCCTCGGCAGCGCGCTCAAGAACGGGGGCCTGCGGCTCCCGGTCGTCTGGGATAGGCATGGCTTCGCCCGGAAGGGGGACGGCAGTAGGTTTCTGCTCAAACACATCTCCCCGGAAAGAAGTCAACTCGTCCTCTGGAGCCAAGAGGTTCTGCAAATATCGCCGACCTTCGTCGGACAGGAGCGGGTTGGAGCCGCTTCGCAGAAGATTGCGCGCACGCTGGCGAAGCGAGCGCTGATCTCCGCTTAATCCCAGACGAACCACCTCTAGGAGTGCGGCCTCTCTTCGTTCGTTCTTGTCGCGCTCGCCGCCGCTCATCTCTTCCTTGATTATCGACATGGCCCCGACGGCATTTCGATGCAGATCCACCGTCCCACGCTGAGCAGCTTAAAGATCGATACGTTGCTTCGGCTCTCAATGGCCTAGCCCACGGCCTTTCGGACAGCATGGAAGCTCTGACCGGTGGCGTGCGTGTAGCGGGCCAGCATCGTCTCCACTCGATGTCCCGCGATCTCAGCAATATCAGCGTCGTTGACGCCAGCGGCTCTTAGGTGGGTGACGTAGCTATGACGGCACTCGTGGGGTCGGATGTCTAAGCCGGAGGATTCCTGGGCCGGGCGCCAAAGGTCGCGGTAGAAGTTGCGCTCTCGCCACATGCGGCGGGTCGGGGTTGTGAAGAGCAACTCGCTCTCGTCGCTGACCTGGAGCTGAGCTTCGAGCATCCAGGCGAGAGTCGCCGGGACCGGGACGACACGGCCAGCGTCCTGCTCGTCGTGGTCGGTCTTCGTGCCCTCGAGGATCTGTCCCTCGTGGGCGGTGCGGCGGACCTGGAGCGTCTCACCGTCGAAGTCTTCGCGGCGCAGGGGCAGCACCTCCCCCAACCTGAGGCCGCAGTCGGTGAAGACGCGGACCATCGCCTCGTAGCGGCCGGCAGCTTTCGCGAAGCGGTGCATTTCCTCGAAGGTGAAGACGCGGATCGGGCGCGGTTTCGCCCTCGGGTCCTCTAGCGGTGGTATTCCACTGAGGCCTTTGCCTACTTAGCTCGGTCGACTAGCCACTCCGGTAACGGCCCATCCTCTGCTGCCGGCCCTTGATCGCGATCGGGGAGCTCCTCGGCCGCGAGCCGAAAGCGCAGACCGAGCGCTACGCCGAGGTCAGCGAGGGTCTTCAGAGTCACGTTCTCTGCCCCTCCGAGGATCCGGGAGACCCGGCTCTCCGAGAGCCCGAGCCTGTCTGCCAGCTGGCGCTGGGAGATGCCGAGTTCGGCGATCAGCGCGCCCAAGGTCTCGCCCACTTCTCCGTAGAGCAGCTCGCGCTCGAAGTCACGGCGCTCGCCCTCGCTCTTCTTCGCCGACCCCTTCATCGCGCTTGCCTCGGGCGGCAGTGGCATCGCGTCCTGCCAGGTCGATCTCGCGTCGTGGGATGCCCCTCTGAGCCTTCCGCACCCCTCGCACGACGAGGATCTCGGAGCCCTCGGCGATGTAGAGGGCCCTCGTGTGAGGCCCGCGGCGCCCTGGTGGAGTGATCCGTAGCTCGAAGAGACCCTGCTTGGAACCAGCAACGCGTTCCGAGCGCCCACCGGGTGGCCGGCCACGTTCCCGCGAATGGTCGAGGATCGTCGCCGCGACCTTGAGATCGCGCTTCTCCCGCTCGGAAAGCCCGGCGAGGAAGGCCTCGGCCTGTTTGGTGATTGCGTGGATGGAGATACATCGTCCGGTGAAAAACGGTGGGGATTTCATTCCCGCCTCCTCTCGGAGATTGGGGCGGGAATTGCACTGCTATCCCGCCCCGGTTGGTAGAGCCTGTGGGGGAGGGGAGAACGGCGGTGCGTTGGGCGCGATTGAATCGGCGAGGCGAACCAGGCGCTCGGCCCGAGCCTTCCGCTGGCGCGGGGCTCGTGACTTTGGCACCGAGCGCCGGGTGGCGGCAAGCGCCTTCTTCAGCAGGTTGACGACCTCATCGCCGCTCAGCGTCGAGAAGCGCTCGGCGAGAGACAGGAAGGTATTCCGCCAATTGGAGAACCACGTCCAGAGGTCCTTGTCTGCTTCGCGCTTGAGCAGCTTGTGGTGACTCTCCTCGATGAGAGTGAGGAAGGGGCTGCGGAATTCGACCGGCTCAGCCGGCTCGATGAAGTGAGTCGGCTCGCAGAGGTCGAGCTGAACCAGCGGGGCTTCTTCCGCGGCAGAGCTGTTCCAATCGCGGATGACTCGGAAGAGGCGAGAGAGGCTGCTCGGCTCGAGACCATCGATCGAATCCCAAAGCAGGTCTCGGTGCTCGTTTTCGGGCTTGGTCTTCACCTCGGCGACCCCGACGATGGAGTCAACATCGAGATCTACGCTGTGCCAGGTGAAATCCGGCCAGACCTTGTGATCAACCGGCTTCGACCAAACGATGTCGTGATATTTCAGACCGGGATCACACGCGTAGATCGGGGTGTTCGGGAGCACGACGGCATCTGATGCATTCGCGATCAGATCGCCAAAAGCTCCGTCCCAAACCCAGTTCTCACAGCTGTCATCACAATGAGTACTTGCCATATAGCGCAAGTATAGCGCTTGGTCAGGCAGCACCCACGAACCACCGAGGAATGCGCCCGACCGGATTCGAACCGGCGACCTTCGGCTTGAAAGACCGACGCTCTTTGGGCCCCCGAAAGGACCCGTTGACCACTGAGCTACGGGCGCTCGGGGAGAACGATACCCGCGCAAGGGGTTCTGAGCGTTGCCGGCGTGGCTAGGGTTGGGCTATGGAGCTTGGGATAGAGGGGAAGGTCGCCCTGGTGATGGGCGCGAGCAAGGGGATCGGGCGCGGGATCGCTGAGGTGCTGGCTCGGGAAGGGGCGCGGGTGGCGATCGCCAGCCGCTCGCAGGAGCGCCTCGAGGCCGCCGCAGCGGAGATCGGCGAGGGGGCCACGCCCTTCGTCGCCGACGCCACCGACCTCGACCGCCTGGCGCGGTTGCCGCTCGAGGTCGCCGAAGAGCTCGGCTCGGTCGACATCCTCGTCACCAACACCGGCGGCCCGCCCCCCGGCGGCGCCCTCGACCACGGCTTCGAGGAATGGGAGCAGGCCTACCGCTCGCTGGTCCTCGCCCCCCGCATCCTCGCCGGCGCCGTCGTCCCCGGCATGCGCGGCGAAGGCTGGGGCCGGATCGTCAACGTCGGCTCCACGACGACGATCGAGATCAACCCCGCGCTCGGCCTCTCCAACGCCCACCGCCTCGCCACGATCGGCTTCCTCAAGACCCTCTCCCGCGAGGTCGCCGGCGACGGGATCACGGTCAACACCGTCGCCACCGGCCGCTTCGCCACCGACCGCATGGCCGAGCTCGGCGGCTCGATCGAGAACGTGGAAGCGGCCGCCCGTGAGGAAGTTCCCGCCGGCCGGCTCGGCACGGTCGAGGAGTACGGCGACCTCGTCGCCTTCCTCTGCTCCCAGCGCGCCGCCTACATCACCGGCACCGTCATCCCGATCGACGGCGGCCTGACGAAGTCGGTCTAAGAAGCCGGCGGCTGGTCGAACAGCTTGCCGGCGCGGATCCTCTCCGCCATGTCCTTCGACTCCGCCCGGTAAGTGCTGCCGTCCTCGAACTCGATCACCGGGTATTTGCCCTGCCCGGAGAGCTGCTCCAGCTCATCCCGCTTCCCCGGCAGCAGCGGTCCCTTGACGACCTCGTACTCGATTCCCTGCTCGTCGAGCGCCTTCTGCACTTTCCAGCAGGGGTGCCGGTCGATCTTCACGAACATCAACGAGCAGCGATGGAGCTTCACGGCCATGCGCCGACCCTAACCCACCACAGGCCGGCGGTCTACTCGCCCGGCAGCTCGCGCATCGCGGGATAAATGATCACGTCCCGCAGCGTCTTAGCCTCGGTCATGATCATCAGCAGGCGGTCGATCCCCAGCCCGCAGCCGCTCGCCGGCGGCATCCCGTATTCGAGCGCGCGCACGAACTCTTCGTCGTGCGGGTGCGGGTCGGCCTCCGCCCCGGTCTCCTGGCGTTCGCGCTGCTGGATGAAGCGCTCCCGCTGCTCGACCGGGTCGTTCAGGTCGGTCCCGCCTCCGACGATCTCCATCCCGGCGACGATCCCGTCGAACGCCTCGCAGATTCGCGGGCTCTCCGGGTGCACCTTGACCAGCGGCCAGAGCCCAATCGGCAGGTCGATGATGTAGGTGGGCTGGATCAGCTTCGGCTCGACGAACTTGCCCTGCAGGGTGTCGACCACCCCGGCCCAATCGTCATCGGGGCCGACCGCGTCTCCCGCCGCCTCGGCCAGTTCGTCGCGGCTCGCCTCGTAGATGTCGAGCCCGATCTCGCGCAGCAGCTCGTCGCGCAGCCGCACCCGCGGCCAGGGCGCCGCGAAGTCGATCTCGACCCCGTCGCGCATCACCTTCGTCGTCCCCATCACCTTCTCGACGACGGTCGAGACCAGCACCTCGATGAACTCCATGACGCCGTTGTAGTCGGCGCCCCCCACGAACATCTCCAGCATCGTGAACTCGGGGTTGTGCTGCGGCGACATCCCCTCGTTGCGGAAGAACTTGCCGAACTCGTAGACGTCCTCGAAGCCGCCGACGATCGCCCGCTTCAGGTACAGCTCGGTCGCGGTGCGGAGGAACAGCTCGCGGTCGAGCGCGTTGTGGTGGGTGACGAACGGCCGCGCCGCCGCCCCCCCAGTCAGCCGCTGCAGGACCGGCGTTTCCAGCTCGACCCAGCCGCGCTCGTGCATGTGGGTGCGGATCGCGAACAGCAGGTCGTCGCGCTTCTTGAAGATCTCCCGCGAGCCCTCGTTCGCCATCAGGTCGAGTTCGCGCTGGCGGTAACGCGTGTCCGGGTCGGAGATGCCATGGAAGAGGTCCGGCGGGTCTTTCAGCGCCTTCGCCAGCAGCACGCACTCGCGCACGCCGATCGCCAGCTGCCCACGCTTGGTCACGTGCAGCGGCCCCTCGATCCCGACCAGGTCGCCGATGTCAAGGTCCTCGACCCGCTCAAACGCCTCCTCACCCAGCACGTCGCGCCGCGCGTAGGCCTGGATCGTGCCGCTGATGTCGCGGACGTCGAGGAAGGCGGTCTTGCCGTGCCCGCGCTTGCCGGTGATCCGGCCCATCACCCGGTAGGAAAACTGCTCGTGCTCGCCCTCCCCCAGCGCCGCCGGGTCGTGGTCGGCCTCGATCTCCTCGACGTGGGTGCGGTCGGGGAACGAGTGCGGGTAGGGATCGACCCCGGCCTCGCGCAGCCGCTCGACCTTGGCGCGGCGCTGCTCCTCGGTCGAGACTGCGACCGAACGGTCGCCGGACTTACCCGCCTCCTCGGCGGCCGGACTATCGCTCATCGCCGGCGCTCAGCTCAGGGGGCGAGGCCGACGGTGACCCGGTCGTCACCTTCATAGTCCTGAAGCGTAGTCGCCTCGCGCAGCAGCTCGCGCATCGCCGGGCCGTGGTGGGTGTCGTGCTCCATCGCCAGTTTCCAGCCGGAGGGCGTTTCGGCGACGACGCTGCGGATCACGCCGAGCCCGTCCTCGCCGCAATCGCCGGTCACGGCGAGCCGCGGCTCCTTCTGGATCTCAGGCGAGCGGTCGAAGATCGTCTCGTCGGTGACGTAGGGCATGTTGGCGATCACCAGGTCGACCTCTTCGGCTTCGACCGACTCGGGCAGGCCCTTGCCGACGGTGATCTCGATCTCGAGGCCCAGCCGCTCGGCGTTCTCGCGGGCGGCTTCGACCGCCTCGGCCGAGAGGTCGGAGGCGGTGATCTTCAGGTCGGGGCGCTCCGACAGCAGCGCCAGCGCGATCGCGCCGGAGCCGGTGCCGACCTCGTGGACGCGGGCGCCCTCGGGCAGCTGCGTGCCGACCTCGACCAGCAGCTCGGTCTCCCGGCGCGGCCAGAGCACGCGCTCGTCGACGTAGATCTCGAGGTTGCGGAAGGGCGCGCGGCCGAGGATGTAGGCCATCGGCTCACGCTCGACCCGGCGCTGGACGTTGCGCTCGATCTGCTCGGCGGCCTCGGCGGGGACCTCTCCGGCGCTCTCGACCGAGAGCTCGTCCGGCTTCACGCCGAGCGCGTCGGCAACCAGGACTTCGGCGTCGTTGCGGGCCTCCTCGACCCCGGCGGCTGAAATTCGCTCGGCGGCGTCGTCGAGGATCGCCCCCACGGTGCGAGCCGAGGGCCCCTCACTCTGTACGTCGATTGCCGCCATAACCGCCATTCCTCCCTAGTCAACCGCTCCAAAGATTTTGCGCAAGATACCAGTGTTACGAGGGGTGCCGCCGGCTAGGCGGGGGCGCCAACCGCATCGTTCGCCGCTGGGCGCCCGATGCCTCCATAACGGCGCATCACGATAGCGATCCAGACCGCCCCGGCGGCCATCATCGCCAGGCTCTCCAGTTGCGCCGTGGTCAGGCCCAGCGCGGCGCTGTCGTTGCGGCGCAGGAACTCGACCAGGAACCGCTCCGCCCCCGCATATAGGAGATAGAGCGCGAAGAGGACCCCGGCGCGCACCCGGTCGCGGAGCTGCCAGAGGATCCAGGCGCCGAGCCCCATCGCCAGCGTCTCGTAGATCGGGGTCGGGTGGACGGTCTGGTCGGTCGGCACGGTGCCGTCCGGGTAGCTCATCGCCCAGGGCCCGTCCCAGGCCTTGCCGTAGTCGCCGTCGCCGGAGAGCTGGCAGCCGACGCGACCGATCGCGTAGCCGAGCGCCAGCGCCGGCGCCGCCAGGTCGAGCAGGGCGAGACCGAGGAAGCCGCGCCACCAGGCCCAGAGGAAGACCGCGAGGGCGCCGCCGATCGCACCGCCGTACCAGACCAGGCCGGAGCCGCTGAAGAGGTTGCCGAGCAGGTCGTCCTGGACGTCGCTCCAGTTCTGGACGAGGAAGTAGACGCGGGAGCCGACCACGCCGCCGATCAGCGCCGCGAAGCCCATCTCGTAAGCCCAGTCGACCGGCTTGCCGATCTCCTCCAGCCGCTTCCAGATCAGCGCCCCGGCGGCGAGGAAGGCGAGCGCGAACATCAACCCGAAGGTCTGCAGCGTCAGCGGTCCGATCTCGATCTCGGGATACATCGCTCAGACGGCCTCCATCGGGACGATCCCGGGCTGGGCTTCGACCCGGTCCAGCCAGGCCCGCACGGCGGGCAGCGGCTCGAGGTCGAAGCCGGCCTCGCCGGCGACGTGGGTGTAGGCGAAGAGGGCGATGTCGGCGATCGTGAACCGCTCGCCGACGAAGAACTCGCGCTCGCGCAGGTGGCGCTCCATCACCTTCAGCGCCTCGCGCCCGGACGCCCGCCGCAGGTCGAGGTCGGCGGGGCGGGGAAAGCTCTCGGGCGCGATCGCATCCCAGAAGCGGGGAACGGCGATCCCCGGCTCGTGCTTGTACTGCTCGAAGAACATCCACTGCAGGATCTGGGCCCGCTCGTAGGAGTCGCTCGGCAGGTACTCGGTCCCGTCGGCGAAGTACCAGAGGATCGCGTTCGACTCGGCCAGCGGCCTGCCGTCGTCAAGCACCACCGTCGGCACGTTCAGCGTCGGGCTGAGTCCGCCGAGCACCTCGATCCGGTCGCTGTAGTCGACCACCGACATCTCCCGGCGCTCGTACTCGACCCCGAGCAGGCCGAGGATCAGCCGCACCTTGTGGCAGTTGCCGGATACCGGGTTGTCGTAGAGGACCAGGGTCACGAGCGCCTCGTCGGGCCGCTAGGCGAGCAGCATCTCCAGCAGCGCCTTCTGCGCGTGCAGGCGGTTCTCCGCCTGGTCCCAGACGGCTGACTGCTCGCCGTAGAGGACCTCGGCGGTTATCTCTTCACCGGGGTGGGCCGGCAGGCAGTGGAGGACGATCGCGCTGTCCTTGGCGGCGGCGAGCAGGTCGGCGTCGAGCTGGTAGGGAGCGAGGTCGGCGCGGCGGCGGCGGGCCTCGTCCTCGTCCCCCATGCTGACCCAGACGTCGGTGTAGAGGGCGTCGGCGCCGGCCGCGGCGGCGCGTGGGTCCTCGGTCAGCTTCACCCCATGCCCTTCCTCCAGCTGGTAGCCCTGCGGCGCCGCGACCACGACCTCGACCCCGGCCAGCTCGCCGGCGATCCCGAGTGAGCGGGCGACGTTGTTGCCGTCGCCGACGTAGGCGAGGCGCAGGCCCTGCAGGTCGCCGAAGCGCTCGCGCAGCGTCAGCAGGTCGGCGAGCGCCTGGCAGGGATGGTGCAGCGGGGTGAGCCCGTTGATCACCGGCACCTCGGCCGCCTCGGCGAGGGCGGTGACGACGTCGTGGGAGCCGGAGCGGATCACGATCGCGTCGACGTAGCGGGAGAGGACCCGGGCGGTGTCGCCGACCGACTCGCCGCGCGAGAGCTGCATCTCGTCGCCGCGCAGGACGACCGGGTGCGCGCCGAGCTCGGCGACCCCGACCTCGAAGCTGATCCGGGTCCGGGTCGAAGGCTTCTCGAAGACCAGCGCGATGCTGCGACCGGCGAGGACGTCGGCGCCGAGCCGCTCGCCGCGTCCGGCTTTCAACTCCGCCGCGCGGTCGAGCAACTTGCCGAGCTCGAAGGCCCCGAGCTCTTCGCCGGTGAGGAAATTCATCAGATGTGCGCTCCGCTTCGCTCCGCGATCAACAAGCTTGCGGATACTACGCGCCGTGGAGTTCACCGCACTGAGCTGGAACCTCTTTCACGGGCGCGACCATCCGCCCGACCCGGAGTTGCGCACCTGGCGCTCGCGGCTGCTGCGCTTCGAGGAGCGCAACGAAACCCACGTCCAGGTCAACCGCGACCTGACCGAGGAGTTCGCGAGCCTGCTCTCCGGCGCCGAGTGGGACGTGGCGCTGCTGCAGGAGTGCCCGCCGCGCTACGCCGAGCCGCTGGCCCGCGCCTGCCGGGCCGAGGCGCACCGCACCCTCACCTCGCGCAACTCGCTCGGCGCCCTGCGCGGGCTGCTGGCGCGGCAGAACCCGGACCTGATCGCCTCCGGCGAGGGCGGCTCGAACCTGATCCTGGTCCGGGTCCCGGGCAAGCTCGGCGGGATCGCCGAGCGGCGCGAGATCGCGATCCACGAGGGCGAGCCGGAGCGGCGGGCGATGGGCTTCGTCCGCACCGCCTCGGGCCTCTGCGTCGCCAACCTGCACGCGACCGCGCACTGGCCGAAGCTGGCGGCCGAGGACGTGGTCAAGGGAGCGCGCGCGGCGCTCGAGTGGGCCGGCGGCTCGCCCTTGGTCTTCGGCGGCGACTTCAACCTGCGGCCGGGAAAACAGCCGCGGATCTTCGAGCGGCTGCGCGACGAGTTCGGCTTCGACGGGCCGACGACCGGCCCGGAGGCGATCGACCACCTCCTCAGCCGCGGCCTCGAGGTGCTGGACCCGCCGCGGGCCTGGCCCCCCGAGCAACGCGAGCTGCCGTTCCAGGGACGGGTGCTGCGCCTCTCCGACCACTCACCGGTGCAGGCACGTTTTCTTGCCGCCGAGCCACGGCTCCTGCGGAATTGAGATAGTCGAGTTCGCTCCACCACCTACCCAGTGCTCGCGACCGATCGGAGGACCCCCCAGATGGCCGAGAAAAAAGCCAGCGGTAAAAAAGCGAAAGCGGCGAAACCGAAAGCCAAAAAAGCAGCTTCGAAATCGAAAGCCAAAGCCAAAGCCAAAGCGAAACCGAAAAAAGCCGCAGCGAAAGCTTCCAAAAAAACGACTTCGAAAAAAGGCTCCGCCAAACGCGCCGGCAAAAAATCGGCGAAAGCCAAAGGCAAAGTCAAAGCGAAAGCTTCGAAAGCGACCAGCGGCCTCGACAAGAGCGTCGCCCAGTTCCGCGAGAGCCTCGAGCAGAGCGTGACCCTGAGCCGCGACCGCATCCAGGACGTCGTCGACGACGCTGTGAAACGCGGCCGCATGACCCGCAGCGACGCCGAGAAACTGCTCACCGAGCTGGTTAAAAAAGGCAAGAAACAGCGCGACGCGCTGATCAAAGAGCTCGAGCGCCTCGCCAAACAAGCGCGCAACGCGCTGCCATAAGTGGAGGGGGCCGCCGGCACCAGGGGGGCGGCCCGTGCTCCGCGCCGGGGCGAGGAGCTCGAGCTCGAGATCGACTCCCTCGCCTTCGGCGGGCGGGGGGTCGCTCGCACTGAGGGCTTCGTCGTCTTCGTCGCCGGCGCGCTGCCCGGCGACCGCGTCCGCGCCGAGGTGACGAAAGGCAAGAAGCGTTTTGCCGAGGCGCGGGCGGTCGAGCTGCTGCGCGCCGCCGACGATCGCCTGCCCGACACCTGCGTCCACGGCGGCGAGCCCTGCCCGGGGGCGCCGTGGCAGGGCCTCCCCTACGAGCAGCAGCTCCACTACAAGCAGGAGCAGGTCGCCGAAGCGCTGGGGCGGA
>DASUTJ010000009.1:0-32363 GCA_036374655.1 Solirubrobacterales bacterium | reverse complement strand
CGGCAACTTCAGGTGCACGCCCTGTTCGTCGGCCACCAGCCAGAGGCCGAACAGGCGCCCGGGCTCGGGGGTGCGCTGGTAGACGGCGCCGTGCAGGGTCTTCTCCAGAGCCGGCACTTCGGCTTCGATCGTGCCGATCTTTGCCGCATCGGGGCAGTCGGCGTCGACGTTCTCGCCGAAGTTGACGTCCTCCTCGCTGCAGCCCTCAAGACCGTCGGCGGCCGCGGGGTTGATCGCGATCCCCTGGGGGAAGACGACCCGGGCGCTCTTCATCGTCGAGCTGGAGAGTCCCTGGGGGCTTTCGTCCTGGGGGACCGTGAGCTCGGTGTCGAGGCCGGTCGGGGCGAAGGCCTCGGGGTTGGTCAGCGCCGTCGTGAAAGATGGGGCGAAGCTGAGTTTGCCGCAGCCGGTGATCGGCGGGAAGGAGGCGACTTTGCTCGAGGGCTGGTCGGGCAGCTGGTAGCTGCGCGCGGTCACCTGCACCGAGCGGTCAAGCGAGCAGTCGGTCGGGTTGGAGAAGAAGGGCTTACCGGGAGTGATCGAGCGCCCGCCAACCGGCGCTCCCCCGAATATCGCCTCTTTGGGAGTGATCCGGTCTTCGTCGTGGGCCGGGTCGGAGGGAAGGCCCCAGATCGTCGAGACCGCTTCGGAGAGGCCGCTGGCCGAGGGGACGCCTTCGGCGGTGGCGACCAGGCCGAAGTCGACCGGGTCGACGCGGATGTTGATGAACGCCGGCCAGCCGACGGCGATGAACCCGAGGCGGGCGACGATGTCGGTGCCCTTGGGCGGCACCATGTTGTAGATCGGCTCCTTGAACACGCCTGGGACGGGCTGGACGACCCGCACCAGGGTCGTGCCCACCTGCGACTCGAACGGGCAGGCGCTGTTTTCGGAGCTGTCGCCGAGCTGCTCGGCGGTGCAGGTTTCGATCGCCTGCGGGTTGCCGATCACCCCCGGGGGCAGCTCGAATTCGAGGTCGCGGACCAGGGCGTAGGGGGTGTTGCCGTCGCGGGTCAGCTTCACCCCGAGGGTCATGTCGGCGTGTTTGCCCGCCTGGGTGGAGGAGAGCGAGGCGGAGACCGATTCGACCGCGAATTTGTCGAATTCTTCGGCCGCTGAAGCCGGAGAGGCCCAGACGCCGAGGAGGGCTGCCACCGAGACGGTCGCGATCGCGGTGCGCAGGGCGGCGCTCATCGGCGGCCCCCTTTCCCCTTGGCGCCGGTTCGGGTCTTCTTGGCGCTCTTCTTCTTGTGATGCTTCTTCTTGACGCAGCGGACCTTGCCGCCCTTCTTCACCTTGTGCTTGCCCTTGGGGCAGCGCTTGGCCTTGGCCGGCTTGACGTTTCCGTCGGGACCCGCCACGCCGGACGGCGGGTCAGAGAGGGACGGCGCCGGCTGCTGATTAGGCCGGCATCCTTCGCCCTCGCAGACCGGCGGAGCCTCTTCGGCGAAGCCGCCGCCAACACGCGCGTCGTAGATCGAGGGGGTTTCGTCGGCGTCGGATCCGACCAAGAGCTCAGAGCTCAAGAAGAAGACGTCGTCGCCACTCGGGCTGACGGCCCAGAGGTACTCGTCGCGCTGGCTCTGCGGCGAGCTGATCAGGTAGACGCAGCCATCGGGACGGGTGCAGCTCCCGACTCCCTGGTCCTCCCACTCATAGACGTCCCGGAGGCCGTCGGAGTCGCTTGCCACCAGCGCCTCGCTCGACTCGAAGAAGGCGCGGCGCCCGTCGGCCCGCAGGTTCTCCGGCCAGCCGAAGGGCGAGAAGAGGTCCTGGCCTTCGCGGAATTCGGACTGCAGGGTCGCGTCCGAGCTCGTCGGCGCCCCGGTCGGGATGCACGAGAGGCACTGCAGCTCGCCTGAGGCGTAGCGGTAGATCTCCGCCTGGCCTTCGGGGTCGTAGCCGGTCAGCTCCGCCCGGGACTTGAACAGGAAGGCGTCCCCGTCCGGCGTACTGCGAGCCGGGACCCGGCCGAGTTTGCCTTCGCGAGAGGCAACCACCCAGAGGCCGAGGCCGTCGGTGACTTCGCTAGCGATCAGCTCGCCGTCCAGGTCGCGATCGGTAACCGTGCCGATGAAGTCGATCTGGCCTTCCACCGAGCGGTAGAGATTTTTCTCCCCTTCCTGTGGTTCGTCGCCTTCGGGGTTGGGGCCCGATTCCGCGATCGCGGTCTCCGAGACGTAGTAGGCGGTCGACCCATCGGCCGAGACGGTGACGGGAGTGACGTCCGCGCTCTCGGTGAACTCGGTCACCCTTTCGCCTTCGGGCGCCAGGGCGTCGAAGCGCTCGAGGTCGCCGCCTTCCAGGTAGAAGACCTGGCTGCCGCCTTCGGCCACCCCGGCGAAGTCCACCCCGGCACCGATCGCGAGGCTCTCCTCGTTGTCGTAGCGCAGGTAGAGCGTGCCGCCAACTTCGAAGGCAATGCCGGTGCCGTCGAGCGAAGCGCCCCGGTAATCGGCGTTTTCGCCTTCACCAAAGGTTTCGTCTCCCGGTTTAAGCGAGACCACGTGGGTGACCCCGTCGGGTGTACGGTCGTAGATCGCTCTGGTGCCGTCGGGCGCCGCATCGGGCTCGAGCTGCACCGCGCCACCCGAGAAGACTATGTGTCCGCCACCCACGCTGATCAGGCGACCCTCCGCTTTGGGGTCGCTTCTGCCGAGGCTGCCCTGCCCGAGGAGCTCCGAGTGGCCGTCGGGGTAGCGCACGTAGGCGGTAGCCCCCCCTAGCACAGCCGAGCCCTTCAATTCGGCGACCCAGAAGGAGTGTCCTTGATCCGGCGAGGTGGCGCCCGGCACTGGCTGCGTCGATTCCTCGCCCGCCGGCCCGGTATAGGTGGTGGACCAGCCCTCGTCGGTGCGGGTCGCGAGATAGGGGTCGCCCAGCAAGGTACCCGTGCCGCCGAGCCCCGGCAGCGACCCGCCTTCGACCCGGAAGGGGATCCTGTCGCCTGCCGGGGAGACCTGGCGGGTGGTGAAGACGGCGCCCGTCCGACGCACGCCAAGCGGCGCCCGGGCGTTGGTGTCGGCCGGCGTCACCAGCTCGTAGGCGCGGCAGTCGGGCAGCAGCGCCGAGGGGCCGGTGCGGAGCAGCGCGTTCGGGCACGAGCCCGTGTCGATGATGACGACCGGGTAGGTGGTGAAGCTGCCTTCAGCGATGACCGCTTCTTCGCCTTCGGCTTCTTCGTTTTCCGCGACGACCCGGAATTCGTAGCCCGTCTCCGGTGAGAGACCGGTGACCGGTGCCGAAACTTCCACTTCGGTGTTGCCTGCCGGCAGGGTACCTCCTCCGACCATGGTCCAGGTCGCCGCCTCCGCGACTTTGTATTCGAAGCTGTAGGTGGTTTCGGCGTTCTTGGGGTTGATCACGGCCTGCAACTCGGCTTCGTCTTCGCTGACATTGGCGACCGCAGTCGATTCGATCTCCGGCGGGCCGACGACCGAGACGAAGAAGGCGTAGGAGTGGCCGATCCCGGTCCGGTCGGAGGGCACGTAGAGGAAGCGGCCTTCTTCGTTTTCTTCGCTGACTTTCCCGTTCGGGCTGGTGGGGCCGTTGTCGACGGCGATCTCGAGGCCCGGGATGCACTGCAGGAAGTCGACAGCGGGAGGCGTGGGCCCGGCGATCGTCTGCACGAAGGTGCCGCCTTCTCCGAATTCGTAGAGGTTGCAGTTTTCCCCGTCGAGGACAAAGACGTTGCCGTTGCCTTCGTCGACTGCGATCGAGAGGCCGGTACCCAATTCCCCCGAAGGGACCGAGCTCTCAAGAATTTCGTCGATCTTTTCGTAATGGCCGGGCGTGACGGCGCTGGTCAGGTCGAAAATATCGATTCGTTCTTCGTTATTGCCCGCGCTTGCGTACATCCGGTCGCGCTGGGCGTCGACAGCTACCCCAACCCCACTGGGTCCAACTGCGGCTGGGGTTTTCCCCACTTCCACGTTGCCTTCTGTGGCCGAGGTGTACTCGGCGACTCCGCTGCCCAAGGCTGCGAACAGATGATCATTGTCGCGGTTGATCGTCAAACCGCTGAAAAGCGAGCCTTTTTCCGCGACCGTTACCGGACCGGTTCCTCCGTACTCGATCTCGCAGCTTTCGGGGTCGTAGGGGGCGTCGGGGGCGTAGCGTAGGATGTAATTTCCGACGCCCTGAACAGAGTAGACATAGAGGTAGCCGTCGCCGTCGACCGCAATCGAGTTCGCGCCGACGACCGACAACTCGGAGATGTAGGTGCCGTCCGAGCAGAAGACGTCAACCCGGCCTTCGCTGCCGTCACCTTTCTTGCCGAAGTTGCTGACGTAGATGTTTCCGTAGTCGTCGGTGGCTACGGCCCTGGGGTCGGAGAAGGTATTCGGCGGATGGTCGACTCCGGGCACGCCTGGCCCACCTTCTTTTTCCAGGGGACAAGGACCGGGATCGGGCACGGGGTCCACGGTGGTAGTTCCGCAACCGCCGGTCAGCGAGAGCACCGGTTCGAGGACGCGTTCCCCCTCGGCGGCCACGGCAACCGGGCCGGCAAAAAAGCCGAAAATAGCCACCAGCGCCGCTGCAATTACCGCATGCGACGCTAGACGGCTGCTCCGCCGGATCCACCTTTTCGCCCACCCAATCACGAGACCCCCTAGCTAGATCGAGAATGTTCCTTGAGCATACCCTGCTCGTTCCCCGATCTGCACGCTAAAGTGTTCGTCGCTAACTGTCAAGCCCCTGAACAGATACCGCCCCCGGGGGTACCGGGGGCGGCGTAAACATCAGGATTACTCGGTCGTGTCGCTTATGCGGAGACTCCGAGCTCTGTCGGGGATGTAATCCAGTAGGAGCCTTTCCAGGTCGCGGAGGGCACCAGGAAGCCACAATTTAGGACCGCGTTGACATCCACTGTCGCGTGGACGGTTGGGTTCGTCGCGGTTGTCGCAGCTGTCAGGGTCCCGATGTGGGTTGTTTCGCCGGTTTTGCAGTTAAGGGTGCCGAATGGCGACCCTGATGTCACTTCGGCGCTCTCCGAGAACACTGTGCCGTTTGTGGTACCAGCGATGTGGACGACCTCAAGTGCGCCCGGTTTATGAACGGTCACCGGTCTTTCGCAGCCTTCGAACGTCAAGGACGACAGGGGGCCTGTCACGGGTTTGGTGAATTTGGTCGTGGTTCCGTGAAAGTGCGATTTGGTGCATGTGTTCGCAAACGACCCGTCTGTGCGTGCCAAGATGACCGATTCGTCGAGGCTGCCTGTGATTGTGACGGCGCCGTTCTGTGTCACGCCGCCGACCTCAAGTGTCGTCGCCGAGGCGCTGCTCGCGGCAAAGGCCATAAACGACATGGCCGCGACTGCGGCGATGCCGAGCATCTTCAGATACTTCATTTCTTTCTCCTTATCCGTGCTCCGGAGTTCCGGAGCATTGGGTACGGAGAGAGTCTTAACCGCTCAGAGGTTGTCGGTCAAGAACATTTGAGTTCATAGGCGGAGCTACTTGGCGTCGAGCCAGTCGCGGCCGATGCCGACGTCGACCTCGAGGGGCGGGTCGAGCTGGTAGGCGGCGCACATCTCGCGCTCCACCAGCTCGGCCGCCGCCTCCACCTCCCCCGGCGGCCCCTCGAAGAGGAGCTCGTCGTGGATCTGGAGGATCAGGCGGGTCTCCCCCCCGGCCTCGCCCAGCGCCCGCTGGCAGCGGACCATCGCCACCTTGATGATGTCGGCGGCGGTGCCCTGGATCACGGTGTTGACCGCGAGGCGCTCGCCGAGGCGGCGGGTGTTGGGGTTACCCGAGCGCAGCTCCGGGATCGCCCGGCGGCGGCCCATCAGCGTCGTCACGAAGCCCTCCTCCTGCGCCCGCTCGATCACCTGCTCGCGGAAGGCGCGCACGGCGGGAAAGCGTTCGAGGTAGCGGGAGACGAATTCCTCGCCCTCCTTGCGGGGGATGTTCAGACGGTCCGCCAAACCGAACCCGGTCAGCCCGTAGACGATCCCGAAGTTGACCATCTTCGCCTTCGAGCGCTGGCCGACATCGACCTCGTCGCGCTCGATCTCGAAGACCTCGGCGGCGGTCGCGGCGTGGACGTCTTCGCCCTCGCGGAAGACCTCTTTCAGCACCTCCTCGTCGGCGACGTGGGCGAGGACGCGGAGCTCGACCTGGCTGTAGTCGGCGGAGATCAGCTGCCAGCCCTCCTCGGCGACGAAGCAGGCGCGCACCGGCCGGCCGATCTCGGTCCGGATCGGGATGTTCTGCAAGTTGGGGTTGGTGCTGGAGAGCCGGCCGGTGGTGGTCGCGGTCTGGTTGAAGGTCGTGTGGACGCGGCCGGTCTCGGGGTCGATCAGCTCCGGCAGCGAGTCGAGGTAGGTGTTCTTCAGCTTGGTCAGCTCGCGCCAGGACTCGATTTTCTCGACGATCGGGTGCTCGTCGCGGATCTGAGCGAGGACGCGGGCGTCGGTCGAGAAGCCGGTTTTGCCGCGGCGCTTCTTCGTCAGGCCGAGCTTTTCGAAGAGGACGCGGCCGACCTGCTGCGGCGAGCCGATCGTGAACTCCTCGTCGGCCAGCTCGAAGATCTCCTTCTCCAGGGTCGCGATCCGCTCCCCGAACCCGGCCCCGACCTCGGCCAGCCGCTCGGCATCGAGCTTGATCCCGACCCGCTCCATCGCCGCCAGCACCGCGACCAGCGGCAACTCGACCTCGCGCAGCAGCTGCTCCAGCCCCAGCTCTTCGATCCGCGGCCTCTGCACGGCGGCGAGGGCGGCGACGAGGCGCGCTTCCTCGGCCGGGTCGAGGCCGGCCTCGACCTCCTCGCCGAGGGCCAGCTGGCCGTCGTCTTCCCCAGCTTTCTCGGCGGCGGCGCCCTCGGCCAGGCCGATGCCGGCGTCGGCGGCCAGCTCGACCAGGTCGTAGGTGCGGCGTTGCGGCTCCAGCAGGTAGGCGGCGACCATCGTGTCGTGATCGAGATTGAGCTCGAGCTCCTCCCGCGCGGCGGCGGCGAAGAGGCCGTGCTTGCTGCCGCCAAGCGACTTCGCATCGTGGGCGGCGAAGGGCTTGTTGCCGAGGGCGACGGCGAGCTCGTCGTCGCTGCTGTGCCCGGCGAGGACGCGGTCGGCTTCGGCCGCGGCCCAGCGGTCGCCATCGATCGCCAGCGCCAACGGCCCCTCGCCGAGGTCCTCGGGCTTCCCCTCGGTCGCCTCGACCTCGATCTCGGTCTCGACCTTGCGGCCCGGCACCGCGTCACCCTCGGGCAGCGCTTCTTCCAGCCGCTCCATCACCGCCCGCAGCTCGAACTCGCGCATGAACTCGCGCAGGGCGCCGCGATCGGGCTCGCTCGACATCGCCGCCTCCAGGTCCACCCCGGTCTCGATGTCGTACTGCAGCGTCGCCAGTTGCTTCGAGAGCCGGGCGTCGTCGGCGTGCTCGGTCAGATTTTCCTTGCGTTTTTTGCCGGATATCTGGTCGACGCTTTCCAGCACCGCTTCCAGCGAGCCGAACTGCTGCAGCAGCTGGGTCGCGGTTTTCTCGCCGATCCCGGGGACGCCGGGGATGTTGTCGGAGGTGTCGCCCCGCAACCCCATCATGTCCGTGATCAACTCAGGCGGCACCCCATAGCGCTCTTCCACCGCGGCGCGGTCGTAGATCTTCGTCTCGGTGATCCCGCGCGAGGTGCTCATCACCCGCACTCCGTCGTCAACCAGCTGGTAGGCGTCGCGGTCGCCGGTTACGACCATCACCTCGATCCCCTGCTCCCGGGCCTGCTTGACCAGCGAGGCGATCACGTCGTCGGCCTCGTAGCCGTCGACCTTGACGTTGGTGTAGCCGAAGGCCTCGACCAGCGGCATCAGGTGCGGCCACTGCTCGCGCAGCAGGTCGGGGCGCGGTTTGCGCTGGGCCTTGTAGAGGTCGTACGTTTTCTCGCGGCCGCTCCAGCCGGCGTCCCAGGCGACGACCACGCCCTGCGGGTGGTGTTCGTCGATGATTTTCACCAGCATCGAGGCGAGCCCGTAGATCGCGTTGGTCGGGCGACCGTCGCTGGTCCCGATCGACTCCGGCAGGGCGAAGAAGGCGCGGTAGGCGAGGCTGTTGCCGTCGATCAGGAAGAGCTGGGGCGGGTCAGCGGCCATCGGCGCCCCACTTTATGCGGGCGGCCGGAGCCGGCGAGGCCGGGCGGCGACTACAGGCGTGGCAGGCGAACCCGGCGCGTGAGCGGTTCGGGGTCGGTGGGGATGCGGACGCTGACGATGAGGCGCAGCGGGCCGTCCCTGAGCGCCTCGAGCGCGACACCGGAAAGCCGGCAGGAGAGCGTCGTCTTCCCGGCGGGCACGAGGGTGTGACGACTGCAGACACGGGCGCCGCGACGCCCGGCGATCTTCGCGGTCAGCTTCTGTAATCCGGCTGCGGGTGAGAAGACGCCGACTCGCAACCGCTTGCCGTTGCGAGCGATGCGTCCAAGGGTCCCGGCTCGGGACGCGACGACCTGTTCGGTGGGCGGCGGCATCTCAACCTGATAGGTGACAGACCCGCCTCCGGGCCCGGGTTCAGGCCCACTCGCTGGACAGGTGTTGACCGGCGCCGGTTCGGACGGCGCGGTGTTGCCGAGGAAGCCGGCCAGCTCGCCCGGGCGACTGGCGATGAATTCGCGGGTTTCGGCGACGGCAGCGGCGATTTCGCCGGCGTCGTATTCGAAGCGTTCGCTCTCTTCTTCTTCCAGCTGCTGCCAGGGGGCAAGCATCTCGGCGGTACAGACGGCGAGCGTGTCGAGCTTCAGCGTGGGCACCGTCGTCTGCACGGTGCTCAGCGCGTCTTCGTAGAGGGACTCGCAACCGCTGTCGGCGAGGCACTTTTCGAACATCACCCCGGCTTCGCCGTCGAAGGGCAGGTGGTTGTCCTCTTTCCAGGTTTCGTCCTGGCCCCAGGGGAGCATGCGGAAGAGCCCGTCGGTGCCGGTGGCGAGGTAGTAGTTGTTGGGGTGGTCGGGACCTGGGCCGCCGGCGTAGCCGTCGAGCTGGCCGCTGTATTTCTCCGCCGCCCACATCCGCGTCATCTCTTTCAGGCTGGCGTGGGCGCCGACCACGGTCGACCAGGGTTGCGAGCTTTCGTCGCCGACCGCGGCGGCGAGCGCTTCCAGGTCGGCGATCTCGTCCGGGCCCTCGTCGACCTCGAAGCCGGCGAGCAGCTCCGGTTTGACGTCGGCGCCGTTCTCGCCCTCGTAGACGTGCTGGACGTCGCCGTCGAAGCCGCCGAGCTTCTTCGCCATCGCGATGGCGTCGTAGTTCTCGACGTTCATGTAGACGCCGAAGTCTTCGTCGTTGAGGCGCAGGTAGACGAAGCCGGTGCGCGCGGCGGGCACCCCTAGCGCGCGGTGCAGCGTGTAAGAGAGGGTCTCGTGGGTCATCGAGGGGTCCTCGACCATGTTGTTGAGGGTCATCTTGCGCAGACCCATGAACGGCCCGGCTTTGGGGAATTTGATTTTGAAGGCGGCCTTGCCGGAGAGCGGTTTGAACGAGGCGCTCCCCTTCAGCCTGATTTCCATCGCCTGGGGCGCGGAGAAAGTGCCGACCCCGCCAGGGGTGCCGTCGCTGGCGGCGACCGAGAAGGTCCCGGGCTGGTAGGCGCCCTCGGGATCGGCTTCCAGCGCTTCGACCGAGGCCTGCGGCAGCTGTAGGTCGACCACCCAGACGGTTCCGGGGTCGTAGAGCGCATCGGCTCCGGCGGCGACGGGAAGCAGCGCCAGCGCCGCCAGGCAGGCGGCGAGCACAGCGACGATCCGCCGCGCAGGGGCGCGGTCGATACTTTGACTGGTCATGCCCGCCGCAGGCTAGCCAAGGCGGGGCTCGGCGAGGAGCCGGCGCCGCCTCCTCGATATTTGGATTTCTATTTTTGCCCGTTCGCGCCCAGGGCCCGGGCGACGTCGGCCGCCACGCGCTCCGGTTCGCCCTCCAGCTGGCGGTCCGTGAACCGCAGCACCGTGTAGCCGGCGGCGCGCAGGTCGAGCTCGCGGGCGTGGTCGTCCTCGAAGGCGACGGAGCCGCGGTGGTAGGTCCAGAAGTCGGTCTCGACCACGACGCGCTGGGCGCGCCAGAGGAAGTCGACTTCCCAGTCGCCGAGCTTGACGTTGACCTCGGGTGGTTGTGGGATGCCGTAGCGGGCGCAGATCTCGAGGAAGAGCGTCTCGAGATCCGAGCGCGTGCGGTCCGACTCGACGCCGGGAAGCTGGTGGCCCATCAGCTCGGCTTGGCGCTTGGCGCGGCGGATGAGACGGGGTGGGAGCGAGGTGGTTTGAAGGTCCTCGATGGTGCGAGGAACGGTGGTTACGGGGATTCCCTCGCGGTGGGTGACCAAGAGCCGTCTCCCTCGCCCTCCTCCTTGGCAATTAGTGGAGGGCGAGGGAGACGGCTCTGCGGGCGGTTGGGGTTGGAGCGAGGGACAGCGGTGGAGGTTGATTCCGCGGCGTCGCTTGCGGCCAGAGGTGGTTGGGACGGAGATGTGAACGGGGCCGTCGATTGGTCGTAGGAGCTTCCAGAGGACCGCGGCGGAGGTGTGGCTGAGAACCGCGCCGTTACCGCAGGCGAGCACCGCGGCCATAAGCGTCCGTGCAGGTGCGGAGCCCGGTGTCCCACGGCGTAGACGCCCTGGTGGAGGCGGTGGAGTCGCCCGCGCTTCGTACGCTTGGCCACCGCGTAGCGATCCAGGCCAACGTGTTCGAGCTGGCGCAGCGACACCACGCCGTGCTGGCGCGAGGCAATCTCGTCGAGGCGCGAATCGACGGTGTCGCCTTTGTGGCCCATATGTCCACAAAGGCGACAGGCCCCCCGATCTCGCCCCCCTACCCCGCTGTTTTTCGTCCTACTTGCGTGAGTACCGGGTTAACAGGAGTGGGCTTCAGGCTTGTCGAAGAGCTGGAAGCAGGCGTGGATGAGACTCACATGCGTCCCGGGGCCGGCGAGAGAAACCTTGCGGCCGGGGAACTCGATCGCCAGGTCGCCGCTCCACAATGGCGGGACCGAGTCGGGCCGGCGACGGAGCGATGCCAATCCGGAGAACGGCGCCGGCGGGCTCAGGGTCGCGTTCCGCAGGTCGGGGTCATAGCGGAAGGCGGAGGCAGGCAACCACCCCGAAGCGAACCGGTAGATCCTCACTCCGCCGCGGCGCTCCTTGAGCTCAGCGTCGAACAGCGCTTTGCCCCGCGCGTGGTTCTTGTTGACCTGAAACGAGAGGAAGCGACCGTGGGCGAAGGAGGTGCCCTTGAGCCTGGCTCCTGACCCCTCCCCACCCCGCGATTCACCTCGGCCGCTACCGCCGCCGCAATACGAAGTGATGAAGGGAAGCACCGGCAGGCTCGTCTCCCGCCCGTTGACATAACCGCCCTCGCCGCGGAATTCGACCATTCCTTCCCAGACACCGGTTTCGTAGGGGTACTTCTGACCGCGGCTGCATCGAATCGGAATCGTTCTTACCCGCCCCGAGCCCCGCATGACGAGGTCGACTCTGCCGAAAGGGTCAAGGTCCGCCTGGATGGTGGTCTCCGTCACCTTCGCCGGCACCTTGTAGAGGGCAGCGCTTCGCTTGGTCTCGACGCCGATCGTGAGCTCGGCCGGGATTCCGAGCGCTTCGGAAAAAGCCGAAAGGCCGATATGGAAGCCGTTGCTTGGTTCCAGCTCGAGGCGATGGGCGAAATACGGAGGTTCCTTCCCTTCGGCGGGCGCAGCGAGGACACCGGCCACGAGGGCGGCCGCGCACAGCAACACGATCGGCAATCTCTTCATTACTCGGCGATCCTATGTACCTCCACGGCGCCCGAGCCGACCGGCCGAATCTGATTCGATAGCCGCCATGACCGTCAGCGCCCAATACAGCGTCACGATCCGGGTCGAGCTCGACGCTCGCAAAGAGCCGCTCGGGCGCCTGACCGCGGCGATCGCCGAGGCTGGCGGGCAGCTCCAGGGCGTCGACCTCGTCCCCGGCGCCGGGCCGGAGGGCAAACGGGTCCGCGAGTTCACGATCGACGCCACCGACCGCGAGCACTGGGAGAAGATCCTGCGGGCGATCGGCTCGACCCGCGGCGCCCGCGTCCTCGACTACGTCGACCGCACGATGCAGATGCACCGCGGCGGCAAGATCGACATGCGCAACAAGTACCCGGTGAAAACGCGCGACGACCTCTCGATGGCCTACACGCCCGGCGTCGCCCGCGTCTGCATGGACATCCACGCCGACCGCAGCAAGGCCTTCGAGTACACGATCAAGAAGAACACGGTCGCGGTCGTCTCCGACGGCAGCGCCGTGCTCGGCCTCGGCAACATCGGCCCCGAGGCGGCGATGCCGGTGATGGAGGGCAAGTGCATGCTCTTCAAAGAGTTCGCCGGGGTCGACGCCTTCCCGATCTGCCTCGACACCCAGGACGCCGACGAGATCGTCCGCGCGGTCGAGCTGATGGCCCCGACCTTCGGCGGCATCAACCTCGAGGACATCTCCGCCCCGCGCTGCTTCGAGATCGAGGACCGGCTCAAGGAGTCGATCGACATCCCCGTCTTCCACGACGACCAGCACGGCACCGCGGTGGTGACGATGGCGGCGCTCTTCAACGCGCTGAAGATCACCGGCAAACCGATCGAGGAGCTGCGGGTGCTGGTGGTAGGCCTCGGCGCCGCCGGGGTAGCGGTGACGAAGATGATGCTCGCCTCGGGGATCACCCAGATCGTCGGCTGCGACCGCAAAGGCGCCGTCTCGACCGCCCGCGAGGACTACGAATCGGGCGAGATGAACGAGGCCAAGCGCTGGTACGCCGAGACCACCAACCCGGACGTGATCCAGGGCGAACCGGACGACGTAATCGAGGGCATGGACATCTTCGTCGGCCTCTCCGGTCCCGGGATCATCCCGCCCGAGTCGCTGGGCAAGATGAACGACGACGCGATCGTCTTCGCGATGGCCAACCCGACCCCCGAGGTGATGCCCGAGGAGGCGGCACCCTACGTGCGGATCATGGCCACCGGCCGGTCGGACTTCCCGAACCAGATCAACAACGTGCTCGCCTTCCCCGGCATCTTCCGCGGCGCGCTCGACGCGGGCGCCCCCAGCATCACTGAGGAGATGAAGCTCGCCGCCGCCAAGGGGATCGCGATGGCGGTCTCCGAGGAGGACCTGGCCGAGGACTACATCATCCCCAGCGTCTTCAACCGCGAAGTGGCGCCGAAAGTGGCCGAAGCGGTGGTCGAGGAGGCCAAGCGCGATGGCATCGCCCGAATCGACGAGGAGACCGGGACCTTCGCCACCGTGGAGGCGACCGACTAGTGCGGGTCCTCGTCACCGGCGCCACCGGCACGATCGGCCAGGCACTGTGTGACGCGCTGTTCGCCCGCGGCGACGACGTCGTCGGGCTCAGCCGCGACCCCGGCCAGGCGCGCCAGGCCAACCCGCGCGTCACCTGGCACAAGTGGGAGCCGACGCTGGAACGGCCCGACCCGTCCGCCTTCGAGGGCGTCGAGGGCGTCGTCCACCTGCTGGGCGAGCGGATCGACCAGAAATGGACCGACGAGGCCAAGCAGCGGATCATGGAGAGCCGCCGCCAGGGCACCCACAACCTGGTCGGGACGCTGGAGTCGCTGCAGAACCCGCCGAAGGTGCTGGTCAGCCAGTCGGCGGTCGGCTACTACGGCGACCGCGGCGCCGAGGAGGTCGACGAGAGCGACGGGCCGGGATCGAGCTTCGACTCCCAGGTCGTGCAAGCCTGGGAGGCCGCCGCGCGCGAGCTCGAGGGCAACGGCATCCGCCTGGTCATCACCCGCACCGGCCAGGTGCTGAGCATCGAGGGCGGGATGCTGAAGGAGATGCTGCCGCCCTTCAAGCTGGGCGTCGGCGGGCCGCTGGCCGGCGGCGAGCAGTACCTCGCCTGGATCCACATCGACGACGAGGTCGGGATCCTGCTCTGGGCGCTCGACGACGAGGCGGTCAGCGGCGTCGTCAACGCCAGCTCCCCCAACCCGGCGACCAACAAGGACTTCTCCAAGGCGCTCGGCCGGGCCCTCAACCGGCCGGCGATCATGCCTGTGCCCGGCCTGGTCCTCGACCTCAAATTCGGCAAGGAGTTCGGCCAGGTCCTTCGCGGCGGCCAGCGGGTGCTGCCGAAGCGGACCGAAGAGCTGGGCTACGAGTTCAAGCACCCCGACCTCGACGAGGCGCTGCGCGACGTCCTCTAGCTGGCGTCGCGGGCGAGCACGTCGGCGGGACCCTCGATCCAGATCCGCACGTTGTCGCCCGGGTGCCAGGCCGGGAAGCCGAGCCGCCGCGCCTTGACAACGCTGCCCGAGGGCAGCTCCAGCTCGACCAGCTGGTCGTGGCCGAAGAAGCTGCGGGAGAGGACGGTTGCCTTCTGGCTGCGGCGGTCGGGCGGCTCGATCGTCCCGATCGCCAGCGACTCGGGGCGCACCAGGACGTCGACCTCCCCGGTCAGCCCCTCGCGGTTCGGCAGGTTGCCGAGCTCGCACTCGATCGTGCCGTTGTTCGCCTTGCCCGGCAGCACCTCGATCTCACCGAGGAAGCTGGCGACCCAACGGGTGGTCGGGCGCGAGTAGACGTCCTCCGGGGTCCCGATCTGCTCGACCCGTCCCTCGTTGACGACGGCGACCACGTCGGCGACGCTCAGCGCCTCCTCCTGATCGTGGGTGACGAAGACCGAGGTCAGCTTCTGCTCGGCGAGGATCTCGCGCACCTCTTCGCGCACCCGCGCCCGCAGGCCAGCGTCGAGGTTGGAGAAGGGCTCGTCGAGAAGCAGCGCCCGCGGCTCGGCGACCAGCGCCCGCGCCAGCGCCACCCGCTGCTGCTGGCCGCCGGAGAGCTGATGCGGGTTGCGCTTGCCAAGACCGCCGAGGCCGACCGCCTCCAGCGCCCCCTCGACCTTTTCGCGGTCGGGCCGGCGGCCGAGCGCGTAGCCGACGTTGGCGGCGACGTCCATGTGCGGGAAGAGCGCGTAGTCCTGGAAGACCATCCCGATCCGGCGGCGCTCAGCCGGGACCGTGCGGCCCGAGCCCGCCACCTCCTCGCCGCCGATCTCGATCGAGCCGGCGTCGAGGCGCTCGAGCCCGGCGATCAGCCGCAGGGTCGTCGTCTTGCCGCAGCCGCTGGGGCCGAGCAGGGCGCAGGTCGACCCCTCGGGAACGTCGAGGTCGAGGTCGTCGACCGCGACGACGTCGCCGAACGATTTGCGCAGGCCGCGCAGACGCAGCCCGAAGTCTTGGGTGGGCTCTTCGAAGTCCATACAGAGGGGAATCCATAAGATTAGGGCAACCTAACCGGCCTCCTCTGTGATCCACCCCACTTCACAAGCCAAGCGGCTGCTCGCCGCCCTGCTCGTCTTCGCCGCCGTCCTCCTCGCAGGATGCGGATTCAGCACCGAAGACAGCGGCGGCGGCTCGAATGAGCCCGACACCGAAGGGATCACCCTCTACTCGGGCCGCATCCCCGCCGCGATCGGGCCGGCGGTCGACATGTACGAGGCCCAGGCCGACCGCGACGTCCAGGTCCGCTTCGCCGAAACCGCCGACCTCGCCGCGACCCTGGTCGAGGAGGGCGACGCCTCCCCCGCCGACGTCTTCTTCGCCCAGGAGCCGGGGGCGATCGCCGCCGTCGCCGAAGCCGGCCTGCTGACCAAGCTGCCGCAGAACATCCTCGACCTGGTGCCGGCGCGCTACCGCGACCCCGAAGGCCGCTGGGTCGGGGTCACCGGCCGCGCCCGCGTCATCGCCTACAACCGCGACGTCGTCGAGGAGTCGGAACTGCCGCCCTCGCCCTTCGGGCTGACCGACCCGAAGTGGAAGGACCGCGTGGGCTGGAGCCCCGCCTCCTCCTCGATGCAGGAGTACGTCACCGCGCTGCGGGCCAAATACGGCGACGAACGAACTCGCCAGTGGCTGGGGGAAATGGTCGACAACGGGGCGGTCTCCTTCCCCGACAACGTCACGATCCGCGACGCGATCGCCAAAGGCGAAATCGACGTCGGCCTGATCAACCACTACTACGTCGCCCAGGCGATCTCCGAAGAAGGACCCGACTACCCCGTCGCCGTCTATTTCCCGCCCGGCGGCCTCGGCTCGCTGATGCTGCTGACCAGCGTCGGCGTGCTCGAATCGAGCGACCGCAAGCCGGAAGCGTTCGCCTTCGTCCGCTCGCTGCTCTCGCCCAAGTCGCAGGCTTTCTTCACCTCGAGCTCTAAGGAGTACCCGCTGGCCAAGGGGGTCGAGCCCGACGCCGCGCTGAGCGTGCCGATCGCCGAGATCCCGGTCTCCGACTCCAGCCTGGTCGACCTCAAGGAGCTGCAGGGGACGATCGAACTGATGAAAGAAGCGGGGGCGCTCTAGTGGGCAGGGCGCTCGGGGAGTCCTGATGACCGCGGCGCGGCGGGCGCCGGTCTGGCTGCTCGGGGCGGGGCTGCTAATCGCCGCCGCGGCCGTCCTCCCCGCCACCTACCTGGTCGTCGTCATCGCCGGCGACCTCTCGGCGGCGCTGGAAACCGCCTTCTCCAGCCGCGCCTTCGAAACCCTGCTGCGCACCGCGGCGCTGACCGCGGCGGTGGTCGCCGCCTCGATCGCGATCGCCGTGCCGATCGGCTGGCTGACGGTCCGCACCGACCTCCCCGGCCGCCGCCTCTGGGCGGTGCTCTGCACCCTGCCGCTGGTGATCCCCAGCTACGTCGGCGCCTACCTGCTGGTCGCGGCGCTGGGGCCGAACGGGATGCTGCAGGAAGCCCTCGGGGTCGACCGCTTGCCCTCGATCTACGGCTTCTGGGGCGCCTGGCTGGTGCTGACGCTCTTCACCTTCCCGCTGCTGCTGATCCCGCTGCGGGCAACCCTGCGCCGGATCGACCCGCAGCTGGAGGACGCGGCGCGGGCGATGGGCCGCAGCCCGCTGGAGGTCTTCCGCACCGTCGTCCTGCCGCAGCTGCGGCCGGTGATCGCCGCCGGCTCCCTACTCGTCGCCCTCTTCGTGATCAGCGACTTCGGCGCCGTCTCGATCCTTCGCTTCCACTCCTTCACCAGCGAAATCTACGTCGCCTACCAGTCGAGCTTCGACCGGGTCGCCGCCGCCGCGCTGGGCGCCGTCCTCGTCGTCGCGATGCTCGGCCTGCTGCTCTTCAGCTCGCGTATGCGCGGCTCGAAAACCGTCCACCGCCTCGGCCCGGGGACGCTGCGCCCCACCCAGCCCTACCGCCTCGGCCGCTGGCGCTGGGCGGCGATCGCCTTCTGCTCGCTGATCGTCCTCGTCGCCTTCGTCCTCCCGGTCGGGGTGCTGATCTACTGGGCGAGCAAGGGGATCTCCACCGGCAGCACCTCGTGGAACACGATCGCGGCGCTGGGCGGCAACTCGCTGCTGATCGCGGCGTGGGCGGCGGCGATCGGGGCGATCGCGGCACTGGTCGTCGCGGCGCTGGCGGTGCGCTACCCGTCGCGCGCGGCGCGCCTGGTCGAGCGACTCTCCCACGCCGGCTACGCGCTACCGGGGATCCTCGTCGCCCTCGGCCTCGTCTTCTTCGCGACGCGGGCGGTACCGGCGCTCTACCAGACGATCGCGCTGCTGGTCTTCGCAATGACGATCCACTATTTGCCGCTGGCGATCGGCCCGATCGCCAGCTCGCTGGTCCAGCTCTCGCCGCGGATCGAAGAGGCGGCGCGCGGGATGGGGCGCGGCCCGGCCGAGGTCTTCCGCACGATCACGATCCCGCTCGCTCGCGGCGGGATGATGGCCGGCGCCGCGCTGGTCTTCCTGCACGCGATGAAGGAGCTGACCGTGACCCTGATCCTCTCGCCGATCGGGTTCAAAACGCTGGCGACCGACATCTGGACCCAGACGACCTTCGGCTTCTACGAGGCGAGCGCGATCCCGGCCCTGGTCCTGCTGGCGGTGGCCGCGGTGCCGGTCTACCTGTTGAGCGAGCAGGGCGCGGCGCCGCCGTGATCGGGTGAGAGCTCTTCCCGGGCCGCGGCTCGTGGTGGCGGCCGCCCTGGCCCTCGCCGCCGTCTCCCTCGCGCTGCCCTTCTTCCCGGTCTACGACCCCTGGGCCTGGCTGGTCTGGGGACGCGAGCTGCTGCAGGGCGGCTTCGAGACCGCGGCGGGGCCCTCGTGGAAGCCCCTGCCGGTGCTGGTCGACGCGCCGCTCTCGCTGCTCGGCGACGCGGCGCCGAAGGCGTGGCTGCTGGTCGCCCGGACGGGCTGGATCTGCGCGCCCCTGCTGGCTGGGCTGCTGGCGGCGCGGCTCAGCGGCGCGGAGACCGGGCGCTGGCGCTGGGTCGCGGCGGCGGTCGCAGCGGGGTCGGTGGCGCTGACCTGGGACTCGTTCACGCCGCCGCTGCGCCAGTTCACCGGCGGGCTCTCGGAGCCGTTACTGGTGGCGCTGGTGCTGGGCGCGATCTGGGCGGCGCTCGACGAGCGGCACGGGTGGGTCCTGGGTCTGGGGACGGCGGCGGCGCTGCTGCGGCCCGAGGTCTGGCCCTTCCTCGCGGTCTGGGCCTGGTTCGCGACGCAAGAGCGGCCACGCCTGCGAGCGGCCGCAATCGCCGTCGCGCTCCTCGTCCCTCTCGCCTGGTTCGTCCCCGACATCGTCGGTGCCGGCAGCCCGCTCGAGGGGGGCGAAACCGCGCGCGCCGGCGGCATCGAGCCGCTGGACGGGCTCAAGGTGCTGGGACGGGCGCTGGCGGCACCGCTCGCAGCCGCCTGGGTAGGCGTCGCGCTGCTGCTCTGGCGCGAGCACAACGGGCTCGACCAGACGCTCGTGATCCTCCTGGCCGGCGCGGTCGCCTGGATTGCACTTGTAGCGCTGATGGCGATAGCCGGCTTCGCCGGCCTCCCCCGCTTCCTCGCCCCCGCAACGGCCGGAGTGGCAGTCCTAGGAGGCGTTGGCCTCGCTCGCGCCGGGGCGGGGTCGGCGCTCAGAGGCCTCGTGGCGCTCGCGCTGATCCTCGCCGTGACTGGCATCGGGTGGCGGGTGGCTGAGCTGCCCGGGGACCTGGAGGTGGTCGAACGGCAGACCAGCTCGATCGAGCACCTCTTCGATCTGGTCGAGGAGACCGGAGGTGCGCAGCTACTCGCCTGCCAGGACCGGGTCCGGATGACGCACGTCCGCGAGCAGACCGCGCTTGCCTGGAAGCTCGACGAGCCGATCTCCTCGATCCTGATCCGCCACCGGCCCCGCTACGGCGTCGCGGTCTCCACCAAACCGATCCCCCAGGGCGACCTCTTCGCCCATAGCGGTCGCTGGCGCGCGACCCGGCTGCCCTGCCCCGCGGCTACTCGCTGACCTCGGCCAGCGGCCGGGCCATCGCCGGCGTCTCCGGCGCCGCCCGGTAGGGCTGCTCCTCGGCCTCCTCGCGCTCGTGGTAGACGCCGTCGGCGTTGACCGCCCAGACGTCGTGGCCGGCGCCGTCGCAGAGGTTCTCGACGGCGCGCATCGCGGTCAGCATCGAGTGGTCCGAGTTGTTGTACCTGTGGAGGCCGTTGCGGCCGATCTGCTGCAGGTTGGAGAAGCCCTCGAGCCAGCCGCGGATCCGCTCGACCCGACCGGCGTACTCGGCGTCGTAGATCGGGTAGGCCTTCGGGACCCGGATCACGTGGCCGCCGGCGACCCGGTCCGCCTCGACCAACCCTAGCGCCGCCACCTCGTGCCGGCCCAGCTCGACCAACTCCTCGTCGCTCGCGCACCAGAGCTCGTCGCCTTCGAAGCAGAAGTACTCGAGCCCGAGGCAGGAGCGCCGCGGGTCCGGGGTCATCCAGGGGCTCCAGGCGCGAAAGTTCTGGATCCGGCCGACCTTGGCCGCCGGGTCGTGGACGTAGACCCAGTTGTCGGGAAAGGGCGGCTCGCCGTCGATCTGCAGGGCGACGGTGAGGAAGTCCCGGTAGCGCAGCCCGGCGGCGGCAACGGTCACCTCGCGCGGCGGCGCCGGTTCGGCGACGCCCGCGGTGGTCCGCAGCGGGATCGAGGAGATCGCCGCCGCGACCTTGACCCGCTCGCCGCCGGCGCGGACCGCGGTCACCCGACCGGCCTCGTGTTCGAGTCCTTCGACCGGTGCGCCGAGGCGGATCTCGCCGCCGCCGCGCTCCACCCGTCGCGCCATCTCCTCCCACATCTGGCCCGGCCCCAGCCGCGGGTAGCTGAACTCCTCGATCAAGCTCTTCGGCGTCTCGCCGCCGCCCGGCAGCGCCGCCCGCAGCGCCGACCAGATCGAGAGGTCGGCGATCCGCTGCGCCGCCCACTCAGCCCGCAGCTCTCCCGTCTCCACCCCCCAGACCTTTTCCGTGTAGGTCTTGAAGAAGAGCTCGAACAGGCGGCGACCGAAGCGGGCGCTGACCCAGTCCTCGTAGCTCTCCTCCGCCCGCGCCGGCCGCAGCCGCGCCCGGGCGTAGGAGCCGAGGCTGCGGACCAGCTCGACCGGGCCGACCTTGGCGAAAACGTCGGCGGGGCGCAGCGGGTACTCGATCAAGCGACCGCGCCAGTAGATCCGCGAGAGGCGCGGCCGGACCAGCAGCTCCCCGCCGAGCAGGTCCCCCCACAGCTCGGCGACCTCCTCGCTCTTGGTGAAGAAGCGGTGGCCGCCGAGGTCGAAGCGGTAGCCGTCGCGGGTCTCGGTCCGGGCCAGGCCACCGACCTGCTCGCCGGCCTCGAAGACGACGACCGGCACGCGCCGCTGGACCAGCCGGTAGGCGGCGGTGAGACCGGCGGGACCGGCTCCGAGCACGGCGACGGGAGCGGCCTCGGATCTCTGGGCGGGAGCCGGCATCGGGGCTGGAGATGGTATTAGGTATCCCTAATGCCGGCCTCCTCCCCGGACCCGCGCCCGCTGCGCGGCTCCGCCCCCACCCTCGGCGTCGTCGTCCCGGCGACCGACCGCCCCCAGACCCTTCAGCGCTGCCTGGCAGCGCTGGAAGCCGGCAGCCGCGAGCCCGACACGGTCGCGGTACTGGAGGAGCCGGCCGGTGCGGGACCCGCGAGGGCGCGCAACCTCGGCGCCGCCGGATGCGAGGCAGACGTGCTCGTCTTCGTCGACTCCGACGTCGAGGTGCACCCGGAGGCGCTGGCGTTGATCGAGCGCCGCTTCGCCGCCGACCCCGAGCTGGCGGCGATCTTCGGCGCCTACGACGACGACCCGGCTCACCCGGCGCTGACCTCCCGCTATCGCAACCTCCTCCACCACCACGTCCACGCCGGAGCCGCGGGCGAGGCAAAGACCTTCTGGGCCGGGCTCGGCGCGGTGCGGCGCGAGCGGTTCGAGGCGGTAGGCGGCTTCGACGCCGAGCTCTTCCCGGAGCCGAGCATCGAGGACATCGAGCTGGGGATGCGCCTGCGGCGGGACGGCGCGCGGATCGTCCTCGACCCGGCGATCCGCGGCCGCCACCTCAAGCGCTGGACCCCGGCGAGCATGGTGCGCACCGACTTCTCCCGTCGCGGCGTCCCCTGGGCGCGCCTGCTCCTGCGCCAGGGCAATGACAGCACCGCCCTCAACCTCGACTGGCGCCGCCGCGCCAGCGCCGCCACCAGCGTCGCGCTGCTCGGGTCGCTACTGACGCGCCGTCCCCGCCTCGCTGCGGCGGCGCTGGCGGCCAACCTCGTCCTCGACCGCGACCTCTACGCCCTCCTCGCCCGCCGCGGCGGCGGCCGGCTGCTGGCCGCGGGGATCGCTCTTCACCAGCTGCATCAGCTGGCGGCGGCCGCCTCGATCCCGGCTGCCGTTGTACTCGAGGCGGCGGAGGGGCGGCGATGATCCGGCTGGGCATCGCCGGCTGCGGCCGGATCGTCGAGCGCGGCTACCTGCCGGCGGCGCTGGCAGCCGATGGCGTGACGATCGCCGCCTTCGCCGACCCGAACCGCGAGCGGCTCCACACCTGCCTGAACCTCTGGCGCGAGGGCGATGGCGAGGGGCAGGCGTATTCCGACCTCGCGGGCCTGCTGGCGGCAGAGGCGATCGACCTGCTGGTCGTGGCGGCGCCGCTGGACCGTCACGTCGCCCTGGCCGAGCAGGCAGCCGCGGCAGACGTCCGCTCGCTGGTCGAGAAGCCGCCCGCCCCCGACCTCGCCGGCGCCCTGCGCCTGGCCGAGTTGGAACCGGAGCCGATCCTCGCTTTCAACCGTCGCTTCCTCCAGGGGGCCGAGCTGCGCGGCTCGATCCCGGCCGAGGGCTGGATCGAGCTCGATCTCGAGCTGCGCTTCAAGCAGGGCGCCTGGGGCGCACACGAAGTGCGCGACGAGGCGCTGCTCGACGCCGGCATCCACCTCATCGACCTCGCCTGCCACCTCAGCGGCGCGGTGCCGATCGCGGTGCGCCAGGCGCAGATCGAGCCGCGACGCGCCACCTTCGAGCTGGAGCTGAGCCGCGGACGGGCCCGGATCGAGTGCGCCACCGACCGCTCCCACCGCGAGGTCGTCAGCGTCCGCGACCGCTCCGGCAAGGTTCTGGCGCGCTCCGCCTGGGGCGGCCCGCGGAGTCGCCTCGCCGGGCTGGCCGGCAAACCCGATCCGCTCGTCCTCTCGCTGCGGCGCCAGTTGGAAGCGCTGCGCGATACGACCACCCCCGATCCGGCGTTCGTCCTTTGGACGCCTGAACCGGGAAAAGGACGAACGCCGCTCGCCCATGCCGCCGATGGTGTCACCGCGATGGCGGTCGTCGAGGCCGCCCGCCGCTCGGCGGCGCTGAACGGCGCCGAGGTCACCGTTGCGCCGGTCGCGGAGGTCTCGGCGTGATCGCCGTCATCCAGTTCGACGCCGCCAGCGCCGCGCTGCTGGAGCAGCTGGGGAGCGAAGGGCGCCTGCCGAACCTCGAAGCGCTGAGCGAGCGCGGCAGCCGCGTCGAGCTCGAAACCCCGGCCGAACACTTCCCCGCCAGCGCCTACCAGGACCTCTACCGCGGGGTCGAGGTCGGCGAGCACCGGCTCTTCTACCCCTTCCAGTGGGGCGCCGCCGACCAGCGGATCCGGCTGGCCGGGACCTTCTCCGCCCCGCCGCCGATCTGGGACCGGCTCGGCGAGCACGGCCGCAGCACGCTGGCGATCGACCCCTACGAGTGCCACCGCCCCCACAAGGCCGAGGGCGAGCTGGTCTGCGGCTGGGGGATGCGCGAGCGGGTCGTGCTCGAGCGCTGGTCGGTCCCCGACGGAGGCGACCGCGAGGCCCGCCGGCGCCATGGCAAGCCGCCGGACGTGACCGAGGTCTTCGGCGCCCAGACTCCGCGTGAGCTGCGCCGCCTGCGCGAGCGCTTCCTCGCCGCCCCCGCCCGGGTCGCCGACCTGGCGATCGAGCGCCTGCGGGAGCGCAGCTTCGACCTCGCCTGGATCGTCTTCGCCGCCCCTCACCTCGCCGGCCACCGACTCTGGGAGGTGCCGCCCTACATCGACGCCGAAGCGATCGACCCCGGCGAGCGCCGGCGACTCGACGATGCGCTCGCCGACGTCTACCAGGAGGTCGACGCCCAGCTCGGCCGCGTCCTCGATGCCCTGCCCGACAGCTGCGACGTAATCGTCTGCTCGGTCCTCGGGATGGACCGGAACACCAGCCGCGCGGACCTGTTGCCGGGGATGCTTACGGCGGTGCTCGGCGGCGAGCGCGGCAACGGCGGGGCGCCGCCCGAGACGGCGGATTCGGACTCGGGCGCGATGTGGCGCCTGCGGGCCGCGCTCTCGGGCCGCGCCCGTGCCTCGATCGCCGCGGCGATGCCCGACCGGCTGGCGCTGGAGCTGACCGCGCGGCTGGAGCTGCGCGGGGTCGACTGGTCGACGACCCGCGCCTTCGCCCACCCCGCCGACAACCAGGGCTACGTCTGCCTCAACCGCGCCGGGCGCGAGCGCGACGGGATCGTCGGCGAGAGCGAGGCGGCGGAGCTGACCGAGCAGATCCGCGAGGGCCTGCTCGACTTCCGCGACCCCGACGGCGAGCCGACCGTCGTCGCCGTCGACGAGGTCGCCGACCGCTGGCAGGGCGAGGCCACCGACCGCCTCCCCGACCTCGTGGTCCGCTGGCGCCCGACCTCCTCGGTCGCCCTCGGCGCGGTCCACTCCCCCCGCTTCGGCAGCGTCCAGCGCCAGGGCTACGGCAGCGGCCGCACCGGCAACCACACCGACGGCGACGCCTGGGCAATCCTCGCCCCCCGCAGCGGCCGCCCTCGCGACCTCGGCCGCCCCGCACGCATCACCGACATCCCGGCAACCGTCGCGTCACTCAACGGCGTCCCGCTCGACGGCCTCAGCGGCGAGCCGCTGATCGAGCGCTAGCTCATCGAGTCCGCGAAGAGTCGTCGTATAGGCGCATTTTCGCGGACTCGCGGAGAACTCCCGCGATGGTCGCCAACTGCGCAACACAGATAAGGAGACCCGGCGCGAAACCCTCGCCGAACCCGGCGCGCAGGAGGCCTAGGTAGAAGCCGATGGAGCCGCGGCCGCGGTGGGAGCCAGCGCTTCGGTACCGGGCGGCGCCTTGGCCGTAGCGGTACTGCTGGCCCAGGAAGGCCCGCACACTCATGCCGCTCTGGTGGGTGACGAAAGCCTCGGGGACGTACCGCGACAGCACCTCCTCGCGCATCGCCCGCTCGCCCCAGTCCCGATCCTCGCCCGCAGCCGCCGGAAACGACTCGTCGAACGGGAGCCGCTCGAGCAACGAGCGCCTCGCGGCCAAATTGGCGGTGACGGCGAACCCCGGCGAGGCGGTGCCGGGAACTGCCGCCCTTACCTGCAAGTAGTCGACGATCGCCTCCCATGCCCGGTCCGCCGCGGTTGCCCCCTCACCCATCGAGACGGGGCCGCTGGTCGCTTCGGCCTCCCCGGCGAAGATCGGCTGCGTCAGCCCCTCTGCCCAGCCCGGTACCGGGGCGCAGTCGTCGTCGGTGAAGCAGACGACCTCTCCCCCGGCTCGCCGTACCCCCTCGTTGCGCGCCCAGGCCGGGCCGCGCCCCTCGCTGTCCTCGACGACCACGACCTCCACCGGCACCTTCTGCTGCTCCAAGGCCGCCAGGCAGCGCCGCAGCAGCTCCGGGCGGTCGCGCGTCGGCACGACGACCGAGACGCGCGGCCGCTCCTCCCCCATCAGCCTTCGACCGCGTCGAAGACCGTCTGGCGGGGATCGTCGGAGTCGCTCTCCTCGAGCGCCGTGGCGACCTTTGCGACCGCCTCCTTGCCGGAGAGCCCGCCCAGCTCGGCGATCCCCGCCGCTTCGACGATCGGCAGCGACTGGCGCCGCGCCGCCGGCTCCGGCTCGGCCAGGTAGGCGACAGCGGTCGAGTCCTCGGTCGCCCGCCGGGCGTTGGCGCCGACCTGGGCCAGCGTCCAACGCCCCTCCGGCCCCGCGGCGTCGAGGCAGACGACGCCCAGCTCAAAGCCGCCCGGCTCGCCCGCCCGCCGCACCGCCTGGCGCGCTTCGTCGCAGACCTTCCGCCCGACCTCCGCTTCGGCCCCACTCAACGGCGCGCTGACGTAGACGTTCAGCCGCGCCCCCTCCTCCGCCCCGCCTTTGCCGCAGCCGGTCATCAGGCCGGCGGCCGCCAGCGCGGCGATTGCGAATGGGAGGAGACGGATCACGGGCGACGATCCTAGGCCGTTCCCTCCTAAACTCGCCCGCTATGCGCATCGGAGTCCTGACCGCTGGAGGAGACTGCCCGGGCCTGAACGCGGCGATCCGCGCGGTCGCCCGCTCGGCGATCCAGCGGGGAGACGAGGCGCTCGGGATCCGCCGCGGCTACCGCGGCCTCGCCGAGGACGACTACGTGCCGCTCGACATGCGCCGGGTCTCCGGGATCCTCCACCAGGGCGGGACGATCCTCAGCACCTCGAGCTTCGAGCCGATCCGCGAGGGCGCCGTCGACAAGGTCGCCGCGGCCTTTGCCGAGCAGCGGCTGGACGCGGTGGTCGCGATCGGCGGCGAGCACACGATGGAGATCACCCGCCAGCTGCACGCCGACCGCGGCCTGCCCCTGGTCGGGGTCCCGAAGACGATCGACAACGACGTCGGCGGCACCGACTTCACCTTCGGCTTCGACACCGCGGTGCAGATCGTCACCGACGCGATCGACCGCCTCCACACCACCGCCCAGTCGCACGACCGGATCATGGTCGTCGAGGTGATGGGCCGCACCACCGGCTGGATCGCCGCCTACGCCGGCCTTGCCGGCGGCGCCGACTGCATCGTCATCCCCGAGCAGACGACCACCGTCGAGGAAGTCTGCCGCGACGTCACCCGCCGCCACGACCGCGGCAAGGACTTCTCGATCATCGTCGTCGCCGAGGGCGCCAAGCTCGCCTTCGAGAGCGGCGAGGAACGGCTGATCCAGCCGGTCAAGGAGAGCGACGAGTACGGCTACCCGCGCCTCGGCGGGATCGGCGCGGCATTGGCGATGGAGCTGGAGAGCCGCACCGGCTACGAGACCCGCGTCACCGTCCTCGGCCACGTCCAGCGCGGCGGCACCCCGACCTCGACCGACCGCGTCCTCGCCTCCCGCTTCGGCGCCCACGCCTACGAGATGGTGAAAGCCGGCGAATTCGGCCAGATGGCGGCGATCCACGGCACCCAGATGACCGGCGTGCCGCTGGAGGAGGCGGTCAAGGTCAAGCAGGTCGACCTGGACCTGCTGGAGATAGCTAAACGGTTCTTTACGTAGGCGTCCCTGGCGTGAGAAGGTGACGGCATGAACGACGCACCGGATTTCCAGGCAGCCACCCAGACCCAACAGGCCATCTGGTCCGAGGGCGACTTCGCGATGGTCGCGAACCTCGTCACCAAAGTCTCCGAAGACCTGGCCGACGCCCTCCAGATCGTCCCCGACGAGCGCGTCCTCGACGTCGCCACCGGCAGCGGCAACGGCGCACTGGCCGCGGCGCGGCGCGCCTGGGGCAACACGGTCGGCGCCGACTTCGTCCCGGCGCTGCTGGAGCGCGGCCGCGAGCGGGCGGCGGCGGAGCGCCTCGAGATCGAGTTCGTCGAGGCCGACGCCCAGGACCTGCCCTTCGACGACGCCAGCTTCGACGTGACGATGTCGATCTTCGGGGTGATGTTCGCCCCCGATCAGCAGCGGGCCGCGGCCGAGCTGCTGCGGGTGACCAAGCCGGGCGGGCGAATCGGCCTCTCGAGCTGGTGCCCCGACGGCGGTCTGCAGGACTTCTTCGCGACGATCGTCAAGCACACCGGCGGGCCGCCACCGGGCTTCCAGCCGCCGGTCCTCTGGGGGGCCGAGGACCACGTGCGGGGCCTGCTCGGGGACTCCGTCACCGACCTGCGGGCCGAACGGCGGAAATCGCGCCAGGCCTTCCGCTCCTCCGACCACTACCTGGACTTCTTCCGCAGCTACTTCGGGCCGATCAAATCCGCCTACGACAAAGTCGGCCCGGAGGGCGAGCAGGCGCTGACTGACGACCTCAAGGCCGTCCTCGACGATCTCAGCGTCGGCGGCGACCGCGCGCTCGTCGTGGAGCCCGAATACCTGCAGGTCCTCGCGACCCGCGCTTAGCTAGCGCAGGTCGGCGTTTTCCTTGGCGGGCTGCAGGACGCGCAGCGCTGCTCCTATGAGCAGCACGCCGAAGAAGACCATGCCGGCGACGCCGCCGCCCTGACCGAACACGGCGTAGCCGATCACGGTGGCGGCGAGGGCGAGAAAGAGGGTGACGACCATCGACATATCGCGCGGAATCCTATCCGGAGAGGGCGACGCGCGTCTCGCTGAGGAAAGAGCCGACCGCGTCGGCGGCGCCCTCGGCCGAGCCGCCCTCGCCCGCGGCGCGGACCAGGCGGCTGCCGACGATCACCCCGTCGGCGATCTCGCCCACCTGCGCAGCCTGCTCGGGGGTGCCGATCCCGAAGCCGACGGCGACCGGGGTCGCGGCGTCGGCCTTGGTCGCGGCGACCAGCTCGGTCACCGCGGGCGGGATCTCGGCCCGCTCGCCGGTGGTCCCGACGGTGGAGACAACGTAGACGAAGCCCTGGGCCGCCTCGCAGATCCGCCTGCGGCGCTCGGCCGGGGTGGTCGGCGCCAGCAGCGGCACCAACACCAGGTGCTCGGCGGCCATCGCCTCGCGCACCTCGGCGGCCTCCTCCAGCGGTAGATCGGGGACGATCGCCCCGGCCGCGCCCGCGGCGCGGATCAGCTTGGCGAACTCGGCGGCGCCGCCGTGGGCGAGAACCATGTTGGCGTAGGCCATGAAGATCACCGGCACCCGGTCGGCGACCGAGCGGCAGACCTCGAGCGCGGTGGCCAGCGTCGCCCCCGCCTCCAGCGCCGCGGTCGCCGCGGCGTGGATCGTCGGACCGTCGGCCAGCGGGTCGGAGAACGGCACCCCGAGCTCGATCAGGTCGGCCCCCGAGTCGGCGTAGGCGGCGGCCACCGCCAGACCGGTCTCGCGGTCGGGATAGCCGGCCATCATGTACGGCATCAGCGCCGCCCTGCCCTCGTCGGCGGCGGCCTTGAAGGCCGCTGCGATCCGCTCCTCGCCGCTCACGGAAGGATCTCTCCGGGCGGTTTGAGACGGGCCGTGGCCTCTGCCATGTCCTTGTCGCCGCGCCCCGACAGGCAGAGGACGTCGAAGCCGTCGCCGTCGAGCGAGTTCTCCAGCAGCCAGGCGATCGCGTGGGAGCTCTCCAGCGCCGGGATGATCCCCTCCAGTCGCGAGAGCTCCTGAAAGGCGCCGAGCGCCTGCTCGTCGGTCACCGCCACGTATTTCGCGCGGCCGCTGTCGCGCAGCTGGGCGTGCTCGGGGCCGACGCCCGGGTAGTCGAGTCCGGCCGAGATCGAGTGCGCCTCGAGGATCTGCCCCTCCTCGTCGGCGATCACCGAGGAGAGCGAGCCGTGCAGGACGCCCTTGACGCCGCCCTGCAGCGAGGCGCCGTGTCGCTGGGTGTCGAGCCCCTCCCCCGCCGCCTCGACCCCGACCAAGGCCACCTCGGCGTCGCCGACGAAGGGGGTGAAGATGCCGATCGCGTTGGAGCCGCCGCCGACGCAGGCGATCACCCGCGCCGGCAGGCTCCCCTCCGCCGCCAGCGCCTGCTCACGCGCCTCTTCGCCGATCACCCGCTGAAGGTCGCGAACGAGGGCCGGGTAGGGCGCCGGCCCGACCGCCGAGCCGATCACGTAGTGGGTGGTGGCGACGTTGGCGACCCAGTCGCGGATCGCGGCGCTGACCGCCTCCTTCAGGGTGCGGGCGCCGGCCTCGACCGGCGCGACCTCGGCTCCCAGCAGCTTCATCCGCTCGACGTTGGGCGCCTGGCGGCGGATGTCCTCGGTCCCCATGTAGACGACGCATTCGAGCCCGAGCAGGGCGCAGGCGGTCGCGGTCGCCACCCCGTGCTGACCGGCGCCGGTCTCGGCGATCACCCGGGGCTTGCCCATCCGCGCCGCCAGCAGCGACTGACCGATGGCGTTGTTGATCTTGTGGGAGCCGGTGTGGGCGAGGTCCTCGCGCTTCAGGTAAACCCGCGAGCCGACCCGCTCGGAGAGCCGTTCGGCCGGGTAGAGCGGCGTCGGCCGGCCGATGAAGTCGCGCCGCAGCTGCTCCAGCCGGCCCATGAACTCGGCGTCCTCGCGCGCCTCGGCCCAGGCCGCGGCAAGCTCGTCGAGCGCCGGAATCAGGGTCTCCGGCACGTAGCGGCCCCCGTAGGGCCCGAACCTCTCCTCGACCGCGCTCATGCCGCGCTGGCGCCGACCGGGTTCGCGGCCTCGAAGAAGGCGGTCATCGCCTGATGGTCCTTGCGCCCCGGCTCCAGCTCGACCCCGCTGGCGACGTCGACCGCGTACGGCCGGGCGATCTCGATCGCGGCGGCGACGTTCTCGGGGCGCAGCCCGCCGGCGAGGATCGCCGGCACCTCGGAGCGGTGGTTGCGCAACAGCTCCCAGTCGAAGCTCTGGCCGGTCCCGCCCCACTGACCCTTGCCGCGCCGGTCGAAGAGGTGGAAGTCGGTGCGGAAGGCCTCGGCGCCATGGACGTCGGCGGCACTGGCGACGTGGATCGCCTTCGCCACCTTCAGACCCGTGCGCCGTTGCACCTCGGCGCAGAAGGAGGCACCCTCGGCGCCGTTCAGCTGCACCATCGTCAGACCCTCGTCCTCGACCGCCCGCGTGACCTCCTCGAGCGTGGGATTGACGAAGACGCCGACGACCTCGCACTTGCGCCGATAGGCGGCCGCGATTTCGCCCGCCACGGCCGGATCGACGTTGCGCGGGCTGCCATGGAAGTGGATCAGCCCGATCGCCCAGGCGCCAAGGCGCACAGCCTCGGCGGCGTCATCGGGATTGGTGATTCCGCAGAACTTGACTCGCACAGGAGCCAGCGTACGGGAAGAAGGGGCCGGGCCAAGGAGAGGAGCCCAGCCCCTTCCCGCCTATTCGGAACTCTTCGGCTGCGTCCCGAGGGTGACTTCGACGGTCTTCTCCTGATCGCCGCGGAGGATCGTCAAGTTCAGCTCGTCGCCCGGCTTCGAACCCTGGACGATTTCGATCATCTCCTCCATGCTCTTCACCTTCTCGCCGTCGACCTCGGTGATGATGTCGCCGCCGAGCCGGACTTCTTCGCCGTCGATCGTCGCCGAGGTGCTCCCGGCCTGGAGGCCGACCTTGTCCGCAGGGCCGTCCTTGACAACGGTCTGGACGATCACGCCTTGGGACACCGGCAGATTCAGCGCCTTCGCCAGTTCGGGCGTCACGGTCCCGCCGGAGATGCCGATGAAGGCGTGTTCGACTTCGCCGGTCTCTTTCAGCTGCTCGAGGTTGTCGCGCAGGGTGTCGATCGGGATCGCGAAGCCGATGCCGACGTTGCCGCCACCGCCGCCGGTGGCGATCTGGGCGTTGATCCCGATCACCGCCCCTTCGGCGTTGATCAGCGGGCCGCCGGAGTTGCCGGGGTTGATCGCCGCGTCGGTCTGGATCACGTGGGAGATCGAGAAGCCGTTGGGCGCCTGGATGTCGCGCTGCAGCGCCGAGACGATGCCGCTGGTGACGGTGCGGTCGAGCCCGAACGGGTTTCCGATCGCGACCACCGGGTCGCCGACTTCCAGCTCCGAGGAGCGGCCGAGCCGCAGCGGGTGGAATTCGTCGGCGGGGGCGTCGACCTTGAGCAGGGCGATGTCGGTGGCCGGGTCGGTGCCGACGACCTCGGCGTCATAGCTCTTTTCCGAATCACCGAGTTTGACCGAGACCCCGTTGGCCCCTTCGACCACGTGGTTGTTGGTGATCACGTGGCCCTGGCCGTCGATGACGAAGCCGGAGCCGGTGGCGCTGCCGCCTTCGGGCTGGGGTTCGCCGAACGGGTTGAAGCTTTCGGAGGGCTGGGATTCGATGTCGGCTTCGATGAAGGCGACGCCGTCGCCGTCGGCCTTGTAGATCTGGTTGACGAGGTTGGTGTCTTCTTCGCCCTTGGCGTCGACCGGCGCGGTGAGCGGCGCCGCCACGGTGGTGGTCGTGCCGCCATCGGACTCGACCACGCCTGCGGCGATCGCGATCAGGCCGATGACGGCGACGACCGCACCGCCAAGGAGGGCAGAGAAGAAGGGGCTGCGCAGCTTCGAATTGGGGGAGTTGGGCTCGGGCATGAGTGAGAAGTTCTCGCAGGGCCGTGACCGCGCCCTAAATGCTCTTCAAAAGTTTTCTAAATTCCCGGCGGCCTAGACCAGGTGTTCGCGGGTGCCTTCGTCATACCCGGTCAGCTCGCGGACCTTCGCCTCGGGGTCCGGATCCGACATCAGGGCACCGCCGATCAGCGCCGCGTCGACCCCGACCCGCTCGAGCTCGGCCAGCTCCCCGCGGGAGGAGATGCCGCTCTCGGCGACCACGGTCTTGCCGGCGGGAACGTCGGGCATCAGCTCGTAGGTGGTGGCGACGTCGACGCTCATGTCGTCGAGGTTGCGGTTGTTGATCCCGATCACCTCGGCGCCCGCCTCGAGGGCGCGCTTCAGCTCGTCCTCGTCGTGGACCTCGACGAGGACGTCGAGATCGATCGCCCGCGCCTCCTGGTGCAGGGAGCGCAGATCCGCGTCATCCAGGGCGGCGACGATCAGCAGCACCGCGTCGGCGCCGTTCACCGCCGCCTCGTAGAGCTGGTAGGGATCGACGATGAAGTCCTTGCGGATGATCGGCAGCTCGCAGGCGTCGCGGGCGGCGCGCAGGTCGGCGAGCGAGCCGCCGAAGTGCGGTTCGTCGGTCAGCACCGAGAGCGCGGCGGCGCCGCCGCGCTCGTAGGCGGTGACCTGGGAGGCGACCTCGAGCCCGTCGGGAGCGATCGCGCCCGCGCTCGGCGAGCGGCGCTTGAACTCGGCGATCACCGAGAGGCCGGGCCGGGTCAGGGCCTCGTTGAAGGGGCGGCCCTCGACCTTGTCGCCGAGGCGCGCTTCGAGGTCGGCCCGGGACAGGTCGCGACGACGCGCCTCCACCCCCTCACGGGCCCCCGCAATCAGCTGCTCCA
>DASUTJ010000008.1:0-22533 GCA_036374655.1 Solirubrobacterales bacterium | reverse complement strand
GATAGTGTTGGCGGCCAGACGAGAGCCCGAGCGAAAGGACCGGCAATGGCGGACAATCCCAGCAACCCCAAGGAAGTCCTCTCCTTCTGCGAGGACAACGACGTCCGCTTCGTGCGGCTGTGGTTCACCGATCTGCTGGGGCAGCTGAAGAGCTTCTCGATCAATGCCGCCGAGCTCGAGGACGCTTTCGAGGGTGGCATGGGCTTCGACGGCTCCTCGATCACCGGCTTCAACCCGATCGAGGAGTCCGACATGATCGCCATGCCCGACCCCTCGACCTTTGCCCTGATTCCCTGGCGGCCTGAGGGCGAGAACGCGGTGGCGCGGATGTTCTGCGACATCCAGGTGCCGGGTGGCGAGCCGTACGAGGGCGACCCACGCTGGATCATGAAGCGCGCTCTCAAACGGGCCGAGGAGATGGGCTTCGACGCCTTCAACATTGGGCCCGAGCTCGAGTTCTTCTACTTCCGCTCGGCCAAACCCGAGGGGGGCGTGCCGGAAGTGCTCGACGAGGGCGGCTACTTCGACCTGACCACGCTCGATGCCGGCTCCGACGTGCGCCGCGACACCGTCCTCGCCCTGGAGAAGATGGGCATCCACGTCGAGTACACCCATCACGAGGTCGGCCCGTCCCAGCACGAGGTCGACATGCGCTACAAGAACGCGCTCGAGATGGCCGACGACTGCATGACGTACCGCATCGTCGTCAAGGAGTACGCGATGAAGTACGGCTACCACGCGACCTTCATGCCGAAGCCGCTGTTCGGCGAGAACGGCTCCGGGATGCACGTCCACCAGTCGCTCAGCCGCGACGGCAAGAACGCCTTCTACGACGCCGACGACCCCTACTACCTCTCGCCGACCGCGAAGTCGTTCATCGCCGGCCAGCTCAAGCACGCGCGGGAGATCTCGCCGCTCTTCGCCCAGTGGGTCAACTCCTACAAGCGGCTGGTCCCCGGCTACGAGGCGCCGGTCTACCTCGCCTGGTCGCGGCGCAACCGCTCGGCCCTGATCCGGGTGCCGCTCTACCACCCCGGCAAGGAGTCGGCGACCCGGGCCGAGCTGCGCTGCCCGGATCCCGCCGCCAATCCCTACCTCTGCTTCGCCGGGATGCTGCAGGCCGGGCTCGAGGGGGTCGAGAAGGGATACGAGCTGCCCGAGCCGATGGAGCAGAACCTCTACCATCTCTCGCAGGAGGAGCTCTCCCACCAGGGGATCGAGCAGCTGCCGGCGACGCTGGGCGAGGCGATCGAGGTCGCCGCCGAGTCGGAGCTGGTCCTACGGACCCTGGGTGAGCACACCTTCCGCCGCTTCGTTGAGATCAAGCGGCAGGAATGGGACGACTACCGCGTCCAAGTGACGCCCTACGAGATCGAAAACTTCCTGCCGATTCTCTAGCCGGCGTCGCCGGAGCGCTGGCGCTTCGAGAGGCTCGACGGCCACCAGAACTTGTCGCCCAGGGTTAGGGCGATCGCTGGGACGAGGACGCTGCGGACCAGGAAGGTGTCGAGGAGGACGCCGAAGGCGACCACGAAGCCGAGCTCGGTGAGGAAGGTGAGGGGGAGGACGGCGAGGACCGAGAAGGTGCCGGCGAGGACGATGCCGGCGCTGGTGATGACGCCGCCGGTGACCGCCAGGGCGCGCAGCATGCCCTGTTCGGAGCCGTGCTTTTCGGTCTCCTCGCGGGCGCGGGCGACGAGGAAGATGTTGTAGTCGACGCCGAGGGCGACGAGGAAGACAAAGGCGAAGAGCGGTAACGAGGGGTCCGAGCCCGGGAAGCCGAAGACGACGTCGAAGAAGAAGTAGCCGACGCCGAGGGCGGCGAGGAAGCTGAGGATCACGGTGCCGATCAGAACCAGCGGCGCCGCCACCGCCCGCAGCAGCACCATCAGGATCAGGAAGACGACGACGAGGATGATCGGCGGGATCACGGTCGAGTCCCAGCCGGCGGCGTCGCGCACGTCGGCTTCGACCGCCGAGGGGCCGCCGACAAGGGCGTCTGGATCGGCTTCGTGCGCCGCCTCGCGGATCGGGTCGATCAGTTCGAAGGCCTCGGTCGAGTAGGGGTTGGGTTCGAGCGTGGCCTGGATCAGGGTGCCGGGCGGGCCCTGGGCGACCGGTTCGGAGACAGCCTCGACCCCGTCGACCCCCGCGACCGCCTGTTTCACCGCAGCCACCTGGGCGGCCTGTGGCACGATCACATCGGTCGGAGCCGAGGCGCCGGAGGGGAAGCTGCGGTCGAGCAGGTGCTGGCCTTCGACCGATTCGACTTCGGTCCGGTAGCTGTCTTCGCTGGTCAGGTCGGTCGAGAAGAAGGCGAAGCCGGCGCAGAAGACGAGCAGGAGGACGATCGAGCCGGCCATCACCCGCTGCGGGCCGGCCGCGACGCGGCGCCCGATCCGCGCCCAGATGCCGTGGGTCTCGTCTTTGACCTTCTCGAGCCGGGCGCGGCGCATCTCGTACGGGGTGAAGACGGCGCGGTCGAGCGGGCCGACGATCAGCGAAGGGATGCGGCGGCCGCTGAGGATCCGCAGCACCCAGTTGATCAGCACCAGTGGCAGGAGGATCAGGACGACGATGCAGGCGAGCGCGACCTGGAGGATGGCGAGGAAGCCGGAGCCCTCGACGATTCGCCGCCGGGCGCCGTCGGAGACGGCTTCGGCGCGCGGTGCGGTCTCCGGGGTGTGGGGAACGAAGGGCCAGAAGGCGCGGCGGCCGAAGATCGTCAGCAGGGACGGCAGCAGGGTCAGCATCGAGAGCGCGGCGCAGGCGATCCCGATCGCGGCGATCGGGCCGAGGCCGGAGGTGCCGTTGACCTTGGCCAGCATCAGGCAGAGCAGGGCGGCGATCACGGTCAGGGCCGAGGCGAAGATCGCCGGCCCGGCCGATTCCAGCGCGGTCCGCATCGCCTCGTACTTGTCGGCGGTGCGGTGCAGCTCCTCGCGGTAGCGGGCGACCAGCAGCAGCGCGTAGTCGGTGCCGGCGCCTAAGACGAGGACCGACATGATCGAGCTCGACTGGCCGTTGATCGTCACCCCGAGCTCGGAGACGCCGTAGCCGATCGAGCGCGAGAGGGTCTCGGCGAAGATCACCGCGATCAGCGGGATGAAGAGGAAGATCGGCGAGCGGTAGATGACGATCAGGAGGAAGATCACGAGGCTGACCGCCGCCAGGAGCAGGGTGCCGTTGATCCCTTCGAAGACTTCGATCGCGTCGGCCGAGAAGCCGGCGCCACCGGTGATCTTCACTTCCAGGCCGCCGGTTTCGTTCTCGATCTGGTCGCGCCAGAACTTGACCGGGTCGACGATCCGATCGCCCTCGCCTTCGGCGTTGATGTAGGCGGTGACGATCGCCGCCTTGCCGTCTTTGGAGCAGACCGGGCCGACGAAGGGGCTGAAGTCGGCGGGCTGACCCGGGACCACGGTGGTCGGGCCGGCGCAGACGGTGCCTTCCGATTGCTTCGCCTGGTCGAACTCGCGGTCGGGCTCAGCCGGTTTGCCGCCCGCGGCGGCGGTTTCGCCGTCGGCGATCAGGCCGGGGAAGGGCTTGGCGGCCATCTTCGCGACCGTTTCTTCGATCGTTTTGAAGTCACCGGGGGTGAGGCCCGACTGGCGGCGGAAGACGACGACCGCAGGGGCGATTTCGCCGTTCTGCAGATCCTCGGTGGCGTTCAGCGCCGCGGTCGATTCGGCGTCGCCGGGCAGGTAGGACGTCGCCTCGTTGTTTTCCGCATCTTCGAACTTGGTCGGCAGTTCGGCGGGTCCGGCGGCGACGAAGATCGCGAGGAACCAGAGGGCGAAGACGACCCACTTCGACCGGCGGCCGGCGGGGAAGGTGAACCAGGAGCCGCGCATCGGGGCGCATCCTTGCAGAGATGCGCGGCGCGGCGGGTTAACTCCTCACAGAAGCTTCCGCAGCTCTTCTGCGCCGGTGACCGGCAACTGGCAGGCGAAGTTCTCGCAGACATATGCCGCGACCTTGCCGTCGACGGTGGTGCGGCCGGCGAGCAGCGGCGGCTCCGCGGCTCCCTCCGGGCCGCCGGCGAGGACGAGGCGAGGACGGAAGCGCTCCCGCACCACGGCGGCCAGCTCGCTGAGGTCGAATTCAGCGTCCGCTGAATTCGCGCCCCCATAGGGGCCATTTTTCAGCGTCCGCTGAATTCGAACCAGGGCGACCTCGCGGCTGGGGGAGAGGTGGAAGTCGAGCGCCCGCAGCATGTGGGCGAAGGCGTCGGGGTGCTCGACCGCCGGCTTGCCGAACAGCGCGAAGACGCCCTCGGCCCACTCGGCGTAGCGGTGCTCTCCCGTCAGCGCCGCCAGGCGCAGCAGGCCCAGCGCGGCGGAGCTGTTGCCGGAGGGGATCGGGTGGTCGCCGACCTCCTTGCGGCGGGCGATCAACTCCTCGTGGTCGGAGGAGGTCGAGAAGAAGCCGCCGCGTTCGGGGTCGCCAAAGCGCTCGATCGTCGTCTCGGCCAGCGCCCGCGCCTGCTCGAACCAGCGTTGCTCGAAGGTCGCCTCGTAGAGCGCGATCAGGGCCTCGAGCAGGAAGGCGTGGTCCTCGAGGTAGGCGTTGAGGTGGGCGCGGTCGTCCTTGTAGGTGCGCAGAAGGTTGCCGTCCCCGTCGCGGAGCTCGGAGAGGACGAACTCGGCGGCGGTACGGGCGGCGTCGAGGTAGTCCTCGCGGCCGAGCACCGCGCCGGCGTCGGCCAGCGCCGCGATCGCCAGCGCGTTCCAGGAGGCGAGGCGCTTGTCGTCAAGGCCGGGCCAGACTCGCTGGGCGCGGGCTTCCAGCAGCGCCTGGCGCGCGGCGTCCAGGCCGGGCGGCTCGGGGGCGTCGGCTCCGGCGGCGAGGTGGAGGATGTTGGAGCCCTCGAAGTTGCCTTTGTCGCTGACCCCGTAGTAGTCGAGGACCGGCTCGGCGTCGTCGCCCAGCACCTCGCGGATCTGCGCCGGAGTCCAGACGTAGAAGCGGCCCTCCTCGCCCTCGGAGTCGGCGTCGAGCGCAGAGTAGAACCCGCCCTCGGGGCCGCGCATCTCGCGCAGCATCCAGTCCAGGGTCTCCTCGCAGGCGCGGCGGTAGCGCACGTGGCCGAGCTCCTGCCAGCCGTGCAGGTAGACGCGCGCCAGCAGGGCGTTGTCGTAGAGCATCTTCTCGAAGTGGGGGACGAGCCAGACGGCGTCGACCGAGTAGCGGGCGAATCCGCCGCCGAGCTGGTCGTAGATGCCGCCGGCGAGCATCCCGTCAAGGGTCAGCTCGACCGCCTCCGTCTCTCCGCGGGTGAGCAGCAGCTCCAGCGAGGAGGCGGGCGGGAACTTCGGGGCACCGCCGAAACCGCCGTTGCGGCGGTCGAGCCCGCCGAGCAGGCGCTGCACCGCCCCGTCCAAGTCCGTCGGTCCGGGCAGCTCGTCGCGCGGCTCGAAAGCGCCGATCGCGCCGAGGCGCTCGCGCGTCACAGGGGCTTTTTCGCGGATCTCCTCGCGCTGGGTCTCGAAGGCGTGGACGACGGCTTCCATCACCATCCGGAAGCTCGGCATGCCGCGGCTCTCGTCCGGCGGGAAGTAGGTGCCGCCGTAGAAGGGGACGCCGTCGGGGTCGAGGAAGACGGTCATCGGCCAGCCGCCGTGGCCGCTGATCGCCTGCACCGCCTCCATGTAGATCGCGTCGACGTCGGGGCGCTCCTCGCGGTCGACCTTGACGTTGACGAAGTGCTCGTTCATGTAGGCGGCGGTCTCGGGGTCCTCGAACGACTCGCGCTCCATCACGTGGCACCAGTGGCAGGCCGAGTAGCCGACCGAGAGCAGGACCGGTAGGTCGTCCTCGCGGGCGCGGTCGAGGGCCTCGGGACCCCACGGGTACCAGTCCACCGGGTTGTCGCGGTGCTGGAGCAGGTAGGGGCTGGTCTCCTGGGCGAGGCGGTTGGCCATCGCCTTGAACCTACCCGCCGGCGGGCAAATCGAGTATTTGCCTGCTGCCGTCGCTGAAAGTGAGGCCGACAGCGGATTTTCCGGACGAGATTGGACGCTTTGTCAGGTTGGCGCTCTACCTTCTCTTGGATGAAGGGCCCGCAAGGACCAGGACAGATCGATCCCGCCGTCGACGCGGCGCTGGCGAAGCTGGCGCCGGAGGACCGCGCGGTCGTGCGCGGGGCGCTCGAGAAGGCGGAGAAGACCGAGGCCGAGCTGCGCTTCCTCGCCGACCACGATCCGCTGACGGGTTTGCTGAACCGGCGCCGGTTCCGGGCCGAGCTGGACCAGTACGTCTCTTTCACCGCCCGCTACGGCGGCCGCGGAGCGGTGATGGTGATCGACATCGACGGGCTGAAGCGGGTCAACGACAGCTTCGGGCACCAGTCAGGCGACACCCTGATCCGGCGGGTCGCTGAGATCCTGCGCGAGCGGGTGCGGGCGACCGACCTGGTGGCGCGCCTCTCCGGCGACGAGTTCGCGGTGCTGATGCCGCAGACCGACACCACAGGGGCGATGCAGCTGGGCGAGGACCTGCGCAACCAGGTGGCCGAGGGGCTGCCGGCCGGCAACACCGAGCTCGAGGGGGCGACGATCAGCGTCGGCATCTCGATGTTCGGCGGCCAGGGCGAGGTCGGCGCCGAGGCGGTGCTGGTCGCCGCCGACGAGGCGATGTACCAGGCGAAGAAAGAGGGACGCAACCGGATCATGCTCTTCCACACTCCGGGCGAGAACGGCGAGAAGGCGGAGCGGATCCAGACGACCAGCGCGCGGATTCGCGACGCGCTGACCCAGAACCGCCTGCGCCTGGCGACGCAGCCGATCCGCAGCCTCGCCTCGGGCGGGATCGAGCGCTACGAGCTGCTGCTGCGGATGACCGGCGAGAGCGGCGAGCTGCTGCCCGCCTCCTCGTTCATCGAGGCGGCGGAGCGCTCCGGGATGGTTCAGGAGCTCGACCGCTGGGTGGTCGCCCGGGCGCTGGAGTTGATCGCCGAGCGCGAGCGCGCCGGCGAGCCCGTCTCCCTGCACATGAACATCTCCGGCGCCTCGATGACCGACCTCTCGGTGCTCGAATTCATCGAACGGCGGCTGGACGAAGGCGAGGCCGACCCGGCCCGCTGCACCTTCGAGCTGACCCAGACCTCACGGGTCGAAGACGTCGATGCCGCCGCCGGCTTCGCCGACCGCCTGACCGAGTTCGGCTGCGAAGTCGCGATCGACGACTACGGCGCCGGCTTCGGCCCCTTCGCCTTCCTCAAGAAGGTTCCCTTCGACGTGATCAAGATCGACGGGACCTTCATCCGCGAGATGCCCCGCAACGACGCCGATCAGCTGGTCGTCAAGGCGATCGTCGAGATCGCCCGCGGCCTCGGCAAGCGCACGATCGCCGAGTTCGTCGAGGACGAGGACACCAAGCAGCTGCTGCGCGAGTACGGCGTTGACATGGCCCAGGGGTACCACCTGGGCCGGCCGGTGGACTCGGCGGAGCTAAGCGCCGCCTAGAAGCGGCTATGCCGCTTCGCCTCGCAACTGCGCTCGCTTGACCTTGCCGCTGTTGGTCTTCGGCAGCTCGGCGGCGAACTCGACGATGCGGGGGAACTTGTAGGGCGCGGTCTCGCGTTTGCAGTGCTCCTGCAGCTCGCGGGCGAGTGCTTCGTTCGAGGTGCTGTCGTCCGGGGGGCCATCCCGGAGGACGACGATCGCGCGGACGACCGAGCCGCGCTCGGGGTCGGGGGCGGCGACCGCGGCGGCGTCGGCGACGGCGGGGTGGGAGAGCAGCGCCGCCTCTACCTCGGTCGGCCCGATCCGGTAGCCGGAGGAGAGGATGATGTCGTCGCCCCGGCTCTCGAAGAAGAGGTAGCCGTCCGCGTCGGCGCGGACCAGGTCGCCGGTCCGCCACCACTCCCCCTCGAAGCCCTCGCCGTCGAGGTAGCGGGAGAAGAAGGTGGGGGAGGAGGCGGCGCGGAGCTGCAGTTCTCCCTCGACGATCCGCGTCTCCATGCCCGGCAGCGGCTTGCCCATCGAGCCCTGGCGGACCGGTTCACCGACCTGGTTGGCGGTGACGTGTCCGGTCTCGGTCTGGCCGTAGCCGTCGGCCGGCTCCAGGCCCATCTCGGCGCTGAAGGCGGCGATCGTCTCGGGGTCGAGCGGCTCCCCGGCGGAGACCATCCGCCGCAGCTTCGGCAGCGGCCGCAGAGCGGTGCGCCGGGCCAGCATCCGGTACTCGGTCGGCGCCTGGCAGAGGACGTTGACCCCCAGCGCCTCGGCGAAGTAGAGCCGCTCGGCGGGGTCGAAGCGGCCATCGTGGATGACCGCGGCGGCGCCGGTCAGCCAGGGGGCGAGGAAGACGTTGCGGGCCGACTTCGACCAGCCGGTGGCGGTGGTGCACCAGGCGAGGTCCCCCTTGCGCGAGCCGAACCAGTGCTCGGCCTGGCTCTGCTGGCCGAGCAGGTAGCGGTAGGCGTGGACGACGCCGCGCGGCTCGCCGGTGGTGCCGGAGGTAAAGACGATCAGCGCCGGATCCTCGGCATCCATCTCCTCGACCGCGGCCGGGGTCTCCTGCGGCAGGTCCTCGTCGAGGACGCGGGCGACGTCGGCCATCGTCATCGCGGCCACCCCGTCGGGCAGCTCGGCCAGCAGCGACTCCTCGCCGACGCAGAGCTTGGGATCGGCGGCAGCGACCCGGTGCTCGAGGTCATGCCGGCGCAGCATCGTGCTGCAGGGCAGCGCCACCGCCCCCATCCGCCAGCAGGCCAGCAGGGTCAGCACCCACTCGATCCGGTTGCCGACCAGGGTCATCACCACGTCGCCCCGCCGCACGCCCCGCGCCGCGAACGCCCCGGAGAGCCCAGCCGACTGCGCCACCAGTTCGCCGAAGTAGTGGTCGCGCCGGGTGCCCTCGGCATCAATAGAAACGATCCCCAGCCGCGAGGCCGGGGATCGTTCCATCAGGTCCTCGATCAAATTCACGGACCGAGGATTATCACTGCCTACCTGGCTACCGAAGTTCGGAGCTCGTCTTCTTCAGCAGCTGACGGGCGATGATCAGCAGCTGGATCTGCTGGGTGCCCTCGAAGATGTCGAGGATCTTCGAGTCGCGGGCCCACTTCTCCAGCAGCTCGTTCTCGCCGTAGCCGACGCTGCCGCAGAGCTCGACGCAGCCGAGGGTGACCTCGACGCCGGTGCGCCCCGCCTTCGCCTTGGCCATCGAGGCCTGCAGCGAGTTCGGCTTCGAGTTGTCAGCCATCCAGGCGGCCTGGAGCGTGAGCAGCCAGGCGGCCTCGTAGTCGGCCTCCATTTCGAGGAATCGGGCCGCCGCGGCGTGTTGGTTGTTGGCGGGCACGTCGTAGTCGATCGTCACGCCGGCTTCCTTCAGCCGCTTGCGCGTCTCCTCCAGCGCCGCCCGGGTGACGCCGACCGCCATCGCGGCGACCAGCGGCCGGGTGTTGTCGAACGTTTCCATCACCCCGGCGAAGCCCTTCTCCTTCACCTCGGGGTCGCCGAGCAGCGCCTCTTTCGGCACCCGGCAGTCCTGCAGGGTGAAGTTGGCCGTGTCGCTGGCGCGGATCCCGAGCTTGTGCTCGAGCCGGTCCAGCTTCAGGCCGGGGTTGTCGCGCTCGACGATGAACGACTTGATCGCGGCCCGCCCTTTCGAGCGGTCGAGGCTGGCCCAGGCGACGATCAGGTCAGCCCGGTCGCCCGAGGTGACGAAGATCTTCTCGCCGTTGAGGACGTACTCGTCGCCGTCGAGCTCGGCGGTGGCGCGGATCGCGGCCGAGTCCGAGCCGGCTTCCGGCTCGGTGATCGCCATCGCCGCCCACTTGCCGCCGTACTTCTCCAGCTGCTCCTCGGTCGCGACCGAGGCGATCGCCGAGTTGCCGAGCCCCTGGCGCGGCATCGAGAGCAGCAGGCCGACGTCGCCCCAGCAGAGCTCGATGATGCCGAGCACGGTTGAGAGGTTGGAGCCGTTGCGGTTCTCGCCGTCGTCGCTCTTCTCGCGACGGACGCCGGCCGCGCCGGCGCCGCCGATGTCGGAGCCCTCGTTCATCCCGTCGATCAGGGAGGCGAGCATGTCGAGCTCTTTCGGGTAGCTGTGCTCGGCCTCGTCGTACTTGCGCGAGATCGGGCGGAACACCTCGGTGGCGACCTGGTTCGCCTGCGTCGCCAGCGGCTTGAACTTCTTCGGAATCTCGAGATTGATGGTCATATCAGTGCCTTTCGTCGTCTAGGCGGGGCCTAGACGAGCAGGGCGCCCTCCATGACGCCCGCAGCTCGGAGGTCTCGGTACCAGCGCTCGACCGGGTGCTCCTTGACGAAGCCGTGGCCGCCGAGCAGCTGGACGCCGTCGGAGCCGATCTGCATCCCCTTCGTGGTGCAGAGCTTGCGGGCGATCGCCGCCTCGCGGCTGAAGCTCTCGCCGCGGTCGGCGCGGCTCGCCGCCCGGTAGGTCGCCAGCCGCATCGCGTTCGACTCGATGCCGATGTCGGAGACCGCGAAGGCGACGCCCTGGCGGTTGGAGATCGGTTCGCCGAACGCCTGGCGGTCGTTGACGTAGGGGATCACGTAGTCGAGGACGGCCGCCGCGGTGCCGCTGGCGAGGCCGCACCAGGCGATCCGCGAGCGGTTGACGCAGGCGGCGTAGTCCTTGGCTTTGGCGTTGCCCTCGCCGAGCAGCGCGTTGGCCGGCAGTTTGACTTTGTCGATCAGCAGGCGACCGGTGGCGGCGGGCCGCAGGCCCATCGCCGGCTCGTCTTCGACCGAGAGCCCTTTGGCGCCGGACTCGACCACGAACAGGGCTGGGCCGATGCCCTCGGCGTCGGCGGCGATCACGAACAGCTCGCACTCGGTGGGCCGGGCGACCAGCGACTTGACGCCGCTGAGGACCCACTCGTCGCCTTTCTTCTTCGCCTTCGTCTCCAGCTGGAAGGGGTCGAAGAGGGGGCGCGGCTCGAGGATCGCCAGCGCCGCGGCGGGGATGTCCTCGCCGGTGAAGGCGGGGAGGTAGGTCGACTCCTGGTCGGCCGAGCCCCAGAGGCCGATCGCGGTGGCCGCGGCGCCGGGGGCGAGGGCCGCGTAGGCGATGCCCATGTCGCCGTGGGCGAGGGCCTCGCCGATCAGGACACTGGTGACGGCCGACTGCTCGGTCATCACCCCGCCGAGCTCCTCGGGGACGCCGAGCATGTTGACGCCGAGCTCGTTCGCCTGGTCGAGGATCTCCTTCGGAGTCTCGCGCTTCTCGTCTGCCTCCAGGGCCGCGGGACGGATCAGGTCGGAGGCGAAGGAGCGGCCGGCCTCCTGGAACATCTGCTGCTCGTCGTCGGGGCTCAGGTCGAAGAGCCCTTTCGACTTGCCCTTCTTCTGGCGGGCCGGTTTGCCCAGTCGCTGGGCGGCTGAGAAGGTGCGGCCGGCTGCGGTCGCGCCCTTGAACCCGTTCTTGGTGCCCTGGAAGAGGGCCTTCTCGACCTGCTTGCGGAGGCGGATCCGGTCCAGCAGGTCGGACCCGGCGAGGCGGTTGAGCGCCCGCAGGCCAAGGCCCATGCTGCGCTCCGCCATCCCCTTGTTCTCGGTGGTGGTCGTCACTTCGTCTTCCTTCCGGTTTTGGCGGTTTTGGAGGTTCTGGAACTGGTCTTCTTGGCTTTTGCTTTCGCGGCGGTCAGCGGCTGCACGCGGCCGTCGAGGTGCGGCGTGCCCTTCCTGGCGTCGCGGACGGTGAAGAGGATCTCCTCGCCCTGCTCGGCGCTTGCGAACTCGACCTTCGCCGGGAGCAGGATCGGCTTGCGGAAGCGGACCTCGACCTCGAAGCTGTCGGGGAGCCGGCTTTCGAGCTGGGCCAGCGCCCGCGCCTTGGTCCACATCCCGTGGGCGATCGCGCTCGGGAAGCCGAGCGGCTTCGCGGTCAACGAGTGCATGTGGATCGGGTTGCGGTCGCCGGAGACGCCGCCGTAGCGGCGTCCCAGCCCACCGTCGAGCTTCCACTCGGTGCTGGCCGGCGCGTCGGCTGGGAGCGCGTCGAAGTCGACCGAACGCACTTCTTCCCGCATACCGGGAACAACTGCGTTCGGATCGCCCTTACCGCGGCGGAGCATCGTGCTGACGCTCTCCCAGACGACCTCGCCGTCGACCAGGACCTCGGTCTCCAGCGAGAACGTTTTTCCCTTCGGGTGCGGCTGCAGCTTCGTCGGCCGCACCCGGATCGTCATCGCCTCGTCGATCCCGATCGGCCGCTTCTGGGCGATCGAGTTGGAGACGTGGACGAGGCCGACCGCGCCGAACGGGAAGCGGCCGTCGCTCATCACCGCCATGTGCAGCGGGAAGGCGAGCATGTGTGGGTAGGTCGGGGGGAGGGTGTCGCGGAGGGCGAAGCCGCAGACCCTGGCGTAGGCGGCGACGTCCTCCGGTCGGGCGGTGACGCCAGTCAGCTCGAGGTCGAGCCCGTCCGGGATCTCGCCGCCGCCGCCGGGGACGAAGGGCAGTCGCCCGGCGCCCGGGATCATCGGCAGCGCCGCGCGCGCGTACAGCGGCAGGATGCTGGGGCTGCTGTCGAGGGTCTTCGTCATCAGGCCCCCAGCAGGCTCTGGCCGCAGACGCGGACGACGTTGCCGTTGACGCCGGTCGAGGCGGGGCTGGCGAACCAGGCGATCGTCTCGGCGACGTCGACCGGCAGGCCGCCCTGCGAGAGGCTGGAGAGCCGGCGACCGGCTTCGCGCGGGCCGATCGGCATCGCCGCGGTCATCTGGGTCTCGATGAAGCCCGGGGCGACCGCGTTGATCGTCGCTTTGCGTTTCGCCAGCTCGGGCGCCATCGCTTCGACCATCCCGATCACGCCGGCCTTGGAGGCGGCGTAGTTGGTCTGGCCGTTGTTGCCGGCGATCCCCGCCATCGAGGAGACGCCGACGATGCGGCCGTTGGCGTTGAGCAGTTTCTTGCCGAGCAGCGCCTCGTTGATCCGCTCCTCGCTGGAGAGGTTGATCTCCATCAGCTGCATCCAGCGCTCTTCCGGCATCTTCGCGATCGTCCGGTCTTTGGTCACGCCGGCGTTGTGGACGACGACGTCGACCCCGCCGGAGAGCTCGGCGGCGATCAGCTCGGGGGCGTCCTCGGCGGTGATGTCGGCCTCGATCGAGCGGCCGCCGATCGCCTCGGTCACCGCCTTGAGGTCGGCCGCCATCGGCGGGATGTCAAGACCGACGACTTCGGCCCCGTCGCGGGCGAGGGTGTTGGCGATCGCCGCGCCGATTCCGCGCGAGGCGCCGGTGACCAGCGCCACCTTGCCGGCCAGAGGCTGCTCCCAGTCGATCTCGGGGGCGGGCGCGACGCCTTTGCCGATCCGCACCACCTGGCCGGAGACGTAGGCCGATTTCGGCGAGAGGAGGAAGCGCAGCGTCGACTCCAGCTGGTCCTCGGCGCCGGGTTCGACGTAGACCAGCTGCGAGGTGCAGCCGCGGCCGCCGATCTCCTTGCCGAGCGAACGGGTGAAGCCCTCCAGCGCCCGCTGGGCGATGTGCGCCTCGACCGAGCCGGCTTCCGCCGGCGGGGTGCCGAGGACGACGGCGCGACCGCTGCGCTGCAGGCGCGCGACCGCGGGGTAGAAGAAGCGCTGCAGCTCGACCAGCTCGGTCGAGTCGGAGATCCCGGTCGCGTCGAAGACCAGCGCCTTGGCCTTGCCCTCGGCGCCGGCGCGTTCTGCCTTGACGCTGTCGAGGACGGCGGCGATCGACTTGCCGAGCCGGCCTTCCGGCGCGGCCCCGGTCAGGACCGGGCCGTTGACGACCGGCTGGCCCTCCCGGTAGCGGTCGAGCGAGACGGGCTGGGGGAGCCCCAGCTGCTTGGCGATCGTGCCGACGAGCGGCGCGTTGACAACCTGTGAGTAGCGGTCAGCCATGGGTTACTTGGCACCTCCCGGAGCCTCGAGGATCGCGACGACACCCTGGCCCGCGGCGGCGCAGATGCTGATCACGCCGCGGCCTTTGCCGTCTTCGTTGAGTTGCTTGGCGAGGCTGGCGACGATCCGCCCGCCGGTCGCGGCGAACGGGTGGGCGGCCGCCAGCGAGCCGCCGTTGACGTTGAGCTTCTTGCGGTCGATCGCGCCGAGCGGTTTGCTGCGCCCGAGCTTCTCCGAGCAGAACTCCTTGTCTTCCCAGGCCTTGAGGGTGCAGAGGACCTGGGCGGCGAACGCCTCGTGGATCTCGTAGTAGTCGAAGTCCTGCAGTTTCAGCCCGGCCCGGTCGAGCATGCGGGGCATCGCGTAGGCCGGAGCCATCAGCAGGCCTTCGCGCTTGTGGACATGGTCCACGGCGGCGGTCTGCGCCTCGCTGACGTAGGCGAGGATCGGCAGGCCGTGCTCTTTCGCCCACTCCTCGGAGGCGAGGAGGACGGCGGAGGCGCCGTCGGAGAGCGGCGTCGAGTTGGCCGCGGTCATCGTGCCCTCCGGGCCGCCGAAGACCGGTTTCAGCTTCGCCAGCTTCTCCAGGCTCGAATCCGGCCGCAGGTTCTGGTCGCGGTCGAGCCCGATGTATGGGGTCATCAGGTCGTCGAAGAAGCCGCGGTCGTAGGCGGCGGCGAGGTTCTTATGGCTCTTGACCGCGAGCTCGTCCTGCTCCTTGCGGCCGATCTCCCATTCGGTGGCCATGATCGCGCAGTGCTCGCCCATCGAGAGGCCGGTGCGCGGCTCCTCGTTGCGGGGGATCTGGGGGACGATGTGGCCGGGCCGGACCTTGGTCAGCTGTTTGAGTTTGCCGACGGTCGAGCGCTCGCGGTTGGCGTCGAGAAGCGTCTCGCGCAGCTCCTCGTTGAGGGCGATCGGTGCGTCGGAGGTGGTGTCGGCGCCGCAGGCGATGCCGGAGTCGATCTGTCCGAGGGCGATCTTGTTGGCGACCAGGATCGTCGTCTCGAGGCCCGTGCCACAGGCCTGCTGGACGTCGTAGGCGGGGGTCTCGGCGGCGAGGCGGGTGCTGAGCACGCTCTCGCGGGTCAGGTCGCGGTCGCGCGAGTGCTTGAGGACGGCGCCGCCGGCGACCTCGCCGAGCGTCTCGCCCTGCAGGCCGTAGCGGTCGATCAGGCCGTCGAGCGCGGCGGTGAGCATGTCCTGGTTGCTGGCGTGCGAGTAAACGCTGTTGGAGCGCGCGAAGGGAATCCGGTTGCCGCCGACGACGGCGACTTTGCGGGTTTTGGCGTTCATTTGGGGGAGGGTCCTCCTTGGGGTGAGTTGGAAGTTGGGGTCGAGCGCTCGCGCAGGCCGGGCTCGACAGTGGAGATGAGGAGATCGGCTGCGTCCTCGGCGCTGATGGTTTCCGTCCGCAGCCACCAGCGGGCGAGTGCCTCGGAAGCGCCGAGCAGCGCGGTGGAGAGGGCCTCGACTTCGACTTCGGCGGCTTCGCGCCGCCGCATCGGCAGCTGCGCCAGCAGCGAGGCCGAGACGAGGTCGAGGATCTGGCCGCGGTAGGCGACGACGCGGTCGAAGACCTCGCCGGCCTGGGGGAGGGTCTCGTCGAAGAGGACCGCCCAGGCGGAGCGGTCGGTGTCGAGGAAGGAGAAGAAGGCGCGGACGCCGGCCCCCAGCGCGTCGCCGGGGTTCTCGGTCTCGCCGACCGCCTCGGCGATCGTCGCGATAAGCGCGTCGCCCGCCCGCTCCATGCAGGCGATGTAGAGCCGCTCCTTGTTGCCGAAGTAGTTGTAGAGCAGGGGCTTGGTGACGCCGATCGCCGCGGCGATCTCATCCATCGTCACCGCCGCGTAGCCACGCTCGGCAAACAGCCCGTGCGCCGCCTCCAGCGTCTGCTCCATACGGTCGTCCCGCGAGAGCCTCGTTCGAACCGATGCATCCATCGGTGTAGACATTACCCGAATATAAATTTATATACGCGTAACGTGATCGACCGCACACGCCAGATTTATAGATAGGAATGTTTGAAAGGAAAGCTGAACGGGGTACTCATACGTACCAATAGGAGAAATGTGTCCTCGGGAGGAGACATCATGTTCAAGCTAATACCTGTTTCGATCGTCCTGTCTGCCTGCGTGCTGAGCTTCGGGATCTCGCCGGCATCGGCAGCGACGTGGACCATCCAGACGACGCCCAACGCAACCGGCGCCGAACACAGCGCGCTCTATGACATCGCCTGTCATCCGAGCAGCACCAATCCCTGTGTTTCGGTCGGCAAGACAGAAGGCGGCGGAAAAAGCGATCCCTACGCTCAGGCCTGGAACGGAACCAGTTGGACGAACATCGCCGCCGCCGCCCCCGAAGGTGCGACGGCAGGAGAACTGCAGTCAGTCGACTGCTTTCTCTTCTCGTCATCCTTGTTCTGCAGCGCCGCCGGTTCCTACACGAGCGCCGGGGTGACCAAATCACTCGTCGTGACGGGAGGGCCCGCCGGCATGTCAACGGTGCAGACGACTCCTAACCCGGAAGGCGCGAGTGAAACGGCCTTCAAAGGCGTCGCCTGCAGAGCGAGCCTCTTCGTCCCCTGCATGGCCGTCGGCTACAGCGTGAAAAGCGGCAAAAAAACCGTGTTCGCCATCGGGCGGAACTCGGAATTCAAATGGGTGACCCAGGCGATGCCGGAACCGGCGGGCGCTACCTCTGCCGAACTCCACGGGGTCGACTGTCCCACCACGACCTTCTGTGTGGCGGTCGGTAATTACACCATCAGCGGCTCGACCTGGACGATGTCGGCCACTTGGAACGGAACGTCTTGGACGTTGCAGACCGTCCCGAAACCCGAAGGTGCGACTCGGACTGCCCTTCTAGACGTTTCTTGCAGCAGCGCCTCCAGTTGCACTGGGGTCGGTGGCTACAGAAACTCGGGTGGCACCCAGCTTTCGTTCGTGCAGCGCTGGAATGGAACTTCCTGGTCCTACCAGGCCAGTCCCAACCCCGAAGGCTCGACCAACACGGTCTTTCAGGGCGTCTCCTGCACCTCGGGCGCACTCTGCGTAGCGGTCGGCGACTGGCTCGACGGCAAAAACTGGGAGCCGATGGCTCAGGAATGGAACGGGAGTGCTTGGGCGCTGGACACCACGCCCGGCCCGGCAGGATCGCCCGAAACGATCCTCGAGGGCGTCGCCTGCCGGACGAGCAACTGCCTGTCATCCGGCTGGTACGCCAACTCAGAAGGGAAACGGAAAACGCTCGGCGAGGCGCGATAGTCGTCATGGCGGGGAGGGGCTCCCCCCTTCCCGCCCGATGAGCCGAAGGGCCGGGCTGTCAATTTAGTGGGAGCTAAGGCGCGAGGACGCCAAACTCTCCCCCTTTGACACGTTGAATTTTCCGGGCTACCCTGGGATTCCACGATTGTCAGTCGCTCCGGGGGTAGCTCCCCCGCACGAAAAGACCCGCCTCGCGGCGGGTCTTCGTGATTCAGGCCTCGGAGAAGCCGAAGCGGAGCTGGATGCGGCGCAGCAGCTTCGGCGCCCACCAGTTCCAGTCGCCGAGCAGGCGCATCAGCGAGGGGACGAGGAGAGCGCGGACGATGGTGGCGTCGATCATCACGCCGACCGCCATCCCGATCGCTATCTGCTTGACGAAGAAGACGCTGCTGACGCCGAAGGCGAGGAAGACGACGGCGATCGCCAGCGCCGCGGCGGTGATTACGCGGCCGGTGCGGGCGATGCCGGTCGCGACCGCCTCCTCGTTGGAGTCGCCGGCGTCGTAGCGCTCTTTGATCCGCGCCATGACCAGCACCGCGTAGTCGGTGGCAAGGCCGAAGATGACCGCGAAGAGGAAGACCAGGCTGGTCACCTCGATTGCCGCCGGGCCGGTGTAGTCGAGCGGGGTGTCGAGCCAGCCCGCCTGGAAGGAGAGGACGAGGATCCCGAGGGTGGCGCCCAGGGTGAGGGTGTTCATCAGCAGCGTCTTCAGCGGCAGCAGGACTGAGCCGGTGAGGAGGAAGAGGAGGACGAGCGTGGTGAGGGCGACGATCGCTACGACCACGGGCGCGTGGTCGACGAGGCTCTGCTTCTGGTCGATGAAGCCGGCCGTGTTGCCGGAGACGAGGAGGTCGCTCGCGCCCGGGGGGTCGAGGCCGCGGATCGCCCGCACGGCGTCCTGCGACTCGCCGCTGAGGGCGGGGCCGGCGAGGGCGAAGTTGGCGAAGGCGACGCCTTCGCCGGCGGGGACGAAGGGGGTGCCGCGGACGACGCCGTCGACCGAGCGGACCTGACGCTGGAAGGACGCCATCTGGGCGGGGCCGGCATTCCCGTCGACGGTGACCGTCACCGCCTCGGTGACGTCGCGCGGGTAGTGCCCCTCGAGGTAGCGGTAGGCGTCGTAGGAGGGCTTGCCGGGAGGAACCGCTTCGGCGCTGGGACCGGTGAGCGTGGTCCAGAGCAGCGGCGCTGCGGCGGCCAGCAGTAGCGCCGAGCTGGCGAGGGCGACCGCGACCGGGCGCCGCATCACCCCGCGCGCCAGCCGGTACCAGCCGTCGGATGCATCCGAGACGGCAGCGCCGCGGCGCACCGAGAGGGCGTCGATGCGGGTACCCAGCAGCCTGAGCAGGGAGGGGACGACGAGGATCGCCATCACCGCCGAGAGGACGGCGACCGAGGCGCCGGCGACCGCCATCGAGTAGAGGAAGCGCTGGGGCATCACGATCAGTGCCGCCATCGCCGCGGCGACGGTCAGGCCCGAGAAGACCGCCGTTTTCCCGGCGGTTTGCACGGTGCGGCGGTGCGCCTCCCGCGAGGCTCCGCCGCGCCCTATCTCCTCGCGATATCGCGAGACCAGCAGCAGCGCGTAGTCGACCGCGAGGCCGAGGCTGAGACCGGTGGCGATATTGAGCGCGAACAGCGAGGTGTCGGCGAAGGTCGACATCACCCGCAGCACCAGCAGGGTGCCGATGATCGAGATCACCCCGAGCAGCAGAGGAATCGCGGCGGCAACCACCCCGCGGAAAACGAAGAGCAGCAGCAGCGCCAGGATCGGGAAGGCGATCAGCTCGGCCTTGGTCAGGTCCTCGCGGGTTTGGTCGTTGGTCTCGTCGAAACCGGCGGCGTAGCCGGCGAGGCCGACGTCGAGCTTGCTCGAGGCGAGGATCTCGCGCACGTCTTCGGCGGCGATCCCGCCCGCGTCCTGGATGTCGTCGGTGGAGAGGTAGACGGGGATCGTCAGGGACTCGCCATCGCGGGCGACGAGCCTGGCGCTACCGGGCGCGCCGCGCAGGGGGTCGACGACCCGGCCGACGTATTCGACCCCGGCGATCTCGCGGCTGAGCCGCGCGACTTCGCGACGCACCGCCGGGGCGCTGGTGTCGAGCCGGTCGCCGCCCGGTGCCCGGACGACGACGACCAGACCCGGATTGGGGTCGTAGCCGAGACCCTCGCGGAGCAGCGCCCCGGCGCGCTCGCTCTCCGAGGCGCTGTCGGTGAACCCGGCTGCCTTCAGGTGCTGCTCGACGTCCCGGCCGACGACCGCCGCCAGGAGGGTGAAGGCGGCGACCGCGGCCAAGACGAGCTTTGGATGCCTCCAGGTGAGGTCGGCGATCCGGGTCATCGGCGGCGACTGTACCAGAACTCCAAGTAATTAGTTGGAAAAGCAAAGTAAGCTACACTCAGCCGGTGCCCCGGAGGAGGAGTTACGACCAGGCCTGCAGTGTCGCCACCGCGCTCGACCACATCGGCGAGCGCTGGTCGATGCTGATCGTGCGCGAGCTCCTGCTCGGTCCGCTGCGATTCTCGGAACTCGCCAAGGGGATCGGCGGCGCTCCCACCGACGTACTCACCCGCCGGCTTCGCGACCTCGAGGCCGACGGCATCGTCCGTCGTCGCGAGCTGCCCGCGCCGGCATCCGCGACCGTCTACGAGCTGACCGACCTCGGCTACGAGCTCGAGGAGCCAATCCTCGACCTCGGCCGCTGGGGACTCAACTTCTACAAGCTCGACGACCTGCCGGGGCTGGTCACCGCCTCGCTCGCCAACGCGCTGCGGGTGATCCTCGCCCCGCCCGAGGACGCCGAGACGATCGTGCTCCAGGTCCACAACGAAGGCCACTCGAACTGGCTGCGGATCGGCGGCGGCGAGAGCCGCGCCGGGCGCGGCGAGGCTGACCGGGCCGACCTCGTCCTCAGCGGCTCGGCGCCGGACGTGATCGGTGCAATCGCCGCGGGGGGGGAGGCCGAGGAACGAGTCGAGATCGAGGGCGACCGAGACGCGCTCCTGCGCCTGCGCCAGTGGGTCGAGCTGCCCGAGCGCCTGCGGGCGGAAGTCGATCAAGCTGCCGGGCAAAGGCTGGCGATCTGACGGGAGCTACCCGTCGGTTGCGACACCTCGTCGCTTCGTCCTCCGCTGCGACAAGGTCTGGGGCGACGAAGCTCTCCCCCCGGGTTGACGGAACGGTCTCTTCGATCTACGCTCGCTGCACAGTTTTCACGTGGTTCGGGGGTAGCTCCCCCGCACGAAAAAGACCCGCTTCGGCGGGTCTTCGTGATTCAGGGGATAGAAGGGCGCCGCTAGCTCAGCTCGGTGCCGTCGTAGAGCTTCTTGACGTGCACGGTGCCCGGTGGGCTGGCTTCGATGCAGAGCTTGCAGAGGACGCACTCGTCGCAGTTCTCGTCGACGATCTCGACCGTGCCGCCGGCGTCCTTGTAGATGTCGACGGGGCAGACTTCTTCGAGCTTGGCGGCGAGGGCGGCGTCATTGCGGATCGAGTCGTCGACCTCGACGTCGATGAAGACCTTGTTCAGGGTCTCGGCCATCAGGCGGTCGCTCCGATCTTTTCCTTGACGACGTCCGGAATCTCGTCGATCCGCTCGACGACGCGGATCCCGGCCGCTTCGAGGCGGGCGATCTTCTCGGTCGCGGTGTCCTCTTTGCCCTCGACGATCGTCCCGGCGTGCCCGAAGGACATGCCTTTCATCTCGTCGTCGTCCATGAATTTGCCGGCCATGAAGGCGACGATCGGCAGGCGGGAGTTGTTGTCCTTGACCCATTCGGCCAGCTGGGCCTCCATGCGGCCGCCGGGCTCGGTGTAGATGACGATCGCCTCGGTCTGCTCGTCGGCCTCGAAGTAGGGCATCAGCTCGGCGTAGGCGGAGCCGATGATCGCGTCGCCGCCGATCGAGACCGCGGTGGAGACGCCGAGGCCCGCCTGGGTAAGCGAAGAGGAGATCTCGGTGGTCATGCCGCCGGAGCGGCTCATCACGCCGACCCGGCCGGGGGCGTAGGCCTTGGCCGCGTCTTTGGCGGGACCGCCGATGCCGCCCATCTTGCAGACCTCGGGGACGATCAGGCCAAGGCAGTTGGGGCCGATGATCCGCGCCCCCTCCATGTTCGCCAGCTCGACCATCTGGGCGACGTCGCCGCGCGGGATCCGCTCGGTGACGATGACGATCAGCTTGATCCCGTTGAGGATCGCCTCGAAGACCGCGTCCTTGGTGAAGGCGGGGGGGACGGTGACGACCGAGCCGTCGATCGGGCCGCCGTGGTGCTCGACCGCCTGGGCGACGGTGTCGAAGACCGGTACCCCGTGGACCTCGCGGCCCTTGCGACCGGGCGTGACGCCGCCGACGATCTTGGAGCCGTAGTCGAGGCACTCGCGGGTCAGGTTGACCGCCTCGCGGCCGGTGATCCCCTGGACGATGAAGGTGGTGTCCTTGTCGAGCAGAATGCTCATCAGGCGGGCGCTCCCTGGATCTTGGCGACGGCGCGCCCGGCGGCCTCCCACATCGAGACCGAGCGGTCGCAGTACTCGACGCCGTATTTCTCGAGGATCTTGAAGCCCTCCTCCTCCCAGGCACCCGGGATGCGGAAGATCGCGATCGTCTCGCCGGGGTCCTTGCCGAGTTCGAGGCAGGCCTTGATCACGCCGCGGGCGACGATGTCGACGCGGGTATTGGAGACGATCGACATCATCACCGCGATCTTCTCGACGCCGTCCTTTTCCAGCACCTCCTTGGCCAGGCCGCAGGCCTTGGCGACCGACGGGTTGCCGCCGATCTCGGAGTAGTTGGCGGGCTGCCCGCCCTGGTTGCGGACCGCGTCGGTGAGGGTCAGCGAGCCGCCGCCGGCGCCGATCACGAGGCCGAGGTTGCCGGTGAAGCCGTGGTCCTTGCCCTGGATCACGCCGCGGTGGTCGGCGGCGTCGATCGCGGCGACGTTGCGCTCGAAGTCGGAGGGCTCGTAGGTCTCGCGAGTGTCGTCCTCGGCGATCCCGAGCTCCTTGCGAAGCAGCTTCTTCTGCCGGCCGACCGCCTCGTTCTCCATCTCCATGTGGGCGTCGAGAGCGACGAAGCTGCCGTCGGTCAGCTCGGCCAGCGGGTTGATCTCGGCCAGGGTCATGTCGTTCTCGCGGAAGAGGCGGGCGAGGCGGGCGAGGACAGGGGTGGCGCGGTTCAGCTGCGAGCCGGTGACGCCGGTCGCGGCGACGACCTGCTTGGCCTCGAAGTCGGGGATCGGGAAGAGGTTGGAGACGTGGCCTTTGCCGACGTGGTCGGGATGGGTCTCGGCGACCTCCTCGATGTCGATCCCGCCCATGTCGCTGAACAGCATCAACGGTTTCTTCGCGGTGCCGTCCCAGACGACGCTCGCGTAGTACTCCTGTTTGACCTCGGCTTTGGGGTCGACGAGGACGCCGCGC
>DASUTJ010000007.1:0-69118 GCA_036374655.1 Solirubrobacterales bacterium | reverse complement strand
CTGCAGCGTCGTGTGCTCGATCCCGAAGGTCTCGCGCAGGGTCAGCTCGAGGCGGCGGCGGATCAGGTCGCGGTCGGCCGCCTGGGCGACGACGACGTGGGCGGCGATCGCGCCGAAGCCGGCGGTCACCGTCCAGACGTGGAGGTCGTGGACCGAGCGCACCCCCTCCTCGCTGCAGATCGCCTCGCCGACCCGGTCGACGTCCATGCCGGCCGGAGCCGCCTCCATCAGGACGTCGACCGGCTCCTTGATCAGGCGCCAGGAGGAGGCGAGGATCAGGATCGCGATCAGGAGCCCGACGACCGGGTCGACGACCGGCGAGCCGCCGAGCAGGACGAAGGCGCCGGCGGCGACGACGCCGACCGAGCCGAGGGCGTCGGCCACCGAGTGGCGCAGCACCCCCTCGAGGTTGATGTCCTCCCGCTGCCCGCGGGCGAGGACGATGGTGGCGGCGACGTTGCCGGCGAGCCCGAAGACGCCGAGGGCGAGGACCCCCCAGCCGTCGATCTCGGGCGGGTCGGAGAAGCGGCCGATCGCGGCGGCCGCGACGGCGACGCTGACGACGACGAGGAGGACGCCGTTGACCAGCGCCGCCAGGACCTCGGAGCGCTGGTAGCCGAAGGTGCGGCGGCCGGCGGCAGGTAGCGCCGCCAGCCGCACGGCGATCAGCGCGAGGACGATCGAGCCGGCGTCGGAGAGGACGTGGCCGGCGTCGGCCAGCACCGCCAGAGAACCGGTGATGATGCCGCCGACAGCCTCGGCCAGGAGCAGGCCGAGATTGATCCCGAGCGCCCACCACATCCGCCGCCGGCTGTCGGCGCGGCGGGCGTCGAGGGCGTGGCTGTGGCTGTGTCCGGGCCCGTGCACGGACCGAGGATAAGCCCGGATCAGGCCGCGACCGGCTCCTTCTTCTGGGCCTGCTCGGCGACTTCGGCGGCGTAGCCGAGGCGCTCGGCGTATTCGCGCGCCTGCATCCGGGAGATGACCATCCGCTGGATCTCCGCCGTGCCCTCGAACAGCTGGTAGATCTTGGCGTCGCGGAACCACTTCTCCAGCGGGCACTCGGTGCTCTGCGCGTAGGGGCCGACGAGGTCCATCAGCGTCGTCGTCGCCCACATCGTCACGTCGCCCGCCTTCAGCTTCGACATCGAGCCCTGGCCGCCGGTCATCGGCACCCCGTTGCGGCCCATCCAGGCGGCCCGCTGGACCAGCAGCCGCGCCGATTCGATCTCGGTCGCGACGTCGGCCAGCGTCTGCTGGATCCGCTGCGCCTGCAGCATCGGCACGCCTTCGTAGGACTGGCCGTCGAGGTACTCGAGGGTCCACTCGTAGGCGGCCTGGGCGATGCCGAGCGCCGAGGCGCCGACCAGCGGCCGGGTCACCTCGAAGGTGGCGAGCGCGTCGGCGCCGCGGGATTTCTTGCCTTCGCGGCCGCGCTGCAGCTTCTTCTCCAGCTTCTCGTCGCCGCCGAGCAGGCAGTCGCCGGGGATGCGGCAGTCCTCGAGCACGATCTCGGCGGTGTGCGAGGCGCGGATCCCGAGCTTCGACTCCTTCTTGCCCTGCGAGAGCCCCGGGGTGTCCTTGGGGACGACGAACGAGGCCTGGCCGCGGGTGCCGAGCGCCGGGTCGACGGTGGCGACGACGACGTGGACGTCGGCGATGCCGCCGTTGGTGATGAAGACCTTGGTCCCGTTCAGGACCCATTCGTCATCGTCGCGCTTGGCGGTCGTCTTCAGGCTCTTGACGTCGGAGCCGGCCTGCGGCTCGGTGACGGCGTAGGCGCCGAGTTTGATCTCGTCCGCGGTTCCGAAGCACTCGGGGACCCAGCGCATGATCTGCTCGGGGGTGCCGGAGGAGGCGATGCCCGCGGCGGCGAGACCGGACCCGGAGATCGCCAGCGCGGTGCCGGCGCAGCCCCAGTGGAACTCTTCGGCGGAGATCACCTGGAACTGGCCCTCGGGGTCGGCGGCGGAGCGCTGGATCGACTCGAGCGTGCCGAAGCCCTGCTTCCGCGCCTCCTTGATGACCTCCCAGGGAATGCTCTCCTCTTCGTCGTGCTTGCGGGCCGCCGGGCGGATCACCTCGCGGGCGAACTTCCGGCAACGCGCCTTGAACTCCTGCTGCTCCTCGTTGAGTGCGAAATCCATCCTCTTCCTCTCTCGCCGCCTACCGATTGACTGGTCAGTCAGCCAGTCGAGAACTCTACTCCTCCATGCCCTGGGCGATCGATACGTTTCCCCGCGTGATCCCGAAGCGGCCGATCAACGCCGACGTGCCCGCGGCGGAGGAGAAGGAGCAGGCGCCGCCCCCGAAGGCGGAGGAGAAGCCGCCCGAGAAGGTCGAGCCGCCGACCCAGGAGACGCCCGCCGAGAGCGGCGTTCGTCCTTTGTCGGCCCATAGCCGACAAAGGACGAACGCCAGCGCGCCCAAGGCCCTGATCGCGCTCGTCGTCCTCGCCTTGGTCTTCATCGTCGCCGCGATCGTCTGGGGCAGCGGCGGCGGGGACGACTCCGAGGCGCCGGCACCGGCACCGACCACGACGAGCGAGCCGCGCTCAGACGACAGCTCCTCCCAGAGCGCCGAGGCGCTCGGCTACCCGAGCTTCGCCACCAACAACACGACCAGGATCGGCGGCTCCGACCCCGCCGCCAACGCGGCCGGCGCGGCCCTCGCCGCCTTTCCCTCGACCACCGAGACCCAGCGTCCCGACGCGGTGACCGTGGTCGGCGAAGAAGACTGGGCCGGGGCGATCGCCGCCGCGGTGCTGATGGCCGAGCCGGTGCGGGCGCCGATCCTCTTCTCCGGCGCCGACGAGATCCCCACGGTGACCGGGGAAGCGCTCGACGCGCTCGACCCCCAGGGCAGCCCCGCCACCGGCAAGGCGCCGCTGTTCGCGGTCGGCCGGATCACCTACCCGGGCCAGGCCGCCCCGATCGACTCCGGCGACCCGGCGACGACGGCGGCCCAGATCGCCACCCTGCGCGACCGCCTGACCGGCAAGCCGCCGCGCCACATCGTCGTCGCCTCCAGCGCCCATCCCGACTTCGCGATGCCGGCGGCTGCCTGGGCGGCCCGCTCGGGCGACCCGGTCCTCTACTCCGAGCCGGAGAAGCTGCCGGCGGCGACCGCTGCGGCGCTGAAGAAGCACGCCGAGGTGCCGGTCTACGTGCTCGGGCCCTCCTCGGTCATCTCCTCCGGCGTCGTCCGGGAAATCGCCAAAGTCTCCAAGCGGGTCAAGCGCGTCGCCGGCGAGGACCCGGTTGCCAACGCGCTCTCCCTGGCCCGCTACCGCGACGGCAGCTTCGGCTGGAACGTCAACGACCCCGGCCACGGCTTCGTCCTCGCGCGTGACGACTCGCCCGCCGACGCCGCCGCCGCGGCGCCGCTCTCGGCCTCCGGGACCTGGGGCCCGCTGCTGCTCACCGACGACGCCGCCGCGCTGCCGGACGAGGTGCGCAACTACCTCCTCGACGTAAAGCCCGGCTACACCACCGACCCCACCCGCGCCTTCTACAACCACGTCTGGGTGATCGGCGACCAGGATGCGATCAGCGTCGAGCAGCAGGCGGAAGTGAACGAACTGGCCGAGCTTGCGAAGATCGGGGGCGGAGAATGAGCGAAGCCGAGAACCCACAGCTGCTCGGAGGGGCGAAGGAGATAACGCCGGAGGACATCCGCGCCCTCGCCGGCCCGGTGACCCCGCACTTCGCCCTGCAGGTGCGCAACCGCATCCGCCGCCTGGTCGAGGGCCTGCCCGCCGACCACCCCGCGCGCCAGGAAGGCGAGCGCCAGATCGCCCGCCTGGAAGAGCTGGCGAAGCACAGCGGCGAGCCGCGCCAGGGCCTCGGGATCTCGCATTGAAGTACCTCGCCCCCGGCGTCTGGCGCTTCAAGGAGTTCCCTCGCCCGCTGATCAACGTCTACCTCGCCGAGGACGTCCTGATCGACGCCGGCCGGCGCTGGGACAAGCGCAGGATCTTCGCCGAGCTCGAGGGACGCGAGATCTCGCTGCTGGCCCTGACCCACGTCCACCCAGACCACCAGGGCTGCGCGAAGATGATCTGCGAGGCGCGCGGGGTGCCGCTCGCCTGCCACGAGGGCGACGTCGACGCGATGGAGGGACGGCGCCCGGTCGCGGCGACGAATAACCCGGGGGCGAAGCTCTTCGCCGGGATGTGGGAAGGCCCGCCCCACAAGGTCGATCGCGTCCTGCACGAGGGCGACGAGGTCGCCGGCTTTCGGGTCGTCCACGCCCCCGGCCACGCGCCCGGCGAGGTGATCTTCTTCCGCGAATCCGACCGGGTGGCGATCTGCGGCGACGTGATCCGCAACTGCACCTACGTGACGACCCGGACCAAGCTCGCCGAGCCGCCCGACGAACTGACCCCCGACCCGGTCGAGAACCGCCGCTCGATCCGCAAGCTGGCCGAGCTCAACCCTTCGCTGATCCTCCCCGGCCACGGCCCCGCGGTGACCGACATCGCCGCCTTCGAGCGGTTCGCGGCCGCGCTTCCGGGGTAGGCCGACCGCAGCGACTCGCCCTCCGGCGGGTTGCTTGGTTTCAGGTACTCGGCAACCACTGGAGGGAGTCCGGACATGAGCAAGCTGAAGATTGGGCGTCCGTCGCCGGCGATGGTGGTGGCGCTGATCGCCCTCGTCGCCGCCCTGGCGGGGACCGCCTACGCGGCGCAGACGATCAACGGCGGCGCGATCAAGAAGCAGACGATCGGCGGCGGCAAGCTGAAGAAGGACACCCTGACCGGGTTCCAGATCAACAACAACAAGCTCGGCACGGTGCCGTCGGCGCAGGTCGCGACCCACACCTTCTGGGCGGTGGTCAACAACCCGGCCAGCCCGGGCAACGTGGCGCTGGCGCGGGCCAGCGGTCCCAACATCACGGCCGTCGAGGGCGGCGGCGCGGTCGCCGTCACCTTCCCGTTCAACGTCTCCGGCTGCGCCAACGTCGCCGCGCGCAACAACGCCGGCACCTCGGTGCCGAACGCCGGCTACGCCCAGACCAACGTCTCGGCCGCCAACCCGAACGCGATCGAAGTGCGGACCAAAGACAAAGACGGCAACAACGAGGACGCCGACTTCCACCTGATCGTCATCTGCCCATAGGATTGCGGGCATGGCTGAGGATGGCGTCGACAGGCCGGAGCACGCGCGAGAGCTCGCGATCCAGCGCCTGAAGATGAAGCAGGACTTCAAAGGCATCGCCGCCGGCGGTGCCTTTGCGGTCCTGGTCTGCATCGTCATCTGGGCGCTCGGCGGGGGCGGTTACTTCTGGCCGATCTGGGTGATCCTCGGCATCGGCATCGCCGCCGTCGCCCAGGGTTGGAAGGCCTACGGCCCCAGCAACCGGATCACCGAGGCAGACGTCCAGCGGGAGATGGAACGGGGTTAGGTAGCGGCGCGGGCCAGGGTCATGTCGACCCGCTGACCGCGGAACGGAACACCCTCGGCCCGCAGCAGCGCCCGCTGCCTGTCGCCCTTGGCGAGCGAGCCGTCGGCGCGGACCACCCGCCACCAGGGAAGATCCGGCTCGTCAGCCTGGAAGAGGACCGTGCCGGCGAACCGCGGCGCCCCCGGCGACACGTCCCCGTACGTCCGCACAAACCCCTCGGGTATCTCCCGCACCCTTTCCAGAACCTCAAGCTCGCGAGTCCGCGAAAAACCTTGCTCTACAAGGTATTTCGCGGACTCGGCACTCACGCACTCGGGCCGAAGGCGTCGATGATGCGGTTCTGGAACTCGCTCAGCTCCTCGGGCGAGATGAAGTAGGTGGGCGGGGTGAGGAAGAGGCCGTCGGCGCGCTCCGCCGTCGCCTCGACCCGGGCGCGGACCTTGTCGAGCGGACCGGCGGCGCAGTAGGCCTCGACCATCTCGTCGCTGATCGCCGCCGGAACCGCGGCGAGGTCGCCGCGGCGGAACGCCTCCCCCGCCTCGACCGCGTTGTCGGCGAAGCCGTGTAGCTCCCAGAGGGGCATGTAGGTCTTGACCGTGGCGTAGAAGGAGATCGTGCGGCGGGCCATCTCGATCGCCCGACCCTCGTCGTCGTCGATCGCGCAGCAGACGGTCGGCAGGTAGTCGAAGTCGGAGCGCTCGCGGCCAGAGCGGCCCAAGCCTTTCTCGAAGGCGGGGACGATCACCTCGTCGATCCACTTCAGGCTCTGGATCGGGTGGCCGATCAGCCCGTCGGCGACGTCGCCGGCCATCCGCGCCATCCCCGCTTGCACGGCGGCGGTGTAGATCGGCACCGCCTCGCGCGGCGCCGGATGCGGCCGGACCCAGCCCTTGATGTCGATGTCGTAGTACTCGCCCTCGTAGCGAATCGGCTCGCCGGCGCTGGCCTGGCGCATGATCAGCCGCGTCGCCTCGATCGCCTCGCGCAGGTGCGGCGCCGGTTTGCCGTAGTCGGCGTTGTGCCAGGTCTCGTTCAGCCGTTTGACCCCGGCACCCATCCCCAGCCGGAAGCGCCCGCCGGACATCTCGTCGACGTCGAGGGCGCTGATCGCGTGGATGAAGGGGCTGCGGGTGAAGGCCCAGACGATCCCGGTGGCGACCCCGATCCGCTCGGTCTTCGCCGCCAGATAGCTGGCCTGGGTGACGGCGCTGCGGAACAGCTCCGGCGCCCAGACGCACTCGACCCCGGCCGCCTCGGCCCGCAGCGTCTCCGCCTCGAGGTCGGCGACGGAAGTGCCGATCGCGGCGACGGAGATGCGGTCGAGCGCGCCCATCGCCAGGGTCGGGTCAGGCGCTCGCCGGGGCGGTCTCGCCGGCGAGGACCGCGTCGGCGACCCGCTCGCGGTGCCACTTGGCGTCGCCGAAGCTGGCCGCGTTGGCGCGGCCGCGCTTGAGGAAGAAGTGGAGGTCGTGCTCCCAGGTGAAGCCGATCCCGCCGTGGACCTGGATCGCCATGTCGGGGACCCGCCAGCCGGCGTCGGAGGCGTAGGCCTTCGCCATCGAGGCGGCGAGCGGCAGCGACTCCGGCTCGGCGTCGGCGGCCCAGGCGGCGCCGTAGACGGCAGAGCGCGAGTTCTCCGTCTCCAGCAGCATCTGCGCGCAGCGGTGCGAGACCGCCTGGTAGGCGCCGATCGGCCGGCCGAACTGCTGGCGGTCTTTGGCGTACTCCACAGACATCTCCAGCGCCCGCTGGGCGATCCCGGTCGACTCGGCGGCAAGCGCCACGCAGGCGCGGTGGAAGACCGGCAGGTAGTCCTCGGGCCCTCCCGGCAGGGTGTTCTCCGGCGCCACCTTTACGCCGTCCAGCTTCACCGAGGAGAGCCGGCGGGTGAGGTCGATCGACTCCTCCGGCTTGACGGTGACGCCGTCGGCGCCGCGCTCGACGATGTGGCGGCGGCCGTCGGCGGTGGCGACGAGGAAGAAGTCGGCGCTCGCCGCGTCCATCACCAGGGTCTTTTCGCCGTTGAGGACGAGGCCGTCGCCGTCCGCCTCGGCCTCCAGCTCGAACTCGAGCGGCACCGCCGCGGTGCCGGCGTCGAGCAGGGCGGGCGCGCCGCGCAGCTCTCCCGCGGCCAGCGGCCGCAGCCAGCGCTCGCGCTGCTCGTCGGAGCCGGCGAAGGTCAGCGCCAGGCCGGCGACGGTGTTCGAGAGCAGCGGCGAGGGAGCCAGCGCGTAGCCCATCTCCTCGAAGAGCACCGCCAGGTCGACGATGCCGAGGCCCTGGCCGCCCCACTCCTCGGGCAGCGCCAGCCCGGCCCAACCGAGCTGGGCCATCTCCTTCCAGCCGGCCTCGTCGAAGCCGCTGTCGCTGGCGGCGATCTCGCGGATCCGCTCGGATTTGAAACGCGAGGCGAGGAAGTCGTGGGCGGTCGACTTGATCGCCTGCTGCTCGTCGGTGAGGTCGAAGTACATGGTTAAAACGCTCTCGCTTCCATCACAACGCTCCCGCTGCCATTACCGCAGCCGGGGCAGGCCGAGCACCCGCTCGGCGATGATGTTTTTCAGGATGTCCGTCGTCCCGCCCTCGATCGAGTTGGCGCGCGAGCGGAGGAAGCCGTACTGCCAGGCGCCGCCGGCGACCGCGTGCTCGGAGCCGCGCGCCAGCATCGAGTAGGCGCCCTCGATCTCCAGCGCCAGCTCGGTCAGGTCCTGGTTGAGGTCGGCCCACTGCCACTTGCCGAGCGAGCCCTCCGGGCCGGGGATCCCCGACTGCATCGTCTTGGTCAGGCCGCGGTAGGCGTTCAGCCGCATCGTCTCCACCTCGATGTGGAGCTGGGCGATCCGCTGGCGGAAGTAGGGGTCGTCGGCTGCAGTACCACCATTTGAACGGGTTTCGCGAGCCAGCTTGCCGAGCCGGCCGAGGCTGTTCTGGATCTGCGAGATCGCTCCGAAGGCGAGCCCGGCACGCTCGTTCATCAGGGTGGTGATCGCCACCGCCCAGCCGTTACCGACGCCGCCGACGACGTTCGCGTCGGGCACCCGCGCCTCTTCGAAGAAGACCTCGTTGAACTCGCCCTCGCCGGTTATCTGGACCAGCGGCCTGGTCTGGACCGCGTCCTGCTCCATGTCCATCAGGAAGTAGGTGAGGCCCTGGTGCTTGGGCGCGTCGGGGTCGGTGCGGGCGACGAGCATGCACCATTTCGCGTACTGGGCGAACGTGGTCCAGACCTTCTGGCCGGTGACGACCCATTCGTCGCCGTCCTTCACCGCGCGCGTCTTCAGCGAGGCGAGATCGGAGCCGGACTCGGGCTCGGAGAAGCCCTGGCACCAGATCTCCTCGCCGGTCAGGATCGGCTCCAGGTAGCGCGCCTTCTGCTCGTCGGTGCCGTGGGCGATTACGACCGGCCCGCCCATCGCCAGCCCCAGCACGTTGGCCGGTGCGGGCGCTTCCTGGGCCGACGCCTCGCCGGCGAAGATCGCCTGCTCGATCATCGTCGCGCCGCGGCCGCCGTACTCCTTCGGCCAGGAGATCCCGGCCCAACCGGCCTCGTGCAGCTTCAGCTGCCACTCGCGGCGGAAGGCCATGACCTCGTCGAGGCCGGCCCCCTCGGGCTCAGGCCCAGGGTGGTTCTGCCGCAGCCAGGCGCGAACCTCGTCGCGGAACTCCTCCTCCGATGGCGACAGCGTCAGGTCCATCGAGGGCCAGCATATAGAGATCGCCTGGCCGCCTGGCCAGGCGATCTCTAGTTCTCCAGCCCGCACCTCGTCAACCCAAGGGCCCAGAGCATTTCGTAGCCGTCTAGGAACGCGAAATCGACACCGCGACTGCCCCGCACCGCTCGCGCATCCTCTTCACCTCGTTCGATTCCCTCTTCCAAGGCGGCGAGGGCCTGCTTGAGTTCGACCGCCACCGTCGGCGGGGCCTCAAGAGCGCGAAGGCGCCGAACCAACCCTCTGAGAGCGGGGATAACGAACCTCTGGGTCCCCACGTTCGCTTCCATGTCGCGCTGGCGGCCGCCCTGGGGTACCAGCGTGGGAATGAGCTTGCTGTATTCCCTCCTGATCTTGGAGAAGACCTGCGCGCAAATTCGGGTTCCTCTCTTCAGGAATTGCTCCTCCGAGAGAGGGCCGCTAGTCGTTTCACCGCCGCTTCCTCCACAGCCCGCAAACACGGTTAATGCCAGCAGCACCAGCGCCGTCGGGGCGAGTCTTCTTCTAAGCCATCGCATTTGAATAGTCAGCAAATCTACCCTGCCAGACAGGGGTCGAACAGCAAAAGGGGCGCCGTGGCGCCCCTTTCGAGAATCGCTCGGTTTCAGCCGCCGATTATTCGGCGCCGCAGACCTTGAAGCCGTAGTCCTGAGCCAGTTCGCCCGGCTCTTTCAGCACCTCGCCACCGAACACGACACTCGGGTCGTCTTCGATTTCCTCCGTCGCGCCTTCCAGCGAGTCGATGATCTCTTCCACCTGCTCCTCGTCGCCCTCGGGGGCGCCAAGCGCTTCGAGTTCGTCGAGCTGACCGCGCAGGTTCGCGACGAGAACCTCGGAGACTGCTTCTTCGAGCTGCTCGTTGCTCGCTTTTTCGAGCTCGAAGTCGTTTTCCTCGGCGAACTCTTCGGCTTCCTTTTCGCTCTCGTCGTTGCCCTTCTGGCAGATCGCGTCGCCCTGCTTGATGAACTCCGCCTTGGTCAGGGTCACGGTCTCGTCGGTGGTCGTCTCGTCGTCACTGCCGCAACCGGCGACGACGACGGCCAGCGCGACCAGGACGGCCAGCGCGCCAAGCAATGCCTTGTTCAAGTTGTCTCCTATGACTCGGGGTGGACGAGGCAGGGAAGCTACCCCCTGCCCCGGTCCTCAGACGCGCTGGATCAGGGTGCCGGTGCCGAGGCCGCCGCCGCAGCACATCGTCACCAGGCCCATCTCCTTGTCGGAGCGCTCCATCTCGTGCAGCAGGGTGGTGATCAGCCGGGCGCCGGTCGAGCCGAGCGGGTGGCCGAGCGCGATCGCGCCGCCGTTGACGTTGACCCGGTCCATGTCGGGATCGAGCTCGCGCCGCCAGGCGCCGACCACCGAGGCGAAGGCCTCGTTGATCTCGACCAGGTCGATGTCGTCCATCTTCATCCCGTTGCGCTCGAGCAGCTTTTCGGTCGCCGGAATCGGGCCGGTGAGCATGATCACCGGGTCGACGCCGACGGTGGTCTGGTCGAAGATCCGCGCCCGCGGCTTCACCCCCAGCGCGTCGGCCTTTTCGCGGCTCATCAGCAGCACCGCGGCGGCGCCGTCGGAGACCTGCGAGGAGTTGCCGGCGGTGATCTTGCCGTCCTCCTTGAAGGCCGGTTTCAGCTGCGAGAGGCTCTCGATCGTCGTCTCGCGCAGGCCCTGGTCGGTGACGTAGGTGTCGCCGTTGACCTGCATCGGGATGATCTCCCGCTCGAAGCGGCCCTCGTCGGTCGCCTGCTTGGCGAGCTGCTGGGAGCGGGCGCCGATCTCGTCGAGCTCGGAGCGGGGGATCTCCCATTTGTCGGCGATCATCTCCGCCGAGAGACCTTGCGGGATCAGGTCGTACTTCTCCATCAGCTCGGGCGAGAAGGCCAGCCCGTGCTCCTCCATCACTTTGTAGGAGTCGGCGAAGGAGATGTGGCCCATGTGCTCGACCCCGCCGCCGATCGCGACGTCGTGGACGCCGGCGGCGACCAGCGCCGCGGCGAAGTTGACCGCCTGCTGGGCGGAGCCGCACTGGCGGTCGACGGTGGTCCCGGGGACCTCCTGCGGCAGCCCGGCCTCGAGCCAGGCGTTGCGGCCGATGTTGAGCCCCTGCTCGCCGAACTGCTGGACGCAGCCGGCGATCACGTCGCCGACCTCGTTGGGGTCGACCCCGGCGCGGTCGATCAGCTCCGAGTAGGTGCGGGCGAGGAGGTTCGAGGGATGCAGGTCCTTGTAATAGCCCTTCTCGGGGTGGCCGCGGCCGATCGGGGTCCGCGCCGCCTCGACGATGACCACTTCCCGCCCGCCGAACTTGCCTTTGCCGTTGTCCATCGCCAGCCTCCGTTCCTGAAGAAGATCTCCTTTGAGGGTAGCCGATTGACTGGTCAGTCAGCCAAAGCGGGGCTGACGCAGACGTGTCTGAGCCGAAGGGTCATATAGGCCCCTTGAGCGCAGACACCCCTCGCGGCGCCACTCGGCTGATGCGTGATAGGAACCCCGGCCAATGAGCGCTAATCAGGGGTACTCGAGTCCGGGGATCGCGGGCAGCGGGGCAATCGCCACCGGCCTTGCCGCGGTCTCAACCACCACGGCCGACACGATTCTGCTGGCCCGCAGCGAGGCTTCCGCCTGGCGCGCCGAGGAGAAAGTGGTCGCCGCCTGCGCCAAGATCGAGGGCGCCGAGCCCTCGCGGCTGCGGGTCACCACCGACCCCAACGACCTCGCCGACTGCGACGTCGTGGTCGAGGCGATCGTCGAGGAAGTCGGCCCGAAGGCCGAGCTGCTCAGCACGATCGCCGAAGCCTGCCCCAACGCCGATATCGGCACCACCACTTCGTCGCTCAGCATCGCCGAGATCGCCGAGGCGGCCGGGACCGAGAAGCTGTTCGGCTTCCACGTCTTCAACCCGGTGCCGCGGATGAAGCTGATCGAGGTCTGCATCCCCGACGGCGCCGCCGACGCCCGCGAGAAGGTGCTCGCCTGGTGCGCCGCGCTCGGCAAGACCGCGGTCGAGGTCCCCGACCAGGCCGGCTTCGTCGTCAACCGCCTGCTCTTCCCCTTCCTCTTCGAAGCCGTCCGGCTGATGGAGCGGACCGGGATGGAGGCCGGCGAGATCGACACCTGCATGAAGCTCGGCGCCGGCCACCCGATGGGCCCCCTCGCCCTGCTCGACTTCGTCGGGCTCGACGTCTCCAAGGCGATCGGCGACTCCCTCTACGCCGAAAACGGCGAGGCGGCCAGCAAGCCGCCGGGTCTGATGATCGAGATGGTCGGCGAGGGAAAGCTGGGCCGCAAGAGCGGCGCAGGGTTCTACTCGTACGACTAGGCGCTAGGCCGGCGGGTCCTGTCTCCGATTCCGGGCTCTCCCTACCGGGAGAGTCCTCGGAATCGTCGCCACCCGCCGGAGGATCGTCGCGGCAGGACTCAGGCGGCTCTGTGCTTGCCGGAGAGATCCCAGATTACGTCGGCCTCGGAGATGTTCTGACGGCGGGCGACGTTCTCTATCTCGCCCCAGGGGAGCTCGGCCTCCGGTAGATCGTCCCAGCGGGCGAGGTCGAGGGCCTCGATCGAGCCTTTGAGCGCGGGGCCGAGGTGCTCCTCGGCGCGCAGCAGCGCCCGAAGGACCTCGAGCTGCTTGTCGGTCAGGCGTACAACCCACATGCGGTACCTCCAAGATTCGAGCGGAAGCGGGTTGCCCGATGAAGTTAGGCAGAGGTGCGGACGGAATCGCCGCTGCCGCCGCTGATCCGGACCGCCTCGATGCGGTTCTCCCGCACCGCCTCGACCCGGATCGTGTAGCCGTTGGTGACGATCGAGTCGCCGCGCTTCGGCAGCCGCCCGAGCTCTCCGAAGACATAGCCGCCGACCGAGTTGTACGTTTCCGAATCGACCGGGAGCTCGATGCCCGCGTCCTCGAGATCCCCCAGGGAGACGTGGCCGCGGACGAACCAGTCGCCGTTGGCGAGCCGGCGGACGGCGGCGGCGCGGGGGTCGGTCTCGTCCTCGATCTCCCCCACCACCTCCTCGAGGATGTCCTCGACGGTGACGATCCCGACCGTGCGGCCGTACTCGTCGACGACCACCGAGAGCGAGGTCCGCTGCACCTGCAGGTCGTGGAGGAGGTCGTCGAGCGGGCGGGTCTCCGGAACGATCAGGGCGTCGCGGATGACGGTGTCCAGCGAGGCCTCGGGGCCCTCGCTCATGTAGAGCCGGGCCAGGCTGTTGTTGTGGACGACCCCCTTCACCCGATCGGGGTTGTCGTCTTCGATCACCACCAGCCGCGTGTGGCCGGAGGTGACGCAGCGCCGCAGCGCCGCCTCGACCGTGTCCGAGACGTCGACGGTGATCACCGCCGGGATCGGCGTCATCACCTCGCGCGCCTCCTGCTCGTGCAGGTGGAAGACGCCGCCGAGCATGCCGGCCTCGCCGGGATCGAGGCGGCCGCGCTGGGCGCCCCGGGAGATCAGCAGGCGCAGTTCCTCGGGTGAGGTCTCCTCGCCGTCTTCGACCTCGACCCGCAGCACCCGGTGGACGAGGAAGTTGGCGGGGACGTTGGTGGCGACGATCAGGGGGTGCAGGATCTTGCGAAAAAAGGCCATCGGCCCGGCAATCCACAGCAGCACCGGCTCGGCCTTGCCGATCGCCAGCATCTTCGGGGCCTGCTCGCCGAGGATGACGTGGAGGAAGGTGACGATCGTGAAGGCGATCGCGATCGCGACCCCGACCGCCACCGCGTGCGAGAGGAATTCGCCGAGGAGCGGCTCCAGGAGCGCGGCCAAAGCCGGCTCGCCGAGGAAGCCGATGCCGAGGGAAGCGAGCGTGATCCCCACCTGCGAGGTGGCGACGTACTGGTCGACGTGATCGACCTGGTTGAGAGCCGCCGTGGCGCGGCGGTCGCCCTCTTCGCGCAGCTGCTCGAGCCGCGAGCGGCGCGAGCGGACGATTGCGAACTCAGCCGCGACGAAGAAGCCGTTGACCGCGATCAACAGCAACAGGAAGACGAGCAGCAGGACGCTCATCGGTTATGCGGCCCGGTACTTCGGGCTGGGACGTCCTCGGCCATTCGGCACCGTGAATATAGCTACCCGCCCCGGCGGCGAGCCGATGCGTCGCGCCCGCAACTTGAGATATTGAGCGAACGATGAGAGTCGCAACGCTCAGCGAGATGCTCGAAGAGATCGTGCGGCTGGGCGAGGCGACGGGCATGGAGGACCACGCCCACGAGATGCGCGGCGAGCTCGAGGGGCGCCTGGCGACGGTGCAGGCGGCGGTTTCCGGCACCGGCTCCCCGCGGGTGATCGCCCTGCAGCGGCTCGACCCGGTGCGCGTCGCGGGCTTCTGGGTCCCGGAGATGATCTCGATCGCCGGCGGCGAGGACGTCGCCGGCGACCCTGGCCTCAACCCCCCGGCGGTCGGCTGGGGGGAGCTGTCCAGCCTGGGGGCCGACGTCGTCCTGGTGATGCCCGAGGTCGAGGCCGGGAGCGCGCAGGCGCAGGCGATGGAGCACTGGGAGCAGATCGCGGCGCTGGGAGCGACACGGCTCTACGCGGTCGACGGCACGGTCTTCGCCGAGCCCGGCCCCCGTCTGGTCGACGGGGTCGAGCTGCTCGGCCACGTCCTCCATCCCGACCTGGTCGACCCGCCGGGGAACGTCGGCTTCAGGGCGCTGCGGGCGCCGGTGACGCGACCGTCCTCGGGCGGCGGACGGCAGAGCTAGGCGACGGCGAGCGCGCCGAGGAAGGCGGCGACGCCGACGACGACCATCGCCGCGAACTCGATCGGTCGGTGGTTGCGGCCGAGCATCCCTTTCTCGCCGGCGACGATGATCAAGGCGCAGATCGCCCCACCGATCAGGCCGCCGACGTGGCCCCCGACGCTGATCCGCGGCGAGGCGAAGCTGAATATCAAGTTGAAGAGGATGAGGAAGCCGATCTCGCCTGCGAGCGCGTCCATCCCCCGTCCCCTGGCAAGGATGAAGACGGCGCCGGCGAGACCGAAGACTGCGCCCGAGGCGCCGATCGTGAGCGCATTGGGCTCGACCACCAGGGCGCCGAGGGAACCGGCGAGCAGCGAAGCGAAGTAGAGGACGAGGAAGCGAGGCGTGCCCAGGGATGGCTCGAGCAGCCGCCCGAGGATCAGCAGCAGGAACATGTTGAAGCCGATGTGGATGATGCCGGCGTGGAGGAAGCCGCTGGTGACGAGCCGGTACCACTCGCCTTCGGCGACGGAGGGGCCGAAGAGGGCGAAGTCGGCGACGAACTGGGTTATCCCCACGCTAAAGAATCCGCCCGAGCCACTGGCGATCTCGACCAGGAAGACGATCACGTTGATCGCGATCAGGACGTAGGTGGCGGGGGTCGACTCGAATCCGCTGGGCGTGCCGGTCGGATTGCGCACGACCCGCGTCTTCTGGCTGGCGCACTCCGGGCAGCGCATCCCGACCGGGGTCGGGGTCATGCAGTCGGGACAGATCGGGCGGCCGCAGGAGGAGCAGGAGACGCCCGTCTCGCGGTCGGGGTGGCGGTAACAGTGCTCGGCCATCGGGTCCCGCAGCCTACAATCGCCGCCGATGGAGGCCCCCAGCCCCGCCCGTCTCTTCGCCGCCGCTGCCGGCGCCGCGCTCGTCGTCCTCGGCATCCTCGGCTTCTTCTACGACGCCTCCTTCGGCGCCCTCGACAGCTACGAGGAGGCGTTCGCGGGCCTGCGGGTGAACGGCTGGCTCAACCTCTTCCTCATCGCCACCGGCAGCGTCGGGGTGCTGGTCGCCGGCGTCTCCTCGCGGACCTACGCGCTCGCGGTCGGCCTCCTCTATGCGCTGCTGGCAGTCGTCGGCTGGGGCAGCGGCTGGCTGTTCGTGACGGTCGGCGTGCTGGGGCTCGCCGCGGCCCTCGGGACGCCGCCGTTAAAGGCGCGAGCGAAGCCCGCTCGACAGCGCGCGTAGCCCGCTCTGGCTCTTGCCGCGGCCGCGGCGGCGCAGCTCCAGCAGCACCAGCGCTCCGGTCGCCACCCCGCCGGCACCGACCGCGACCACCGGCCGCACCCAGTTGCGCGGGTCGCGCAGCGCCCGCAGCTCTTCCTCGCTCAGCTCCTCGGCCCAGTCGGAGAGCTCCTCGGCGGCGGCCTGGGTGACGGCGGAGAGCGTTTCCTCGAGCCGGCCCGAAAGGCGCTCCGGCGGCTCGATCGGACGCAGAGCGTCGCTCAGCAGCGCCTCGACGTCCCAGGTCGACCCGCTCAGGGTCTCACGCGGCTCGCTCATCTGTCATCTCCTCCTGCAGCTGCTTGATCGCGCGGTGGATCAGCACCTTGGTCGCCCCGTCGGAGCGCCCCATCGCCCGGGCGATCTCGCGGTTGTCCATGCCGAGGGCGAAGCGCATGATCAGCGCCTCGCGCCGGTCGTCGGGCAGGTGCTGGAGGTGCTCCATCACCTGCCGCAGCTCCTCGCGGCCCTCGGCGATCTTCTCGGTGTCGTGCCGGGCGGCGATCGGGTCGGCGTTTTCCAGCGGCGTCTGCGGCCGCCGCGAGCGGTCGCGGTAGTAGTTCGAGGCGAGGTTGTGGGCGATGCGGATCACCCACGGCCGCAGGGGCCGGCCGTCGGACTCGCGCCGGGCGCGGTCGAAGTGCCGGTAGGCCTGCAGGAACGCCTGCTCGGTCAGGTCCTCGGCGTCGTGATGGTTCCCCACCCGGTAGTAGGCGTAGGAATAGACGTCGCGCAGGTGCGAGCGGTAGAAGTCCTCGAAGGCGCGATCGAGCTCCGCCTTGGCCGCCGGAGCCAGCTCGGCCGGCTCGACGTTCTCCTTGGGGTCGCTCACCGCTGAAGCGTACCCCCGCGATCATCAGGCGGCCTGCCTCTGACGCTCGACCCGGCGCAGGCTGGCGATCCACTCTTCGGCGTCGAGGTCGCCGCGGATCAGGCCGGCGAGGGCAATCAGCGCCTCGGCTTCGACCCCGGAGGAGGCGACGGCTTCGGCCAGCAGCGGCACGGTGTCGAGACCCTCGGATGCCTGCCCGATCTTGCCGGGGATCTCGGCCGCTGGGGTGCCGGTGCCGAGCAGCTCGCCGGCGCGCCGGTTGCGCCCGGAGGGGGCCATCATCGTCGCCGTCAGGTCGCCGACGCCGGCGAGGCCGGCGAAGGTCTCCGGCTCGGCGCCGCGGGCGACGGCGTGCTCGATGCACTCGCGCCAGATCGCGGCGACGGCGATCCCGGCGGCATTGAGGCCGTGCGGCTCGGCGGCGGCGGCCGCGAGGGCGGCGGCGTTCTTGGCGGCGCCCGCCATCTCGACCCCGGTGACGTCGCGCGAGCGCTCGCAGACCAGCCCGGCGCGGTCGAAGACCTCGCCGACCTGGACCCGCAGCTCCTCGTCGGCGGAGCCGAGCACCAGCGCGGCCGAGCCGGAGACCGCCTCGCGGGCGTGGGCCGGACCGCCGAGGCAGGCGATCCCGCGCGCCCGCACCCGTTCGCTGACGTAGTCGGAGGGCAGCTGGCCCTGGGGTGCGATCAGGCCCTTGGTCAGCATCAGCACCGCGCTGCGCGAGCTGACCCGGTCGGCGATCGCCCCCACCGCCTGCGGCAGCTGGGCCGAGGGGATCGCCAGGCAGATCAGGTCGAGGCCGGCGAGCTCGATCGCCGAGGCGGGGCGCACGTCGATCGACTCCGGCAGCGGTACGCCGGGCAGGTAGCGCCGGTTCTCGCCGTCGTCGATCAGCTCTTCGACCCGCTCGTTGGTGCGGGCGCCGAGCTGGACGTCGAGCCCGCCGCGGGCGAGCAGGACGGCGACCGCCGTGCCCCAGCTGCCGGCGCCGATCACCGCGGCGCGGCGCATCGGCGGCAGGCCGCCGAGGTCTTCCCATTGCAGCAGGACGTTGGGCCAGATCCGTCCCGTCACCGTTTCCGCCAGCGCCGGCGAGGGCTCCTCGGCGCGAGGGAAGGTCATCGGCGGGCCGAGCCGGACCTTCACCTTGCGGGGACGGATGCGCCAGCCGCGGCGGACGTGTTCGGTGCCGAGCACGGCGGTCGGGATCACCACCGCCCCGGTCTGCAGGGCGAGGCGGCCGACGCCGCGCTTGGGGTTGGCGAGGGTGCCGCGGCGGATGCGGGTGCCCTCGGGGAAGACGCAGACGGCGCCGCCGCGTTCGGCGACCATCCGCGCGGTCAGCATCGCGTCCTCGTCGGACTCGCCGCGACGGACGGGGAAGGCGCCAAGCCGGGAGAGGATCCAGCCCTGCCAGCGCCGCTCGAACAGCTCGACCTTCGCCATGTAGTTCATCGGCCGCCGCCAGGGCAGGCAGGCTCCGGCAACGAAGGGGTCGAGGAAGCTGCGGTGGTTGGCGGCGACGATCACCCCACCCTTGACCCGCCCGTACTCCCGCCCCCGGCGGTCCAAGCGGAAATAGACGAGGAAAAAGGGCAGCAGAAACAGACGCGCAAGGTGGTACAGCGGCCAGTTGACGCTGTGCTTGCGCGTGTAGGCGTGGTAGGAGGCCAGTCTCTCGGGAGTCACGCACAAGGCGCTACACAGGCGTCCAAGTCCGGTTACAAAATGCTTCACCGAGTCCGCGAAGAACCTTGTAGAGCAAGGGTTTTCGCGGACTCGCGATCTACCAGGCCTTGCGAACCAACTCTGCGAGGTCCTGGTGGGTGACGGGAGCACCGGGGACGCGTTTCAGCTCCGGGCGCTGGAGCATTGCTTCGAGCGCTTCGTCCAGCTTCGACTCGTTGCCGCCGAACTCGCCCAGCGGGCTCGGCTGACCCAACCCTTCGATCCGAGCCTGAAGTCCGTCCCGCTCCGTCCCCAGCGCCTCCGCCAACCGCTCGTACGGCCCTGGCGCCCGCTCGGCCAGGAAGGCCACGGAGTGCGGCAGGATTCCGGCGTTGGTCTCGGCGTGGGGCGTGCCGCAGACCCGGACCAGGGTCTGGCAGATGAGGTGATGGAGGGCGAAACCGGCCGAGTCGATCGCGTAGCCGCAGAGCAGCGCGCCAAGCGCCAGCGCGGCGCGGTCACGTCCCTCCCGCTCTTCGACCAGCGCCCCCGCGATCAGCTCCGCGCCCCGCAGCGCCGTCATCTCCGAGACCGGGTTCGACCCCGGCACGTAAAGCGTGTCGGCTCCGTGCGCCAGCGCGTTCATCGCGCTCGCCCGCATCGCCCCCTCCTCCTGCCCGGTCATCGCCTGGGGGTCGGCGATCACCAGCGACGGTCGCACCAACCCCTTCGCCCTCTCCTCGGCACCAGCCGGCAACCGGTGGATCGCCGTCATCGGCGCCCCCGACAGCGTCGTCGGGATCGCCACGACCTCCGCCCCGCTCACCGCCCCCAGCGCCTTCGCCACGTCAACGACCCGTCCGCCGCCAAGCGCCACGAGCGGGCGCACTCGCACCCCCTCCTCAGCATGTGAAGGGGGTGCGAGTGCGCCCATCAGCGCCGCTGCGGCGTCCGGCACTTGACCCGACGCGACCTCGTGGATACCAGCCGACGCGTCAGCCAGGCGCTCCGCACCACGGAGCGCCCGCTTGGTGCTCAGCAGCTCGAAATGATCGACCCCGTTCTCGCGAAGAACCTCAACCGCCTGCGCGACCCCGTCGCGCCGAAACACCACCGTCCGCCCGGCATCGCGCCAGACGAAGTCCCGGGTCAACTCAACCCTGGGCTTTGACGCGCGGGTTGACCACCGGCCGCAGGTTCGGTTCGACCTCGTCGCGCAGGTGCTCGAAATCGGGCGGCAGCGAGAGCTTCTCGCCGAGGTGCTCGACCGGCTCGTCGACGGTGAAGCCCGGGCCCAGGGTCGCGATCTCGAAGAGCACGCCGCTCGGCTCGCGGAAGTAGATCGAGCGGAAGTAGAAGCGGTCGATTTCCGGCGTCGGCTGGGCTCCGCCGGCGACGGCCTTCTCGCGCCAGTCCAGCAGCTCCTCCGGAGTCGAGGCCCAGGCCACGTGGTGGACGCTTCCGGCGCCCTGCAGGCCGCGCTCGGCCGGTGCCTCGTCATAGATGTAGAGGCCGCCGCGCTGCTCGCCGCGCGCTTCCCAGGCGCCGTCCGCCCGCTCGAATTCGAGCGCCTCGAGCAGGCCCTCGCTCGCCCCCGGCGCCGCGCTGTAGGCGCGCACCGCGTGGAAGCCCTGCAGCGCCATCTCTTTCGGCACCTCCGGGTGGTCGGCGATCAGCGGCTGGTCCGGCACGTCGACGACGAGCAGCTCGTGGTCGAGCCCCTCGGGGTCGGAAAAGACGAGGCTGTCGCCGTCGCGCTCGGACTCGGTGCCGTTGGCGCGCAGCCGCTCGGCCCAGAAGTCGAGCGCCTCGGCAGAAGCGACCCGCCAGACGATCCGGTGCACCATCCCCGCCCCGGCCCGGCCCGGAGCCGCGCCCGGGTACTCGAAGAAGGTCAGGTCGGAGCCCGCGTCCCCCGCCTCGTCGGCGAAGAACAGGTGGTAGACGGTCGGGTTGTCCTGGTTGACGGTTTTCTTGACCAGCCGCAAACCCATCACGCCGGCATAGAAGTCGACGTTGCGCTGGGCGTCCTCGGTGATCGCGGTGATGTGGTGAATGCCCTCTAGCTTCATGAGTCACGTATACCATCCAGCAATGAGCCGCGGACGCCGTCGCCTGGTTAGAGGGCTTGTCATCTTCGGCTCCTTCCTCGCCTTCCTCAGCGTCTTCGCGATCTGGACCGAGCGCCAGGCGCTCAACACCGACGACTGGGTCGACACCAGCGGCCGCTTCCTCGAGAACGAGACGATCCGCTCGACCCTGAGCGATTACCTGGTCGACCAGCTCTACGAAAACGTCGACGTGCGCAAAGAACTGGAGGAAATCCTCCCCGGCGACACCAAGGACCTCGCCGGCCCGGCAGCCGGCGGCCTGCGCCAGGTCGCGGGCCAGGGCGCCGAAAAAGTCCTCGAAACCTCGACCGCCCAGGAACTCTGGAAGCAGGCGAACAGGACCGCGCACGAACAGCTCCTCGCCGTACTCGAAAACAAGAAAGAAGCGGTCGAGACCGACGAAGGGAACGTCAGGCTCAACCTCGGCGACCTGCTCACCAACCTCGCCGAGGAGGTCGGGATCGGCGAAAGCCTGGCCGAAAAACTGCCGCCCGACGCGGCCCAGGTGGAGATCCTCAAGTCCGACCAGCTGAAGACGGCGCAGGACATCGCGGTCGCGATCAAAGGCCTGGCGCTGGTCCTCTCGCTCCTCACCTTCCTCAGCTTCGGCTTGGCGATCTACCTCTCCCGCGACGAACGCTGGGTCACCGTCCTGCTCAGCGGCACCGGCCTGGTCGCGGCCGGCTTCGGGGTCATCGTCGTCCGCCAGATCGCCGGCGGGATCGTCGTCGACCAACTGGTCAAGGAAGACAGCGTGCAGCCGGCGGGCGAAGCCGCCTGGGACATCGGCACCACGCTGATGACCAGCATCGCGACCACGGTGATCGTCGTCGGCATCTTCTTCCTGATCGCCGGCTGGCTCGCCTCGCCGACCAGCGGCGCTCGCTCGGTCAGGCGAGTCCTGGCCCCCGCGCTCCGCCAGTACCCCGTCTACGTCTATGCCGGGCTGGCGCTCCTCGTCTGCTTCTACTTCCTCTCCGCCCCAACCCAGGGCCTGCGCTCCTTCCTCACCACCCTGCTCCTCGCCGGCATGGCCGCCTTCGGGATCCACGAGCTGCGCAAGCAGACCGAGGAGGAGTTCCCCGACACCACCTACGACGAGATCTTCGGCGGCACCCGCGACAAAGTCGTCGGCGCCGTGAAGGACGCGAACATCGGCGAGAAGGTCGGCGAGCAGGCTTCGAAGCTGCGCCTGCCGGAGGTGCGCCGCCCCGGCAAGGAGCCCGAGGAGACGGCGGCCGAGGCGCCGACCGCGACGCTGCCGACCAGCGACGAGGATGCCCGCCTCGAGCGCCTCGAGCGCCTCGGCTCGCTGCGCGACAAGGGCATCCTCACCGAGGAGGAGTTCGCCGCCGAGAAGGCGCGGCTTCTCGGCGGCGACTCTCCCCAGAGCTGACTACTTGCCGAGGTTGATCCGGACGCGCGTTCCCGGCGCCAGGACTTTGCCCGCGGGCGGCTTCTGCTTCAGGACCTTGCCCACCTTCTTCGCCGGGGCATTGACCTTCTTCACGTGGCCGAGCTTGCAGCCGCCGCGACGCAGGGCCGACTTCGCCCGCTTCAGCGTCTTGCCCTTGATCGCCGGCACGACGCAGGCGCGGTAGACGTAGTCGTCATACCGGGTGTCGGCGTTCTCGCCCGCGATCGTCGTGACCGCCACGTCGACCTTCCCCGGGCGCAGGACGCCGGGAACGGTCGCGGTGATCTGGGTGTCGGAGTCGACGGTGAAGCTGGCCGCCGGGGTCGAGCCGAACGCCACCGAGGAGGCGTTTTTCAGGTTCTGACCGGCAATCGTCACCACGGTGCCGCCGGTGACCGAGCCGAAGCTCGGCGTGATCGAGAGGACTTCCGGCACCGGCAGGACTTCGGCGCTGAGCTCGATCTCTTTGCCGCTGACGCCTTCGCTCGGCGGCACGACCGAGCCGTCGAACGGCGTCGGGAAGATCGTCCCGAAGCTGGCGCCCGACGCCTCGACGACGCCGATTTTGTCCGTCGGGTTGGTCGGATCGATCCCGATCAGGTCCCCCGCCCGGACCTTGAGGTTGGTCGAGAAGGTCTCCAGGCCTTCGCTCGGAGGCACGGCCGGCAGGCTGGTGCCCGCCGCTTCGTAGGCGCCTTTGCCGTTCGGGTGCAGGACCCGGAGGTAGAAGGGCCCACCGCTCGCGCCCTGGACCTGCCAGCGGACGATCGCGCCGTCGACCGGGGAGGCGATGCTCGCCCCCGCCTCGGGCAGGCCGGTGTTGAAGAACGTCTGCACCCGATCGAACGCGGTCGGCGTCGGTTCTTTCGGCATGACGCTGCCGATCCTGATGAAGGCCGCCTGCGCGGAGGCCGCCATCAGCGCCATCGCGCTTGCCACGCAGGCCACCGCGATCGCCAACCGGCGCGCTCGGCTCCTGCCGCTACGTCGAACAACTCTCCCCTGCTGTTGCCGCATTTTCGTTCCCTCCTAGTCGATTTCACTTCGGCGCGGGACGCCGATTGCGATAAACGAAAAGGTTGGGATAAGTTGCGGAAAGGAGAGGAGAACCGCAGTGTCACACGAGCGAAAAGCCCGCCGCCGGAATCGAACCGGCAACCTCCTCATTACAAATGAGGCGCTCTCCCAGGTTGAGCTAGGCGGGCAGGGGTGGCAATGATGTCCGTAATGGACGTGACGTTCAGGTTCTTGAAGCCCGACGAGGGTACCGTGCTGACGGGCGCGATCGAAGCGGCTTATGGTCAGACTTATGACGTGCGGTGGGTCTACGACCCGGCCGAGGTGGGCGACCGGATCGGCTCCGGTACCTACGTCGCCTGCATCGCCGAAGGCCCTGCAGGCGACCTTCTCTGCCACATCGGAATGAGCCTGGGAGCGGCCAGCGACGCGGTCGGTCACTCGGGTCAGGCGGTGACGCTGCCGGCGGCTCGCGGCCAGCATCTGTTCACCCGCACCAAGCGCCACCTGATGGACTGGGCGCGAGAGCGCGGATTGGCCGGCATGTACAGCGAGGCGACCGCCGCCCACCCCTACAGCCAGAAGGCCAACATCGAGCTCGGCGCGCACGAGACCGGCTTCCTGCTCGGCTGGATCCCGGCCTCGGTGTCCAACGACGCGGCGGCCGAGCGACTTGGCCGTCAGTCGGCGGCGCTGCTCTACCTGAAGCTGAACGACGGGCACGAGCGCGAGGTCTACGCGCCCGAGCGCCACCGGGCGATCGTCGGCCAGACGCTGGAGCTGTGCCGGCTACGCGGGACCCTCGCCGACCCGCCCGCCGAGTGCGAGCTCGAGGAGCGGACCGAGATGCACGTCGAGGTCGACGGCGACCACAACCTGGCGCTGCTGACCGTGCACGTCCCCGGCGCCGACCTCGAGACCGTCGTCGCGGCCGAGCGCCACCACCTGTTCCACCGCCACTGCCTCGACGCCGTCTACATCGACCTGCCGCTGGAGAAGCCGGCCACCGCCCTGGTCGCCGACCATCTCGAGCGCCTCGGCGTCTCCTATGCGGGCGTCTTCCCCAACCCGCGCACCGACGGCGACGTGCTGCGCATGCAGTCGCTGCACCGGGTCCGAGTCAAGGCCGACGACGTTGCCGTCGCCTCGGACCACGGGCGCGAGCTGCTCGATTACGTCCTCGCGGACCTGCCGCAGGCGGCCTAGACAGCCACCTCGCGCGAGGCGAGGTGGGTGCCCACCTTCCGCTTCACCCGCTGCAGGGCGTTGTCAACCGTCTTGGTGTCGCACTCCAGGCGCTCGGCGATCACCTCGTAGGAGTGGCCGTCGAGGTAGAGCGAGAGAACCCGGCTCTCGAGGTCGGACAGCACCCCGGAGACTCCGGAAAGGCAGGAGACGAGGCTCTCCAGCTCTTCGGTCGCGATCACCTGGTTGACCGGATCGTGGACGCTCGGCCCGGGCAGGATCTCGTCCAGAGTGGTTTCCGAGTCGCCCGCCGCGGCCGGCGTCTGGCTGAAGGAGACGTACTGGTTGAGGGGGGTGTGCTTGTTCCGCGTCGCCGTCTTCACCGCGGTGATGATCTGGCGGGTGATGCAGAGCTCGGCGAAGTTGCGGAAGCTCGACTCGCGATCGGTCCGGTAGTCGCGGATCGCCTTGTAGAGGCCGAGCAGGCCCTCCTGGATCAGGTCGTCGGACTCGCCGCCGAGGAGGAAGTAGGACGAGGCCTTGAGGCGGACGAAACCGCGGTAGCGCTTGATGATCGTGTCGTAGGCATCGGTGTGACCCTCCTTGGCGAGGGCGACCAGGTAGTGATCATCAAGTTCAACTTGAGGGTTAGTGTTAGCGGGGATGCGGCCGCTTGCCTGTGCCACCGGCAACGGCGTTTCCTGCGTAGGCGACGATAGAGCCACAGATCCTTCTCCTTGCTGAAGGGTCGTGGCGCCACTTACCTCCCCCGAGGCGCCCTATTCGACGGGCTACCTCAACCTGAGGTTCACCCTTATTGCGCCGCAAGTTTACGTGCCCGCAGAGTTCTGTCAACCCCAAATTGCGAGAAAAGCAAAATTCTTTGCAGTGGAAGGATGGTCAGCCGCGCTGGCGCAGCGCCTCGAAAAGGAGGGCGGTCGCAGCTGCTGAGATGTTCAGTGACTCGACGCGACCGCGCTGGGGAAGGGCGACGAGACCGTCGCACGCTGCTGCCACGCGAGGGCGCAGACCCTTGCCCTCCCCGCCGAGGACGATCACGGTGGGGCCGGTCAGGTCGGTCTGCCACGGGGCCTGCTTGGCCGCGGCGTCGGCTCCCCAGATCCAGAATCCGGCCTCCTTCGCCTCCGCCAACCAGTCGGCGAGGTTGCGGACGTGGGCCACCTCGAGGTGCTCGACCGCGCCCGCCGAGGTCTTGCAGACGACAGGGGTGACCGCGGCCGAGCGGCGCTCGGGGATCACGACCCCGGCGGCGCCGGCGAACTCGGCCGAGCGGCAGACGGCGCCGAGGTTGCGAGGGTCCTGCACCTGGTCGAGCGCCACCAGCAGCGCGCCCTCCTTGCGCAGCATCCCCACCGGGTCGCCGTAGGGGTACGGATCGACCTCGGCGACGACGCCCTGGTGGTCGGGCGAGCCGCAGAGCCGCTCCAGCTCCTCCCCCGGGGTCTCCGGAGCCCGCCAGACGCGATGAACCCGCCGCCGCCCCCGCTCCGCCTCGGCGACAGGATTGCGTCCGTAGATGAACTGGTTGGCCATCAGGCCCTGGGAACGAGGCTCGGCCCCGAGGCCGAATCCCGCACTTCCCAACCCAGCTCGGCCAGCTCGTCGCGAAGGGAGTCGGCCCGAGCAAAATCCTTCGCCGCCCGAGCCTCCTCACGCTCCTGCATCAGCTTCTGCGCCCGATCGTCGGACTCAGCACCCTCATCTGGCTGGGTGAGGGTGCTGAGTCCGACCAAGTCGAGCATCTCCGCAACCGCAGCAGCTGCCTCCCCCCCATCGACCTCCCCACGATTCGCTTCCCCCACCAGCTCAAAAACCTCAGCGAGCGCCCGCGGCGTATTGAAGTCGTCCGCAAGCGCTTCTCTAAACGCCTCCGGTGCCTGTCCAACAGCTGAGACAGGGTTCTCACGGAAGAAGTTCCTCAGCCTCTCAACTCTGGCAACCGCTTCCTCCATCTGCTCAGGCCCGAAAGCCAAGGGCTGGCGGTAGTGCCCGGAGATCAGATACGCCACGACCGCCTCGCGCCCGTAGGTGTCGAGCGCCTGCGACAGCTGGAAGATGTTGCCGTCCGATTTCGACATCTTCGCCGCGTCGGTCTCGATCATCCCGTTATGCATCCAGGCCCGGGCAAAGGGCCGCCCGGCCGCCTCGGACTGGGCGATCTCGTTCTCGTGGTGGGGAAAGACCAGGTCGGAGCCGCCGCCGTGGATCGCGAAGCTCGGGCCCAGCTCCTGCTCGGCCATCACCGAGCACTCGATGTGCCAGGCGGGCCGGCCCGGTCCCCAGGGCGAGTCCCAGCTGGTGTCCTCGTCTGACTTGTGCGCCTTCCAGAGGGCGAAGTCGAGACGGTCCTCCTTGAGGGAGGCAGAGCCTGCGTCCTCGCCCTGGTCCATGTCCTCGGGCCGGCGGTTGGAGAGCTTGCCGTACTGGTCGAAGCTGCGAACGCGGAAGTAGACGTCGCCGCCGGACTCGTAGGCGTGCCCCCCCTCGACCAGCTCGGCGATCAGGGCGACGATCCCCTCGACGGTCTCACTGGCCAGCGGCTCGGAGTCCGGCCGGCCGACGCCAAGCCGGTCGGTGTCGGCGAAGTAGGCGGCGGTCATCTCGGCGGCGAACTCGGCCGACCCCTTCCCCGCCTCCCGCGCGGCGACGTAGATCTTGTCGTTGATGTCGGTGACGTTGACGACCAGCTTCGGGTCGTACCCCTCCGAGCGGAGAAAGCGGGCGAAAAGAGAGAAGACGACGAAGGGCCGGGCGTTGCCGATGTGGATGCGGCTGTAGACGGTCGGTCCGCAGGCGTAGATCCCCACCTGCTCAGAATCCAGGCTCCGCAACTCCCCCGTCAGGGTGTCTTTGATCCTCACCTCCCGCATTGCGCTGGGAGGTTAGATCAAAAAGTCCGGTACCCGGCCGTCGAAGCTTTGGACTCGCCGCCCCGCAACCAGCTCGGCGCGATCTCGTCGGCTTTCGCCTGAGCCTCGCGCCGCGCCTTGCTGACGCTGGCCTTGATCTCGTCCTCGGTCGCCTCGCGGACCCGCTCCTCGCGCTTCTGCGCCTGGATCCGGATCCGGTCGGACTCCTGCCGCACCTGCTCCTCGGCGCGGGCTCGGGCGGCCTCCTCGGCCTCGCGCTCGACTTTCTCGAGCAGCTGGCGAACGCTCTCCTCGGCTTCGCGGCGGACCTCCTCGGTCCCCTCAATCACCCGGCGCTCGATCTCGGTCTCGAGCCGGACCGCGGCCTCGTGCGACTCGGCGGCGGCGGCCTCCGCTTCGGCGGCGCGTTGCTCGGCAGCGGCGATCCGTTTGTCGGCCTCGGCGTTGATCCGCTGCCGCGCCTCCTCGAGCTTCACCTTGAAGTCCATCTCGGCCGACCTCCGCGCCTCCTCGACTGCGGCGTCGGCGGCGGCCCTGGCCTCGCTCGCCTCCCGCTCGGCGGCCTCCCGCGCTTTCGAGGTCTGGGCGACGATCTCTTCGCGCTCCTTCTGCGAGCGCTGCTGCAGCTCCTCGAAGGAGGTCTCGGCGCGGTCGCGCGCCGTCTCCGCCGTTTTCGCGCGGGCCTCGGCCTCGGCCCTGGCCTTGCGCTCCGCGGCGATCTTCTCGCGCGCCTCGGCGCTGACCTTGCGCATCGTCAGCATCGCCGCCTCTTTGACCTTGTCCTTGACCGCGTCGGCGCGCTCTTCGGCCGCCGCGACCCGCTGCTCGCTGACCCTGACCCACTCGAGCGCCTGGTCGGCAACGCCGCGCACCGCGCGCGTCGCCTCCCCGACCTGCTGCAACTGCCTCGCCGGCTCGCTCATCCCAGCGCAAACTACTACCCCCGCCGGAGGCGTTCGCCCGGCAAAGGCCGCAATTTGGGCCTAAGCGGACTTCTCGGACTCGCGGGCGCGCAGGTCCTTCTTCAGGACCTTGCCGGTGGCGTTGCGAGGCAGCTCGTCGAGGAACTCGATTTCGCGCGGGCTCTTGTAGGAGGCGAGGTTCGCCTTCACGTGCGCGGTCAGGTCCTGGGCCGAGACCTCGGTCTCCGAGCGGGCGACGACGAAGGCCTTCAGCCGCTGGCCGAACTCGTCGTCCTCGACGCCGATCACCGCCACCTCGACCACCGCGTCGTGATCCGCGAGCAGGTCCTCGACCTCGCGCGGGAAGACGTTCTCGCCGCCGGAGACGATCATCTCGTCGTCGCGGCCGTCGATGAACAGCCGCCCCTCGGAGTCGAAGTGGCCGACGTCGCCGCTGGAGTAGAGGCCGTCGATGATCTCCTTGCCGCCACCGCCGGTGTAGCCCTCGAAGGCCATCTCGTTGCCGACGAAGATGCGCCCGACCTCGCCCTGCGGCACCTCCTTGCCGGCCTCGTCGAAAAGGCAGATCCTGGTTCCGCGCGGCGGCTTACCGGCGGTGCCGGGGGCGGCGCGCAGGTCCTCCGGGGTGGCGACCGTCGCGTAGGCGACCTCGGTCGAGCCGTAGAGGTTGTAGACGTTGTCGCCGAAGCGGTCCATCCACTCGATCGCCAGCTCGCCGGGCAGCGCCGAGCCCGAGAGCGAGGTGATCTTCAGGTCCGGCAGCCTGTAGCGGTCGAGCACCTCGTCCGGCAGGGTGAGAATCCGCTGGATCATCACCGGCACCGCGGCGAGGACGTCGGCGCGGCTCTGTTCGGCGGCTTCCAGCGTGCCCTCGGGGTCGAAGCGGCGCCGCAGCACCATCGTCGAGGCGGTCGGCAGGCTCATCACGAAGTGGAAGAAGCCCCAGGAGTGAAACAGGGGCGCGGCGATCATCATCGTCATCCCGCGGCGGAAGGGGATCTTGTCGAGCAGCGAGGCGATCGCCATCAGCCCATCGGGGCTGGAGCGCTGGGCACCCTTCGGCGTGCCGGTCGTGCCGGAGGTGAGGATCACGAATTTGGGCTTGTCCGGCGGCGGCTTGTGATCGGACTCGTCGCCGGCCTCGATCAGCCCGTCGAGCGTCGGCACGTCGACCTCGCCGTCGCACCAGGCGACGATCCGCTCGACCGAGTCGTCGACGCCGGAGAGCAGCTCGCTGAACTCCTCGTCGTAGACCAGCGCCTTCGGGCCCTCGCGGCGGGTCACCTCGACCAGCTGCGGCCCGGCGAACATCGTGTTCAGGTAGAGCGCGCTGGCGCCGATCTTCGCGGCGGCGAGGGTCGCCTCGATGAAGCCGCGGTGGTTGCGGCACATGATCCCGACCCCGTCGCCGGGACCGATCCCCATCGCTGCGAAGGAATGCGCGAGCGCGTTGGAGCGGCGGTGCAGCCGCTCCCAGCTGAGGGCGCCGCGTTCGTCGACGACCGCCAGCTCGTGCGGGTGGTGGATCGCGGCGGTGGTCACGCCGGTCGCCGGCGAGGCGCCCCAGCGCAGGAAGGTGCTGCCGATCTTCGCCGCCTTGTCGGGGCGCATCGGCGCCACGATCCCCGCCTCGTGCAGGACCTTGACCTCGAAGATCGAGTCCGAGATAGAGGCGCGGATCCCCGCCGCGCTCAGCTTCGAGTTCGCCATCTCGCCGGGAAGACTATTCGCTCTCGACGCTTGCCACGGCGATGCAGGCGATCCCCTCGCCGCGGCCGACGAATCCCATGCCCTCGTTGCTGGTCGCCTTGACGCTGACTCGGGCCGAGGTCGCCTCGGCGATTGTCCGCTCCATCTCCGCCTTGTAGGGGCCGAGACGGGGCTGCTCGCAGATCACGGTGGCGTCGATGTTGACGATCGGGCCGGCGATCGTCCCCACCACGGTGCGCAGCAGGTCGAGCGAGTCGGCGTCCTTCCAGGCGGGGTCGTCGTCAGGGAACATCGAGCCGATGTCGCCGCCGCCGCAGGCGCCGAGCAGGGCGTCGATGACCGCGTGGAGGAGGACGTCGGCGTCGGAATGGCCCGCGAGCCCCTGGTCGTGCTCGATCTCGACACCGCCGAGGACGAGCCGGCGGCCGGGAGCGAAGCGGTGGCTGTCGTAGCCGATCCCGACCATGGTCAGCGGACGCGGCTGCCCAGGGGAGCGAGGCTCCGTTGGCGCTGCTCGAAGACGCATATCTCCGAGATACCCAACTCGTCGAGAAACTCGACGGCTCGGTCGTATTCGAAGCCGACCTGCTCGGGCAGGTGGGCGTCGGAGGAGAGCGCGAAGACGGCGCCCGCCTCGACGCACATCTCGGCGAACTCGCGCGAGGGGTACAGCTCGCCGACCGGCTTGCGCAGGCCGGCGGTCGAGATCTCGACCGCGATCCCGGACTCGGCGATCGCTTGGACCGCAGGCTCGTAGAAGGCGCGCAGGTCGCGGTCGGGGAGCGGCCGGGAGCGTCCCCAGACCTTGACCAGATCCGGGTGGGCGAGGATGTCGTAGAGGCCGGAGCGGGCGCAGTCGGCCAGCGCCTCGAAGTAGCGGCGCCAGATCTCGTCCGCGTCACCGTCGCCCTCCCAGACGTCGAAGCCGTCGTGGTCGACGGCGGCGTCGCCCTCGCCAATGAAGTGGACCGAGCCGACGACGTAGTCGAAGTCACGCGGCTCGAGCAGGGCGGCGATCCGCTCCTCAGCCCCGGGGACGTAGTCGCACTCGATCCCCAGCCGGAGCGGCGTGCCGCGGACGAACTCGCAGTAGGCCTCGACATCGTCGACCGCGTTCTCGACCCAGAGCGGGTGGGTCCAGACGTCAAGTGCCTGGCGGAAGCGATAGACGTGCTCGGAGACGCCGAGCTCCTCGATCCCGGCCGCCTCCGCGGCGGCGAGGTAGCGGTCGACGTTCTCAGCGGTGAAGTAGCGCTCGAAGGTGGTCCCGTCCTCGTCCGGGCGGAGGTGCAGGTGGTAGTCGGTCAGCATGCGAAGGCGAGCATAGACTTCGCGCCGAATGGCCCGTCAGCTCCTCTTCCTCGCGGTCGCCTTCGCCGCCGGCACCGCGCTCGCGCTGCTCCTGGGCGCGGATAACTTCGGCATTGCCCTCGGCGTCGGTCAGGTCTGCTTCGCGGCGGTGCTGGTCTTCGTGCTGCTGCGCGACTAGGCGCGGGCGCGGTCGGCCAGGAGCAGCTCGGCGACGCGTAGATCGAGCGGGGTCGTCACCTTCAGGTTCTCCGCCGCGACCGGGCGGATGAGGACGGTGCCGCCGTTCCACTCGACCAGCATCGCCTCGTCCGTCGCCTCCTCCGGCCGCTCGGCAGCCGCTAACGCCTCGCGCAGCGCCTCGGTGCGGAACACCTGCGGCGTCTGCGCCCCCCAGAGCCGGGAGCGATCCTCGGTCCGTTCGATCGTGAGTGGTCGATCCAACGTGCTCTGCACGTCGGATTGACCTTTCGCCGAACTAGTGGCCCGCTTGACGGTGTCGGTGACCGGGGCGGCGGCGATCACTCCGGCCGCTTCGGGGTTCGCGGCGAGGTCGGCGACGAGGGGTTCGACCAGCTCCGGCGTCAGCAGCGGGCGGGCCGCGTCGTGGATCGCGACGCACCCGGTCCCGACCGCCTCGAGGGCGTTGGCGACCGACTGCGCCCGGGTGGCGCCGCCGGGTACGACGCCGAGGTCGTGGCCGCCGAGGTCGCCGACGTGCCCCGGCGGACAGGCGACGACGATCGAGCGCACCGAGTCGCACGCCCGGAAGGCGTCGATCGACCACTCGACCATCGGCCTTCCCGCGAGGGGCACGAAGGCCTTCGGGCCGCCGGCTCCGAGTCGCTCTCCGGAGCCGGCGGCCGCGATGACGGCGGTTACTGCCAGCCGATCAGGCGGTGGCGGCGAAACGCTCCTCCAAGAGCGAGTCGAGGTACTCTTCCGCGCCTTCCTCGTCCTTGTCGAGCGCGTACATGAACTCCGAGGCGAGGATCTTCTTCGCCCGCGTGTACATCTGCTTCTCGCCGGTCGAGAGACCCTTTTCCATCTCCCGGATGGCGAGGTTGCGGACGACCTCGGCCAGCTCGAAGACGTCGCCGGTCTTGATCTTCTCGCGGTTGTACTTGAAGCGCCGGTTCCAGTTCTTCGGCATCTCCGAGACGTCGTCGGTGAGGACGTTTGTGACCTTCTTGATTTCTTCCTCGTCGATAATCCGCCGCAAACCCGCCTTGCCGGCGTTTTCGCAGGGGACCATCACCGTCAGCTCGTTGTGGAGGATTTTGATCGTGAGGTATTCACGCTCCTCCCCCATCAGCTCACGGGTCTCTTTGGCCATCACCAGTCCGGCGCCGTGATGCGGGTAGACGACCTTGTCACCCTCCTCGAAGTCGCAGACGTATTCCACGTCCTCCTCGAAGACGGCTTCCACGGTGGCCTCGTCTAGCTCGGAAATCGGTGACTCCTTTCGTTGTTCGACGGCAGTAGCGCCGTCAGCTCTGCAAGTACCTGTCGACCAGATCGACCTCTTGAAGCCGGCGCAGGCCCTCGCGGATGTCCTTGGCCCTGGCGGACCCGACTCCGTCGACGGCGGCGAGCTCCTCTTCGGAGGACGCAAGGACCTCCTCCAGCCCGCCCAGCTCCTGGGTGATCTTCTGGACGACAAGCTTGGGAATGCGCGGGACCCGGCCCAGCACGCGGTATCCGCGGGGGCCGACCGGAAAGTCCAGGGTGTTGACCTTGCGGTCGTAGCCGAGCAGCTCGGCGAGACGACCGAAGTCGAGCACGTCCTGGTGGGGCATCCGGCCCAGGGCCTGGATCACCGCGGTCAGGTTCTGCTCGGAATCCTCGACCGAGTAGTCCCGGATCAGCGCGGTCTTGTCGGCGGCGACGCCGACCATCGTCTCCTCCAGCTGCATCTCGATCAGCCGGCCCTCGGTGCCGAGCTCGACGATGTAGCGCTCGACCTCGACCGCCATCCGGGTCACCAGCTCTGCGCGCTGGAGGGCGGAGAGGGCGTCGTGGAGGACGCCGCCCCCCTCGAACTCGAGCTGCGACAGCCGGGCCGAGACCTGGTCGAGGCGCTGGCGGTACTTCTCGAGGGTCGCCAGCCCCTGGTTGGCTTTGGCCAGCACGGCGGGGATGTCCTGAAGGATGTACTTCGTCCCCTCGACGTAGAGGGAGACGACGTCGCGGCGCTGCGAGATCGCGATCACCAGCGCGGTCGTCTGTTTGGAGACGCGCTCGGCGGTGCGGTGGCGGGTGCCGGTCTCCGAGCTGAGGATCGTCGGGTCCGGCATCAGCTGGACGTTGGCCCAGGCGATCTTCGTCGCCTCGCCGTTGAGGACGATGGCCCCGTCCATCTTCGCCACCTGGTAGAGCATCGCCGGCGTGTAGTCGACGTCGAGCTTGATCCCGCCCGAGAGCAGATGGGAGATGTCGTCGAGGTCACCGACCACCAGCAGGCCGCCGGTGCGCGAGTGGACGATGTTGTCGATCCCCTCACGCAGGGCACCGCCTGGCGCGACCACGTCTAGGGCTCGTAGAAGTCGGGGATCCTGGCGTTCAGACAACTCTTGAAGCTCATCCCCAGACAGATCAGGCATCACCTGAGAGGATGGCAAATTCGGCTCTGGAATGCGGTCTGACGATGTCCTAGTGGACAGGTCGGGATTGCGTTTGTCAAGCGCGCCTAAAGATGGAAGCGTTTGTGGTGCATGTGATGGTGAGGCTCGCCCTGCGGGGGTCCCCCCGGGTCACGCACGAACATCCAGGTCAAGGCGGTGCCGATGACGCAGAGCGCCACCGCGACCCAGGTCGAATCGGCGATCGAGGCGGCGAAGGAGTGGCCGTCGCCGAGCAGGGCGTGGAAGACGGCCCCGGTGGCGGCGAGAGCCACGGCGCCGGCCATGACGCGGTCCATCGCCAGCACCCCCGAGGCGATCCCGACCTTCTCCCCCGGCATCGCCGCCATCGCCGCGGTCGACATCGGCGCGTAGACCAGTCCGAGCGCGATCCCGAACAGGAGGTAGCCGACGAGGACGAGGCCGTAGGAGCTGCCGGCTCCGATCTGGGTGAGGACGAGCAGGCCGGCGGTGCCGCAGGCCATCCCGGCGGTCATCAGCCGGCGGGCGCCGAAGCGGGCGATCAGGCGGCCGGAGAAAGGCGAGATGAAGACCATCGGCGCGGTCACCGGCAGGATCATCAGCCCGCTGAGGATCGGCGAGTGGCCGCGAACGTCCTGCAGGTACTGGGGCTGGAAGATCATCACCGCCCAGTAGGCGCCGACCAGGGCGAAGGCGGCGGCGCTGGCGCCGAAGTAAGGGCCGTTGCGGAAGAGGGCGAATTCGACGATCGGCTCTCGGACCCGGTGCTCGACCGCCCAGAAGGCGACCAGGGCGAGCAGCCCGGCCGCGGCCAGCGCCAGAACGGTGCCGGCAGACCAGGACTGCGACTGGATCAGGGCGAGGACCACCGCGGTAAGGCCGAGGCTGAGCAGGCCCAGGCCCGGCATGTCGATCCGCGAGCCGGCGCCGGGGTCGGTCGACTCCGGCGCCGTGGCGAGGGTGACGACGAAGCCGGCCGCGAGGACGGGCAGGTTCATCCAGAAGATCACCCGCCAGTCGAGTTCGATCAGCAGGCCGCCGGCCAGCGGCCCGATCGCCAGGGCGATCGCCGAGACGGCGGCCCAGATCCCCAGCGCCCGCGGCTGCTCCTCGGAGGGGAAGACGTTGCAGACCAGCGCCAGCGAGAGCGAGAGCATCGGCGCGGCGCCCGCTCCCTGCAGGATCCGGCCGAGGATCAGCGTGTCCTGGTCGCCGGCGGCGCCGGAGACGACCGACCCGACCGCGAACAGCGCCATCCCGGCGAGGAACACCCGCTTGCGGCCGAACATGTCCCCCAGCCGGCCGGCGGTGACGACCAGCACCGCGATCGTCAGCAGGTAGCCGTTCATCACCCACTGCAGCCCCTCGGCGCTCGCATCCACGTCGTGGCGAATCTCCGGCAGCGCCAGGGCGACCACGGTCGAGTCCAGCATCAGGATGAAGAGCCCCGCGCAGGCTCCCGCCAGCGTCCACCACTTCCGGTTCATCGCGCGCAGACTACGAAGCGACCAGGTCGCGACTCGGATCGATGCCCCAGCGATCGCCGACCGCGGACAGCTCGTCGGTCAGAGGCCAGCGGTCGGGGCGCTCTTCGCCTTCGTGTTCGGGACTGGCCCCCTTGAGGTTCATCGACCCGGTGTTGTCGCCGATCTCGCGGATCCGCTTGACCTCGTCGCCGCTCAGCCTCTGCTCGGGGAGGTTGGCGAGCTCGACCCGCTTGGCCTCGATCGGGCAGGCCTCCTCGCCGATCTCCTGGATCAGGGTCGGGGCGACCGACTCGACCGCCGGGTGGGCGAGGTTCCACTGGCAGGCGAGGTGCATCGGGGTCAGCTTCGCCCGTTCGGCGATCGGCAGCAGCTGGTCGAGCTTGGCGAGGCCGGCCTCGATCCAGCCGGCGGGCCGGAACTTGCGGTGGTCGCGCTCGGCCAGCTCGGTGTCGGCGCGGAGGTCTCCCCAGAAGAGACCGCCGTAGTCGACGACCCGGGTGAGGACCTTGACGTCGTGGCGCTCGGCCGCGTCGAGGCAGAGCTCTCCCGGCCACGGCTCGAGCGGGTTGAGGATCACCATCGCCCAGTCGATCCGGTCGCCGAAGCGCTCGAGACAGGAGATCAGGTCGAGGGTGAAGCCGTTGGCCGGCCCCGGGGCAACGCCGATCCGCGCCGCCAGCCCGGCCTCGCGCAGCGCCGCCATCCCGTCCCAGACGACCTCGCTGGAGTAGCCGATGCGGTCGGGGTTGTGGAGCAGCAGCAGGTCGAACGAGTCGGCGCCGATCCGCTCCAGGCTCGCCTCGGTCGCCATCCGCAGGTAGCTGCCGTACTGGTCGGGCTTGCGCAGCCGCGGGTCGGTGAAGCGCGGGAACCCTTTCGGGCCTTCGCGCTCGCCCTCGTAGAAGTCGTGGCCGACGGCGCCGACGAGGCTGTACTCCTCGCGCGGCACGCCCGCCAGGGCCCGCCCCAGCACCCGGTCGGCCTCGCCCTGCCCGTAGGCGTCGGCGCCGACGACGGTGTCGACACCGCCGCCCGGCCGCAGCAGGGAGACCAGGCGCTCCTCCTCGATCGCCGCGCCGAAGTGGAGGAACCGACCCCCGCTCCAGGTGCCGATCGCCGTACGACCAGGCTCTCTCATCGGCGGCCCTGGCTTAGTTCTGGCTGGCGTCGCCGGAGGGCTCGGAGCCCTCGTCCTCGGGCTCGCCGCCCTTGCCGTCGTCCTGCTTGGCGCCGACGCCGACCTTCTCGCGCTCGGGCTTCTCGACCGCTTTCGCCTTCGGTTTCTTCGGCGCGATGATCTCCAGACTCAGCGGTTTGTCTTCCTCGTCGCCGGAGGCGTCGCGGGAGACCATCACCGTCGAGCCGGGAGCCATTTCGCCCTGGCGCAGGACTTCGTCGGCGAGCGGATCCTCGACGTAGCGCTGGATCGCCCGGCGCAGCGGGCGGGCGCCCATCGAGGGATCCCAGCCTTTGTCGACCAGCAGTTCCTTCGCCTCGTCGGTCAGCTCCAGCTGCAGTTCGTGCTCGGCGACCTGGACGCGGACCCGGGCGATCATCAGGTCGATGATCTCCTTGACCTCGTCCTTGGCGAGCTTGTGGAAGACGATCACCTCGTCGATCCGGTTGAGGAACTCCGGCCGGAAGACTTTTTTCAGGTCGCTCATGATCCGGTTCTTCATGTCGCCGTAGGACATGCCCGTCTCGTCGGCGACGGTGAAGCCGATCGAAGTGTTCTTCGAGATCTCCGAAGCGCCGATGTTCGAGGTCATGATCACGATCGCGTTGCGGAAGTCCACGGTGCGACCCTGGGCGTCGGTCAGGCGCCCGTCCTCGAGGATCTGCAGGAGGATGTTGAAGACGTCCGGGTGCGCCTTCTCGATCTCGTCGAGCAGCAGCACCGAGTACGGCTTGCGGCGCACGGCCTCGGTCAGCTGGCCGCCCTCGTCGTAGCCGATGTAGCCCGGGGGCGAGCCGACCAGGCGGCTGACCGCGTGCTTCTCCATGTACTCGGACATGTCGATCCGGACCATCGCCTCCTCGTCGCCGAAGAGGAAGTCGGCGAGGGTGCGGGCGAGCTCGGTCTTGCCGACCCCGGAGGGGCCGAGGAAGATGAACGAGCCGGCCGGCCGCTTCGGGTCCTTGATCCCGGCGCGGGAGCGGCGGATCGCTTTCGAGACGGCGGTGATCGCGACCTCCTGGCCGATCACCCGCTTGTGGAGTTCCTCCTCCATGCGGATCAGCTTCTTGGTCTCGGCCTCGGTCAGTTTGAAGACCGGGATCCCGGTCCACATCGAGACGATGTCGGCAATCTCCTCCTCGCCGACCTCGGGCCGTTCGCCGTTCTCGCCCTCGGCCCACTCGTCTTCGAGCTGCCGCTTGCGGGTGGTCAGCTGGCGCTCGGTGTCGCGCAGGTTGGCGGCCTTTTCGAACTCCTGGGCCTCGATCGCGGACTCCTTTTCGCGCCGCGTCTTCTCGATTTCGTCCTCGAGGTCGCGGTAGACCGGCGGCGTGCTCATCGACTTGATGCGCATCCGCGAGCCGGCCTCGTCGATCAGGTCGATCGCCTTGTCCGGCAGGAAGCGGTCGGAGATGTAGCGGTCGGCGAGCTCGGCGGCGGCTTCCAGCGCGTCGTCGCGGATCGTCACCCGGTGGTGCTGTTCGTAGCGCTCGCGCAGCCCCTCGAGGATCTTCACCGTGTCCTCGGGCGAGGGCTGGTCGACCCTGATCTGGGCGAAGCGGCGCTCCAGCGCCGAGTCGCGCTCGAGGTACTTGCGGTACTCGTCGAGGGTGGTGGCGCCGATCGTCTGCAGCTCGCCGCGGGCCAGGGCCGGCTTGAGGATCGAGGCAGCGTCGATCGCGCCCTCGGCGGCGCCGGCGCCGACCAGGTTGTGGAGCTCGTCGATGAAGAGGATGATGTCGCCGCGCTGGGTGATCTCTTTCATCACCTTCTTGAGGCGCTCCTCGAACTCGCCGCGGTACTTGGAGCCGGCGACCAGGGCGGCCAGGTCGAGGGTGTAGATCTGCTTGTTCTTCAGCAGCTCGGGCACCTCGCCGCTGTTGATCCGCGCCGCCAGGCCCTCAACGACGGCGGTCTTGCCGACGCCCGGCTCGCCCAGCAGCACCGGGTTGTTCTTGGTGCGGCGGGAGAGGATCTGCATGATCCGCTCGATCTCGGTCTCGCGACCGATCACCGGGTCGAGCTTGCCCTCCTCGGCGAGGCGGGTCAGGTTGCGCCCGAACTGGTCGAGCAGTTTCGAGGACTTTTTGCCCTCGCCGGAACCACCGCTGCCGCCGCCCTGTCGACGGCCGCCGGGGCCGGAGAGCATGCGGATGACCTCGTTGCGGATCTTGTCCGAGTCGGCGTCGAAGTCGAGCAGGATGCGCGCCGCGACGCCCTCGTTCTCACGCACGAGGCCGAGCAGGATGTGCTCGGTGCCGATGTAGTTGTGGCCGAGCGAGAGCGCCTCGCGGAGGGCCAGCTCGAGGACCTTCTTGGCCCGCGGGGTGAACGGGATCTGGCCGGAGGTGACCTCCTCGCCGGATCCGACGATGCGGACGACCTGCGAGCGGACGCGTTCCACCGTGATGTCGAGGGACTCGAGGACCCGGGCGGCGAGGCCCTCCTCCTCGCGAAGGAGGCCGAGCAGGATGTGCTCGGTGCCGATGTAGTTGTGCTTGAGCGTCCGGGCCTCCTCCTGCGCTAGGACGACGACCTGGCGAGCCCTCTCAGTGAATCGCTCGAACAATGAAAACCTCTTCCTGGTTCAACACCGGGACACCCCGGTTTGTACCGCCGGCACCCTTGATCCCTATCGGGGGGCGCCCATCAGTCCCATAACTCTACCGGGGTCGAAGGTCCGGCTTGTGAGCGCTCGAACACGCTAAGAGCGATATTTCAGGAGGCTTCAGGCACGAATTCTCGAGACTTACGTGCGCATCGCGGGAAACAGCAGCACTTCGCGCAGCGTCTGGGCGCCGGTCAGCATCATCACCAGGCGGTCGATCCCGAGCCCGACGCCGCCGGTCGGCGGCATTCCCTGTTCCAGCGCCTCGACGAAAGCCTCGTCGAACGGCTGCGCCTCCTCGTCGCCACGGGCGACCTCGGCGGCCTGCTGTTCGAAGCGCCGCCGCTGCTCGTCGGGGTCGTTCAGCTCGGTGAAGGAGTTGGCGATCTCGACCCCGCCGGCAAAGGCCTCCCAGCGCTCGACCATCCCCTCCTCCGTGCGGTGGGCCTTGGCGAAGGGCGAGAGCTCGACCGGGTAGTCGAAGAGGAAGGTCGGCTGGATCAACCCCGGCTCGACCTCCTTGGAGAGCAGGCCGTCGACCAGCTTGCCCCAGCCCTCCTGCGGGTCGGGCTCGGTCCCGATCGCCTTCGCCAGCGCCTCGCGGGTCGGGTGCTCGGCGATGTCGATCCCGGCCCGCTCGAGGATCGCCTCGCGCAGGGTGATCCGCCGCCAGGGCGGGGCCCAGTCGATCTCGACCTCGCCGCGCTTGACCTTGGTCGTCCCCAGCACCCGCTCGGCGACCTCGGCGACCAGCATCTCCAGGTCGTGCGCGGTCTTCTCGTAGTCGGCGTAGGCCTCGTACCACTCCAGCATCGTGAACTCGGGGTTGTGCTTGTGGGAGACGCCCTCGTTGCGGAAGTCCTTGCCGAGCTCGTAGACGCGGTCGATGCCGCCGACGACCAGGCGCTTGAGGTAGAGCTCGGTCGCGATCCGCAGGTAGAAGTCGCGGTCGAGCGCGTTGTGGTGGGTGGTGAACGGCCGCGCCAGGGCGCCGCCGTAGAGCGGCTGCAGGACCGGCGTCTCGACCTCGACGAAGCCGTGCTCGTCGAACCAGCGGCGGATCTCGGAGATCGTCCGGGCGCGGGTGCGGAAGACGCGGCGGCTCTCCTCGTTGGCGATCAGGTCGAGCTCGCGGCGGCGGAAGCGGGTCTCGGTGTCCTCGAGACCGTGGAACTTGTCCGGCGGCGGCCGCAGGCTCTTGGCCAGCAGGCGCCAGTGGTCGATCGCCAGCGAGAGCTCGCCGCCGCGGCGGGTCGCCATCGCTGTCCCCTCGGCGCCGATGATGTCGCCGAGGTCGAGGTCGACCAGCAGCTCGTAGGCCTCGTCGCCGAGCACGTCCTTGCGGGCGTGGAGCTGGATCTCGCCGCTGCCGTCGCGGAGGTCGAGGAAGCACGCCTTGCCGTGACCGCGGCGGGCGACGATCCGACCGGCGACCCGGTGCCGCGAGTCGGTCTCGGCCCCCGCCTGCAGCCCCTCGTGAGCCGCCCGCACCTCGGCGATGTCCTCGCGGCCGGAGAACTCGTGCGGGAACGGCTCGATCCCCGCCTCGCGGATCCGCTCGAGCTTCTCGCGACGATCCTCGAGGACCTGCGAAAGGTCCTGCTGCTGCTCTGGGGGCTCGCTCATCGGGGCGCGAGCCTACCGCGCGTCAGGCTTTCTCGATCTTGGTGATTTTGAGTTTTTTCTTCGGCCCGCGCGGGACCTCGACGGTGACGATGTCGTTGCGCTTCTTGCCGATCAGCGCCTTGCCGATCGGCGACTCGTTCGAGAGCTTGTGCTCGAGCGGGTTCGCCTCGGTCGAGCCGACGATCTGGAATTTCTGCGAGTCGCCGGTTTTCTGGTCTTTGACGTGGACGACCGAGCCGAAGCCGACCTCGTCGGTGCCGATCGACTTCTCGTCGATCACCTGGGCGCGGCGCAGTTTCTCCTCCAGCTGGGCAATCCGCGCCTCGAGCAGGGCCTGTTCGTTCTTGGCGTCGTCGTATTCGGCGTTCTCGGAGATGTCGCCGAATTCGCGCGCCTCCTTGATCCGGGCCGCGACCTCCCGGCGTTTGGTCGTCGAGAGGAACTCGATTTCCTCTTTAAGTTTCTCCAGCCCCTCCGGGGTGATGACGGCCTGACGCACTTGAACGACCTCGCTTTGGATTGGAAAAGGGAGCCTGGCCGGTCTCCCAGACCTAAAAAAACCGCCCTAGGTGCCCCCAACGGACGGCGGCACCCCGGGCAGGGAGCGCGCGATTATAGCGGGGGTGGCCGACCGGCCAAAGAGGGCTCTGGACGCCCTGTTCAGGCGACGGCGACGGGGCCGGCGAGCGAACCGACCAGCTCCCGGGCGCGAGGCAGATCGGCGCTGCGCTGCAGCTCGTCCGCGACCTGCTTCGGGGCCTCGATCCGCTCCACGTACCAGGGGTGGAATTTGCGCAGGTAGCGCGTCGCCCGCTCCTCGCCGAGGTGCTCCTCGGCCCGGTCGATCACCCACAGCCACTCGGCGACGATCTCGGCGCGCCCCGGCGGCTCGCTGCGGCGGCCGGTCAGTTCCTCGAAGACCCAGGGGTTGCCGAAGGAGCCGCGGGCGATCATCACCGCGTCGGCTCCGGACTCCTCGTAGGCGCGCCGGGCGGCCGCGGCGCTGGCGAGACCGCCGGAGACGATCACCGGCACCTCCACCCTTTCGACCAGCTCGCGGGTCAGCGCGTAGTCGGGCTGGCCCTTGTGCCCCTTGGTCGCGGCGCGCGGGTGGAAGGCGATCGCGGCGACGCCGGCCTCCTCGGCAAGGCGGATCGCCAGCTCGTACCCGGAGCGGTCGCCGGCCTCGATCCCGGAGCGCAGCTTCACGGTTACCGGCAGGCCGCTGCCCTCGGCGGCGCCGCGGGCGAGGGCCAGAGCGAGGTCGGGATCGCGCAGCAGCTGAGCCCCGGCCCCGGTCCTGCGCACCTTCGGCACCGGGCACCCCATGTTGATGTCGATCAGGTCGGCTCCTGCCTGGGCGGCGATCTCGGCGCCGGAGCGCATCACCTCGGCGTCGTGGCCGAAGAGCTGGATCGAGACCGGGTGCTCGTCGGGATGGATCCGCATCAGGTCGCGCAGGGTGCGCTCGTTGCGGTAGTGGAGGGCGAAGCTGGAGACCATCTCCGAGACGGCGAGCCCGGCGCCGTGGCGTTTGGCCTGCAGGCGGACGAACCAGTTGCCGATCCCGGCCAGCGGCGCCAGCAGGACCCGGTTGGCGATCGGCACGCCGCCGATCTCGAAGGGATCGGTCAGGGCCGGGCGGCCGCTCGCTTTGTCATCGGTTGCGCTCATGGATCAGTCGCAGGCCCTTCAAGGTCAGCAGATCGTCGACTTCGTCGATCGTCTCGGTGAAGGGGACGACGGCCGAGGCGTAGCCGCCGGTGGCGAGCAGGCGCGGGTTCGGCAGTTCCTCTTCGATGCGGCGGACGATGCCGTCGATCAGGCCGGCGAAGCCGAAGATGAAGCCGGAGTTGATCGCGGCGCGGGTCGAGCGGCCGATCGCCTCCTGCGGCTCCTCGAGGTCCATCCGGGTGATCCGGGCGGCGCGCTCGATCAGGGCGCTGAGCGAGGGCGCGAGGCCGGGGCCGATCGCGCCGCCGAGGTACTCGCCGTCGGCGGAAACGCAGTCGATGTTGATCCCGGTGCCGAAGTCGACCGAGACGCAGGCCTCGCCGAAGCGCTCGTAGGCGGCGATCGCGTTGACGAGGCGGTCGGCGCCGACCTCGAGCGGGTTCTCGATCCGGATCGGCATCCCGGTCTTGACGCCGGGGCCGATCGCGAGGCAGCTGGCGTCGAGGTAGCGGGCGGCGAGCTCCTCGAACTGGCTGCCGAGCGGGGGCACGACCGAGGAGACGCAGACCGCGTCGACGTCCTTGAACTCGCAGCCGCTGAGCGAGAAGAGGCCGGCGATGCGCTCGGCCAGCTCGTCGCCGGTCGCCCCCGAGCGGGTCTGGAAACGCCAGTGCTCGACCATCCGCTCGCCCTCGAAGGCGCCCAGATGGGTTTGGGTGTTGCCGACGTCGACCGCGAGGAGCATCGGCGGATTATCGCGGGCCGCGACTGGCCAGGTGGCCAGTTCGAGACCTTTACGCATAGGATCGCCCAGATGAGCAACCGCCTCTACGTGATTCCGGGCTCGCACCCGAGCATCGCCGCCCAACTGATGCTCGAACACAAGGGCATCCCTTACAAGCGCAAAGACCTGATGCCGGTCGTCTCCAAGGGCGTGCTTCGCCTGGTCGGCTTCCCCGGCATCACCGTGCCGGCGCTGAAGATCGACGGCGACAAGGTGCAGGGCTCGCGCCAGATCGCGCGGGAGCTGGATCGCCTGCGCCCCGAGCCCCCGCTCTTCCCCGCCGACCCGGCCAAGCGGGCCGAAGTCGAAGAGGCCGAGCGCTTCGGCGACGAGGAGCTTCAGCACCCGATCCGGCAGGTGCTCTGGTGGGGGTTCAAGCGCAACCGCTACCCGCTGGCCAGCTACTCGGAGGGCGCCAAGCTCGGCGTCCCGATCGGCCTGGCGGTGAAGACCGGCGGCCCGCTAGTTGCCCTCTCGGCCCACTTCAACGAAGCCAGCGACGAGAACGCCCGCGAGGCCCTTGCCGCACTTCCGGCGATGCTCGACCGGGTGGACGAGTGGGTGCGGAGCGGCGTGCTGGGGGGCGACCGTCCCAACGCCGCCGACTTCCAGATCGCGCCGAGCATCGGGCTGGCGATGACCCTTGACGATCTGCGGCCGGCGATCGCGGGACGACCCGCGGAGTCGCTGGCCCAGCGCTACGTCCCGAATTACCCGGGCAAGATGCCGCCGGTGCTGCCGGCCGAGTGGCTGACGCCGCTGCGCGGCGGCTGAGCGCCCTTCAGCCCCGCGGGGCTGCGCGGCGGATGAACTTGAAGCGGCTGTAGCGGAGCGAGTCGGCTTCGATCGGGCCGAAGACCAGGCGCGCTCCGGCAACCACCAGGATCAGGCCGAAGACGACCAGGGCCAGCCACGGCAGGCCGCCGGAGTCGGTGGCCACCTGGGCGGTCGCCGGTGCGACCTCGGCAGAGGATGCGGATACGCCCTTGACGCCCCCCGAGCCCTCGAGCACGGCGTCGGCGGCGGCGAGGTCGACGTGGGCGTTGAGGTGGGCAGGCGGCTTGGGCGCCGGCTTCGCCGGGGCCGGTTCAGGCGCCGGTTCGCTCACAGCTTCCGGCTCCGGAGGCGCCGGCTCGGCGCTGGCTTCGGTTTCGTAGCCGCTGCTCGGCGGGGCCGGTTCCGGCTCCGGGGTCGGGGCTGGGGCTGGGGCCGGCGGAGGGCTGGCGGGCTCGGGCTTGCTGGCCGGTGCGCCGCTTCCACCGCTTTCGCCGCTTCCCAGGGAGCTTCCCGGCTGGGCGCCGGAGGATCCGCTGCCGGATCCTTCAGGGGCTTCGCCTTGCGGGACCCAACCCGTCGAGGGCGGCGGGCTTTCCGCCGCCGGCGCAGATTCGGAGCCTGCTTCTTCCGCCAGGGCGCTCGCGGGAGCCACGCCAAGCGCGATTGCAACGAGGATCAGCAGCGGCAGCGCGGAGTGACGTTTCATAGACGGACGGATATTCTAGTTCGGTATGACGAGACGCCGCGCATCGGCCGGCGCGGCGGTTGCGACGGCGGTTGCTCTCTTCTTTGCCGTCAGCGCTCCAGCCGCTCCACCGACCCTCATCGTCGAAGCCACGGATGTGGTGATCGGCGAAAGCATCCACGCGACTGCCGAACTGACCGAAAGCCCTGACGCGAGCGGGGAAATCAGCTTCGAAGTCTTCGCCGCCGAGGACCCCGACTGCGAAGGGACGGCGCTGGCGCAGAGCTCGGCCACGGTCAGCGGCGAAGGCGAATACGAATCCGAAGACTTCGAACCGACCGTCGCCGGCGACTATCACTGGACGGCCCGCTACTCCGGCGACGAAGCGAACGAACCGGCCGAATCGGCCTGCGAAGCCATCTCCGCGGTAAGCAAGGCGAGCCCTGAACTAACCGGCAACGCGACCTCCGGCGTGGTTGGCGGCGCGATCCACGACGAGGTAACGCTGACCGGAGGCTTCTCAGCCGGCGGGGAAGTGACCTTTTCGGTCTACGGTCCTGGCGACACGGGGTGCGACACCCCGCTGGACACGAGCACCGGAACGCTGAGCAACGACGAAGCGTCGTCGGACGACTTCGTTCCCCAGTCAGCCGGGAACTTCCGCTGGTCCGCGAGCTATCCGGGCGACGCCAACAACGAACCGTTCGAACTCGGCTGCGAAGCGACCGGTCAGACCTCGAGCGTCGCCAAGGCGACTCCGAGCCTCTCCGGCAGCGCCAGCTCCGGCACGGTCGGTGCCGCTATTCAGGACGAAGTGACCCTGACCGGCGGCGCCTCGCCTGGCGGCGAAGTGACGTTCAAGGTCTACGGGCCGGGGGACACGACCTGCGCGACGCCGCTGGAAACGACCAGCGCGACGCTGGCGAGCGCGAAGGCAACCTCCGGAAACTTCCTCACCCAGCAGGCCGGCCTCTACCGCTGGACCGCGAGCTACGGGGGCGACGCGAACAACGAGGCGGTCAGCCTGGGATGCAACGCCAGCGGACAGACCTCGAGCGTGGCGAAAGCCTCGCCCAGCCTGGCGGCAACGGCGACCTCGACGGTCGTGGTCGGCAACGCGATCACCGACAAAGCGACCCTCGGCGGCGGCTTCTCTCCCGGGGGCGAAATCGTCTTCCGCGCCTACGGCCCCGGCGACGCGACCTGCGGCGGCGCGCCCGCCTACGAAGCGGCGGTGACCGTCAGCGGCAACGGTCCTTACTCTCCCGCCGGCTTCGCCCCGGGACCGGGGCTCTACCGCTGGACCGCCGAATACAAAGGCGACGGCAACAACGCCGGCTCGAGCCTGGGCTGCAACGCCAGCGGCCAGGCGTCGGCGGTCGGCACGATCGACGTGAAGCTGTCGGCCAGCGCCACGGGCGGCACGGTCGGGAACCCGGTCACCGCCACCGCGACCATCGGCGAAGGGGCGATACCCGGCGGGCAGATCGTCTTCAAGGCCTTCCCGCCGAACGACAGCGGCTGCTCCGGCGCGCCGGCGTTCAGCTCGACCGTGGCCGCCGCCGGCAACGGCTCCTACCGCTCGGCCGCCTTCTCCCCCGCCCGCGTCGGCAGCTTCCGCTGGACCGTCGCCTACTCCGGCGACCCCAACCACGCCCCCGCCACGGTCGGCTGCGGCGGCGCGAGCTCGGCGATCTCCCAGGCCAAGCCGACGATCGCCGGCGCGGCGCCGCAGAGGATCCCGGTCGGAACCGCGTTCCGCGACGCGGCGACGCTGGGGGGCGGATTCACGCCCGGCGGCAAAATCACCTTCCGCATCTACGGGCCGGTCGCCTCCGGCTGCGCCGGACCCGCCTACGTCAACACCGTCGCGGTCAACGGCAACGGCACCTTCCCCTCCGACCCCTTCGTCCCGCTGCGGACCGGGCGCTACAGCTTCACCGCCAGCTACTCGGGCGACGCCGAGAACCAGGCGGCTTCCGAGCCCTGCGACTCGCCGACCCAGATCGTGCAGGTCGTCAAGCGCTCGCCGAAGGTGAAGCCGCGGGCCACCCTTGTCGGCAGGCAGATCTCGATCCGGGCTCGCCTCTCGGGCAGCGTCTCCCCGTCCGGCAGGATCACCTTCCGTCTCTTCGGACCCGACGACACCCGCTGCCGTCGCAAGCCGAAGTTCGCCGGCGGCGTCCGGGTCAAAGCGAACGGCACCTTCCCGCTGGCGCGCTACCTGGCGACGAAACCGGGGACCTACCGCCTCAGCGTCGGCTACACCGGGGACCAGCGCAACCGCCGCTTCAGCGGCAAATGCGCCGGCGCCCAGCAGATCCGGATCAAGTAGGCGGCAGCAAAGGGGCGCCCCGCTCGACCCGCTGGCCGCCGGGCAGTGCCGCCAAGGCATCGACGAGGCGGGTCCCGCCGGGAAGCGCCAGCTCGGGATCGAGCTCCAGCAGCGGCACGAGGACGAAGCGGCGGCTGGTGACCTCACGGTGGGGCAAAGTGAGGCGCTCCGTGCTGAGCTCGAGATCGCCGAGCAGCAGCAGGTCGACGTCGAGCGGGCGGGGGCTGTGACGGGGCGCGTCGAAGCTGCGTCCGCGCTCGGCCTCGACCCGCTTGCAGGCGTCGAGCAACCGCTCGGGATCGAGCTCGGTGCGAATGCGGACCGCGGCGTTGAGGAAGTCGGGCTGGTCGAACACCTCGCCGACCGGCTCGGTGACGTAGGTGGAGGAGACGGCCTCGACCTCGATCCCCTCCGCCCCGAGCAGCTCGACCGCCGCCCGCAGGTGGGCGGCCGGGTCGCCGACGTTGGAGCCGAGGCCGAGGTAGCCGGTCCGCCGCTCGGCGCCCAAGCCGCTAGCCCTCGCCTTCTTCGTCCTCTTCGACCGTGCGCTCCTGGGTGACCTCGACCGCGACCTCCTGGATCGCCAGCGGCAGCGGCGGCTCCGGCTTGGCGGCGCGGACGCGGACCGACTCGCAGCCGTAGCGCTCCATCAGCCGCTCACCCACCACCTGCGCCAGTCGCTCCAGCGTCTTGTAGCTGCGCTCGGTGGCGGCGAGGGTGACGATGTCGCAGACCTGGGCGTAGTCGACCGTGTCCTCGAGCCGGTCGGTCAGGACCGCGTCGCAGTCGGGCACGTCGAAGGAGATGTCGAACTCGAGCCGCTGCCCGACCTCCTGCTCGGCCTCGGAGACGCCGTGGTGGGTGTAGATCGAGAGCCCGCGCAGCTCGATTTCGGCGCTCGATTCGATCCCGTTCCCGTGGCTCTCCATGGGCTGAACCTACCCGAGGATCGCCGACGCCACCGTCAGCGCCTGGCGTACCTCGGCGACGTCGTGGACGCGCAGCACCTCGGCACCCTCGGCGGCGGCCAGCACCGAGGAGGCGATCGTCCCGCCCAGCCGCTCGCCGGCGGCCGAGCCGTCGACCCTGCCGATGAAGCTCTTGCGCGAGGTGCCGATCACCAGCGGCCTCCCGAGGTCGCGCAACTCGCCGAGCCGGCGCAGCAGCTCCATGTTGTGGGCGGCGGTCTTGCCGAAGCCGATGCCGGGATCGAGCCAGACCCTCTCCTCGGCGATGCCGGCGGCCGTGGCCGCCTCCAGGCGCTCGGCGAGGAAGGCCTTCACCTCGGCGACGACGTCGTCGTAGCGCGGGTCGTCCTGCATCGTCCGCGGCCGGCCGCGCATGTGCATGAGGACGACGGTGACCCCGCGCTCGGCGCAGAGCGCGGCCATCTCGCCGTCGCCGCGGAGGGCGGTGACGTCGTTGACGATCGCCGCGCCGGCGTCGAGCGCGGCCGCCGCGACGGTCGCCTTCGAGGTGTCGATCGAGATCTGGGACTCCCCCGCGGCCAGTCCCTCGATGACGGGGACGACTCGCCGCAACTCCTCCTCCCCGGGAACCGCCTCGGCCCCCGGCCGGGTCGACTCGCCGCCGACGTCGAGGATCTCCGCCCCGGCCGCCGCCAGCTCGCGCCCGTGCGCGATCGCCGCCTCCGGATCGAGGTACAGGCCCCCGTCGGAGAACGAGTCGGGGGTCACGTTGACCACCCCCATCAGTTTGGTCACGGCGGACTCCGCTAAGACGCGTCGCCGCCGGCGAAGCCTGGCCGCGGCCGCGGATTCGGCCGGGCGCCCTCGCGCGCCGCCTTTTCCGGCTCGGGCGCGGTCTCGGCCGGACTCGAGGGCGGCTCCTCCTCGTCGACGAAGACCTCCTCGGCCGGTTTGCCTTCGAGCAGGGCGACGAACTCTTTGGCGTCGATCGTCTCGCGCTCGAGCAGCAGCTTCGAGACCCGCTCGAGGTCGTCGCGGCGTTCGCCGAGCAGCCCCTTGGCGGTCTGGTGGGCGCTCTCGACGATGCGGCGGATCTCGTCGTCGATCTCGCGAGCGATCTCGTCGGAGTAGTCGGGCTCGGAACTGAACTCGCGGCCGAGGAACGGCTGGCCGCGGTCGTGGCCGAAGACGCGGGGGCCGAGGCGCTCGGACATCCCGAACCGCATCACCATCTGCTTCGCCGTCTCGGTCACCTTTTCGAGGTCGTTGGAGGCGCCGGTGGTGATCTCGCCGAAGACGATCTCCTCGGCGGCGCGGCCGCCCAGGGTCATCGCCATCGTGTCGGTCAGCTCCGCGCGGGTGGTCAGGAACTTGTCCTCGGTCGGCAGGCTGATCGTGTAGCCGAGCGCCTGGCCGCGGCTGATGATCGAAATCTTGTGGACCGGGTCGGTGTTCTCGAGCAGCTGGCCGACGATCGCGTGGCCGACCTCGTGGTAGGCGGTGACGAGCCGCTCCTTCTCGCTCATCACCCGGGTCTTCTTCTCGGGGCCGGCGATCACCCGCATGATCCCCTCCTCGAGCTCCTTCATCGTGATCTCGCGGTTGCCCGAGCGGGCGGTCAGCAGGGCCGCCTCGTTGATCAGGTTGGCGAGGTCGGCGCCGGTGAACCCGGGGGTCTGGCCGGCGAGCGTGTCGAGGTCGATCTCGTGCCCCAGCGGCTTGCCGCGGGTGTGGACCTCGAGGATCTTCTTGCGGCCCTTGCGGTCGGGACGGTCGACGACGACCTGGCGGTCGAAGCGGCCGGGCCGCAGCAGCGCCGGGTCGAGGATGTCGGGCCGGTTGGTGGCGGCGATGAGGATGATGTTGTCCTTCATCTCGAAGCCGTCCATCTCGACCAGCAGCTGATTCAAGGTCTGCTCGCGCTCGTCGTGACCGCCGCCCATGCCGGCGCCGCGGTGGCGGCCGACGGCGTCGATCTCGTCCATGAAGATGATGCAGGGCGAATTCTGCTTCGCCTGCTCGAAGAGGTCGCGGACGCGGCTGGCGCCGACGCCGACGAACATCTCGACGAAGTCCGAGCCGGAGATCGAGAAGAAGGGGACGCCCGCCTCGCCGGCGACGGCGCGGGCGAGCAGGGTCTTGCCGGTGCCGGGAGGTCCATATAGGAGGACGCCCTTCGGGATCCGGGCGCCGAGCGCCTGGAACTTCTTCGGGTTCTCGAGGAATTCCTTGATCTCCTCGAGCTCCTGCACCGCCTCATCGACGCCGGCGACGTCGCGGAAGGTGATTTTCGGCGCGTCGACCGACATTCGCTTGGCTTTCGATTTGCCGAAGTTCATCACCCGGCTGCCGCCGCCCTGCATCTGGTTCATGAGGAAGATCCAGAAGGCGAAGAAGAGGACGAAGGGCAGGATCAGGGTCAGCAGCGAGAGCAGGCCGGAGCTGCCGGAGCCGTGCACGTCGGTGCTGACTTTGTTCTGGTCGAGCAGGTTGAGCAGGCTCTGCTCGGTGTTGGGCGGGTAGCCGGTCGAGAAGCTTTCGCCGTTCGTCCGCTTGACGTCAAGCGTGTTGTCCTTGGTGTTGACGTCGACCTCGTCGATCTTGCCTTTGACGATCAGCCCGTATTCGGGGCTGACGAGATCGTTGTAAGAGGGTGCCTTCGACCCCCCGTCGTCGCTGATCATTTTCTGGGCGACGAACGCCAGAATGACCACCAAAAGGATCGGGAACGCTGCGCTTTTGAAAAACCGCCTCAAGAGAAGAAATCAGCGTACCAGGGCGGAATTTCCGGTCTACTCGGATAGTGCGGCGACGAAATCCAGGTTTCGGTACTTCTGCGCGTGGTCAAGTCCGTATCCGATCGCGAACCGGTTCGGGATCTCGAAGCCGACGTACCGCGGCGGCTGCAGCCCGGAGCGCAGGCGATCGGGCTTGGTGAGGAGCGCGCAGGCCTGAAGCGAGGCCGGCTCGCGGGCGTTGAGGTTGCGCATCAGGTAGTGCAGGGTGAGGCCGGAGTCGACGATGTCCTCGACGATCAGCACGTCGCGGTCCTTGATCGGTGCGTCGAGGTCCTTGAGGATGCGGACGACGCCGGAGGAGTCGGTCAGCGACCCGTAGCTGGAAACCGCCATGAAGTCGATCTCGCAAGGCACGTCGATATGGCGCATCAGGTCGGCGAGGAAGAGCACGGCGCCCTTCAGCACCCCGACCAGGATCACCTCGCGCCCGGCGTAGTCGCGGCTGATCTCCGCTCCCAGCTCGGCGATGCGGCGCTGGAGGTCGTCTCTGGCGACGAGGATCTCGCCGATCGCGGGGTCCGACACGCGCCGCAGTCTAGATATATGGGGGCTACGGGCGCTCGGCGCGGAGGACGCCGGCTTCGAGCACGGCGCGGACGCCGCCGCCGAGATCGAGGGCGGAGCCGCCGCGGGTCAGTCCCGCGACCTGGTCGGCGAAGCGGGCCGCGCCGGCGACCGGGCGGCCGGCGGCCTCGTCGGCGAGCCGCTGCAGGACCAGGCGGCGCAGGGCGGGGTGCAGCCCGGCGAAGCGCCCGTGGGCGATCTGGCCGGCCGGCGACCCCGCTCCCTCATCCAGCTCGGCGTCGACCAACGTGTCGAGCAGCTCGGCCTCGGAGCGCAGCAGCGCCGCCGTGCGCAGGATGTTCTCCCTGGCGGCGGGATGGATCCGCTCGAGCGCCGGGACCAGCTCGCGCCGCACCAGGTTGCGCTTGTAGTCGCCCTCCTCGTTGCTGGCGTCGTCGCGCCAGGCCAGGCCGCGCTCCTCGCAGTAGGCGGTGGTCTCGGCGCGGGTCGTCCCCAGCAGGGGACGGGCGAGGCGGCCGTCGCGAGGGCGCATGCCGAGCAGGGCGCGGCGGCTGGGCGAGGAGGCGAGGCGGTAGAGGATCGTCTCCACCTGGTCGTCGGCGGTGTGGCCGGTGACGATCGTCGCCCCGCTCGCCGCCGCCAGCCTTGCCGCCGCCGCGTAGCGCTCCTCCCGCGCCCAGGCCTGCAGGTTTCCGGCGCCCTCGGGCCGCTGCGGCCTCGCGACCTCCAGCGAGACGCCGAGCCGCAGGCAGAGCTCGGTGCAGTGGCGCTCGTCGTCGCCGGCCTCCTCTCGCAGCCCGTAGTTGACGTGCAACGCCGAGACCTTCTCCGGCCCCCGCGCCCGTACCGCGAGGTCCAGCATGCAGACCGAATCCCGCCCGCCCGAGAGCATCGCGAGAACCGGGGCCGGGCCGGCGAGGAGACCGCCCTCCTCGACCCTCGCGAGGAGCTTGTCGGCGCTCATACCGAGCGGATCGTGAAGAGCTCGGTCGGTGTCGGGAAGCCCTTCAACTTCACCTCGCCGATCTCCTCGAGCTCGAGGCTGTCGCTGCCGGCGATCGCGGCGCAGACCGCGTCGGTGACCAGCACCTCCCCCGCCAGGGCCCGGTTGACGATCCGGTGCGCGAGGTTGACCTGGCTGCCGAAGTAGTCGCCGTCGCGGTAGACGGCGTCGCCGTAGTGGATCCCGACCCGCGGCTGCGGTCGCCGCGGGAAGCGCGAGAGGAAGCCGACCGCCCACTCGGTCAGCGAGGCGGGGTCGGGCGAGACGACCATCACCTCGTCGCCGATCGTCTTCACGATCGTCGCCTCGCGCGGCATCGTGGCTTCGACGTTGGCGACGAAGCTCTCGACCACGTCCAGCGCCTCGATGTCCCCCTCCTCCTCGGTGTAGCGGGTGAAGCCGGTGAGGTCGATGAAGCAGAGGGTGACGTTGACGTGGCCGAGCTCGATTTCGGCGGTGTCCATCGCCTGGTCGGCCTCCATGTGGCCGACGACGTCCTGTTCGACGAAGAAGCGCAGGTAACGCTGGTGGAGGTAGTCGGTCAGCGGCGCCGCCAGGGGCAGGATGTCGCCGGCCAGTTCGCCCATCTCCTCGGCCATCTCCAGCTCCGGCACCGCGTCGCGGATCAGCGGCTCGTGCACGTAGAGGTGGAAGAGACGCACCTCGGCGTCGGCGATCCGCCGCATCGACTGGGCGTAAACGCGGACCAGCTGCAGAAAGGCGACAAGGGGAAAGCCGGCGGCGAGGACGCGGGCGCAGTGGCGCAGCGCCGCCAGGTCGTCCTGGCTCAGCTCGCGCTGACCCATCGGCGTGCCGAGGATGGTCAAGATCCGCTCGACCAGATCGGGTTCCAGCCCGGTCTCCTCGGCGGCCTGCTCGATCGTGATCGTCTCGTCGGCGCCGGTGAAGAGCTCCTCGGTATAACCGAAGGCAAGCCGCCCCTCGCGCCCGGCCTCCTTCAGGTCCTCCAGCGAGTAACCCCGTTCGCGCATCCGCGAGACGACCCGCGCCTGGGCCGCGGCCGCCGCCGTCCAGCGCCCTTTCCGCACCGGCAGGATCTTTTCCGCGGCCCACCGTTTCAGCGTCGAAGCCGGCACTCCGGACCGCCGCGCCGCCTCACTCAGCGAAATCCGCTCATCGGCCATGCGCCGAGGCTAACCACCTGCTCAGAAGGCTGCCCCGCACCGCAAACGAAACGGGGCGGCCCGGAGGCCGCCCCGCTGGCTCTTGTTCTGGGGGGAAAGCCGGAGACCCGGCAGGGGTTAGGTGGGTATCTCCGACTCCTCGTGCAGCTGCAGGACGGACTGCCCGTCCTCGCCGGTGCGGATGCGAATCGCCTCCTCAACCGGCAGCACGAAGATCTTGCCGTCGCCGACCTCACCCGTACGGGCGTGCTTGAGGATCGTCTCGACGACCACGTCCTTGTCTTTGTCCTCGATGACGACCTCCAGCTTGATTTTCGGCCGGACGTTGACGGTGAGGGTCGAGCCGCGGTAACGCTCGACGATTCCCTTCTGGCGGCCCGAGCCCTTGGCCTCGATGATCGACAGGGACGGGAATCCCTTGTCGAGCAACTCGGCCCGGATCGGCTCGAACGCCTCGTGGCGGATGAACGCCTCTATCTTCTTCATGCGCTCAGCCCTCCTATGGGGTCTCGGTCGCGGTCATCTGGGCAGGTGCCGGGATCGGCGCGCCGGTCCCGGTTGGAGACGCCGTCCCCGGCAGTCCCGTCGAGTACTCCGGCTGCGGGATGAACGCCTCCGGGTAGCCGTACATGCCGTGCGAGCTGATGTCGAGCCCGGCGTCCTCCTCCTCGGGCGGAACCCTGAGGCCGATCGTCGCTTTGATCAGCGAGAACGTGATCATCGAGATCGCGAAGACGACCAGGAAGGTGAACAGGACCGCCAGGCCCTGGACCCCCAGCTGACCGAACGTGGCGCTGAACGGCACGCTGTCGGTGATCGAGTACCAGACGCCCGGCGCCGCCCCTTCGGCGATCAGCCGCGGCGAGGCGAACAGGCCAACCGCGAGGGTGCCCCAAATGCCGGCCAAGCCGTGGGCGGACAGCGCCCCGACCGGGTCGTCGAGCAGGCGGTCGATCGCCAGCACCGCGTAGACGACGATCAGGCCGGCGATCAGGCCGATGATCGGCGCCGCCCAGTACTCGACGAAGCCGGATGGCGCGGTGATCCCGACCAGGCCGGCGATCGCGCCGTTGCCGGCCATGCCGACGTCCAGCGTTTTGCTCTTCATGTAGACGGCGATCGAGGCGCCGATCACGCCGGCGGCCGCCGCGAGCTGGGTGTTGAGCATCACCTCGCCGAACAGGTTGCCTTCGGCGCCGAAGGTCGAGCCTCCGTTGAAGCCGAACCAGCCGATCCAGAGGATGATCACGCCGAGGCCGACCAGCGGCATCGAGTGGCCCGGGATCGCCCGCGGCTTTCCGTTCGCGTCGTACTTGCCGATCCGCGGGCCGAGCAGCAGCAGCGCCGCCAGCGCCCCGGTCGCGCCGGTGAGGTGGACCACCGAGGAGCCGGCGAAGTCCATCACCGGCTTGCCGCCGACGTCGCCGAGCAGGCCGCCGCCCCAAACGCCGTGGGCGATAAGCGGGTAGATCAGCGCGCCGAAGACGATCGCGTAGATCACGTAGGCGCCGAACTTGATCCGCTCCAGCGTGGTTCCCCAGACGATCGCCAGGGAGACGGCGCAGAAGGCGAGCCCGAAGAGCATCAGCATCGCGCTTTCCCCGGTCACCGCTTCTCCCGCGACCTCCTGGCCGAAGTGGAAGAAGAAACCGGTGTCGCCGAAGAAGTCGTTGCCGCCGCCTTCGGCGATCCCGTAGCCGATCGCCCACCAGGCGATCGTCACGAGGGCAAGGTTGACGAAGATCTTCGCGACCCCCGTGCCGGCGTTCTTCTGCCTCGAGAAGCCGACCTCCAGGAACATGAACCCCGCCTGCATCAGGAACACCAGGACGCAGGCGACGCCGACCCAAACCATGTTCAGCTCGGACGTCCTTTCGGCAATGGCCGTCGCGGTTTCCTCCAGGGACGCGGCCGAGGCCACCCCTGGCAAGACAAGCGAGGCAACCGCGGCCCCCAGGCCGGCGATCAAAAGCCTCTTTTTCATCGAATTCCTCCTTGCCCACCGGGGATCAGGCCCCCGCCGGTCGCGTTTGGATTACTCGCCTCCCAAGCTATGAAGCGGGTTCCAAGGGGTCTTTGGACGGCTGGAGCAAATTCGGCAGGGGCCGTTTCTCCCCGATGTCGGCGCCGTGCCTGGACAGGGGCTAGGGTCGGCGGCGCAGATGCCGGCGCGCCTCCGACCCACCGCCCCGATCGCCGCCGACGCGATCCTCGTCGGCGACCCCGGCCGAGCGCTGCTGCTGGCTCAGGTACTGCTGGAGCAGCCGAAGATGAGCAACCACGCGCGTGGCCTCTGGGGCTATGGCGGCGTCACTCCCGACGGCAGGGAGCTGACGATCCAGTCGACCGGGATGGGCGGGCCGAGCGCCTCGATCGTCCTCGCCGACCTGGCCGAGCTCGGCGTGCGGCGCGCGATCCGGATCGGTAGCTGCACCTCGCTCGGAGAGCTGGAGCCGGGCCGGCTATTGATCGTCAGCGAGGCGCGCACGCCGGCGGGCGGATCGGCGCGACCGGACCGGGAGCTGACCGCGGGGCTGGCGCGGACGCTGCCCGACGCGCACCTCGGCGTCGCGATCAGCCTCGACACCCTTCACGACCCCGAGCGCGACCGGCCGACCCTCCTCGCCGAGGCGGCGGACATGCAGACCGCGGCGCTGCTCAGCACCGCCGCCGAGCTCGGACTCGCCACCGCGGCGCTCCTGATCGTCGCCGAGAAAAGCGGCTCGGGCCAGCTGCGGGACGAGGAGATGGAGGAGGCGGCGAAGAGGGCCGGGATCGCCGCCGCAGGCCTACTCTAACCCTCAAGTCGAGGGTTAGGCTTTGCTTTTCTTCGGCTCTTTCTTGACGTCGCGCTTGGCGTTCTCGCGCCGCAGGGCCCCGAGCTCGCGGCTGAGGTCGTCGATCGCCTCCTCGACGTCCTCGAGGCGCTGAGAGAAGGAGCGGAGCCGGCGCTCCAGCCGTTCGACGTCGGTCGCCGAGGGCAGGTTGAGGGCGCCCATCGCCGCCTGCTGGGCCTCGATCGCCTTCTCCCGCGCGCCGAGCGCGGCGGTGAAGGCGTCGTGCAGGGTCGGGTTGTCGACCAGCGCCTGCGCCAGCTCTCCCAGGGCCTGCTCGGCCCTCGCCCGCAGCCCGTCCTGCTCGTAGTCCTCGACCGTCAAAGTCACAGCAGCTTAACGAGCGCATCCGGCCCGGCTGAAAATCTGCCGTTACAGCGATGTTTCAGTCATTGATTAAGGCCATGTTGGGGGCGCCGTCTTCCGTTGCGGACGCTCGTACTAGTGGGTAGCTTCCTTCCACTGCCCAGGGAGGGGTATCCGAGCGTGGGCAGGGACGCTTTGGGATGAGAACCAAGATCGCACTAATCCTCGCTTTCGCCAGCTTCCTGGCGATCGCCGCGCTGGGCACCGCGCTGGCCGGCGCCGAGCCGCTTTCCGACAGCGCCGCAGTCGATTCCGCGGCGACGACGACCACCGCCATCCCCTCGCTGCAGGCGCCCGCCTGCGCCAACGGCGTCGACGACGACGGCGACGGCCTGGTCGACGAGGAAGACCCCGACTGCGAAGACCCGGAGGACACCAACGAGGCTCCGGCTCCAGCTCCGGCGACCCCGTCCCCGGCGCCGAGCGAATCGGCACCGGTCCCCAGCCCCGCGCCCGCTCCCGCCGCCCCGGAAAAAGTGGACGGCGGCATCAAGCAGGGCAGCACCATCGGCGGCGGCTCCGCCGGCAAAGGGGGCGCCACCGAAAACGACTCGCTCGGCGACACCAGCGGCGGCGGTGGCAGCACCGGCGCGGTGACCGCCCCCGGGGTCAACGGCGGCGGCGATCAGCCGCTGGCCAAGGGAGCCGACGGCGGCTCCCAGTACGACGACGGCGGCTCGCCGACGGCGACCAACCCGACGACCACCTTCGCCCCCTTCGGGCCGGCGCCGATCGGCGTCCCCAACTTCGTCATCGACTCCTTCGAAATCCCGCCCTTCCTGTTGCCGATCTACCAGGCCTGCGGCACCGAATACGGGATCCCCTGGGAGGTGCTCGCCTCGATCAACAAAATCGAGACCGGCTTCGGCACCAACCTCAACGTCTCCAGTGCCGGCGCCGTCGGCTGGATGCAGTTCCTGCCCTCGAGCTGGGAAGCGTTCGGCGTCGACGCCAACGGCGACGGGCGCAAAGACCCCTACAACCCGGTCGATGCGATCTGCGCCGCGGCGAACTATCTGGAGCTGGCCGGCGCCCACGAGGATCTGTACCAGGCGATCTTCGCCTACAACCACGCCGACTGGTACGTCCAGGAGGTACTCCTCTACGCCCGCGCCTACGGCCGCCTCCCCTCCGACCTGGTCGGCTCGCTGACCGGGCTGACCGAGGGGGCCCACTTCCCGATCGCCGCCGATGCCCGCTACGCCGACGACATCGCCGCCCGCGAGGCGCTGAAGAAGGGCGAGAGCCCCGAATACGGCAACGCCGCCGAAGTCATCTCCTCCTCCCCCACCCCGCGCGGGATCAACATCTTCAGCAAGCAGGGGGCGCCGGTCGTCGCCGTCAACGACGGCGTCATCCGCAAGCTCGGCCGCTCCGACAACCTCGGCAACTTCGTCGTCCTCGAAGACACCTACGGCAACCGCTACACCTACGCCGAACTGGGCAGCCTGGTCCGCGACCGCCGACTGGTGGTGATGCCGACCGGTAAGGAGAGGCGCGTCCCGGTCGAAAGCGAGAACCTGCGGCCGCGGCTGCGGGCCCTGCCGGAGCGGACCGGCAGCGAGCGCGAGACCGCCAGCGACGCTGTCGAAGCGGCGGTCGCCGCCAGCGCCAAGGGCTCGCTGCGGGTCGGCTCGAAGGTGATAGCCGGCACGGTCCTCGCCCGGGTCGGCGCTGGCAGCGATGGGGTCGACTCCCACATCAACTTCTCGATCCGACCGGCCGGCAAAGGCGCGCCGCGAATCGACCCGAAGCCGATCCTCGACGGCTGGAAGCTGCTCGAGGCGACGGCGATCTACCGCGCCAAGGGCAAGAGCCCGTTCGCCAAGCTGAGCGGCGCCGGCGTCCTGCTGCTCTCCAAGGAGGCGCTGCAGAAACGGGTTCTGGACAACAAGAAGCTCGACATCTACGAATGCGGCCGCGAAGACATCGCCAGCGGGCGAATCGACCGCCGCATCCTCGCCCTGCTCGAGTACCTGACCGTCAAGGGCTACGACCTGGGCGTCACCTCCTTGCAGTGCGGCCATGGCCTGCTGACCACCTCGGGCAACGTCTCCGAGCACACGACCGGCACCGCCGTCGACATCCCGGTGATCAACGGGACCCCGGTGACCGGCAACCAGGGGCCGGGGTCGGTCACCGACGACCTGCTCCACACCATCCTGCAGCTGCAGGGGACGATGCACCCCCACCAGCTGATCTCGCTCGAGGACCTGCCCGGCCCGACCAGCTTCGCGATGGCCGACCACTACGACCACGTCCACGTCGGCTACCAGCCGGTCGGCGGCCCGGAAGCCAAGTTCGCCGCGCTGCTGAAACCGAACCAGTGGCAGCGGCTGATCAACCGCCTCGGCGAGATCGAAAACCCGAACGTCCCGGTCAACCCCTCGAAGTACGCGGAACCGGACACCACCAACGGCGGGCTCTCCGCCGGCAGCGGCGACTGACCCAGCGCCACTCGCCGCGAGCGACGAGAATCCGAACCCTGACCAAGCTCTTCGGATTCGTCCAGTTCGACTTCGCCGGCGCGTTGCCGCTGGCCGACGGCCGCTACCTGGCGCGCGCGGGCGGACCCGAGGGCGAGGAGAGCGTCCTGGTCCTGCAGCGGATCGGCGCCTCCGCAGCCGGCGGGCGGCGCCGTCGCCGGCCGCGCCGGGTCGAGGCCGGCGACGAGCCAGCGACGGTGACCCTGACCCGAGCGACCGCGATCCGCGCCTTCGCGCCGCTCGCCGACGAGGCCGAGGCGGCGCGCTGGCTCGACGAGGCCTGCGAGGCGGAGGACACGGTCGACGTCCTCGTCGACGAAGGGCTGGCGCTGCTCAACCGCGCCCTGCACGCCCAGGCGGTCGCCGCCGCTTCGCCGCGAGCCAACAGCGAGCTCGGCGCCGAGACGGCCGAGCGGACCCTGGTCGGCTACGGCAGCGGCGAGGAGGTCGCCGCCGGCCGCTTCCGCGACGCCCGCGCGGTCGACCCCGGGCCCCGCGCCTCGCGCCGCCGCCGGCGCGAGGAGGAGCTGCGCCCGCAGGAACGGGTGGCGGCCCTGCTCGGCGGCCGCGAGCAGCTCGACGCCTGCGAAACGCTCCTGCTCCGCGCCCGTGCCGACCTCGACGCCGGCCGCGACCGCGAGGCGGCCCTACAACTGCGGGTCGGGCTCGAGGCGCTGCTGGCCGAGCTGAAGGGCGCGCTCGCCGACCCCGGTCACGGGGAGGACATGGGCACGCTGACCGAGCGCAAGGGTGAGGCCGGCGACGCCGCCAACGCGGCACTGGCGGGCGACCTGAGCGCCGAGCAGCGAAGCCGGGTCGAGGAACTGCTGCGCCTCTGCGAGCGTGTTCTCCGCCGCCGCAGGATCCTCCGCGGCTGACCCTAAGGCTAAACCTTAGATTGAGAGTTGGCGGCTGACTACGTCGTCGAGCAGCGACTCGGCCAGGTGGTGCGCTTCCTCCAGCGCGATTCCCTCGATCGAGGGGACGCCGATCACGGTGAGGCCCGCCGCGCGCGCAGCGGCCACCCCCGTCGGCGAGTCCTCGAGGGCGACGACGTCGGGGCCGGGCTCCACGCCCAGTCGCCGGCAGGCCTCCAGGTAGGGATCCGGAGCCGGCTTCGGCGCCGCCACTTCGTGGGCGCTGAGGACGACGTCGAAGTGGGCCTCGAAGCCGACGATCTCGATCGAGCGCTGGACGAAGCGGAGCGGGGAGTTGGAGACGAGGCCGATCGGGGTGCCGCGCTCGCGCAGGCGCTCGAGCAGCTGACGGGCGCCGATCATCGCCTCCACCCCGTGCTCCAGCTCGGCGACGACCAGGGTGTTTAGCTCCTCGATCAGTTCCTCCGCCCGGCCCGGCTCTCCCAGCCGGCGCTCGAGGATGCCGCCGGCGATCTCGGCCGAGGTGCCGACCAGCTCGCGCTTGTCGGCGGGGGTGAACTCGAGCCCCCGGCGCTCGAAGAGGTCTTCCTCGGCCCTGGTCCAGACCGACTCGGTGTCGAGCAGGAGGCCGTCGTTGTCGAAGACGACCGCGGCGGGCAGCTCGCCGGGCATCAGCCGAGCGCCGCCACGAGCGCCGACAGCTCCTCGTCGACCTCGCCGCCGAGCCGCAGCTCCGCGTCGTCGTCGTAGGGGGTCTCGCCCTTGGTGACGATCGCCAGCCGCCCGCCCGCTTCGAGCGTCAGGTGAGGGAGACCGGCGACCGGGTGGACCGCCAGCGAGGAGCCGACGCAGAGCATCAGATCCGCCTCCTCGGCCAGCTGGGTCGCGCGGTCGATCGCCTCCAGCGGCAGCATCTCGCCGAAGAGGACGACGTCAGGCTTGACCGGCCCCTCGCACGAGCAGACCGCTACACCGCGCTCGTCGAAGAGCGCCTCGACCTCGTCGAGGTCGTAGACGGCTTCGCACGCCGTGCAGGAGGAGGTGCCGATCGAGCCGTGCACCTCGATCACGTTCTCCGACCCCGCCGCCCGGTGCAGGCGGTCGATGTTCTGGGTGATCACGCCCTCGATCAACCCGCGCCGCTCGAGCTCGGCCAGGGCGTCGTGGGCCCTGTTCGGCTCTTTGTCGCCGAGCGATTCGAACCGTGGCCTGTAGTAGGACCAGAAGCGCTCGGGGTCGCGTTCGAAGACGCTGATGTGGGCGACCTCCATCGGGTCCACGTTGGCCCACATCCCCGTCTCCGGGGTACGGAAGTCGGGAATTCCCGACGGCACCGAGACGCCGGCGCCGGTCAGGGCGACGGCGCGGCGCGACCGGCCGAGCAGCTCGGCCAGTCGCTCCACCTCGCGCGTCGCTACCTGCCGCTCCACTTCGGGGTGCGCTTACCGAGGAAGGCGGAGATGCCCTCCTTCGCGTCCTCGCTGCCGAAGGCGGCGGCGAAGCCCTGCTTCTCGGCCTCGATGCCCTCGTCGAGGTCGCCCTTGGCGGAGACCTTCTTGATCTGCGCGACCGCGACGGGCGCCTGGGCGGCCAGCTTGCTGCCCCACATCAGCGCCGTCTCGAACAGCTCGTGGTCGGGAACCAGGCGGTTGATCAGCCCCAGCTCCAGCGCCTCGTCGGAGAGGATCGCGTCGCCGACCAGGTTCATCTCCAGCGCCTTGCTCTGGCCGACCAGGCGCGGCAGGCGCTGGGTGCCGCCGAAGCCGGGGATGATGCCCAATTTCACCTCGGGCTGGCCGAAGACCGCGGCCTCGGCGCCAATCCGGAAGTCGCAGGCCATCGCCAGCTCGCAGCCGCCGCCGAAGGCGATCGAGTTGACCGCGGCGATCGTCACCACCCGGTCCTCGCCGAAGTCCTTGAACAGCGCGTGGGCGCGGTTGATCAGGTCCGCCCCACTCGCCTCGTCCAGCGTCGTGAAGGCCTTGATGTCGGCGCCGGCCGAGAAGACGATCGGAACCGAGGAGGCGACGACCATCGCCCCGACCTCGCCGCCGTCCTTGACCCGGTTCCAGACCGTCTCCAGGTCCTCGACGACCTGCGGCGAGAGCGAGTTCATCGGCAGGTTGGCGAGCCAGGCGATCGCGACGTCGCCGCGGGTCTCCAGCTTCACCGTCTCGGTCTGCTCTCCCTCGTCGGCCTGCGGGTAGGGGTAGAAGCCCTGCCCGGTGGAGAGGCCGTGGCGGCCCTGCGCGACCAGCCGCTTCAGCAGCGTCGGCGGCGCGAAGCGGTCGCCGTGGCGCTCCTCCAGCCCCTCCATCGTCTCCAGCACCTTGTCGAGGCCCTCGACGTCGGCTTTCCAGAACGGCGGCAGCAGCCCTTTGCGGGGATCGAGCCCGGCCCCGGTCATCATCCCGAGGTCGATGTCGCGGACCGAGCAGACGCCTTCCTCGACCAGCAGGCAGGCCTCGATCAGCGCCCGGCAGCTGAACATCGCCACCAGCTCGTCGGCGTCGGGCTCGGCCTCGCCGGGGATGTTCTGCTCGCCCTCCTTGAAGAAGCCCTCGCCGCCGGTCTTGACCCCGAGCTTGCCGTCGGCGACCAGGCCCTGCAGGCCCTTGTGGACGTAGAAGCTCTCGCCGTAGGAGTCGTTGAGGTGTTCGGCGACGTGGAGGACGGTGTCGAGACCGAGCAGGTCGGTGAGGAAGAACGGCCCCATCGGCGCCAGCTTCGCCCCCGCGATCGCCTCGTCGATCGCCTTGATCGAGAGCCCCTGGTCCTCCTGGGCGCGCCAGATCTCCCCCATCGTCGCCATCAGGACTTTGTTGACGACGAAGCCGGGGACCTCGCCGCAGACGATCGGCTGCTTCTTGATCGCCTGGGCGAAGTTGTAGGCGGCGGTGGCGGTCTCCGAGGTCGAGTCCTCGCCGACGATGACCTCGACCAGCGGCATGATCGAGGCCGGGTAGAAGAAGTGAAAGCCGACGACCTTGTCGGGCCGCAGCGTCGCCTCGCCGATCTCGGTGATCGAGAGCGAGGACGTGTTGGAGGCGAGGATCGCGTGGCCCGGGGTGACGGCGTCGAGCTCGCGGAAGACCGCCTGCTTGATCGCCATCTTCTCCGGCACCGCCTCGATCACGAAGTCGACGTCGCCGAACTCCTCGTAGCTGGTGGTGCCGATCACGTTGCCCATCACCTCGGCCAGGCGGGCGTCCGCCTGCTCCTGGGTCAGCTTCTCCTTCTTGACCAGGCGGGCGAGCTGACCCTCGGTGACGCCGCGGGCTTTGTCGAGGGCCGCGTCGACGAACTTCTGGTCGATGTCCTTGACGACGACCGGGATGTCGGCGGCGGCGATCGCCTGCGCGATCTCGCCGCCCATGGTGCCGCCGCCGACGACGGCGGCCTTGGAGACGAACATAGGCTGAGGTTTCCTCCGGTATTCGGCTTGATCGTGCGGCGCGGGCCGCGGGAACCGCAGGCTATACAGATGCCCGCGGCTCCCGCGCTTCGGCCTAGAAGTAGGGCCCCTGCGCCTCGACCTCCGGCTCCCGCTCCTCGACCTCTTCGCCGTCTTCGCCTTCCTCCGGCTTGAACCGCTGGTAGGCGAAGGCGCCGGCAAGCAGCAGCAGCCCGAGAGCGACGAAGGACAGCGCCCGGGCCAGCTCTTCCAGCTCGGCTAGGTCGTAGGTCCAGACCTTGGCGATCGCGACCGTCAGCAGCGCCAGCCCGCCGAGGCGGGCTTTCGGCGAGTGCCGCACCATGCCCCAGGCGATCGCGCCGAATCCGGCTGCCGCCCAGAACGCCGAGAGCCACGCCTGGCCGATCTCGCGGGCTTCGCCGCCGGCGTCGGCGCCGATCGCGTCGATGATCGTCACCGAGCCGAGGTAGACGAAGGCGGCGGCGCCGATGAAGCCGACGACCGTCCCGGTCTTCGGTTCGATCTCACGGCCCCAGTACCAGCAGGCGATTGCGGCGCCCGCGCAGCAGGCGATCGCGACCACGGAGCTGCCGAGGTCGGCGACCCCTTCGACGATCGCATTGGGCGGCGCCTCGACGACCAGCACGTGGACGATCGCGAGGCCGAGGAACCCGAACGCCGTGTACAGCAGCCGTTCGGCGTTGGAGAGCACCGGCGAGTAGGTGCGGTCGACCCGCGTCGCCATGTAGGCAAGCGAGGCGGCCATCGACGACCAGACCGCGACCAGCACCGGGCCGTTGAAGGCGTTGGCCAGTCCGATGCCGGCCAGCGCGATCCCGCCTCCGGTCAGGAGCGAGCCGATTTCGCGATGGACGCCGAAACGGATCGCGGCGCCGCCGAGCAGCAGATGAGCGCCGGCGAAGCCGAAGATCCACGCGTTGAGGGCGAGCGCCGAATCCTCGCCGGCGACGAGGCACCCGGCGAGAAACACGGTGACGCTGCTGCAGAGGAGCAGCAGCCAGGACGAGACCGGCAGCTTCTCTTCGTTCCTGGTTCGCAGCTCGAAGCCGAATGCCGCAGCGGCATAGAGCACCCAGAACCCGGCGAGGACCGCGAGCACGAGCAGCGTCGGCTCGGTCGGATTGGGTTCGCCCTCGAAGAGGACGATGAAGTCGCTCTCCCAGATCCAGGCAATCAGCTGCGGGGCCGAGACGGCGAAGGCGCCGAGTCCCAGCCAGTTCCAGCGCTGCCAGAGCAGGACGCCGACGCTGGCGGCGAGGGCGAGGGCGACGAACGCGATCGAGCCGCCTTCGCCGGCGGTCCCGGTCAGCATCGGCGCCGCCAGCGCCCCGAGCATCCCGACGCTGCCGACCAGCATCGAGGACCAGCGCACCGCGATCGCCACCCCGATCACGCCGATGACCGCTGCCGCCTCCAAGCCGATGACGGACGGGATCAGGTCATAGACCTGGGTGGCGACGACGGTCGTCGCGTATAAGCCGGGGATCGCGATCGCCACCGCCACCCGGGCGGCCTCGAGCTGCCCCTTGCGTTCGTGCAGCCAGACCCCGAGACCCAGCAGCAGGAGCGAGCCGGCGGCGGCCATCAGGGTGCGGACCTCCTCCGTGAACCAGCTGCTGTCGACGGCGCTGCGCAGCAGGAAGACGAGCCCGAGCAGGGTGGCCAGGGCACCGATCCAGGCCATCACGCGGCCGCCGAAAAGGCGCTCGAACTCGATCCTCGACATCGGGTTGTAGGACGTGGGCGGCGGAGGTCCATCCCCGTCGCCCGCGGGTGAATTCAGTCTCTCGCTGTACATCAGTCTCCCCTTCTGTTGATTGCTTGTTGACCGACGGTTGATAACCGTAGCAATCTTGTCAACCGTCGGTCAACAAGCCGTTACACTTGGGGAGATGAGCGAGCCCGCCTACCGCCGCATGGACGTCGACGAGCGCCGCGCGCAGCTGCTCGAGCGCGGCGCCGAGCTGTTCACGGCGCATCCCTACGAGGAGCTCTCGATGAGCAAGATCGCCGCCGAGGTGGGGATCTCGAAGGCGTTGCTCTACCACTACTTCCCCAGCAAGCAGGCCTACTTCGAGGCGACGCTGGGCGCCTGGGCAGAGCAGCTGCGGGAGCGGACCGAGACCGACCCCGAGCTGCCGCCGGTGGAGCAGTTGACGCAGAGCCTCGACGCCTTTCTCTCCCTGGTCGAGGAGAACGCCGACGCCTACCGCAACCTGATCCGCAGCGCCGCCGGCGTGCCGGAGATCCGCCAGCTGATCGAAGCGGTGCGGCAGGCCACGGCGGAGCGGATCCTCGACGGGCTCTACCCCGGAGGGGCACCGCCGCAGGCGCGGATCGCGGTCAGCGGCTGGCTGTGGTTCATGGACGGCGCCTGCCTCGACTGGATCGACCACCGCGACGTCGGGCGCGAGGAGCTGCGGGGACTACTGCTCGGCGTCCTGATGGGCTCGCTGATCGCCACCGGCACACCGCCGGACCTGCCTCAAGTCTCCTGACGCGGCTGTCGATACAGCTCCTTCATGCGAAGGCTGGGGACGCTGTTCACGATGCTCGTTTGCGCGCTGCTCTGCGCCGCGCTCGCCGGTTCGGCCGCGCCTGCCGCAGCTGCCGTACCGCAGGCCGAGTTGACGCGGGACGGCCGCGCCATCGCTCCGCCCTCGGCCCCGCCGGCGGTCAAGGCGATGATCGAAGCCGCCAACCGGATCCGCCACCGTCCCTACGTCTGGGGCGGCGGCCACCGCAATTGGAACTCGCGCGGCTACGACTGCTCGGGCTCGGTCAGCTACGTGATGCACGCCGCGGGACTGCTCGAATACCCGCTCGACTCGACCGGCTTCATGCGCTGGGGCGGCGGCGGTGGCGGTAGCTGGGTCCGCATCTACGCCAACAAGGAACACGTCTTCGCGGTGATCGCCGGCCTGCGCTGGGACACCTCCTTCAGCGAAGACGGCGACCGCACCGGCCCCGGCTGGAGCGAACAGCTGCGTCCCACCGGCGGCTTCCGGATGCGCCACCCGCTCGGTCTGTTCAGCACGACGCCGCTCACCTAGCGCCACCAGGGATAACGGCCTCCGCCCCAGCTTTGTACGGGGGTACAAAAGCGCGATGCGGGAGGCCCTATTAGGCTCTGTGATGCTCTTTTCGAGGGACCGAGACTTTCAATCAATTGCGCCGGGAGACCCGAGCGCACGCCTTAGGGGGAGAACCCAAACCGATGAGCCGTATTCGCCAGCAGAACGTGACCGCAGCCCAGTGGAGCTCCAACGGGGGAGCCCTCGGCGCGCAGGACCTGACCCTCCCGGAGAACAACCCCTTCGGGCAGAACGTCTTCTCCGTCGCCGTGCAGCGCGACCGACTGCCCAAGGACGTCTTCGAGAAGCTGCAGACGACCCTGGACGGCGGCGAGGCGCTCGACCCCAGCCTGGCCGACGCCGTCGCCGAGGCGATGAAGGAGTGGGCGCTGGAAAACGGCGCCACCCACTACACCCACGTCTTCCAGCCCCTGACCGGCTCCACCGCGGAGAAGCACGACTCCTTCTTCGAGCCCGGTGGCGACGGGGAATCGCTGGCCGGCTTCTCCGGCAAGGAGCTGATCCAGGGCGAGCCCGACGCCTCCTCCTTCCCCACCGGCGGCGTCCGCGCCACCTTCGAGGCCCGCGGCTACACCGCCTGGGACCCGACCAGTCCCGCCTTCATCCTCGAGAACCCGAACGGGGCGCTGCTCTGCATCCCGACCGCCTTCGCCTCCTGGACCGGCGAGGCTCTCGACGCCAAGATCCCGCTGCTGCGCTCGATGGACGCGCTTTCGCGCTCGGCGATCAAAGCGCTTCGGCTGCTCGGCGACGAGCAGAGCCAGCGGGTCTTCACCACCGTCGGCCCCGAGCAGGAGTACTTCCTGATCGACGAGCAGTACTACTTCGAGCGGCCCGACCTGATCGCCACCGGCCGCACCCTGTTCGGCGCCAAGCCGCCGAAGGGCCACGAGCTCGACGACCACTACTTCGGCTCGATCCCGGAGCGGGTGCTTGCCTGCATGCTGGAGTCTGAGCTGGAGATGCGCAAGCTCGGGATCCCGGTCAAGACCCGCCACAACGAGGTGGCGCCGGCCCAGTACGAGATCGCGCCGATCTTCGAGAACTCCAACGTCGGCTCCGATCACCAGCAGCTACTGATGCAGGTGCTGGAAAGCGTCGCCCGCCGCTACGGCCTCGTCTGTCTCCTGCACGAGAAGCCGTTCGCCGGCGTCAACGGCTCCGGCAAGCACAACAACTGGTCGATGGGGACCGACACCGGGTTCAACCTGCTCGACCCGGGCGACACTCCGGCCGACAACATCCACTTCCTGTTCTTCTGCGCGGCGGTGATCCAAGCGGTGAACAAGCACCAGGGGCTGCTGCGGGCCTCGGTCGCCAACATCGGCCAGGACCACCGGCTGGGAGCAAACGAGGCGCCCCCGGCGATCATCTCGATCTTCCTCGGCGGCGAGCTCGAAAAAGCGTTCGAGGCGATCGCCACCGGCGAGGGCGACCCGAACACGCCAGCCTCGTTCCTCGACCTCGGCGCCGACGTGCTGCCGCCGCTGCCGATGCACGGCGGCGACCGCAACCGGACCTCGCCGTTCGCCTTCACCGGCAACAAATTCGAGTTCCGGGCGCTGGGTTCGAGCATGTCGCTCGGCTTCCCCAACACCGTGCTGAACACGATCGCGGCCGAGGCGATCGACGAGCTGGCCGGCAAGCTGGAGGCGAAGCTGAACTCCGGCGAGGAGATGCCGCAGGCGGTCATCGAGCTGGTCAAAGAGAGCTACCTGGCGAACAAGCAGGTCTGCTTCGGCGGCGACAACTACTCCGAGGAGTGGCACCAGGAGGCCGAGCGCCGCGGGCTGAAGAACCTGCGCACGACCCCCGACGCGCTGCCGGAGGTGCTCGCCGACAGCACGGTCGAGGCGTTCGAGAAGTACAACGTCCTCTCCAAGGCCGAGCTCGAGTCCCGCTACGAGGTCTGGGTCGAGCAGTACTGGCTGCGGGCCAACATCGAGGCGGAGACGGCGTTCTCGATCGCCAAGACGATGATCCTGCCGGCCGCCCTGCGCCACCTGGCGCTGATCGGCGCATCCGGCGTCTCGGCGGTCGAGGGCGAGGTCCGGGGCCTGGTCGACGAGCTGGTCGCCGCCCTCGGCGAGCTCGAGGCGGCGAACGCCGACCCCGGCCTGGAGGGTCTGGAGATGGCGATCCACGCCCGCGACAAGCAGCTCGGGGCGATGGACAAAGTCCGCGAGGCGGCCGACAAGCTCGAGAGTGTCGTCGCCGACGACCTCTGGCCGCTGCCGAAGTACGAGGAGATGCTGTTCATCAAGTAGCGGTCCTCGAGAGCCGACTGCGAAAGGGCGCCTACGGGCGCCCTTTCTCTATTTCACGAAGAAGGAGGCCGTGAGGCGGTGGAGGCGGGAGCGATCTCCCCGCAGCGGCTCGCTCACTGACTTGACCAGCCGGTACCAGCCACGCTCCACGCCCTCGGGCAGACCCAGGGGGCTGCACCGCCCAGGGGCGCCGGGACCGCTCAGGCCGAGCCAGAGGAGGACGCCATCCGGCTGCAGCTTGGGGGCCGGGCTCCAGCCGCCCTGCGCCCACCGCTGCACAGTGAACCCTTCGCCGTAGGTCATCAGTTTCGTCCCGTAGTTCTCCGGTCGGCTGAGGACAAGATCCCCTGGCGCATACACCCGCTTGTCGAGGCCCAGCCTCGCCTTCCAGAACGGCCGCGCCACCTTGACGTAGGAGCTGTAGGAACCGAGACGCCTGCCGCCGACGTCCG
>DASUTJ010000006.1:0-9026 GCA_036374655.1 Solirubrobacterales bacterium | reverse complement strand
CTTGATCTTGCGCGGCATCAGCTGCGTCGTCGGGTGGCGGACGAAGTAGCGGACGTAGGCGGTGCCGTAGGCGGTCGGGTCGAAGACCTCGTCGGCGGCGACGCCGGCCCAGGGGTCGCCGGTGACGTTGCGGACCGTGTTCCCGCAGCCCTCGCGCGAGGAGAGGCCGGCTTCGGCGATCTCCCGCAGCAGCAGCTCGGTGTCGCGCAGCGGCACGTGGTGGATCTGGATGTTCTGGCGGGTGGTGATGTGGCCCTTGTTCAGCGGCGCGTATTTCTCGACGACGCTGGCGAAGGTGTCCATCTGCTCGGGGGTGACCCCGCCGAAGGGGAGCTTGATCCGGATCATCTGGACGTCGGCCTGGCGCTGACCGTAGACGCCCTGTTTGAGGCGGAAGCCGATGAACTGGTTCTCCTCCAGCTCGCCGGAGAGGAACTGCTCGGCTTCGTTGTCGAAGTCGTCGAACTCGCGCTCGATGATCGGGATGACGTGGCCGGGGACGTTCTCGTAGGTCTCCGGGTTCGTCAGGGTCCCGACCCGGCCCTTGCCCCGCTGCTCCTTGTTCTCTGCGACGACTACCTCCATAGCGTGGAAAGGTAGCAAACCCGATTGGGATTCAGGTATTTAATTTCTTGAGCGGTCGCCGAGGCGCTGGATTTGGCTTGCTAGCGGTCTTTGCGAAAGGCCGCTGGCTGATCGGGATTCAGCTGTGGGACGGTTTTTTCTGCGCTTGGAGGATCGCCGCGGCCTCGCCCGAGTCGGCGACGTAGCCGCCCTCCGGCTCCAGCGGCTTGTCAGCCTCGCTCCAGCCGACGATCCCCTCGCTCAGCTTGACCGCGTCGAAGCCGGCCTCGGTGAGGGCCGCGGTGGCCATCGACGAACGGTTGCCGCCGCGACAGTAGACGACCACCGTGCGGTCCTTGTCGATCTCGCCGGTGCGCTGCGGCAGCTCCGGCAGGGCGATGTGGGTGGCGCCGGCGATGCGTCCGGCCTCCCACTCGTGGTCGGCGCGGACGTCGATCAGCTGCGCGCCCTCGTCGATCAGCTCCTGAGCCTCGTCGCGCGAGACCTCACGCGGCTCCCCCTGCGGTGCATCTGCCATCAGTCGATCTCCGTTCCCTCGATCAAGAATGCGACGCGGACGTGGGCACGGTACTCGTCCAGATTCTCACCGCGGATCCCGGTGGAGACGATGTCGACCGCGCGGATGTTGCGCAGCGAGGCCTGCGCCTGCTGCAGCGCCTGTTTGGCGGCGTCGTCGGTGGACGTCTTGGAGCTGCCGACGAGCTCGATGATTTTCACGACAGCCATGCGGAACCTCCTCGTAGGTCCTCGATCGTCTCCTTGGCACTGACGCCCTCCAGCAGGGCCGCGCGCTGCCAGGCCGGGGTCTGGGCCGGCGCCGGCGCCGCGGTTGATGCGAACTCGGCCTCGAACTGGGCGATCGCGGCGGCGACTGCCGCGGCCTCGTCACCTTGAGCGATCTTCCGTGCCACGTAAGGAAGCCTAGTCCAAGGCGTTCAGCTCACGACGGCGGCGCTCGAGCAGGGCGGCGAGGTTGGCGAGGACGGCGTCGGGTTCGCGCAGCAGGCGCGGCCGGGTGACGCGGATCATCTCGATCCCGAGCAGCTTCAGTTCCTCATGGCGGAGGCGGTCGCGCTCGAAGGCGGCGCGGGTGCCGTGGGTCTCGAAGAGGTCCAGTTCGACCGCGAAGCGGTGGTCGGGCCAGTAGGCATCGAGCTCGTACCCCTCGGCGTTGAAGTTCATCGCGGGGGCGGCGATGCCGAAGGCTTTGACCCGGCGACGGAAGAGACGCTCGAAGCGCGAGCGGGTGAAGGCGGGGTCGGGCCGGTAGACGGCGAGCGCTCGGCGCAGGCGCCCACGACCACGGTGCCCGCCGGCGCGGTCAAGGAGATCCTCGAGGGCCGCAAGGTCGAGTAGCTCGAGTTCTTCGGCGCGCTCCAGGAGGCGTTCGAGCTGGGCCGGCTGCGCCCGGATCGCAAGATCGAGCAGCGTGCGAGGGGCGGAGGTGACCGGGATCACCTGTCTCTCACTGCGGTCCTCGGCAGCGAGGATCGAGGAGAAGTGAACCCGAAAGCGCCGCTTGGCCCGCCGCCGAACGGGCGCCGTCACATCGATCGTCCCCGGCGCATAGCGATAAAGCCCCCAGAGATAGGCGGCAGAGCCATGGCTAGCCACCGCCGGCCAAACCACCTCATCAGTCTCATTAGGTTCAGCCCCAAGAACCCCGGCCCAGCAATGGCTGTGCCAGCTGAGACGCCGATGCCCCACGGCGTAAACGCCCTGGTGCAATCGATGGAGTCGCCCGGCTTCAGCCCATCCCAGAACGGTGTTTTCGGCATACCCCAAGCCGAGCAACTGAGCCGTGGATACGACCCCATGCTGGCGCGTCGCAAGATCCGCTAGCGGCCAATCCAACAGCGGCGTTCGTCCTTTCCCCGACATAGGTGGGGAAAGGACGAACGCCACCCTGGTTCTCCCCCCGCGGTGGCTCGGACGGCCGGGGTTCGCCGCTACGTGCTCGAAATCTCGCTGCGGCCCGAGGTGTCGCGGGCTCTACGGGCTAGCCGTGGAGGCCGGGGACTGGGACGCCGTGTTTTACGTAGGCGCAGTTGAAGGGCCTGGGGTCGAAGTTGTCGGTGATCGCTCGTCCCGCCGGCTCGCCGGTGCCTTGGACCTCGCGGGTTTCGACCTTGCCGCCTTTGCCGCGTACCTTGATCTGCTTCGGCGGGCTTCCCTTGCCGCACTGGATCGAGAAGTCCTTGACGCCGTCGCGGGCGTCGATGATGTCGTCGCCGCCGTTGCCGTAAAAGCGATCCTCGCCGGGCTGGCCCAGCATCGCGTTCGGACCGGCGTCGCCGATCAGGACGTCCCAGTCGAAGGAGCCCTCCATGTCCTCGTTGCTGGGGTCGAGGCGGACCGAATCGCAGCCCTTGACCGTGGTCACCCAGGCGGCGCGTTTGGGGAAGGAGATGATCAGTAGGCCGGGATGGGCCTGGGTCTCGGCGAAGGAGGCGTCGTCTTTGCCGGGACCGCCGACGATCGCGCCGCCGGCGCAGCCGCCGCCGGCCGCCAGCAGGTCGCCGCTGCCTTCTCCGTAGAGGAAGGTCGGTCCCGGCAGACCGCCGACCAGTCCGTCGGCCCCGTCGCCGCCGTAAAGCTTGTCTGCCCCCGGCCCGGACTCGATCAGGTCGTCCTCTGGCCCGCCTTTGATCGTGTCGTTGCCGAAGCCGCCGGCGAGCCGCACGCTGCCGATCGACTCCAGCGTGCCTTCGACCACGAGGCTGTCGGCGCCGGGTCCAAGGTCCGCCATCAGCCAGCGACCCGGGCCGTTCGCCGCGCAGGAGACCGTGGTCGAGCTGTTCGGCGCGTGGCTGCAACCGGCTCCGATCGCCATCCCTTTTCGCCCGGTGACGCTGAAGGTCTCGTTGGCGTCGTCGTAGGCGACGACGAAGTGGTCGCGGCCGCCACCGCCGATCACCTGCAACCCGGCGCCACCGCCAGGCGTCGGGTTGAGCTCGACGTAGGCGCTTGCCTTCGGCACTCGTTCCTTGCCGCAGGACGTGGTGCGGCCTTTCGCCCCGGTGCAGCCATCGCTGCCCTGGCCGCCGTCGATCGTGTCCGGGCCGCCGCCGCCGATGAGGTGGTCGTTGCCCATCCCGCCCTTGATCACGTTCCCCTGCGGGCTGCCGATCAGGGTGTCGCGGAAGGCCGAGCCTTCGAGGCTCTCGAAGCCGAAGAGCTTGTCGTGACCGTCGCCGTAGGCGCGGTGCTTACGCAGCGAGACCCAGACGCCGCTGCCCTTGCCTCCCGCCCGCGCGGTCGCGAAGGAGGCGATGTCGCCGCTCCCGGCGCCGCCGGTCATCCGGTCGTAGCCGTAGTCGCCGTGGACGAGGTCTTCGCTTCCGGGCCCGCCGTTGACGATGTCGATGCCGAGGTCGCCGGCGACCTCGTCGCGGGCGCCCGGGCCGCCGAGGATCTTGTCGTCGCCGAGGTTGCCGTTGACCTGGTCCTCGTCGCCGGCGCCGCCGTCGACTTCGTCGTTGCCGCGACCGCCGTGCATCTCGTCGGTCCCCGGCCCGCCGCAGATCAGGTCGTTGCCGAGGCTGCTGAAGATGACGTCGTCGCCGTCGCCACCCCAGATCACGTCGCGTTCGGGCGTCCCCCGGATCACGTCGTCCTCATCGGTGCCGGCGATCTCCGCGAGCCGCCCGTGGCAGCGCGGCCCTTCGCGGTTGTCCGCGGCAAGCGCCGCAGCACTCGCCGCGAACGCGGCAAGCGCCAGCAGCGCAAGAGCGATGACCCCCCTCGACAAAGTCACGTGGGCTGGATCGTAAACGCCCCGACCGGCGCCGCGGCCGGGACGCTCTCCCTCGCAAGCGATGACTCAGGCGCTGCGGATCAGCTTCTTGTTGACGAACTCGTCCGCCCCGTAGCGACCCAGCTCGCGGCCGAAGCCGGAGCGCTTGAAGCCGCCGAACGGCAGCTCGGGGCTGTCGGCGCCGACCAGGTTGACGTAGACCATCCCGGCTTCGATCTTGTCGGCGACGCGGTCGGCCTGCTCCTTGTCGGTGGTCATCACATAGGAGCCGAGCCCGAACGGGGTCTGGTTGGCGAGCTCGACCGCCTCCTCCTCGGAGCCGACCCGGTAGACCTGCGCCACCGGGCCGAAGAACTCTTCCTGGGAGGCCTCGTCGCCCGGCTCGATCCCGGTGAGGATCGTCGGTTCGAAGAAGTTGCCGTCGCGCTTGCCGCCGACGACCACCTCGGCGCCGTTCTCGACCGCCCGCTTGACCTGGTCCTCGAGCCGGTCGGCCGCCGTCTGCGACGAGAGCGGGCCGACCTCGGTGTCCTCTGCCGTCGGGTCGCCCGGCTTCGCCCCCTCCAGTTGCTGCTTGAACTTCTCGAGGAAGTCGTCGTAGAGATCGTCGACGACGATGAACCGCTTGGCCGCGTTGCAGGACTGGCCGGTGTTGTCCAGCCGCGCTTCGGCCGCCGCGGTCACCGCCTCGTCGAGGTCGTCGGTGCCGAGCAGGATGAAGGGATCCGAGCCGCCCAGCTCGAGCACGACCTTCTTCAGGTTGCGCCCGGCGATCTCGGCGACCGCCGCCCCGGCCCGCTCCGAGCCGGTGACCGAGACGCCGTGCACGCGCGGGTCGGCGATCACCCACTCGATCTGCTCGTTGGTCGCATAGATGTTCTCGTAGGCGCCCTCGGGGAACCCGGCGTCGTCGAAGATCTGCTGCATCGCCTCCGCCGATTCCGGGCACTGCGGCGCGTGCTTGAGCAGGATGGTGTTGCCGATCACCAGGTTCGGGCCGGCGAAGCGGGCCACCTGGTAGTAGGGGAAGTTCCAGGGCATGATCCCCAGCAGGACCCCGAAGGGGCTGCGGCGGATCAGCGCCGTGCCTTCGCCGCCGAGCAGCTCGATCGGCTCGTCCGCCATCAGGCTCTCGGCGCTGTCGGCGTAGAAGCCGTAGATCATCGCCGCGAAGTCGACCTCCATCAGGGCCTGCTCGATCGGCTTGCCCATCTCGCGGACGATGATCTCGGCCAGCTGCTGGCGGCGCTCGGAGTGCAGCTCGCCGACCTTGCGGACCAGCGCCGCGCGGTCGGCCACGCTGGTCGAGCTCGGGAAGGACCGGGAGGCCTCGTCGGCGCGGCCGATCGCCGCGCGGAGCTCGTCGTCGGAGATCTCCGGGTACTCCTTGACCGTCTCGCCGGTGGCTGGGTTGACTACCGCGTAAGTGCTCATTCAGCTCCCCTGTGGATGCTCGTTTCCAAGTTCGTTCTACCCCTTCACGGACTGCTCTAGGCCGAGGGCCTCCTCGACCGGCACGTACTCCATCCCGACTCCCTCCGCCACCGCCGGATGGGTGACCTTGCCGCCGGCGACGTTGACCCCGAGCCGCAGCCCGGGGTCGCGGCGGATCGCCCCGTCGACGCCGTGGTCGGCGAGCGCCAGCGCGTAGGGCAGGGTCGCGTTGGTGAGGGCGTGGGTGGAGGTGATCGGGACCGCGCCGGGCATGTTGGCGACGCAGTAGTGGGTGATCCCGTCGACCTCGAAGGTCGGGTCGCGGTGGGTGGTCGGCCGCGAGGTCTCGAAGCAGCCGCCCTGGTCGATGGCGACGTCGACGAGCACCGCGCCGGGCTTCATCAGCCGCAGCTGCTCGCGGCGGATCACGTAGGGAGCCCGCGCCCCGTGGACCAGCACCGCGCCGATCACCAGGTCGGCGTTCGGCAGCATCTCCTCGATCGCCAGCGTGGTCGAGTAGACGGTCGAGCAGCGGCCGCCGAAGTCGACTTCGAGCTCCCGCAGGCGGTCGATCGAGCGGTCGTAGACGAAGACGTCGGCTTCCATCCCGATCGCGATGAAGGCGGCGTTCATCCCCACCACGCCGCCGCCGATCACCATCACGTTGGCGGCGGCGACTCCCGGCACCCCTCCCAGCAGAATCCCCCTGCCGCCCATCGGCTTCTCCAGCATGAAGGCGCCCGCCTGGGTGGCGATCTTGCCCGCCACCTCGCTCATCGGCGCCAGCAGCGGCAGGCGGCCGTGGGCGTCCTCGACGGTCTCGTAGGCGATCGCCGTCGCCCCCGAGTCGCAGAGACCGCGGGTCTGCTCGGGGTCCGGCGCCAGGTGCAGGTAGGTGAAGAGGAGCTGGCCGGGGCGCAGCATCTCGATCTCCTGCGGCTGCAGCTCCTTGACGTGGAGGATCATCTCCGCCGCCGCGAAGACGGCGGCGGCGTCGGGGACGATCGTCGCCCCCTGCGCCTCGTACTCGGCGTCAGTTATCGCGCTGCCCTCGCCGGCGCCGGCCTGGACATGGACTTCGTGGCCGTGCTCGCTCAGTTCGCGCACCCCGGCCGGCGTGACCGCGACCCGGTACTCGTCGGACTTGATCTCGGTCGGGACACCGATCCTCACGCAACCAGCTCCCTCGCCCGCAGCGCCAGCCAGAACTCGATCCGGTCGTGGGCGCGCGAGAGGTCGCGCCCGGTCAGCTCTTCGACCTTGCGCATCCGGTAGCGCAGCGTGTGGCGGTGGCAGTAGACCTGGCGGGCAGCCCGCTCCCACTGTCCGTTCTGCTCGATGAACGCCTCCAGCGAACGCAGCAGCTCGCCGCCGTACTCCTCGTCGCCGCGTTCGATTGGCCCCAGCACGCTGTCGCAGTAGAGGTCGAGCGCGTCGTCGTCCTGAATCGAGAGCAGCAGGGTGAAGGCGCCGAGGTCCCGCCAGGATGCGACCTCGGGGGCGGCGCCGTTGTCGAAGGCGGTCGCCTCCAGGGCGCAGCGCGCCTCGTGGAAGGAGTGGCGCAGGCGCTCCGGCGGCGCCGGCCGGCTGGCGGCGGCGCGCACCGGGCCGCGCTTGTCGGCGAGCTTCTTCCGCACCTCGGTGGCGACGTCGATCGGGTCGCGGTCGGCGCAGTCGACGACGGCGCAGAGCACCTCCCGTCCGCCGGTCGAGTGCGGCGCGACGACGCCGGCGCAGGCGCCGGCCGCCAGCGCCGCTTCCAGCGCCGCCGCCGCTCCGCCGGGATCGTCGACCTGGAAGACGAGCACCGCGGCCTCCTCGCCGATCCCGAACGGCTCCAGCCGGCGGCGCAGCTCGGTCGCGTCCATCCGCCCGCCGAGGGCCGCGGCGACGACGTCGCCGGCCAGCCGCCGCTCGGTCTCGCGGGCGACCCGCCTCCGCATCAGCTCCAGTGCCACCACCGCGACCGCCTGCTGCAGGATCAGCCGCTCGAAGTCGCCGAGCCCGCCGGAGTCGCGGACGATCACCACCCAGGCCTGCGGCGGCCCGCCGCCGGGCGAGATCACCGGGTGCGCCAGCGCCCGCCCCGCGACGCTCGGGTGCGAGGGGACGAAGGGGTGGCCGTCGTGGGCGTGGCCCAGCGCTTCCTTGCGGATCGCGGAGATCGCCTCGGCGGAGAGCTGGCGGCGGAACCCCTTGCCGGCGAGCCGCTCGCCGCGGCCGTCGAGGACCGCCACGGTGCCGCCGACGGCGGAGGCGACGGTGGCGGCGATTTCCTCCAGCCCCCGCTCCTCGAGGACCAGCCGCTCGAGCCGCCGCTGCACCGCGATCCCGCGCTGCAGGACCTCGTACTGCTCGTTGACCAGGCGGGCGAAGGCTTTCTCGGTGATCGCGATGAACGGGACCGAGTAGGGGACCTCGAAGAGCGGGAATTCGCGTTTCTCGGCCTCGTCGACCAGCGCCTTGGGCAGCGATTTGTGGCTGAAGCCGGTGCCGAAACCGAGCCCGGCGAGGTTGCGGTCGGCGAGGATGCGGATGAAGGCGCGCTGCTTGGCCGCGTTCTCGAGCGGGATCCCGGTGGTCAGCATCAGCTCGCCGCCGGAGAGCCACGGGGTCGGGTCCTCGAGCTCGGAGATGTGGACCCAGCGAACCGGCGCCGCGGCGGCGTCGGCGCCGGCGGCCAGCTCGAGGTCGAGCTCGTCAAGCAGGCTCTGGACGGTGAGCACCAGGACTCCTAGCGGACCACCTGGTCCCACGCCTCGGAGAGGACCGAGTGGAGCACGTCGTGGATCTCTTCGAACTGCTCGGTGTCGGCAATCAGCGGCGGCGCCAGCTGCACGACCGGGTCGCCGCGGTCGTCGGCGCGGCAGATCAACCCGCGCTTGTAGAGCTCGGCGGAGAGGAAGCCGCGCAGCAGCCGCTCCGACTCCTCGTGGTTGAAGCTCTCTTTCGTCTCCTTGTCTTTGACCAGCTCGACCGCGTGGAAGTAGCCGGCGCCGCGCACGTCGCCGACGATCGGCAGGTCGTGCAGGGACTCGAGCATCTGCCGGAACTCTGGCTCCTTGCGCAGCACGTGGCCGCAGAGGTCCTCGCGCTCGTAGACGTCGAGGTTGGCCATCGCGATCGCGGCGGCGATCGGGTGGCCGGCGAAGGTGAAGCCGTGGGCGAAGGAGGCGGTGCCCTCCATGAACGGCTCGGCGACCTTGTCGGAGGCGATCACGCCGCCCATCGGCGCGTAGGCCGAGGTCAG
>DASUTJ010000005.1:0-3759 GCA_036374655.1 Solirubrobacterales bacterium | reverse complement strand
TCCGACCACGCGCCGGTTCAGGCACGTTTCCTTGCCGCCGAGCCGCGCCTCCTGCGGAACTGAGATAGTCGAAGTCCACCAGCGGGAAAACCGACAACGGAGGCACACCTAGATGGCGGAGAAAAAAGCGAGCGGCAAAGCGAAAAAAGCCGGCGCTAAATCGAAAACGTCGAAAGCCAGCAAAGCGACGAAATCGAAAACCAAAGCCAAAGCGACGAAAGCCAAAAAAACGGCTTCGAAAGCTTCGAAAAAAGCCGCGTCGAAAGCGCGCTCGAAATCGTCTTCCAAAAAAGGCAGCAGCAAATCTTCGAGCTCGAAAAAAAGCAGCAGCAAAGCCTCCAGCAAAGCGACGAGCGGGCTCGACAAGAGCGTCGCCCAGTTCCGCGAGAGCCTCGAGCAGAGCGTGACCCTCAGCCGCGACCGCATCCAGGACGTCGTCGACGACGCTGTCAAGCGCGGCCGGATGACCCGCGGCGACGCTGAGAAACTGCTCAGCGAGCTGGTCAAAAAAGGCCGCAAACAGACCGACACGCTGCTGAAAGAACTCGAACGACTCGCGAAACAGGCGCGCAAAGCACTGCCATAAAGCGGGGGGAACAGCTAGACCTCGAGATCGACTCGCTCGCCTTCGGCGGGCGGGGGGTCGCCCGCACCGAGGGCTTCGTCGTCTTCGTCGCCGGGGCGCTGCCGGGGGACCTGGTCCGCGCCGAGGTGACGAAGCCGAAGAAGCGCTTCGCCGAGGCGCGGGCGGTCGAGGTCATCCGCGCCTCGCCCGACCGCGTCCCGGACCGCTGCGTCCACGGCGGCGAGCCCTGTCCCGGCGCCCCGTGGCAGGGGCTCCCCTACGAGCGCCAGCTCGCCCACAAGCAGGAGCAGGTCGCCGAAGCCCTGCAGCGGATCGGCGGCCTCGAGGGCTATGAGCTGGAGGAGATCGTGCCGGCGGTGGAGCAGTGGCGCTACCGCAACAAGCTCGAGTACTCCTTCGGCGAGGACGACGAGGGCGAGCCGACGCTCGGCTTCCACGCCCGCGGCCGCTGGGACCTGATCGTCGACGTCGACGACTGCCACCTCGCCTCCGAGGCCGGCAACGAGGCCCGGAACGCGGTGCGCGAGTGGGCGCGATCCGAGTCGATCCCCGCCTACGACGCCCGGGCGCGCCGCGGCGTGCTGCGCAACCTCGCGGTGCGCGAGGGTCGCCGCACGGGCCAGGTCCAGACCCGCCTGGTCACGACCAAAGCCCGCTTCCCGCGGCCACCGGTCGACCTCCACACGATCGTCGAGGGGGACGCCGGCGGCACCGACGGCCCGACCGGGGTGCTCGGCGAGGAGCGGCTGCGCGAGGAGCTCTGCGGCCTGCAGCTGGAGATGTCCCACGGCGCCTTCTTCCAGACCAACACCGAGATGGCCGAGCGCCTCTACGCGGTCGCCGCCGAGTTCGCCGGGCTCGCCGGTAAGGAGCGGGTCTTCGACCTCTTCTGCGGGATCGGCACGATTGGACTGACGATGGCCAGGCAGGCCGGCGAGGTCTGGGGACTGGAGATCGTCCCCGAGGCGATAACCGACGCCGAGCGCAACGCCCGCCGCAACAAGATCGAGAACGCCCACTTCATGGCCGCCAACGCGCGCACCGGGGTGCGGCCGCTGGTCGAGAAGGCCGGCAAGCCCGACGTCGTCGTCGTCGACCCGCCGCGGGCCGGGCTCTCGCAGAAAATCGTCCGCCGGGTGATCGAGTGCGAGGCGGAGAAGATCGTCTACGTCTCCTGCAACCCGACGACGCTGGCACCTAACGCGGCCCAGCTGGGAGAGGCCGGCTATAGGTTGACCCGAGTGAGGCCCGTCGACATGTTCCCCCAGACCCCGCACATCGAGTGCGTCGCCCTCTTTGAGCGCCAGGCCAGCCGGGTAACCGCTCCCGAAAGCGAAGGCGAGGAGGCGACGACCGATGGCGAGTAGGGGTTTCGGAGTAGCGGCGGGGCTCGACCCGGAGGTCGCGCGGCCGCTGGCGGCTCGCTGCGCCGAGCTCGGCTACGACTCGATGTGGTCGAACGACCACCCCGGGGCGAAAGGGCTGGCGACGCTCGCCGAGTTCTCCGCCGCCGCCCCCGGAGTCGACCTGGGCGTCGCCGTGATCGCCCTCGACCGCACCCCGCCCAAGCAGATCGCCGCCGACGTCGAGGAGTTCGGCATCGACAAGAGCAAGCTCTGGCTGGGGGTCGGCGCGGGCTTCAACAAGAAGCCGCTGACGGCGATGCGCGAGGCCGAGCCGAAGCTGCGCGAGCTGCTGCCCGGTGTGAAACTCGTGCTCGCCGCGATGGGCCCGAAGATGTGCGCCCTCGCCGGCAGCACCTACGACGGCGTCTTCTTCAACTGGATGACCCCGGACTTCGCCGCCGGCGCCCGCGCCAAGGTCGAGGAGGGTGCCGCCGAGGCAGGCCGCGAGACCCCGCCGGTCTTCGGCTACGTCCGCACCGCCGTGGGCCCCGACGCCAGCGACCGCCTCGCCAAGGAGGAGTCCTTCTACCGCGACCTCCACAAGGGCTACCGCGACCACTTCGATCGCCTCGGCGAGCCCGAGGGCACCGTGGGCGTAGCCGCCCCAGACGCCGAGACGGCCCAGCAGGCCCTGTCCGCCTACACCGCCCTCGACACGATCGTCGTCCGCGGCCTCGCCTCGGCGAGGGTCGAGCCGATGACCGCCCTCGCCGAGTCCGCCGCGCCAGCTGCCTGAGTTCGGACCCCGCCCCAGCGGGTAAGAGGCAGGCATGGACTTCAAGAAAATCGCTGACAAAGCGAAAGACGCGATCGACAAGCGCGGCGGCGTGGATTCGCTCAAAGCCGACGCCGAGGAGTTGAAAGGCGTCGCCAAGGGCAAAGGCAGCCTCACGGACAAGGCCAAGGCCGCCGCTGCCGCGATCAAGGACCCGGGCTCGAAAGACAAGGGCGCAAAGCAGGAGCATCGGGGCAAGCCCGAAGGCGAAATGCACCCCGCCAAGGGCGCCGGCGACCCCGCCGACACCCCGCGCAAAGGCGGGCCGCCGCACCAGTGAGGCGGCTTTAAGAGGCGCTTAGGCGGCGCTGGTTGGATGCGCGGCCCATCGCCGCCGAAGCTCACATCGACCGACCGCTGGCCCGCACCGTCGGCAGCACGATCTTCATCAGCCGCTGGCTGCAGGCGCCGCTCTACCTGGGCCTGATCGCCGCCCAGGGCGTCTACGTCTGGCGCTTCATGCAGGAGCTCTGGCACCTGGTCAGCGACGCCGGCCACCTCAGCGAGAACGACGTGATGCTGCTCGTCCTCGGCCTCGTCGACGTGGTGATGATCGCCAACCTGCTGATCATGGTGATCATCGGCGGCTACGAGACCTTCGTCTCCCGCATCAACCTCAAGAACCATCCCGACCAGCCGGAGTGGCTCTCCCACGTCAACGCCAACGTCCTCAAGGTGAAGCTGGCGATGGCGATCGTCGGCATCTCCTCGATCCACCTCCTGCAGACCTTCATCAACGCCTCCAACCACTCCAGCGAGACGATGCTCTGGCAGACGGTCATCCACCTCACCTTCGTCGTCTCCGCCGTCGCCCTCGCGGTGATCGACCGCTACCTCTCGCCGAAGGGCCAGGGCGAGAGGTTCGCCGAACCGAACGGCCACGACCCCGACGGCAAGCCGGAGCCGGCCAACGCCCTCGGTACTAACTAGCCGTTACCTCCCTGCTTCTCTACCCCCAGCCCTGTCGGGCTTGTGACGGTGTAGGCGCCTTT
>DASUTJ010000004.1:0-6535 GCA_036374655.1 Solirubrobacterales bacterium | reverse complement strand
GCGAACGAGTCGCCGTCCTTGTACGGACGGCAGAGGGCGAGCAGGACCTTGCGCTGGGCCGGCGAGACCGTCGCCGCCCCCGGCACGTCGCCGGCGATCGCGGTCGCCTCCGGCGCGTCCTCTCCCGGCCGCCGGTAGACGACCAGGGTGCGCCCGAAGCGCAGCGAGTCGCCATCGCGCAGGTGGCGCCGGCCGTGGACCCGCTCCTCGTTGACGAAGGAGCCGTTGCGCGAGAGGCCGTCGTCAACCAGCGTGCACTCGCCGCGCACCACCTCGATCTGCGCGTGCAGGGCGGAGACCTCCTCGTCCCACTCGAGCCGCACGTCGGCCGAGCCGGCGCGGCCGACCCAGAGCTCGGCGTTCGCGTCGAGCGCCACGATCACCTGCTCGCCGCCCCCGTCGCGGAAGACGAGGAAGGGCCGCCCCGCCCGTTCGGCCTCGATCTGCGCCTTCAGCTCGGGCGCGCTGACGCTCGGTCGCTCCATCGATTCCGGATCCTAGGGGTGAAAAGCGCTGCCATCTCGACACGGCTCAGGCACAATCTTTAGTCCTGCAAGCCAATTTGGACGAATGTGTGATTCAGAAATTGCACTTTCGTCTTCACACTGCGTTGATGGCGACGGACATACAGGAATTCTTTTTCAACTGGTACCCGGTCTTCGGGGTCATTTTCATGGCGATGCTCCTCTTCGTCTTCCTGAAAATGATGCGGGGGATGATGGGGACGACGAAGCCGGAGACGGTGAAGGCGTCCCGCACCGAGCCGGTCCTCTGGGAAGAGGTTCAGGGGGTCGACGCGGCCAAAGCCGAGCTGATGGACGTCGCCGCCTGGCTGCGCGAACCGGAACGCTTCTCCGCCCTCGGCGCCCAGGCGCCGCGCGGCGTCCTCCTCCACGGACCGCCCGGCACCGGCAAGACGATGCTGGCCCGCGCCGTCGCCGCCCAGGCCGGGGTCGACTTCTACGCCGCCTCCGGCTCGAGCTTCGTCGAGATGTTCGTCGGCCGCGGCGCCGCCCGCATCCGCCGCCTCTTCAAGGAGGCGCGCAAGTCCGGCCGCGCGGTGATCTTCATCGACGAGCTCGACGCGATCGGCGGCTCGCGCAGCTCCGGCGGCGGCGACGGCGGCAGCAGCGAGCGCGAGCAGGCGTTGAACCAGCTGCTGGTCGAGCTCGACGGCTTCGAGAAAGACCCGGGGATGGTGATCGTGATCGCCGCCTCCAACTACGTCGAGAAGCTCGACAAAGCGCTGCTGCGCCCGGGCCGCTTCGACCGCCTGGTCCTCGTCTCCCCGCCCGACCGCGACGGCCGCGAGGCGATCCTCCGCAGCCACGCCAAGGACAAGCCGCTGGCCGCCGACCTCGACCTCGCCGACGTCGCCCGCAAGACCACCGGGATGACCGGCGCCCAGCTCGCCAACGCGCTCAACGAGGGCGCGATCATCGCCGGCCGCGCCGGCCGCTACTCGATGAGCCGCGAGGACCTCGACGAGGCGCTGCTGCGTCAGGCCGTCGGCTCCCAGCAAGCGCGCCGTCTCAACGCCAAGGAGCGGCGGATCGTCGCCTATCACGAGGCCGGCCACGCGCTCTGCCGCCGCCTGCTCGGGCTCGACCCGCCGGAGATCCTCAGCATCGTCCCGCGCGGACCGGCGCTTGGCTTCGTCGCCCACTCGCCGCAGGAGGACAGCTACCTGAAGAGCCGCGAGGAACTGCTCGACGAGGTGGTGACGCTGCTCGGCGGTCGCGCCGCCGAGGAGGTCGTCCTCGGCGAGACCTACTCGGGCGCCGCCGACGATCTCAACCGGGTGCACCTGGTCTGCAAGCAGATGGTCGCCGAGTTCGGGATGGGGGTCGCCCACGACCACGACGGGCCAGCGCCGATCGCGCTGCCGACCGGCGACTACGCCGTCTCCGACCAGACCCGCCGCGAGGTCGACCAGGCGGCGATGACCCTGGCCCGCGAGGCCTACCGCCGGGCGCAGGCGCTGCTCTCCGCCAACCTCGAGGTGCTCGATCACCTGGCGGTTCTGGCGCTGGAGCGGGAGACGCTGACCCGCGAGGAGCTGGACGAGATCTTTGCCGCGCACGAGCTGCGCGGCCTGGTCGAGTCACCGGGAACGGGCGCGGCGATGGTTGCGATGAGCAGGGACACGCAGCAGCAGTAATTGGTTTAACCACTTGACCATTTAGCCGCCCCCTGAGTTAGACTGGCTGGCCAGACGGCCAGTGAGCGACCAGCACTACTTCCCACCCGGCAGATCGATGGCTCGCCGTGTCCACGGCGAGCGTTCGGTCGGCCTGCTTTACGGCCAGCGGGCGCTGCTGATCGGCGCGCTCGAACCGCTGACCTATACCGGCACGATGGCCTCGACCAGCGCCGGCGACTTTCCCTTCACCCGCCTCGCCCGCACCGCGAAGATCCAGGAGACCGTCTTCCTCGGCACCAAGGCCGAGGCCGACAAGGCGCTCGCCGCGGTCCACCGCCTGCACGAGCGGATCAAGGGCGAGCTGCCGGAGGCCGCCGGCGCCCACGCCGCCGGCGCCGCCTACTCGGCCTTCGACCCGGAGCTGATGCTCTGGACCCTGGCGGTGATCGCCGACTCGGGCCGGGCGATGTACGAAACGATGGTCCGCCGGCTCAGCCCGCAGGAGCGCGAAGCGCTCTGGCAGGACTACGTCTTCTTCGGCGAGCTCTTCGGCCTGCCCCGCGACGCGGTGCCCGCCACCGCGGTCGAGTTCGACGCCTGGTTCGCGGGCAAACTCGCCTCTCCTGACCTGTATGCCACCCCGCACGCGATGGAGATGGCGCCGCTGGTCGCCTTCGAGCAGCCGGTGCCGCTGCCGGCCCGCCTCAACCTCGAGACCCAGAACCTGATCATCAAAGGCACGACGCCGCCGCGGGTGCGGGAGATCTTCGGCATCCGCTGGTCCGCCGCCCACGAGCGAGCCTTCCGCTCGGTCACCGCCACCCACCGCGGCGCCCGCCACGCGATGCCGCGGCAGATGCGCCGCGGCCGCAACGACTACTTCTTCAACGTCGTCACCCAGCGCGAGAAGCGCCGCGGCGGAACCCGCAACCCGCTTTCGCGGGCCGCCTGACCGGCCGCCCCTTCGGGCAGACTCCCGCCCATGCTCGAGCTGCTCGCGGTCGCGGCGGCCGGCGTCGCGGCGGGGGCGGCAAACTCCGTCGCCGGCGGCGGCGCGCTGATCACCTTCCCGACCATGGTCGCCCTCGGGCTGCCGCCGCTCTCGGCCAACGTCACCAACACGGTCGGGATCGTCCCGGCCTCGGTCGGCGGCGCCCTCGGCTACGCCGACCTGCTGCGCGAGCAGGGCGAGCGCTTCGCCCGTCTCCTGCCGCCGCTGCTGCTCGGCGCCGCCGCCGGCTCTGCCGCGCTGCTGCTCACCTCCGAAGCGACCTTCGAGGCGATCGTCCCGGTCCTGATCGCCGCATCCTGCCTACTGCTCCTGCTGCAGCCACGCCTGGTCCCCCACATCCCGCACGCGGGCAACGAGCGCTCGCCCTACCTCTTCGCGGGCATCGCCTTCTGCGGTGCCTACCAGGCCTACTTCGGCTCGGCGGTCAGCATCCTCGTCCTCGCGATCCTCGCCCTCTTCGTCGCCGACACCATCCAGCACCTGAACGGGATGAAGATCGTCATCGCCGGCTGCTCCAACCTCCTCGCCGCCGTCATCTACGCCTTCCTCGCCCCTGTCGAGTGGAGCTACGTCGCGGTGCTGATGGTCTTTTCGCTGCTCGGCGGCCGGGTCGGCGCCCACTACGCGCGCCGCATCCCCGCCGATCCGCTGCGGATCTCGATCGCAGTCGTCGGGCTCGTCGTCGCGGCGGTGCTCGCGGTCGAGGCCTTTGGCTGACGCTCGCTAGGCCAGCCCGGCGGCGCGCAGCGCCTCGGCCCAGCTGCCGTGGGCGCGACCACGGCGCAGCAGCCCCTCCTCCAGCTCGAAGCTCCACGAGACCTCGACGGCGAATGTACGGTCGCCGCGGGTGTCGAAGACGATGCCGCGGACGGCGCCGCGCTCGCCGTCCGTCACCCGGTCGCGGATCTGGACGTCGAGGTGCTCGAGCTCCTCGCCGAACTGGGAGAGCCAGAGGTGCGCCGCTTCCTGCCCCCGGTACATGCGGTCGCCGCTCCAAGCCGTCGGCGTCCATTCGATGCTCGGGTGCAGCAGCTTCAGGACCAGCTCCGGATCGCCCTCCCGCACCGCGTCGAAGACGCGCTCGATCGCCGTCTGCCGGGTTTGGATGGGACGATCCACATGGGCGGTACTGGGCTCGAACCAGTGACCTTTCGGGTGTAAACCGAATGCTCTCCCAACTGAGCTAACCGCCCGCGGGTAACCATTATTGCCCGACCGCGCCGCAGGTTGAACCCCAGGCGGTTGCGAACCGTATGCGGAGACATGACGACTCCGATGCAGCGACCGAGGTTTTGGGTTCCCACCGTGGCGGCAGCCCTCGTGCTCTTCGCCCTGGCCGTCGCCGACAGAGGCGCCGCCGAGCCCGTCGCCGGCGCCAGCGCGGCGAAAACCGTCTCGATCGTCAACTTCGCCTTCAAGCCCGGGACGCTGACGGTCAAGCGCGGCGCCCGGGTCGCCTTCGCCAACACCGCCAACACCGCACACACGGCGACCAAGGGCGGCAGCTTCGACACCAAGCGGATCGAACCCGGGAAGACGAAGACGGTCCAGTTCAACCAGCGCGGCACCTTCGCCTACCACTGCAAGATCCACCCCTTCATGAAGGGCAAGGTCGTCGTCGAATAGCCTCGGCGGGGATGGACGTCCCCACCCTCTGGCGGGCGGCGCTGCTGCAGCTGGCGGCGGTGGCGCTGCTCTCGATTGCCCTCGGCCTCGCCCTGCCGCACTCCTTCTTCGAGGACTGGGGATGGATCGCGGGCCCAGCATCGTGGATGGCCTGCGCCGCCTTCACCGCGCGGGTGCTCGGCCTGCCGCTGGGACCGACGCTCCTCGGCGCCGTCCTGGCGGGGCTGCCGAGCCTGCTCGCCGTCCTCGTCGGCCTGCACTGGGCCGGCGCGCTGCTGGCGATCGGGCTGTTCGCGGTCTGGTGCGCGCGGCTACGGGACCAGCAGCTTGACGCCGACCTCGGTGCCAGCCGCTAGTTCCCGACCGGGCCTGCGGAACTGCTTGACGACCCGGGCCCTGCGCGAGCGCTCGCCGCGCACGGCGCCGAGCGTGCAGTGCGAGCGCCGCAGCTGCCGGCGAGCGGCCTTGAGGGTCAAGCCGGAGAGGTACGGGACGTTGCAGACGTCCGGCGCGATTGGCGCGGTCGCCTGTTCGGTCGGCGGCGGTCCCACGACGGTGTGCTGCTGAAAACCGCCCTCCCATCCCGAGCCGGCGATCACCGGGTAGTCGAACGGGGCTCCCCCAGCGGCGGCATTGCCAGCGCGATGGTGAACCGTGAGGGTGATGACGTTCGGCTGGGTGACGGCGAGGGTGGTGGGTACGTTCACGCCATCGGCGGCATGGGCGAGGCCCGCCGTGATCGTGAAAACGAGATGTTCGTCGGGACCGGTGTAGTAGACCCCGGCCTGGGTGTCGTCGATCGCGCGCAGTTCTTGTTCCTCACCCAGTTTCACCGCCCAGGAGAACTCCTCTGGGCCGACAGGCCCCTGGATGTTCGGGAAGCTCATCGTGCCGTCGAACGGCGGAAGCGGTTCCTCCGCGACAGCTGGAACCACGCTGACGGTGAACACGACAATCCCTACCAACACACTCAGTCCACGCCGCATCACTCCACCACCGTCAGCTCTCTGATCGCCTCACCCCTGTCGGCGAAGACGATACCCGCCTCGGTCAGCCCGGCGACGGTGAAGATCCGCAGCACCTGGTCCGAGCAGCCGTAGAGGGCGAGGCGGCCGCCTTCGCCTTCGAGCTGGCGGCGGACCTGGAGGAAGAGGGCGATGCCGGTCGAGTCGACGAACTCGCAGCGCTCGAGGCCGACGAGGACGGCGTCGTTCTCGCGCGCGACCCGCTGCAGCGCCGCCTGCAGGCGCTCGATGCTCCAGAGGTCGAGCTCGCCCTCGAGCTGCAACTCGCAGCGATCTGTGCCGAGGTCGCGCTCGACGATCTGCAGGATCGGGCCCCCCGCCATGCTCGTCATTCTCCCAGGGTCGCGACCCCGGCCTAACGGGAGCTAAAGCCGCACCACCACGTGTTCGTCCTCGAGCGAGACGACCGCCTCCCAGGGGATGGCGAACATCGCTAACCGGCGAGGTCGCGGGCGATCGCGGCGGCCGGCCTGACGTCGCCGATGCGCGCGACCGTCTCCCCCGCGTAGAGCGCGCCGGCGTCGACCAGCGTCCCCGGCCCGTCATCGGTCGGCCCGGCCGGGGTCAGCAGGCGGCTCCCCGGGCGCTGCCGCCGCATCATCCCCAGCTGCAGGGACGGCGGCGTGTACCGCGCCCCAGGCGCAAGAAGGTGGTTGAGGGCGCGGTTCGCCCGCGGCGCCCGAACCAACCGGCGTTCGTCCTTTCCCCCGTTATAGGTGGGGAAAGGAC
>DASUTJ010000003.1:0-18834 GCA_036374655.1 Solirubrobacterales bacterium | reverse complement strand
GCCTCCTCGACCCTGGAGAAGCTCTCCGAACTGCCCGAGGCCTTCGAGGGCGGCGGCGGCGTCACCGCCGGCAACTCCTGCCCGCTCAACGACGGCGCCGCCGCGGTGCTGCTGATGAGCGACACCAAGGCCAAGGAGCTGGGCCTCACCCCGCGCGCCCGGATCATCACCGCCGCCACCCATGGCAACGAGCCGGAGCTGATGGGCGTCGCCCCGATCGGCGCGATCAAGAAGGTGCTGGACCGCGCCGGCATGTCGATCAACGACGTCGACCGGGTCGAGCTGAACGAGGCCTTTGCCGCCCAGGTGATCCCGATCATGGCCGAATGCGGGATCGACGAAGACAAGCTCAACACCCACGGCGGCGCGATCGCCCTCGGTCACCCGTTCGGGATGACCGGCGCCCGGATCATGGGCACCCTCCTGAACGTGCTCGAGACCGACGACAAGCAGGTCGGCCTGGAGACGATGTGCGTCGCGGGTGGTCAGGGCAAGGCAATGCTGGTCGAAAGGCTCAACTAGGAGCACCGCGATGGCGCGACTCGAGACGCTCACCTACGAGGTCGGCGATCGAGTCGCGCGCATCACCCTGAACCGCCCCGAGCGCGGGAACGGGATCACGGCCCGGATGCCGGTCGAGCTGGCCGACTGCGTCGAGCGAGCCAACCTCGACCCCGAGGTGCACGTCATCGCCCTGGCCGGCAACGGCACGGGTTTCTGTGGCGGTTACGACCTGGTCGCCTCGGCCGAGGGCGACATGAGCGAGCTGGGCGGCGAGGCGCCGGCCGGCTCGCCGCTCGACCCGGCGACGATCGCCGGGAACCACATGCCGGACACCAACTGGGATCCGGTCACCGACTACCAGTTCATGAGCCGCAACGTGCGCGGCTTCATGAGCCTCTTCCACTCCGACAAGCCGGTCCTCTGCAAGGTCCACGGCTACTGCGTCGCCGGCGGCACCGACATGGCGCTCTGCTCCGACCTGCTGGTGATCGCTGACGACGCGAAGATCGGCTACCCGCCGGCCCGCGTCTGGGGCTCGCCGACGACGGCGATGTGGGCCAGCCGGCTGGGGCCGATGCGGGCCAAGCGGCTGCTGCTGACCGGCGACTCGCTGACCGGTGCCGAGGCGGCGGAGTGGGGGCTGGCGACCGAGGCGGCGCCCGCCGACCAACTTGACGAACGTTTCGAGCGCCTGCTGGAGCGGGTCGCGCGGATGCCGATCAACCAGTTGGTGATGATGAAGCTGCTGGTCAACCAGACCGTCCACGCCCAGGGGCTCGCCCAGACCCAGGTGCTCGGCACCTTCTTCGACGGCATCGCCCGCCACACCGAGGAGGGCCACGGCTTCGTCCGCCGCGCCGCCGAGTCGGGCTTCCGCGAGGCGGTCCGCGAGCGCGACGAGCCCTACGGCGACCACGGGCTCAAAGGCTTCGGCCTCGACCCGTAGGACTTGTTCTTTATGAATAGGCTGCCGCGGCGATGAACGATCAGCCGCACCCGAGCTCGATGATCACCCCGGAGTCGGTCCGGGCCTTCCTGCCCGGCAGCTTCCCCGGCGACCTGGGGATCGAGCCGCTCGAGGTCGAGGACTCCCACGCCCGCGGCAAGATCGTCGTCGACAAGCGCCACCTGCACCCTGGCGGCTTCGTCCACGGCGGCGTCTGGACCGCGCTCGGCGACACGGTCGCCGCCTGGTCGACCTTTCGCTGCATTCCCGCCGGCCACAACTTCACCACGATCGAGCTGAAGCTGAACGTCTTCGCCGCCGGGATCCTCGGCGACGAGATCGAGGCTCGAGCCGAGCCGCTGCACGTCGGCAAGAGCACGGTCGTGATCGAGGTCCGGATCGAGCGCCGCCGCGAGGACTCAGAGCCGCGCCTCGCGGCCAACCTGATCGTCTCGCAGTTCGTGCTGCCGCCGAGCGGCGACTAAGCCCGCGCCAGGAAGTCGCTCGCCAGCACCCCGACCACTCGCGGCAGCGACTCCAGCGACCGCGCCAGCTCGATCTGCCGCTGCGCTCCGGTCTGCCGGCCCAGCTCGGTCACGCGTTCCAGCTCCGCCTCGCAGCCAAGGTCCTGGGCGTGTGGACGGCAGACCGCGACCAGGTCGTCGAGCAGCTCGCGGGCCGGCACCCGTCGTTCCAGCTCCGGCTCGATCAGCTCGGCATCCATCCCGTCGCGGGCGGCGATGAAGCGGTTCTCCGACAGCACCTCTTGCGGCATCCAGCGTTCGAGGTGGGAGCCTTCCTCGACCTCGGCGCGGACGATCGACTGCACCAGGGCGGCGATCGCGGCGGTCTCGCCGAGGCGCGTCTGGGCGTCCATGATCCGCACCTCGACCGTGCCGAAGCGCGGCTGCGGCCGCACGTCCCACCAGAGGAAGGTCGGCTCCGGCACCGCGCCGCTGCGGATCAGCACGTCGACCGACTCGACGTAGTCGCCGTAGTCCCCGAAGTCGCGCGGGATACCGACCCGGGGAAAGGCCTGGAAGAGCGGGGTCCGCGCCGACGCTAGGCCGGTGTCGCGTCCTTGCCAAAAGGGCGAGTTGACCGAGAGCGCCAGCAGCAGCGGGATGTGGGTCCGCAGCCGGTTGGCGACGTGGATCGCGTCCTCGGCGCCGGGGACGGCGACGTGGACGTGGAGGCCGAAGGTCGGCTCGCGCCGAGCCAGCTCCCGCATCGAGCCGTAGACGAACTGGTAGCGCTCGCCGGCCGAGACGACGATCTCCTGCCAGACCGCGAAGGGGTGGGTGCCGGCGCTCGCCGCCCGCATCGAGAGCGGCGCCAGAGTGGCCGCCAGCTCGCCGCGCAGCGTTCCCAGCTCCTCGATCGCACCGCCGATCGTCCCGTGGACGCCGGTCTGGATCTCCAGCGCCGAGCCGTGGGTCTCGGCCGTGAAGCTGCCGTCGCGCCCCAGCAGCCGCGGCAGCACGGAGTCGATCCGGTGGGCCAGTGCCCAGCTGACCTCGTCGAGCAGCATCACCTCCTCCTCGATTCCGACCGTGTAGGGCCCTAGCTCGTGCGGCTCGGCCCAGGCCGCCCAGGCCGGCAGGGTGCCGGCCCCCTCGCTCACGCCACCTCGCGGCCGCTGCGGCGCTGGAAGCCGGCGCCGTCCTGGCGGCAGGCCTCGACGAAGCTGCGGAAGAGGCTTGCCTCGTACGGCCGGTGCACCAGCGTCTCGGCGTGCCACTGGACGCCGATCAGGAAGTCCCGGCTCGGGTCCTCGACCGCCTCGATCGTCCCGTCCGGTGCCCGCGCGGTCACCACCAGACCCTCGCCCAGCTCGTCGATCGCCTGATGGTGGAAGGAGTTGACGTCGAGCTCGTCGGCGACCTCGACCTGCTCGTAGCCGAGCGCCCGCGCCAGGCGGCTGCCGGGCTCGACTTCGACCGCATGGCTTGGCTCCGAGCCCGGCGTCTGCTGGCGGTGGAGGATCTCCTCCGAGAGCTCGGGTAGGTGTTGGTGGAGGACGCCGCCGCGGACCACGTTCAGCGCCTGGGTGCCGCGGCAGATCGCCAGGATCGGCATCTGGCGGACATCGGCCCGGCGGGTGATCGCCAGCTCGAAACGGTCGAGGTCGGGCTCGGTTGGTCCCAGCTCGTCATGTGGATCGGCGCCGTAGTTGGCCGGGTCGAGGTCGGGGCCGCCGGAGAGGCAGATCCCGTCGAGCCGGTCGAGCAGCGGCTCGATCGCCTCCTCCTCCATCGGCGGGATCACCATCGGCAGGGCGCCCGCTTCCTCGAGGCCGCGCAGGTAGGTGAGGCCAAGGGCCATCTCGCGAACGCGCGGCTCGCCCTCGGGTATTTGGTGGACCCGCTCGGCGGCGCGCACCTCGGAAGTCGTGACTCCGATCAAAGGCCTCATATGCAGCGAAGCTAACGAACGGCGCTTCATCGCTCCTCCCCGAGGACCCAGGTGTCCTTGCAGCCGCCGCCCTGGGAGCTGTTGACGACCATCTCCCCGGCCTCCCGCGCGTAGCGGGTCAGCCCGCCGGTCATCGCTGCCGTCTCGCCACGGCCGCTGACGACGAACGGGCGCAGATCGACCCGGCGCGGCTCCAGCCCGCCGCCGCAGACGGTCGGGTGACTGGAGATCTCCACCATCTCTTGGGCGATGAAACGCTCGGGGCGACGGCGCAGGAGCCCCACCGCACGCTGGCGCTGGGGCTCGGTCGCCCGCGGCATGATCGTCACCCCGTGGCCGCCGAAGCCGCCGCGCGGCTTGATCACCAGCTCGTCGAGCCGCTCCAGCGCCGCCCGGCGGTCGGCCTCGACGGCGAGGTCGTAGCTGGGGACCGATCGCAGCAGCGGCTTCTCGCCGAGGTAGAACTCGACCATCCGTTCGACGTAGGCGTGGGCCAGCTTGTCGTCGGCGAGGCCGGTGCCGAAGGCGTTGGCGCAGCGCAGCCGGCCCGAGCGCAGCGCCGGCAGCAAGAGCTCGCCGAGGGCGGTGGGGGAGCCGTCGGGCTCGCTCAGCCGGTCCTCGTCGAGGCGGCGGTAGATCACGTCGACCTGTTCGCGCTCGCGCCCGTTCCGTGCGAAGAGCCGGCCGCGGCTGGTCTCCAACTGGTCGAGGGTCACCACCGCCATCCCCAGCTCGCGCCCGAAGCGCTGTTGCTCGTACCAGGCACCGCTCTCGGGACCGTCGGAGAGGATCGCCGCAGTGGGCTCGTCACGGCCGGCCGGCGCGGCGGCGAGGATCGCAGCACCGAGCAGCTCGCCGTAGTCGTCGATCTCCCGCGGGCGAAGCTGGACGTCGATCTCCGGCTCGACCGCCTCGCGCACGGCGATCGCGAATGCCGCCCCCGAGGGCATCCGCAGGTTGTCCTCGAGTACGCGCAGCTCGCCGTCTTCGTCGCGGACGAGGTCGAGGCCGGCGACGGTGGCGGGCGGCACCTCTGGGTCGAGCAAACCGTGCATCGCCGGGTCGTAGCCCTCCGCGGTCTCGAGCAGATGGCGGGGGACGACCTCGGCGTCGAAGATCCGCTGCGGCCCGTAGGCGTCGAGCAGGAAGGCGTTCAGCGCCCGCGCCCTCTGCAGCAGCCCCGGCTCCAGCGCCTCCCACTCCGCAGCCGCGATCAGCCGCGGCACCGGGTCGACGGCAATCTGCTTGCCGGGGCCGAACTCGAGCCCGGCGGTCGCCACCCGAGACCGGACGCGCTCGCGCAGCTCCACCAGGTCCTGCTGCGCGAGCGCTTCAAGCAACTCCGCGTAGGGATGGCGCGGGGCCCCGGTCGCGGCGAACGCCTCGTCGAAGTTGCCCGCTTCGAGCGGGTACTCGCCGGCGCCGCGGAAGGTCCGGGCCGGTTTCAAGGTCGTCGCCATGGCTGCACGGTAGGTACGGACTACCCGTCGCCCCATGGCCCTAAGTCAAAAAAACACCCTCCTCGACTGGCCCGGAGGGCGAATGACGGTCAGGCGTCCTCTGGGACTTCCAGCCGTTCGATCTGCGGCAGTTTCCACATCAGGCTGGCGATGATCAGTCCGATCGCGGCCGAGAACAGGGCCAGGAACCACTGGGTGGAGTCGAGCAGGACCATGTCGAAGAAGTCGCGGACCGGGCCGATGCCGAGGATCAGGGCGAAGACCGAGGCGAGGCTGATCACCATCACCAGCATGTAGCCCTGGATCGCGATGTGCTCGCGACCGGGGCCGCGCTCCAGCAGCAGGACGAAGGCGAGCCCGAGGACGATCAAGGTCGTGGTCGCGGCGGTGCGCCCAGCTTCGAGGCTGGCGCCGGCGACGGTGTCGACGAGGAAGAAGGAGAGGATCGAGCCGAGCGCCGTCCCCAGGCCGGCCGGGACCGCGAAGGCGGCCAGCGCCCGCAGCAGCCGGCCGCGGTAAAGCGGCCCGTCGGAGGGCATCAGAGCCAGCACGAAGGAGGGGATCCCGATCGTCAGCAGCGCCGCGATCGTCAGGTGGCGGGGCAGGAAGGGGAAGGCGAAGCCGGGCACCGCGACCAGCAGGATCAGCGCCGCGGCGTAGACGCTCTTGGTCAGGTAGAGCCGTCCGAGGCGGTGGATGTTGCGGGCGATCCGCCGTCCCTCGCCGACCGCCTCCGGCAGCCGCGAGAACTGGTCTTTGAGCAGAACCACGTCGGCGACACCTTTGGTCACCTGGGCGCCCGAGCCCATCGCCACCGCCATCCGCGCCCGCTTCAGCGCCGGCACGTCGTTGACCCCGTCGCCGATCATCGCCACGTAACGGCCGGCGGCGACCAGCGCCCCGACCAGCGCTTTCTTCTGCTCGGGTTTGATCCGGCAGAAGATCGTGTTTGCCTGCGCCACCTTGGCCAGCTCCTCGGGGTCCTCGGGCAGGTCCGGACCCTCGACCACCCCGGCGTCGCGCGGCACGCCGACGGCGAAGGCGACCGCGGTCACCGTCGCGGCGGCGTCGCCGGAGATCAGCTTCAGGTCGACTTCCTCTTCGCGCATGTAGGCGATCGTCTCCGCCGCGTCGGGCCGCAGCGTCTCCTCCAGCACCACCAGGGCCAGCGGCTGCATCGGCGGCGCGCCCCTCGCCGCCGGGTCGTCCGGCAGGGGCTCACTGGTCTGGCCGAAGGCGACGACCCGCCGGCCGGCCGCGGTCTCCTCCTCGAGCTTGGCGGCGAGCCCTGCCGGCAGGGTCAGCGCGCCCTGCTCGGCGAGGATGTCCGGCGCCCCGAGCAGGTAGGTGGCGCCGCCGCCGGCCCCGTCGAGGGAGACGCCGCTCCACTTCCACTCCGAGGAGAACGGAACCTCGCCGCGCACCGTCCCGGCCTTGCCGGGGAACTCCTGGGCGATCGTCTCCAGGGTCTTGTTGCGGTCGCCGGCGCTGGCGGCGAAGCGCCCGAGCGCCGCCGCCCCGGACTTCGGGTCGACCCCGTCCGCGTACACGACCCCGGTCAGCCGCAGCTCGCCCGCGGTCAGCGTCCCGGTCTTGTCGACGCAGATCGTGTCGACCGAGGCGAGGCTCTCGGACGCGCTCATCTGCTGGACCAGCGTGTCGCGCCGCGCCAGCCGCACCGCGGCCACCGCGAAGGTGACGCTCATCAGCAGCACCAGACCCTCGGGGATCAGGGTGATCAGCCCCGCCGTCGCCGTCTGCGCCGCCTCCTCGAGATGGACGTTGCGCAGGTTGAGGCTGACGATCAGTACCACCGCCAGCGGCAGCATCACGTAGGTGGTGGCGATGATCACCCGGTTGACCTCCTCCTGCAGGGGGGAGGGCGGGTGGCGGAAGGTCTTCGCCTCGCCCGCGATCCGGCCGGCGTAGCTCTCCCCGCGCACCGCGTCGACCGTGTAATGGCCGGAGCCGGAAACGCAGAAAGAGCCGGAGAGCACCCGGTCGCCCTCGTCCTTCTGGATCCCGTCCGACTCGCCGGTCAGCAGCGACTCGTCCATCGTCATCCCGCGCGAGGCGATCACCTCGCCGTCGGCAACCAATTGGTCGCCCGGCCCGACCCGGATCACGTCGCCGGGGACCACCTCGTTGGCGGTCAGCTCGACCACCTCACCGTCGCGGACGACCTTCGCGTGGGGGGCGACGAGGACGGCGATTTCGTCCAGCGTCTCCTTCGCCTTCTTCTCCTGGTATATGCCGATGCTGGAGTTGACGACGGCGATCAGGCCGAAGATCGCGTCGGCGTAGAGCCCGAGCCCGATGTTGAGCACGAAGAAGCCGGCGATGATCGCGTTGAAGAGGGTGAAGACGTTGGCGGCGACGATGCTCGCCAGCGAGCGCGAGGAGGTCTCCGGCGGGGGGCCGAGCTTGCGCAGCCGCGCTGCCGCCTCTTTGGCGGAGAGCCCTTGATCCATCGTGGGATGGCCGTTACCCATTCGACCCCTATTCAATAGGGTGCGGGAGCGATGGGCCTGAAGCTCGGACTAAACCTGGGTTACTGGGGGATCGGCCCCGCCGGCGAGGAGGCCGCGGAGATCGTGCTTGCCGCCGAGGGGCTCGGCTACGAGTCGGTCTGGGCGGCGGAGTCCTACGGCTCCGACGTGGTCAGCGTGCTCGCCTGGCTGGCGGCGAAGACCGAGAAGATCAACCTCGGCGCGGCGATCATGCAGGTGCCGGCGCGGCCGCCGGCGGCGGCGGCGATGGCCGGGGCGACGATCGACAAACTCTCAGGCGGCCGCTTCCTCTTCGGTTTCGGCCCCTCGGGTCCGCAGGTCTCCGAGGGCTGGTACGGGGTGCCGTACGCCAAGCCCTGGGGCCGCACCCGCGAGTACATCGAAGTCGTCCGCGAGATCATCGCCCGCGAAGGGCCGGTCGAGCACCAGGGCGAGCACTACCAGCTGCCGCTGCCCGGCGGCGAGGGCAAGCCGCTGAAGCTCAACTTCCACCCGCTGCGCAACGAGATTCCCGTCTTCGTCGGCGCGATCGGGCGCAAATCGGTGGAGATGGCGGCGGAGATCTGCGACGGCTGGATCCCGATCTTCTTCAGCGTCGACGCTTTCGAGGCGACCTGGGGCGAGCACCTGGAGGCCGGTTTCGCCAAGGGCGGTCGCCAGCGCTCCGACCTCGAGGTCAGCCCCTCGCTGCAGGTGGCGATCGACGGCGACCTGGAGGCGGCCAAGAACGTCGTCAAGGCCGGCCTCGTCCTCTACTTCGGCGGCATGGGCAGCCGCAAAACCAACTTCTACGTCGACCTCGCCCACCGCTTCGGCTTCGGCGACGTCGCCGACGAGGTCCAGAAGCGCTTCCAGGACGGCGACCGCGGCGGGGCCTTCGAGGCGATGCCCGACGAGATCGTCGAGGCGACCTCGCTGGTCGGGACCGAGGCCGAAGTCGCCGAGCGGATCGAGCGCTTCCGCGGCGCCGGCATCGACCGCCTGATCTGCTCGCCGGTCCACGTCGAGCGCGCCGAGCAGCTTCATACCTTGGAGCGACTGGCAAGTCTGGCCGGAGTCTCTGCCTGAGCGGAAGGGGTCGGGACACCCTCCCGGCCCAATCGCATAATCTTCCGCGCCGCTTATGAAGATCGGAGTACCGAAAGAGACCGCCGAGGGAGAGCGCCGCGTCGCGCTGATCCCCGACGTGGTCAAATCGCTGAAGAAAAACGAGAAGGTCGACGTCGTCGTCGAGTCGGGCGCCGGTGAGGCCGCCGGCCACACCGACGAGGCCTACAAGGAGGCCGGCGCCGAGGTCGGGTCCGCCGATTCCGCCTGGGGAGCCGACATCGTCCTCCACGTCGCGGTGCCGAGCGTCGACGCGATCGGCCGCCTCAACGGCAACCAGCTGCTGATCTCCCACCTCAACCCCTGGGTCGCGGCCGACACCAACAAAGCTCTTGCCAGCGCCGGCGTCACCGCCTTCGCGATGGAGGCGATCCCGCGCACGACCCGCGCCCAGGCGATGGACGCGCTCTCCTCCCAGGCGGCCGCCGCCGGCTACGCGGCGACCCTGATCGGCGCCCGCGAGTCGGGCCGCTTCTTCGGGATGATGACCACCGCCGCCGGCACCGTGCCGCCGGCCAAGGTCCTCGTCCTCGGCGCCGGCGTCGCCGGCCTGCAGGCGGTCGCCACCGCCAAGCGCCTCGGCGCGATCGTCACCGGCTTCGACATCCGCCGCGCCGCCTGGGAGCAGATCGCCTCGCTCGGCGGCCGGCCGCTGGAACTGGACTTCATCCCCGACGCCGAGGGGGAGGGCGGTTACGCCCGGCCGCTGACCGACGAGGAGAACGCGCAGGTGCGCGACGCCCTCGCCGAGAACGCGGCGAAACAGGACATCATCGTCACCACCGCCGCGATCCCCGGCCGCCCGGCGCCGCTGCTGGTCACCGCCGAGGCGGTCCGCAACATGGCCCCCGGCTCGGTGATCGTCGACCTCGCCGCCGAGACCGGCGGCAACTGCGAGCTGACCCAGCCCGGCCAGACCGTGGTCGAGGGCGGGGTGAAAGTGATCGGCAGCCGCAACCTCCCCTCGGAGATGCCGGCGCCGGCCTCCCAGCTCTACGCCAAGAACCTCGAGAACCTGCTCGGCCTGATCGTCACCGAGGAGGGCACCGCCAAGGTCGACTTCGAGGACGACATCATCGCCGCCGCCTGCATCACCCAGGGCGGCGAGATCAAAAACGAGAGGGCAGCGAAGTAGCCATGGACCTGATGACCGAGATCACGATCTTCGTCCTCGCCGTCTTCGTCGGCTTCGAGGTGATCTCGAAGGTCCCGACCACCCTGCACACGCCGCTGATGTCGCAGACCAACGCGATCCACGGCATCGTCATGCTCGGCGGCCTGATCGTGCTCGGCTTCGCCGACGACGGGCTCGAGTACGTGATCGGCACGATCGCCGTCGCCTTCGGCGCGATCAACATCGTCGGCGGCTTCATGGTCACCGACCGGATGCTCGGCATGTTCTCCAAAAAGCCGAAACCCAAGGCTTCTTCTGACGGGAAGGGCGGCGCCTGATGGTCAACGCCGTTCTCGAGCCGGGTGGCGACCTCGCCACCGCGCTTTACATCGTCGCCTTCTCGCTGTTCATCGTCGGGATCAAACAGGGCACCCACCCGACCACCGCCAAACGCGGCAACCTGATCGCCGCCGGCGGCATGGCGATCGCGGTCGTCACCACCCTGCTGCTCGACGGGATGGGCAACTGGGGCCTGATCTTCCTCGGCCTCGGGATCGGTACCGCGGTCGGCGTCATCGCTTCGGTCCGCGTGCAGATGACCGAGATGCCGCAGATGGTCGCCCTTTACAACGGGGTCGGCGGCGGCGCCGTCGCCCTGATCGCCTGGTCGGAGATCCGCCACGGGATTTCGATCGGCGAGGACTTCCCGCTCGACGAGCTGATCCCGATCATTTTCGCCGGCGTCGTCGGCTCGGTCTCCTTCTGGGGCTCGAACATCGCCTTCGCCAAGCTCCAGGACCTGATCCCGACCCGGCCGCTCGCGGCGCCCGGCCAGCAGGTGATCAACGCCGTCCTGCTGATCGCGATCGTCGCCATCTGCGTCATCCTCGCGGTCGACCACGAGTCGCCCTCGCAGGGCCTCTTCATCCTTCTCCTCGTCCTCGCGGCGATCCTCGGCAACCTCGTCGTCCTGCCGATCGGCGGCGCCGACATGCCGGTTGTGATCTCGCTGCTGAACGCCTTCACCGGTCTCTCCGCCGCTGCGGCTGGCTTTGCGCTCGACAACGTCGCCCTGATCGTCGCCGGCACCCTGGTCGGCTCCTCGGGAACGATCCTCACCCTGGAGATGGCGACGGCGATGAACCGCTCGGTCAGCAACATCCTCTTCTCCGGCTTCGGCGGCGCGCCGGCCGGTGGCGGTGGGGGCACGGGCGAGGAAAAGCCCCACGTCTCGATCGGCGCCCAGGACGCGGCGATCAAGCTCGCCTACGCCGACACCGTCGTGATCGTCCCCGGCTACGGCCTCGCCGTCGCCCAGGCCCAGCACGCGATCAAGGAGGTCGCCGACGAGCTCGAAAAGCGCGGCGTCACCGTCAACTACGCGATCCACCCGGTCGCCGGCCGCATGCCGGGCCACATGAACGTGCTCCTCGCCGAGGCCGACGTCGCCTACGAGAACCTCAAGGAGATGGAGGAGATCAACCCGGAGATGGCGCGCACGAGCGTGGCCGTCGTCGTCGGCGCCAACGACGTCACCAACCCGGCGGCGAAAAACGACCCCGACTCGCCGATCGCCGGGATGCCGATCATCGAGGTCTCCGAAGCCCAAGAGGTGATCGTCATCAAGCGCTCCCTCAGCCCCGGCTTCGCCGGCATCGACAACGACCTCTTCTACGAACCGAACACCTCGATGCTCTTCGCCGACGCCAAACAGGCGGCCGCAGACATCGCGGCAGAGATCGGGAATCTCTAGCTCCGCGCCCCCCGGGGCGCTTTCAGACAGCTTCGTCCCGGCCCCTTGAACTTTTGATTGAGGGTCCTTGACTGGGAAGGTTCAGACGGGAGAGTTTCTCGATCTGGGTAGTTCCGAGCATTCCTTCTCAGTTACTGTGCTCGGGCAGAACCTACCAGTCGGGAGGCGTTGATCATGAGGTATCTCACTGCCCTTGCGCTAATGCTGGCCGTTGCCCTGCCGGGGGCGATGGCGCCCCTCGCCAACGCCTCCGAAGCGGCGGAAGTGGGGTGGGTCCCAGTCGTCGATCAGCTCAATCGAGCCGAAAGCCCGCTCAGCAACGGCGGTAAATGGGCAGCTCTCAACTGGAGCGGCGGCTCAGTCAAAGCCGGTCAGGACACGACCTCCGGATGGGGACCTTCGGACGCCTTCCCGACGGTCAACGGGGCCTATTGGCAGACGCCGATCGCCTCGGGGACCTCGAGCGCCGCCGGTTTCACCCTCAACATGACCCCCGGCTTCAGCGAACGCTACGTCTCCGTATGGCTGGACATGTCGAGCCCCGGCAGCACGAAGTCCGGTTATCAGCTGCGGGCCACCCTGGTCTCCGGGTTCGAAACCTACGCGGTCAAACTCTCGAAGTGGGCAGCGGGAACCGAGACCGTTCTCGCCTCCAACGCCTCGGTGGCCATTCCGACGGGCACGCGGCTGATGATCTCCGATTCCGGCGGGACCGTCAGCGCCTGGAAAGGCAGCGGCTCCACCGTCAGCTCGTTCCTCAGCGCCAGCGACTCAACCTACTCCGGCGGCTACTCGGGCATCGAGGGGTCGGGCAACATCAGCCGGTCGCTCGATTTCCGCAGCGGTGCCTTCGGCGTCGCCAACGTCTACTGGGGCGCATGGATGGGCGGCAATGTCTACCCGCCGGAAGGAACCTACGGCGACGCGCCCTGGGACGCCGAAACCTGGAACAAATTCGAGGCGCACGCCGGTAAGCCCGTCTCGCTGGTCCACTTCGGCCAGCCCGCGCCATGGACGCAGGCATTCGCCTCGAGCCCGCTGAAACTGGCGCGCGAACGCGGCGCGCTGCCGGTGATGTCGATGAGCAGCTCCGGGGCGACTCTGAAAGAAATCGCCAGCGGTGCCAAAGACGCCGACTTGACCGCATGGGCGAAAGCGGTGCGGGAATACGGCTACCCCTTCTTCTTCCGCTGGAACGCCCAGATGAACGGCACCTGGTACACGTACGGGAAAGAAGCGGCGGAAAGCCCGACCACCTTCAAGGAAGCGTGGTGGCGCTTTCATGACATCGCCGAAGCCCAGGGCGCGACCAACCTGACCTGGGTCTTCTGCCCGATTACCTCCTTCACCGGCAGCACCTCGATTTCCAGTCTCTACCCGGGCAAAGAATCCGAGGGCAAATCGAAGTACGTCGACTGGAACTGCATCAGCGGCTACAACTCGGGAACCAACCCGAACAAGCCGGATTCCTGGAAGAGCTTCTCGACCGTCTTCACGACCACCTACAACGAACTGCTCGGCCTCGACTCGGCCAAGCCGATCATGCTCGGCGAAGTCGCCTCGAGCGAGTACGGCGGTTCGAAGGCTAGCTGGATCACCGATGCCTTTGCAACTCAGATCCCGGTCAACTTCCCGAAGATCAGGGCGGTTGCCTGGTGGAACAAGATCGGCAGCGGCGTCGACTGGCCGATCGAGTCGTCCGCCTCGGCTGAAAGCGCCTTCGCCGGCTCGATCGCGCCCACCTTCTATGCCTCGAACAGCTACTCCAGCCCGCAGCAGCTGACCCCGATATCGCCGCTGCCGGCCGGCTCGGCGCCCTCGGCGCCGACTGTCAGCTCGGTTACGCCGGCCGGCCCGGCCAACAACAACACGGTGACGGTGAAAGGCTCGGCCCCGGCGGGGTCGGCGGTCCACCTCTACACCAACAGCAGCTGCACCGGAACCCCCGTCGGCAACGCCCTGGCAGCCTCCTTCGGCTCCGGGATCACGGTCAGCGTCAGCGACAACACGACGAGCACGTTCTACGCCAACGCCACCAACTCGTGGGGCGCCTCGGCCTGCTCGACCACCAGTGTTAGCTACACCGAGGACTCGATGCCGCCGGCGAAACCGACGGTCGGCTCGACTAACCCCGCCAGTCCGGCTAACAACAATGCGCCGAAAGTGATCGGTAGCGCCGAGGCGGGCAGCACGGTCAAGCTCTACACGAACAACACCTGCACCAGCGCGGTCGCGGCGACCGGAACCGCTTCGGCATTCGCCTCCCCGGGGCTGAGCGTCAGCGTCAGCGACAACACGACGACCACCTTCTACGCGACCGCCACCGATGCGGCGGGGAACGTCTCGGCCTGCTCGGCGGGGCTCGCCTATGTCGAGGACTCGCTGGCGCCTGCGGCGCCGACGGTCAGCTCGACCAGCCCGGCGAGCGGCGCCAACAACAACTCGCCGAACGTGATTGGCAGTGCCGGCGCCGAAACGACGGTGAAGATCTACTCGACCGCATCCTGCACCGGTAGCCCGCTGGCGACCGGCACCGCCGCGGCGTTGGCCAGCCCCGGGATAACGGTCAGCGTCGGCGACAACACGACGACCACCTTCAAGGCCACGGCGACCGATGCCGCCGGCAACGCCTCCGGCTGCTCGACCACCTCGGTCGTCTACGCGGAGGGAACCCCGAAGGTCTACTGGGGAGCCTGGACCAAGACCCCGGAAATCAACGGAGGGGCGGAGTCGCCGTGGACGATGGCGACCCAGGAAGCCCTCGAGACCGCGGCGGGGAAGGCCGCTTCGCTGATCCACTGGGGGAGCGCCTGGGAAGCCTCCTACTGCGGCGCGACGCCGCCCTGCGAGTTCCCGACCACGCCGTTCAACTCAGTGCGGAGCCACGGTTCGATTCCCTTCTACTCATGGGCCCCCGACTTCACGGTGTGGCCGGAATCGACCCCCTACCCGGATGACGGGGCGATCGCGGCGGGCGCTGCCGACGCGTACATCGAACAGTGGGCGAAAGAAGCAAAAGCCTGGGGTCACCCGTTCTTCCTCCGCTTCGCGCACGAGATGAACGGGAGCTGGTTCCCCTGGGGGGTGGGCGAACACAAATACCGCGGCTCGACCTACACGAACACGGCCAAAGAGTTCGTCGAAATGTGGCAGCACGTGCACGACGTCTTCGACGAAGTCGAAGCCGACAACGTCACGTGGGTCTGGTGCCCGAACATCGACCCGACCGGGATCGGTGGAGCGCTCTTCAGTGAACTGTATCCCGGTAGCGAATACGTCGATTGGACCTGTCTCGACGGTTACAACGGCAACAACGGGCCCTCGCCGACGACCTTCCGGTCCTTCAGCGAAGTGTTCGGCGGTGCCTACGCGACTATCACCGGCACGGTGGCGCCTGGCAAGCCGATGGTGATCGGCGAGACGGCGAGCACGGAGACGGGAGGCTCGAAGCCCAACTGGATCACCCAGATGGGGTCCGTGTTGAGGTCGGGCTTCCCTGCGATCCACGGCCTCGTCTGGTTCAACAAGAACGAGTCCGGCCCGGGCGGCAAGACTGACTGGCCGATGGTGACCACGACCGAAACCAAATCGGCTTTCGCGGCCGCGATTCAGCCGGAAACGTTCGTCCCGGCCAACTTCAAAGAACTCGAAACCAGCCCAATTCCCGTGCCCTAGCCCTACCGCGGCTCGCCGGCTCCGAGCTCTGGGCTGGCGAGCTCGGTGGCGAGGGTGCGTACCGCGGTGGTGCCGCGCCTGACTAGAGAGGGGCTGACGCTGGTCGGCAGCTCGGCTACGAAAGCCGTGCTCCAGGGGAAGGCATGGGTCTGCCAGCGGGAGGCGCTGCCGGGATAGGGACCCCGGAGACGGTGGAAGGGTAGGCCGATCAGCCGCGAGAAGCGCTGGGCGGCGAAGGGGTTGCCGTCGGGGCGGTCGATCAGGCCGAAGGGCTGGTGGAACCAGATCGTTACGTCGGGGCGGTGGAGATAGATGAATCCGTAGGCGCCCCAGGTCTCGGGCTCGGAGAGAGGGCGGGGGCCGGAGTATTCGCCGCCGCTGAGCGGTCGCCAGCGGTAGGGGAAGTTGCGGTTGAGGTCGACGCCGTGGGCGTTGCCGCGGGTGCCTGCCGCGACGCCGTCGGGGTTGATCGTCGGGACGACGAAGAGGCGGACACGGCGCATCGGTTTCGCGCTGATCAGCCGGCGGGCGATCCGCATCCCTGCCGTCTCGTTGCCGTGGATCGCGCCGACCACCACCACCGTCAGCGGCGCGAAGCGGGGGCCACTCTTGTAGGCGAAGATCGGCCGGTCGTGGACCGATCGGCCGATCTGAATCCGCTGGTCGGCATGCGCCGATCCGGTCGCGCATAGGAGCGCCGCGAGCGCCAGGGCCCCAATGGTCCGAAGTCGCAACCGTTCCGACACGAAGCAGGCACTCTAGGCACCCACGCGTCAAACCTCTCTCCCTAGCGTCGCCGCATGGGCTCGGAGCGGGGGCAGGGGACGGTCGAGTGGGTGGCGACGGTGCTGCTCGTCTCGGCGCTGATGCTGGCGGCGGTCGCGGTCGGCGTGCGGGTGCCGGGGGCGTCGCTGGCGCGGTCGCTGGCCGATCGGCTGCTTTGTGCGGCTTCGCTGGCGGACGGGTGCGGGGACGAGCCGGCGCTGATCGCCGCCTACGGCACCGAGGTCGGGCAGCTGGCTCGCCGGCACATGCCGATGCTGGTCTTCGAGCGCGGTACCAGCGCGGTGCCGGTCGACTTCCGCAGCTGCCGCTCGAGCGCTTGCAGCGACGCGGCGGGGGAGGGCCTGATTCGCAGTACGGACGAGCGGCTGCCGGTAACCGCCTTCGTCCACGTGATCGACTGTCGCGAGGGCGAGATGGAGAGCACCGAAGCCGCCGGCGCCAAGTGCTCCGGCGAGCGCGCCGGCAACCTCTACGTCCAGTACTGGACCTACTACGCGGACTCCGCCACGCTGCGGGACCTCCCGGTGGCGGGGGAGAAGGGGTACCACCGCGACGACTGGGAGTCGGTCCAGTTCCGCATCGGGCCCGAAGGCCGCGTCGAGCAGCGCGCCTCCTCGCACCACGGCTACAACTACTTCCTCTCCGACGTCAACTGGATGTCGGACGCGGGGATCGCCGCGCATGACGGCTGGGGTCCCGAGACCAGGCTGCTGCTCGTCTCCGGTGGTAGCCACGCCGGCAACTCCGTCGGCATGCCGAACGTCGACCGCTTCACCCCGGGTCGCCGCGTCCACCTCGTCCCCCTGGAGCAGATCGCTACGGAAACGGATGCCCGCTTCGCCGTCTCGCCGCCCTGGCTGAAGAGGGTCTGGCGCGACCCGGAGGCGCGAGGAACCAGCTGATGGCGGGGAGACGATGGCGCCACTACGAAACGCCAGCCGGTCGTCGGCCGGTGAAGGATTTCCTCGACACCCTCACGGACGAGGACATGGCGGAGATCGTCGCCGCGATGAAAGAGGTGCGTGAGGAGGGTTTGCGGTCCGCCAGGCATCTGCAGGGCAAGGTCTACGAGGTTCGTGCCGATGGGTCGAGGTGCATCTACCGGATCATTTTTGCCCCGCAGGGGAAGAGGAACCAGGTTCTTCTGGCTCTGGCCGGCTTCAAGAAGAAGACCCAGAAGACTCCTCCTCAGATGGTCCATCTGGCTCAGCGCCGATTGCGCGACTGGGAACGGCGAGGCTCCTAGTTATATCGAACGTGATATCTTAAATTTGATATTAATTTTGGTCAGGAAGGAGGATTGGTCCGATGCAAGATCGTGATGCCCTCGATGAGCTCATTGCCGAGCGAACCGCGCGTAACCCTGGCTTTCCGAAGCTGGTCGAAGCCGTCGCCCGCAGGCGCGCTCTGTTGAAGCAGCTGGGGAAGGTGCGCGAGGTCCAGGGGCGCTCCCAGACGGCTGTGGCAGCCGAGATGAAGACCTCCCAGTCCTCCGTCGCCCGCCTCGAGGGCTCGGCTGACGACATCCGCCTCTCCACTCTCGACCGCTACGCGGAGGCGCTCGGCTTCCGGGTTCAGTGGCACCTGCTGCCGATCGACTCCCACGATGACGAGCCTCCGGTCGTGGTTCATGGAGCGCGGTAGGAGTTCGAGATGTTCACCCACCTGTAAGAACCCGCTCGCTATGGTCTTCGCATCCCGGCCGACCTGACCTCACAGTCGAAGGCAGCGATCGCGGAGGCTCTCGCCGAGGCGCGGGAGCGGACCCTGGCCCTGGTCGAGCCGCTCGACGACGAGCAGCTGAACACGGTCTACTCGCCGATCCTCAGCCCGCTCGCCTGGGACCTCGGGCACATCGCCAACTTCGAGGAGCTGTGGCTGGTGCAGACGATCGGCGGGCGCGAGCCGCTGCACGGCGACCTCGGCCGCTTCTACGACGCGATCGAGAACCCGCGCAGGATCCGCGGCGAGCTGCCGATCCTGCGCGACGCCGAGCTGCGCTCCTACATGGCGGACGTCCGCGAGCGAGCTCTCGACGTATTGGAGGGTGTGGAGATCGACCCCGACGTCGAGGACCCGCTGCTGCGGGAAGGGTTCGTCTACGAGATGCTGCTCGCCCACGAGCTGCAGCACAACGAGACGATGCTGCAGCTGCTGCAGCTGGTCGGCGATTACGAGCCGATCGTGCCGGTGGGAACCTCGCCGGTCGCCGGCGACGGCCCGGAGATGCTGCCCGTCGAGGGCGGCAGCTACATGATCGGCGCCCCGCCGACGGGCTTCGCCTACGACAACGAGCGTCCCCGACATGAGGTGGAGCTGGCCGCCTTCGAGATCGACCGAGCTCCCGTCAGCAACGCCGCCTACGCCGAGTTCATCGAGGCCACCGGCGCCGAGCCGCCGCTCTACTGGGAGCGCGAGGGTGTCAGCTGGGTAAGCACCGCGATGGGGCGCCGTACCCCGGTCGAGCCGGACCATCCCGTCGTCCACGTCTCCTGTCACGACGCCGAGGCCTTCGCCGCCTGGGCCGGCAAACGGCTGCCGACCGAGTTCGAGTGGGAGGCCGC
>DASUTJ010000002.1:0-5940 GCA_036374655.1 Solirubrobacterales bacterium | reverse complement strand
CGCCGGGTGGCCCATGATCACGTTGGCGAGCGTCGACTTGCCGGAGCCGTTCGGGCCCATCAGGGCGTGGACCTTGCCCTTCTCGACGTCGAGGTCGAGGCCTTTGAGGATCTTCTTGTCCTCGACCTCCACGTGCAGGTTCCGTATCTCCAGCTCAGCCATTTCGCTCCGTTTCTGGGGGTTATTCGAAGTTGTCTTGATGCCTACGCGGCGCTGATCGCCGCGGCGCGTTTCGGCGCGCTGTGCTCCGAGAACTCGACCAGCTCCGCCAGGGTGGTGCCGGCGAGGGCCTTGGTGACGCCGCCCTGGACGCGCATCCACAGCAGCTTGGTCGAACAGGCGTGGTCGCCGTCGGACTCGTGCGAACAGAGGACTTTGCCTTCCGGCGAGTCGTGGAAGCACTCCATCGGGGCGATCTGCCCTTCCAGCGCCTCGACCACCGCGTCCATCTGGATCTCCTCCGCCGGCTTCGCCAGGCGGTAGCCGCCGTGGGCTCCGCGGGTGGAGGTGACCAGGCCGGCCTTGCGCAGTTTCGCCACCAGGTGCTCCAGGTAGGAGAGCGGCAGGTTCTCCGCTTCGGCGACGGAGCCCAGGCTGACGGGCTGCGAGCCGGGCTGGCGGCCCAGCTCGACCATCAGTCGAACTCCGTACTCGGCTTTGGTCGAGAACAGCATCGCTTCAAATCCTACTGAAGCGGTCGGTTATGCCGTTGCGCGCGAAGCGCGCGCTGTTATGGCTCGATCAGGCCGCGGCGGATCGCGTAGCGGACCAGCTCGACCCGGTCGCGCATCCCCAGCTTGCGCATCGCGTTGGCGCGGTGGTTCTCGACCGTCTTCTCGGAGAGGTGGAGGAGCTCGGCGATCTCCTTCGTCGTGTGCGCCTCGGCGACCAGCTTGACGATCTCCTCCTCGCGCGGGGTCAGCTCCTCCTCGCCGCTGGAGCCGCGCTCGAGCACGTCCTTGATCAGCGTCCGCTGCGCCTCGGGGGTGAGGAACGGCTCGCCCCGCTCGACCGCGCGGATCGCCGCCAGCAGATCGGTGTCGGCTTGCGCCTTCAGCACGTAACCGGAGGCTCCGGCTTTCAGTGCCTCGAACAGATAGCGCTCGTCGTCGTGCATCGAGAGGATCAGGACCGCGACCTCTGGCGCCTGCTTCTTGATCTCCCGCGTCGCCTGCAGCCCGGTCAGCTTCGGCATTTTCACGTCGAGGATCGCCAGGTCGGGCCGCTCCCGCACCGCCAGCTCCCGCGCCTCCGCCCCGTCCGCCGCCTCGGCGACCACCTCGATGTCCGGCTGGCGCTCCAGCAGCAACCGGATCCCGGAACGGACGATCCCGTGGTCGTCTGCAATCAGCACCTTCATCCTGGAGCAGTCTTACACCCGGCGACTGCTCGGATTTCAGGCCAAGGACTGCTGCTCTTTTTCCGGAGTCTCAAGCAGGGAGATGGGTTCTCCGTGCTCGGAATACCAGACAGCGCCGCGGATGTCGATCGCCTCGTCAAAGTGCTCATCCGCCACCAGGAGGGCACGCGCAGATCCCGGCAGCGGCATGACCACCCCCCAAGAGTCGTCGAGCAGCCAACTCGCTGTATCCACCGTTTTCGGCTCGTGGTGGAGGAGTCCCTGGTACTCGCGTTCAGCCTGCCAGGGCGCCATACCGTCAGGAGTGGAGAGTTCCACGCCTCGCCCTAGGAAGACATCGACCACCCAGCCCAGTTTCGTGGCGTCGAATGACGGCTCCAGCGGCGCGGCGGCTCGCCACTCGGGAAGCACGTTGCAGACAGGCAGTACTTCAGCGGCCCGCGACGGGGGGGCAGCCAGTTTCCTGAAGATGTTCTCCCTGGGTGAATCGATGGCTTTCACGGACGTGATGATCATGCACGTGAACTGGATGACTTTCGGTTCGGCCCTGCGCGCTGGTTCGCAAATTTGCATTGGGTATTCCCCTGGTCTCGCTATATCGACAAGTCGCCCCCTCGACATATATTTTAGCAAAACTGCTATCCAAGTTTCAGACATAACTGCAGTCATATTTGCTAACTTTTTTGCACCACTAGCAAAGGAGGAGGAAGATGCATGTCCTCACTATCCGGTTTCACGAAGGGAGAAAGTCCAGCGCGAACATGCAGGCACCGGGTTGTCTTTCGAGGCGGGTGCCGTGTGCCTCTACGCGCTCTGTAACGAGGTAGCTGCAATGGCACATCCGATGCATACCCGATCGCCAAAGGCCGTAAGGCCGCTGGAGCGGGAGGAGATTGAGCACCTCAAGGCAAGGCGACGGCAACTCTTGGAGACGTTGGATCTAGCATTCTCTCCTGCTGTCATCGCCCGCGCCTTGGTCCAAGTGGGACTTGTCCCGCAGGACCTTGCAGATGCCACGGGAGCCCATGTACGAACTGTCTCGGCATGGCTCGACGAATCGAAACCAGAGCCGAAGAAAAGGGAGCATCAAGAACGCCTGAGAGAGCTGAAGCGCGTTACGCGGTTCATCGTCGACGATGGGACGATCTGCCTGCAAGAGGTGGATTGGCTGAGAGAACCCCATGCCCGCGTAGACCTGCAAACCCCCCTGCAACTCATCCGTAAAGGGGAGTGGAGGGAGGCAGGGCAGCTCTACTGCGATGACGTAGCCATCGAGATTCCTTCGATCTTTCTCCCGATGAAAGTTGAGTCAGAAGAGAGAGCTGGCTACCGCAAATTGGAAGCTAGATAGCAATCGGGGGAATAGTGGCTACGCCGCTATCCCCTGATTGACACCCCCGTCTGGCGTGGCTAGGGGACGGTGAGCCGTACGGTGGTGCCGGCGTCCGGGCGCGACTCGATCGTCAGCTCGGCGCCGACCAGCAGGGCGCGCTCGCGCATGCCGCCGATGCCGAGGCCGCGCTGGGACTCGTCGAAGGCGAAGCCGCGGCCGTCGTCGCTGACTTCGAGCATGACGCCGCCGCTCGGCTCGCGACGCAGCCGCACCTCGACCCGTCCCGCCTCGCTGTGGCGGGCGGTGTTGTTGAGCGCCTCCTGGGCGACTCGGTAGACGACCAGTTGCTGGTCGTCGCCGAGGTCGGAGAAGTCGCCCTCGACCTTCAGTCGCGCGTCGATCTCGCCCCGGCTCAACTGCTCGACCTGGCCGCCGATCGCCGCCGCCAACCCGAGGTCGTCGAGCGCGGTCGGGCGCAGCTGGCGGGCGAGGGAGAGGAGCTCGTTCATCGCCTGGTTGGCGAGCGCTTTGGTCTCGGCAATCTCGCCCTCCAGCTCCGGCGGCGCCGCCTCGCGCGCCGCCTCCAGTCGCAGCAGCAGCCCGGTCAGCGACTGGTTCACCTCGTCGTGCAGATCGCGGGCGACACGCGCCCGCTCCTCCTCCTGCGCATGCAGCGTCGCCGACCCGGCCCGCCGCCGCTCGGCTTCCAGCCGTCGCATCATCCGCAGGAAGGCGAGCTCGATCCGCGCCACCTCCTCGGTCTCGCCGACGCCGTCGATCGAGGCGGGGAGGAGGGGGCGGGGGCTGGAGAGGTCGACCTTCTCCATCGCCTCGACCAGGTCCTCGAGCGGCCGCAGCCGCCGCCGCTCGCGCGTCAGGGCGAGGATCAGCGCCAAGACCACCAGGCAGAGCCCGATCACCGTCAACGTCATGGCGCAAGCCTAGGGGGCATTCCCCCGCCGGTAGGGGGATTCCACCTATAGGAGATTCGGCGCCGCCGTCGCATACTTGGCTACCCAATCCGACTCTAGGAGCGACGACTCGATGACCACCACCAAGCAATCCACCTGGGGCGCGACCCTGCGGACCACGATCCTGCTGGCCTCCCTCTCGGGGCTGCTGGTCCTGATCGGCGCCCTGATCGGCGGCCCGAGCACCGCCGGCCTCTTCCTCGGGATCGCCCTGCTGATCAACCTCGGCTCCTACTTCTTCAGCGACAAACTGGCGCTGAAAATGAGCCGCGCCCAGCCGATCGAGGAGTCGGAGGCGCCGCGGCTCTACCAGATCGTCCGCGAACTGACGACCCGCGCCAACCTGCCGATGCCGCGGCTCTACATGATTCCTCAGGATCAGCCCAACGCCTTCGCCACCGGCCGCAACCCGAAGCACTCGGCGGTCGCGGTCACCCGCGGGATCACCAAGCTGCTCTCCGAGGACGAGCTGCGCGGCGTCCTCGCGCACGAGCTCGCGCACGTGCGCAACCGCGACATCCTGATCCAGTCGGTCGCCTCGGCGATCGGCGCCGCGATCACCTACCTCGCCTACATGTTCATGTGGTTCGGCAGCGACGACAACTCGCCGCTCAGCCTCGTCGCCAGCCTGGCGATGGTCCTCCTGGCTCCGATCGCGGCGAGCATCATCCAGCTCTCGATCTCGCGCCAGCGCGAGTACGCGGCCGACGCCGGCGGCGCCGAAATCTGCGGCAACCCGGAGTCGCTGGCGAGCGCGCTGCTGCGGCTGGAGCAGGGCGCGGAAGCGATCCCGATGCAGGTCAACCAGGCGGCGGAGCCCCTCTACATCGTCAAGCCCTTCTCGGGCAAGGGCATCGCCGGCCTCTTCTCGACCCACCCCCCGATCGAGGAGCGGGTCCGCCGCCTGCGCCAGATGCGCCCCACCCTCGCGTAAGAAACGCGAGCAACTTCTCGGGAAGAAGAAAGGCGGCTCCGGGCCCTTCACCCGGGGCCGCTTTTCTGCGCTGCGAGCCTATTTGCAGGGCTCGCTATCATTTTTGAAGTAAAGCTGATCCGGATTAGGGGATTTCATGGCTATCGACACGACGCGCGTTCAGACGATTGAGGAGATTGCTCCTTTCGAAGCTGCCGAGGAGATCAATGGCGGCGACGTCGTTCTGATCGATACGCGCGAGCCGCACGAGTACCAGGAGGCCCATCTGGAGGGCGGAAAACTGGTGCCGCCGGGGCTGCTGGCCGATGAAATCGCCACCGCCGCGCCCGACAAGTCGGCGCGGACGATCCTCTATTGCCGCTCCGGCAACCGCTCGGCGATCGCCGCCGCGCAGCTGCAGGCGCTGGGCTACGAAAACGTCGCCTCGATGAGCGGCGGCATCATCGAGTGGCAGGAGCAGGGGCTCCCGGTCGTCGCCGCCCACGGCATGACCCCCGAGCAGCGCGAGCGCTACTCGCGCCACACGCTGCTGCCCGAGGTCGGGGTCGACGGCCAGGTCAAGCTGCTGAACGCGAAGGTGCTGCTGCTCGGCGCGGGCGGGCTCGGCGCGCCGACCGCGCTCTACCTCGCCGCCGCCGGGGTCGGGACGATCGGCCTGGTCGACGACGACGTGGTCGACGCCTCCAACCTGCAGCGCCAGGTGATCCACAACACCGAACGGATCGGGATGCCGAAGACCACCTCGGCCCGCATCTTCATCGAAGGGCTGAACCCCGACATCGGTGTGGTCGAGCACAACGGCCGGCTCGACGCGAGCAACATCCTCGACGTGATCAAGGACTACGACATCATCGTCGACGGCGCCGACAACTTCCCCACCCGCTACCTGCTGAACGACGCCTCGGTGCGGCTGCGCAAGCCGGTCGTCTCCGCCTCGATCCTCGGCTTCGACGGCCAGATCTCGACCTTCGTCCCCTTCGAGGGGCCCTGCTACCGCTGCCTCTACCCGACCCCGCCGCCGGCCGAGCTGGCGCCGAGCTGCTCCGCCAACGGGGTGCTCGGGGTGATGGCCGGGACGATGGGCACGCTGCAGGCCAACGAGGTGATCAAGCTCGTCCTCGGCAAGGGCAACCCGCTGGTCGGCCGCCTGCTCCTCTACGAGGCGCTCGGCACCAGCTTCACCGAGCTGAAGGTCCGCCGCGACCCCGACTGCCCGATCTGCGGCGAGCACGCTCCCGAGATCCCAGTCGAGGAGATGGGCCAGTTTCCGGACTACGAGCTCTTCTGCGGCGCCCCGGCCCGCGAGCCCTCGCCTGCGGCCGTCTGAGCTTCGGGCCAGGTA
>DASUTJ010000001.1:0-11116 GCA_036374655.1 Solirubrobacterales bacterium | reverse complement strand
CGTCACCGAGGTCGGCCGCCAGCCCTGGATCGTCCAGGGCTACATGCGGACCTCCGAAGCGGTGACCAAAGCCGACGGGATCTGGTTCACCTTCGCCCTGGTGATGTCGATCTACGCGGCGCTGACCGCGATCACGATCGGCGTCCTGCGGGCGATGTCGAAGCGCTGGCGCGAGGGCGGGGCCGAAGCGGAGGCCGAGGGCCCCTATGCCCCGCGGGAGGAGGCCGGCGTATGAGCCTCGCCGACGCCGCCGCGGTCGTTCTCTGGGCCGGGGTGACCTTCTACGCCCTGTTCGGCGGCGCCGACTTCGGCGGCGGCTTCTGGGATCTGGTCGCCGGCGGCGCCGAGCGCGGCGAGCGGCCGCGGGCGACGATCCAGCGCTCGCTGACCCCCGTCTGGGAGGCCAACCACGTCTGGCTGATCTTCATCCTCGTCGTCCTCTGGACCGCCTTCCCCTCGGCCTTCTACGCGGTGATGACGACGCTGTACGTGCCGATCACCGTCGCCGCCTTCGGGATCATCCTGCGCGGGTCGGGCTTCGCCTTCCGCAAGTCGATCGAAGGGCTCTCCGGGCGCCGTGCCGCCGGCGCCGTCTTCGCGATCTCCTCGCTGCTCACTCCCTTTTTCATGGGCACGGTGGTCGGCGCAATCGCCGCCGAAAACGTCCCCGCCGACGGCAACGGCGACGCCTTCTCCTCCTGGCTGCAACCGCTGCCGCTGCTGGTCGGGGCGATGTTCGTCGTCGGCGGCGCCTACCTGGCGGCGATCTTCCTCGTTGGCGACGCGCGGCGGGCGAACGAGCCGGAGATGGAGCGCTACTTCGAGCGCCGCGCCCTCGGCGCCGCGGTCGTCGCCGGCGCCCTGGCGGTCGCCGGTCTCTTCCTCCTCGACTCCGAAGCCGGTTACGTCCACGGGCGCCTCCTCGACCAGGGCCTGCCGCTGGTGATCCTCTCGCTGCTCTGCGGCGCCGCCGCGATCGCCGTCCTCGTCCGCGGTGGACGCAAACCCCTGCGCCCGCTCGCCGGCGCCGCCTTCGTCGCCGTGATCTGGGGCTGGGCCGTCGCCCAGTTCCCCTACCTGCTGCCGACCAGCCTGCGCATCGACCAGGCCGCTGCCCCCGACGCCACCCTGACCGTCGTCCTCATCGTCTTCGGCGTCGCCGCGGTCCTCGTCCTCCCCTCGCTGTTCCTCCTCTTCACCCTCGCCCAGAAGGACCTGCTCGAGTCCGAGCACTAGGCGCAGCCGCCGCCGGGCGCGGGTAGGCTGCGCCGGCTCATGATCAAGGCGATCCTCTTCGACATCGACGGCACTCTGCTCCACACCGGCGGGGCCGGGGCGGAGGCCTGGCAACGCGCGTTCCGCGAGCTCTACGAGGTCGATGCCAACATCGAGGAACACACGCACGCGGGCATGACCGACCCCGAAATCGCCGAGATCGTCTTCCGCGAGGTTCTCGGCCGTGACGGCAGCGACGTCGAGCGGGCGGAGGCGATCGGCTGTTACCTCGGCCACCTGGGCGAGGCCGTGGCCGAATCGGAGGGCTACTTCGTCATCCCGGGGATCAAGGAGCTGCTGCCGCGGCTGGTCGAGCAGGGCGTCCTGCTCGGTGTCGTCACCGGCAACATCGAGTCGGCCGCCCACATCAAGCTCTCCCGGGGCGACCTCAACCGCTACTTCACCTTCGGCGGCTACGGCTCCGACTCGCGCAGCCGCACCGAGCTGACGAAGAAAGCCCTGGAGCGCGGCGCCGAGGTCTCGGGCGCCGAGCTCGACCGCGACCGGACCATCGCCGTCGGCGACACCCCCCGCGACGTCAAAGCCGGCCACGGCGCCGGCATCCAGGTGGTCGGCGTCGCCACCGGGTCCTACAGCGTCGAGGAACTAAAAGGCGCCGGCGCCGACTGGGCGCTCGAGAACGTCTCTGACGGTTTCCCGGCTTAGGCCTTGCTGCAACGCGCTTGGTAGATGTTGAGGAAGCCGTTTTCGAAGCCGTTCCTCGCCATCCGCAGGTAGAGGCGCCAGACCCGCATCCGTTCGGCGCCCGCCAGGCGCTCCCCCTCGACACGGTTGTCGTCGAGGTTCTGCGCCCAGTGCTTCAGCGTCCGCGCGTAGTCGGGGCCGAAGTCCTCGACGTGGTGGACGTTGAAGCCGGCCCGTTCCAGCGCCAACAGGTTGCGCGAGAGGTGCAGCGGGGCGGCGTCGGGGAAGACGTAGCGCTCGGAGAAGTCGCCGGCCTCGGGGTCGGTGTGGCGGAGGCGGGTGATGCCGTGGTTGAGCAGGCGGCCGCCGGAGTCGAGCAGGCTGGCCAGGGTCTCGGCGTAGAGGTCGATGTTGGCCGCGCCGACGTGCTCGACCATGCCGATGCTGGCGATCGCGTCGAACTTCTCGCCCAGCGACGGCAGGTCGCGGTAGTCCATGACGCGGATGTCGACCCGGTCGGCGACGCCGGCCTCCTCGGCCCGCTGCCGCGCCTTTTCGGCCTGCGGGGGGGAGAGGGTGATGCCGACCACGTCGGCGCCGTACTTGGTCGCGGCCCAGAGCGGGAAGCCGCCCCAGCCGCAGCCGACATCGAGGACGCGCTCGCCCTCCTTGATCGCCAGCTTGCGGGCGACGGTGTCGAGCTTCTCCTCCTGCGCCTGCTCCAGCGTCTTCATCTCGCCGTCGCGCCAGATCGCGCAGCTGTAGACCATCGTCGGCCCGAGGAAGAGCTCGAAGAACTCGTTGGAGACGTCGTAGTGGTGGCGGACGGCGCGGGCGTCGCGCTCCTTGCTGTGGCGCTTGCCGCTCGGGCGCAGCTCGGCCTCCGGCCGTGGCGGCGGCTTGACGATCCCCATCGCCCGCACCGCGGCCAGCATCAGCGCCCGCTGGTCGGCGCCGTCGAGCGAGGGGGCCTGCCAGCCGTCGAGGACCCGGATCACCTTGTCGATGTCGTCGACCTCGAGCTCGCCGCTGACGTAGGCGCGGCCGAGGCCGAGCTGGCCGGGCGCCCGCAGCGCGTGGGCGATCGCCCGCGGCGAGCGGACGCTGAAGACGGGGCCGTCCTCCGAGGTCGAGGGGACCCGCGAGCCGTCCCAGAACTCGACCGTGAAGGGGCGCTCCGGGAGGCGGGATTCGATCTCCCGTCGCAGCGGTGCGGTGTTTGCGAAGGGCACTGCCGGGGGACCCTACAACTTCCGATCGAGCGGCCGACTGGGAAGCTTCAGGCTCGGCCCGTATCATCGCCGCCATGACGACCGTAGGACCACTTCCCTCAGATATCCAGCCCGTCGAGAACGAGACCAGGGACCGGATCATCACCGGCCTGGTCACCGTGATCCCCTTCCTCGCCGTCATCGTCGCCGGCTGGCAGGTATGGGGAAGCGCGCTGAACTGGACCGACGTCTTCCTCTTCTTCGGGCTGTACTTCCTCACCGGGCTCGGGATCACCGTCGGGTTCCACCGCCTCCTCACCCACCGCTCCTTCAAAACCAGCCCGTGGCTGCGCGGCCTGTTCGGGATCCTCGGCTCGGCGGCGATCGAGGGGCCGGTGATCTCCTGGGTCGCCGACCACCGCAAGCACCACACCTTCTCCGACGAACACGGCGACCCGCACAGCCCCCACGTCGACCACGGCGGCGGCTGGAAGGGGGCAATGAAGGGCCTCTTCCACGCCCACGTGGGCTGGATCTTCATCCACACCCAGCGCGGCAACAAGGAACGCTTCGCGCCGGACCTGATCAAGGACCCGGTGATCAGCTGGGTCGACCGCACCTTCCTGCTCTGGGCGATCGCCGGCCTGCTGCTCCCCTTCTTCCTCGGCTGGATCATCGGCGGCACCCTCGTCGCCGGCCTCACCGGCCTGCTCTGGGGAGGCCTCGTCAGGGTCTTCGTCCTGCACCACTTCACCTACAGCATCAACTCCCTCTGCCACACCTTCGGCAAGAAGGAATTCGAGACGACCGACGAGTCGCGCAACCTGGCGCTGATCGCGATCCCGACTCTCGGCGAGGCCTTCCACAACAGCCACCACGCCTTCCCGACCTCGGCCACCCACGGCCTGCGCTGGTACCAGGTGGACATCTCGGCTCTGGTCATCGACGGGCTCGAGAAGGTCGGGCTCGTCTGGGACGTCGTCCGGGTTAGTCCCGAGCGCCAGGCCTCAAAAGCCGCCTAGGGCGCTTCTTCGGCTTCGTACCAGTCGATCCAGCCGTCGCACGCCTGTGAGAGCGGCACCGTGCGGTGCGGTTCGGCTGGGACCGCGACCAGCGCGCCGAGGTAGGCCTTGCCGTCGTAGCCGGTCAGGCTCTGCAGGGCGTTCGCCCCGGCGGTCTCGATCGTGAAGCGGGTCTTGCCCCCGTCGCTCTCGAAGCGCCCGGCTGGCCAGTACTGGCCGTTGTTGCCGAGGCTGATCGTGTTCGGCCGTTGCCCGTCCAGGGCCGCCTTCAGCTCTTCGCTAAAACCCGGTGCCGAAAGGGTCAGGTCGAAGGGGGAGAAGTACTGCAGCGAAAGGTTCCAGCTGCCGGCCGGCAGCCGCAGCGACTGCGAGGTCTCCGAGCCGGTCTCGAGGATGCTGCCCTCGTCCCAGCCGTCTTTGTGGCCGATCACCGCGCCGGGGAAGAGGCCGGCGCGGCCGGGGTTGGCGAGCAGGATCCGAACCTCCGGCGCCGCGCAGCCGGCCAGCGCCCCGGCCTCGGTCCCCTCGAGCAGCACGTGGCGGTTTTCGGGAGTCGGGCCAGTCCGTTTCCAGAGGACGTAAGAGTCGGTGCTCGCGACCCGCTTGAAGTTCGGCGGCGCCTGGCTGTTCCAGGCGGCTCGGCCGGTGATCACATAGGAGAGGCGGTCGAGCGTTCCCCGCGAGAAGGAATCGAAGTCGATCGGGCTGTAGGCGTCGCCGGTGTCGAACGGCTTCTCCGGGTTGGGGGAGACGGCGTCGTCGGGGAACTCGACCAGGGGCACGTGGGTGTCGGCGCCGAGCAGCTCATAGGCGGCGTAGCGGTCCTGGCCGGCGTAGAGGACCGGCTGGCCGTGGACGATCGGCAGGAAGGCGCTCAGCTCGGCGCCGTGCCCGGGCGGGCCGACCGGCGCGTCGCGCAGGGCGAGGAAGCTGGACCAGACCGCGCCGCCGATGAAGGCCACCGCGAGGATGCTCCAACCGACCCGCAAGGCGCCTTTGCCCCGTAGCGACTCCTCCAGTAGCGGGCGGACGATTACGAGCATCGCCAGGGGGGCGGCGATCATCAGGGCCTTGGCTTGGGAGTAGTCGCCGGCGGAGGGAAGGGAGACCAAGTAGAGGAGCCAGGCGGCGCCGAGGGCGATCGGGATCGTCCATTCGCGGCGATTGACCCACCAGGCGACCCCGACTAGCAGGGCGAGGACCGAGATCGTCCCCGCCAGGCCCGGCAGCCGCGCCCCGCCGGCCGCGTCGAGGCGGTAGTTCGAGGCTGGCCAGATTCCCAGCGCCTCGAGCGGCGAGACCGGACCGTAGGTGTTGCTGGCGGCGACTTTGTTGAAGGCGCTGGCGAACCCGAAGGGGCCGACCACGGTGACCAGCACCGCGATCCCGGCCAGTGCCGCCAAGGTCAGCAGCGTCAGCGGCCGCAGCAGGAAGCGGAGCAGAGAGCGGGGGCGTAATGCCGAGCGGACGGCGGGCAGGGTGAGACTCCAGAGGGCGAGGATCGCCACTGGCCAGGCAATGCCGGCGAAGGAGTAGCTGAAGAAGATGCCGCCGGCCAGAGCGAGGGGTGGGAGAGCGAAGAGCAGGCGCTGGCGCCAGGTGGACGGCAGAGCCTCGAACTGCGTCAGCCAGATCGCGAAGGCGAGGACCAGGAGGGCCTCGGCGGTCTCCTTGAAGGCCGCCTGGGCGTAGTAGGAGGCCGCGAGGTAGGGGAGGGCGGCCATGGCGGCGGCGATCGTGCGGCGGCCGGGCGTCATCGAGCGCAGCGCTCCCAGCGCCGTCAGGCCGGTGAGGACGCCGATCGCGATGATCTCGCCGAGGAACGCTTGGCCGAGGTTGACGCCCGGCACCGTCGCCGTCGCCACCGCCAGCCCGTGCGGGCCCAGCGGGTAGCCGGGCTCGGCGTCGGGGCCGAAGCCGCTGCGCAGCCACTCGGCCCAGGCGAGGTGCAGGCCGAGGTCGTTGTTGAAGCCGACGCCGAGTAGCCCCCAGTGGCCGGCGATCGCGAAGGGGATCGAGAGCACCACGACGACCACCGCCGCCACCGGCAGTCCCTCGCGCCAAGGGCTTCCGGCGTTCGTCCTTTGGACGTCCATGTCAGGAAAAGGACGAACGCCGACCCACCACAGGACCAGCGCCGCGGCCACGATCAGCGCCACCAGCCCGACCGTCGCCGAGGTCCCGTGCCCCGGCGCCCGCGCCAGCAGCCCGGTGACGGTCAGCACCGCGCCGAGCCCCACCGCGGGCTCCAGCCACGACCACTCGCGCCTTCCTGCAAGTAAGAGGACGGCGCGGCCGACCAGCAGCGAGACGGCGCAGATCAGCGCCGCCGAGGCGTAGGTGGCGATCATCAGGCGCTGGAAGTTATGGCAGGAGCCGGTTTCAGTACTTCTCGGCAGCCCGCTCGAGCGTCTCGCGCAGGTTCTCGCCTCGCAGCGGATGCTCGTGCCCGGCGCCGACGACCCGCGGTTCCAGCGCCGCCAGCCGTCGCAGCGACTCCTTCGCCTTGGCGTGGTCCCAGGCCCAGGCGGGATGGGGGACGCTCGCCTCGCCCTCGGGCAGAGGTTTCAGTCGAGCGGAGTCGACCAGGTAGACGACGTCTGAGACCAGCGCCACCCGGTCGCTCTCGCGCCAGAGCCCGATCAGCCCGGGGGCGTGGCCGGGGAAATGGAGGACCTTGAAGCCGGCGACCTCGTCGCCTTCGATCACCGTGTCGGCGATCTTCACCGCGCCGCCGTCCCAGCGCCGCAGCAGGAAGGGGTACAGCCAGCGCACCCATGCCACCGGCAGCTGCGAGAGGTCCATGTAGGGGGCGATCGCCGCGTCGCTTTCGGCATCGGCCCTCTCGTCGGGATGGCAGAGGACCGGCACGCCCATGTAAGGGGCGGTGCCGCGGTGGTCGGCGTGGGCGTGGCCGAGGACGACCCGCTTCAGCCCGCCGAGCTCCTCCGCCGCGGCCTTCGCCTTCTTGCGCATCGCCTTGGTGCCGGCGTCGAACTGGACGACCCCGTCGCCGTCCTCGATGAAGTAGATGTTCATCGCCCCGCGGAAGTCCCCTCGCAGCAGCCAGACCCCGTCCGCGACCTTCTCCAGTGCCATGGCGCCCACCATAAGGGACCACCAGGCAGGCGACCACTAGGGTTGCCGCGTGCCTTGGATCTGGAGAGCGGGGATGGTCGTCCTCGTCGCCTGCCTGGCGATCTCGATGGCGATCGCGATCTACCGGCTGGCCACCACGCCGACCGAAATCCTCGGCGACGGCTACCGGGGCTACAACAGCCTGCCGGCGGGGCAGCGCTAGGGATCGGCGTTAGTATCGAGCCCGTTCAGCGACCGAAGGAGGCGGCGTGTTCAAACGCATCGTGGTTGGCACCGATGGTTCGGAGACGGCCGCCGAGGCCGTGCACCAGGCGATCGACCTGGCCAAACTGACCGGCGCGACGCTCAGCCTCGTCAGCGCCTACGCCCCCGTCTCCGGCCGCCGGGTGAAAGCCGAGCAGTCGGAAGCGCCGCCCGACGTCCAGTATGAGATCGGGCCCCGCGAGGACGTCAACTTCGTGCTCGATGCCGCCGCCGCCGAGGCGAAGAAAGAGGGGATCGAGGTCCAGACCCATCCGGTCGAGGGCGACCCCGCCGACGCGATCCTCAACGTCGCCGAAGAGGTCAAGGCCGACCTGATCGTGGTCGGCAACAAGGGGATGACCGGCGCGCGCCGTTACCTACTCGGCAGCGTGCCCAACAACGTCTCCCACCACGCGCCCTGCAGCGTGATCATCGTCCGCACTACCTAGGACGTCAGGGATAGAAGGTTGGCCCGGTGCCGGTGGCCGCGTCGGCGTCGATCAGCCCGGCCCCCTGCTGGCGCCGCGGCAGGCCGAGATCGCGAGCGGTGCTCCGCAGCCGCTTGGTCACCGCGCGGACCAGCGCTTCGTCCTCCAGCAGCGGGTTGATCCTGCGGCTGGCGAGGACCATGGCGGCGACGCCGGAGACGTGGGCGGCGGCCATCGAGGTGCCGACGTAGTTGACGGGGATCCCGAAGGTGTTGGTGCTGTCCGGCAGCAGCGTCACCTGGTAGATCGGCCGCGCCGCGACCGAGCGGCAGCGGGCACGCGGTTCGCCGCCGCCGGGGGCGACCAGGTCGATGTCGGCCCCGGGCAGGGAGTAGTCGCCCAGGCAGGCTCCCTCGGTGGTCCCGCCGACGCCGATCACCCGCGGCCCGGTCGCCGGCGCCGAGACGCACTCCTCGGTGCCGAGGTTGCCGGCCGAGGCAACCGTGACCACCCCCCGTTCGTAGGCTTCCTCCAGCGCTTCGTCGACCAGCGGCACCTGCTTGCCGCAGGGGAAGTTGAAGCTCATGTTGATCACGTCGGCGCCGTGGGCGACGGCGAAGCGGATCCCTTGGGCGATCTGCAGCGAGTCGCCGAAGCCCTTCTCGTCCAGCACCCGCACGGGCATCAACCGCGCCCCGTAGGCGAGGCCGGTGAGCCCGACCCCGTTGTCCGTCTTCTCGGCAATCGTCCCCGCCACGTGGGTGCCGTGGCCGCTCTCGTCCAGCGGCAGCCGGTCGTGGTCGACGAAGTCGCGGCCGGGAGCGAACTGCTCGGGGCCGAAATCGGGGCTGGGGAGGAACCGGTCGCCGTCGGAGCGGTAGGCGATGCCGCTGTCGAGCACCGCGACGAGGATGCCGGCGGCGCCCGGCCGGCCGACCTCGATCAGGTTGCGCCAGGCGCCGACGGCGTCGATCCCCCCCGGCGAGGTCGGCAGGCCGGTCCCGGCGGTTGCCTTGGGGGCGAGAAAGTTCCACTGCCTGAAAGCCCATTTGCCTGACGCGCTCGAGGAGCCGGCGCCTTCCTGCAACCTGCCCGAGTCGTCGGGATCGAACGGTGGGGAAGGGGCCGCCGAGGCCGAGGCGATGTAGTTGGGGGCGGCGTAGACCACCGACGGCCTCTGCCGCAGTGCCCGGGCGGTCTCGCGCACGCCGACGCCCGGCGGCAGCTCGATTGCCTCGCCCCGGCGCTGCCCCTCGAACTTGACCAGGACCTGGTTGGGAGCGAACGCGCGCGCCGGCGATACGCCCGTCTCGGCGGAGGCGGGCGCGGCGGCAAGGGGCAGGACCCCGATCGCGCCGAGCAGAAGCGTGGGAAGAAGTCGTCTCATCTGTTCTGAAGGGCCGGAATCCCTGGATCCGGCATTTCCACCAACACCGCGATACCGCGGAAGTTGTCGCCGGACATACTCACGGATCGTGGACGCGAGCATGCTGGATGCCGGAATGGAGGTCGCACTCGAGGAGGCCCGCCAGGCCGAGGCGCACGGCGACGTGCCGATCGGCGCCGCGATCTTCCGCGACGGGGAGCTGCTCTCGCGGGCGGGCAACGAGCGCGAGCTGCGCCGCGACCCGACCGCTCACGCCGAGCTGCTGGCGATCCGCGCCGCGGCCGCCGAGCTCGGCGGCTGGCGGCTTCCGGGGACGACGCTGTTCGTCACCCTCGAGCCCTGCGCGATGTGCGCCGGGGCGATCGTCCTCGCTCGCGTCCCGGTGGTCGTCTTCGGCACCCGCGACCCGAAGGCCGGTGCCGCGGGCAGCGTTCTCGACGTCCTCGCCGAGCCGGCTCTCAACCACCGGCCCGAGGTGATCGCCGGCGTCCGCGAAGCCGAGTGCGCCACCCTCCTGCGGAGCTTCTTCGCCCAGCGCCGGGGCTGAGCCCTCCCAGGCAGTCCAATACCCTGTGTGCACCCGGAGAGGTGTCCGAGTGGCTTAAGGAGCGCGATTGGAAATCGCGTGGGCGGGGTTAACCCGCCTCGTGGGTTCGAATCCCACCCTCTCCGCTGACCGGGAGTGGCGCCCTGACGCTCAAGCCATACCCGAGTAATTGAGTTCAACTCTATACTCAGGTGGGTAATGGAGCTTTTATGAAGCTTCGTTGCGAGCTGGGAGGGCCGGCATTTTCTTGGCCGATATTTGCCGGTCCTCTCTTTTCCCTCAGCGGTTTACAAGAAACCGCCACATCAATCAAGATTAGCGGCTCAAGCTTGCCCTAGGGCGGGAATCGAAGGATCGGCCGCGACCGGCCCGCGAACGCGGTAGTCGTCGAGGGCGACGACGATCGCCTCCGACTCGGGCAGCGGGATCGCCGGCCGCCGGCCGCGCAGCCGCTCGTGGCTGCAGACGACGTAGCACCACTCCATCAGCTGCAAGCGGGCTTCGGGGTCGATTTCGAGGATCGTGGCGCCGATCAGGAAGCTGCCCTCGGTCTGGGCCTCCCGGCAGGTGCGGACTTCGACCTTCGCGGCGATCTCGTGCGGCTCGCCTGCCGCGTCGGTCAGTCCCAGGAGGACCGCTGGCTGGCTGCCGACCTCCAGCGGTGCGGTGGCGACCATGCCCAGGCCGGCGGCGGAAGCGTCGACCAGTCGCGCCGGGGTATGCGCGTCCGGTCCATAGACGCTCGCCTCGGCGTCGCCCTCGAAGCGGTAGACGAGCCGGCGCTGACGGCGACGACCGACCGCCAGCAAGGTCGCCCCGAGGCGGCGCAGCTCGAAGAGGCCGAGGAGGGGGACGACCACGGCGGCGATCCCCGGCAGGTCCGGCAGCGGCCCGAAGCCGGCCAGGTCGAGCAGCCGCAGCAGCGTCCCGACCGCCAGCAGCGCCGTGCAGAAGAGGACCAGGTGGAGCTTGCGCAGCGCCTCCAGGCCGCCGCCGTCGCGTCCCTGCTTCGGCGTCACCTTGAAGGCGGTCTTGCCGGGGACGACGGCGCAGCGCAGCGCCCGCGTGTAGATCTCCATCGTCAGCAGCTCGTAATGGGCCGTCTCGCCGATCTTCATGTAGCCGCGCGCCAATGCCGAGCCGGCCGTCAGGTTGAGCGCCACCGCGGGCAGCCAGAGCGCCGCCAGGGCGAGCACGTCGAGCTTCAACGGAAGCGCGCCGGTCCAGAGCACGGCGCCGAGCGTGAGCAGCAGCAGCAG